>CACHLD010000033.1 GCA_902580565.1 uncultured Pelagibacteraceae bacterium | reverse complement strand
TGCTATACCTGAGGCATGATTTAAAAAATTTAAAGCAGTTCTTTCTGCAATTAAAATTGTTTTTGTTTTAGCTTTTATTTCTGCAATAACTTTATTTTTTTTAATCTTTTTTCCATCTTTTATTTTTGCTTTAAAATTTGCTTCTTTGCCAATTAATTTAAAAGCCGCTTTACAAAAGTCTAGTCCAGCAATAATACCATTTTGTTTAGCAATGATTTTTGCTTTTGATTTCTTATTTTTAAAACTAATTAAATTAGTTGTTATATCCCCTCTAGGCCTTAAATCTTCGTCTAGAGCTTTTTTAACAACAGATTTAATATATTTTTGATTTAATTTTTGCACTGATCTAACGACCAATTTCAGTCATTCTAATTACAGATTTTCGAGCAGCTTCGATAGTTTTATCGTCTAATAGTATTTCGTTTGTTCCATTTTCTAAACAGTCTAAAATTTTTTTTAAGTCTATTTTCTTCATATACGGACATAAGTTACAAGGTTTGATAAATGATACGTTTGGATTATCTGCCTCAACATTATCACTCATTGAACATTCAGTAACAAGCATAACTTTTTTAGGCTGATTATCTTTTACGTATTTTACCATACCAGAAGTAGATCCTGCAAAATCTGAAGCTTTAATAACATCCGGCGGACACTCAGGATGTGCAATTATTTTAATACCTGGGTTTTGAGATTTAATATCTTCTATTTCTTTTCCTGTAAATTGTTCGTGAACTATACAAGTTCCTTTCCATGAAATAATTTTAACTTTAGTATTTTTTGAAACATAATCTGCGAGATATTGATCGGGAAGAAAAATAACTTTATCAACATTAAGTGACTCAACAACTTTTACAGCATTAGCAGATGTGCAACACACATCCGTTTCAGCTTTAACATCAGCTGATGTATTTACATAAGATACGACTGGAACACCTGGATATTTTTCTTTTAATAATCTTACATCTTTTCCAGTGATTGAACTTGCTAAAGAACAACCAGCTTGCATATCTGGTAAATAAACTTTTTTAGTTGGGTTCATTAATTTTGCTGTTTCAGCCATAAAATGAACTCCACATAAAATAATCTTTTCCGCAGATGTTTTAGAAGCTTCTACTGCTAAGGCAAGAGAGTCAGCAGCAATGTCTGCAACCCCATGGTAAATTTCAGGTGTTTGATAATTATGTGCAAGAATTATCGCATTTTTTTCTTTTTTTAATTTGTTAATTTTTTCAATTAACGGAGCGTGAATTTTCCATTCAGCATCAGGTATAAATTTAGAGATCTTTTTATAGATTTCTTTTGAACTTGGCAAACTTTGTTGCTGTACAGACATACTTATTCTAATCTATCAACTTGAACTAAAATTGTCATTCATTTATTGTCGCATTATATAAGCGGTCGTGCTGAAATTGGTAGACAGGCACGCTTGAGGGGCGTGTGGGTTTCCCGTGAGAGTTCGAGTCTCTCCGACCGCACCAAAAATGTGGAGAAAACGTAAATAAATTTTAAAAAAAACACGTCTTTTTTAGATTCACTGTGCTGGAATTAAGATCGATGCTGTGATCAATTATATATTTTATGAAGAAATTTTTAACAGTAATAATTTTGAGTTTATTGTGGAATGGAAATATTTATTCTGACACTAAAATTATAAAAAGAACCGAAAAAGAGATGAAATTAGGAGTTTTTAAAGAGGACCTTAAAAAAATTGGTAAATTTAAAGCTATTGAATATTCTCCCAAAGGACTTTTTCCAGAAAATTTAAAATCATTTTATGCTAAATCTCAAAAAGCACAAAACGAAATAGCTCGAATTTTCATTAAACAAAAAGGTCTTTTAGAAAAATATCCAGATCAAATGATGTTAGGCATGGCTTATTTTGAATTTTTTTATATGCAGCAATTAAGAGAAAGCAATCGGACAATAGAAACATTCAAAATTAATTATCCTGTATTATATACAAAAAATACTATGCAAAAAATTTATAATCTGAACGAAGCTAGAACAACGATGAGGGAGGCAATAGGTTTAAAAATAGATGACAACCCTAAAAAAGCTTTGGATGCTTTTTATACTATGCATCTCCTTTTTAAACAAAGTAAAACAAAAGCAGTCAAACTTTCAAAAATAGAAAAAGAAAAAATTAATATTAATAAGAATATTTCCAAGAATCTTGGC
>CACHLD010000032.1 GCA_902580565.1 uncultured Pelagibacteraceae bacterium | reverse complement strand
GGGCAGCTTGGGCTGATCGTATTACCTTTGAAGAGATAAGAGAAAAAACAGGGAAAACAGAGTCAGATGTAATCAAATTAATGAGAAAAACCTTAAGGCCAGGTTCTTTCAGACTTTGGAGAAAAAGAGTTCATAACACTAGTATTAAACATAGAAAAAAATTTAAGCTTGGGCGAAAAAAACTCAGGGAAAAAATTAAAATTACTGATATATATTAACTATGAAAAAAGTTACTATGTATACAGGAAATCCTTGTTCGTTTTGCGAAGCAGCAAAAGCTTTACTAAAAACGAAAAATGTTGAAATAGAAGAACTAGATATTTGGAAAGATCCAGCAAAAGCAAAAGAAATGTTACAAAGAACCGATGGGGCGAGATCTATACCTCAAATATTCATAGGCAATCACTACATAGGCGGAAACGATAAGCTTCAAGAGGCTAATAGAACTGGTGAATTAGATAAAATTTTAAACTCTTAATGCGAAGAAGTTTTTTAAAAATCTTAGGATTGTCATTAATTTCAACTTTGTTTCTACCGTACAACCTTATCAAAGCAGCAACAAAAAAGCTTTTTAATCAAGCCTTAACGGACGAACAAAAGAATATCATGTTTAATGAAGGGACTGAGAGACCTTTTTCAAGTGAACTTAATAATGAGAAAAGAAAAGGGTTTTATCATTGTGCAAACTGTGGAGCAAAACTTTTTGCTTCAACTTCAAAATTTGATAGTGGAACTGGTTGGCCTTCATTTTCAGAAGCTTTACCAGGAGCTTTTAAAACAAAAGTAGATCGTAAATTTGGAATGGTAAGAACAGAATACCATTGTGCAAAATGTGGAGTTCATCATGGTCACGTATTTAATGATGGACCAACTACAACCGGAAAAAGATTTTGTAACAACGGTCTATGCTTGATTTTCAAACCGTCAAATTAATATCTTTTTGAGTTGGCATAGAGTCACCTGCTCCTAATTTTGTAGTTGAAAATCCAGCAACTTTGTTAGCTATTTCTAAACATTCATTTATTTTTTTTCCTTTTAGTAATGCAAATGAAAAACCTCCATTAAAAGCATCTCCTGCACCTGTAGTATCAACAGCTTTATCTAAAGTTGCTTTAATATAAATTTCTTCCTTGCCATCTGAATAAAATAATCCTTTTTCACCTAGAGTAATTATTACTTTTTTAATACCCATGCCTATTAGTTTTTTTGCACTAATTTTTGCATCATTTTCATCGTTGATTTTAACTCCAGTATAAAACTCTGCTTCAGTTTCATTAGGTGTAAAATAGTCAACCAATTTAAAGAAGTCGTTACTTAGTTTACAAGCGGGGGCAGGATTTAATATATTTACTAGACCATATTCTTTTGCAGCTTTCAAACAGTGTAAAGTAACTTCTATAGGTATTTCTAATTGCGTTAAAAATATTTTTGATTGTTTAAATAAATTGGTGTCGATTTCATTAATGGTTAAGCTAGAAGGGGCGCCTCTAACTACAGTTATAGCATTTTTTCCAGTATTTCTATCAACATGAATACCGGCAACTCCTGTTTTGTGTTTGTTTGAAATAATTATATTTGAGGTGTTTATATTATCTTTTTTTAGTTTATTTATTGCAAGCTTACCATAATCATCATCACCTAACTTAGAGATAAAGTTTACTTTTCCGCCCAGCCTTGAGATTGCTATAGCTTGATTACATCCTTTTCCGCCTGGTCCTACATTGTAACTATCGCCTAGTATTGTTTCGCCCACACTTGGAAGTTTATTTCCTGAAAAACTTATGTCTGCAACAAATATGCCTAGAACAGTTATATCGCTCATTAACCTAGACTAGTAAGGAAAGGAAATGTTGTCAAAATATAATAACTAATAACTTGAATTTGATTGGTTGCGATTAGAATTCCCGTGATTAATAGAATTATACCGCCTGTTTTTGTAATTTTACTATAATATTTACCAAATCCTTTTTTAGAAATTAAAAAACTATTCATAAAGTAACCTGATAAAATAAAAGGAATTGCTAATCCCAAAGAATAAAAAGAAAGCAAAAGAATTCCTTTACTTATTGATGCGTCTGTGGCTGATAAAGCTAAAATAGAACCTAAAATTGGACCGATGCAAGGAGTCCACCCAAAAGCAAAAGCTGATCCTACTACAAAAGGAAATATATAATTATCTTTATATCCTTTGGTATCAATACGCTTTT
>CACHLD010000031.1 GCA_902580565.1 uncultured Pelagibacteraceae bacterium | reverse complement strand
CTTGCTCTTTTTTCTTCTATAGCAATATTTGCTTTTTGCTTAATACTAAATAAGCTTGACCAATTTTTATTAATTTCAAAGTTATTCCAATTTTCAGGTATTTTAACAAAGCTATTTTCATGAATGCTTTCATCGCTTTTATTAATTAAACTATATATTTCTTCTGTAGTAAAAACCAAAATTGGTGCAAACCATTTTAATAAACTTTCTAGAATAATATTAAGAACAATAACACAATTTTTTCTTTTCTTTGAATTTAGACTATCACAGTAAAGGACATCCTTTCTTATATCAAAATAAAATGAAGAAAGATCTAGTGTACAGAAATTGAGAAGTTCTTTGTAAAGTTTATGAAAATTGTAGTTTTTTAAATTATCGTCTACAGATCTACCAATTATATATAATCTATTAAGGATATACTGTTCAAGCTCATCAAATTCATTAACTTTTATTTTATCAAAATTTTGTTTTTCAAATTTATCTTTTAAGTTTCCAAGCATAAATCTAAAAGTATTCCTTATTTTTCTATATGACTCAGCGTGTTGAATTAAAATACTCTTATCTATTCTTAAGTCTTCAGCATAGTCTGAAGAAGAAGCCCAGACTCTAAGAATATCTGCTCCATAATCTTTTAAAATACTTTCTGGTGAAATAACATTTCCGGTTGACTTAGACATTTTCATACCTTTACCATCAACTACGAAACCATGAGAAAGTATGCTTTTAAAAGGAGCTTTGCCTCTTGTCCCGCAAGACTCTAATAAAGAGGAGTGAAACCACCCTCTGTGTTGATCAGATCCTTCAAGATACATATCCGCAGGCCACTTTAAGTCTTTTCTTTTTTCTAATACAAAACTGTGCGTTGAACCGCTATCAAACCACACTTCAACGATATCATTAAGTTTTTCGTAATCTTTTGAGTCATAATCGTCACCTAAAAATATTGCTGCATCATCTGTAAACCAGCAATCGGATCCTTGTTTTTCATATATAGATGCTATTTTATCAATTACTTTTTGATCTCTTAGAGGTTCTTTTGTTTTTTTATTAATAAAGATTGGTAACGGAACTCCCCATACTCTCTGCCTAGAGACACACCAATCTGGTCTTTCCTCTATCATTGATAAAAGCCTTTCTTTTCCTTTCTTGGGATAAAATACTGTTTCATTTATTGACTTAATAGCTTTTTTTCTGAGATCATTTTTCTGCATAGAAATGAACCATTGAGGTGTTGCTCTATAAATTAGTGGAGCTTTAGATCTCCAAGAGTGAGGATAACTGTGACTAAGCTTATCATTCTTTAATAATCTATTTTGTTCTTTTAATTTTTCTATGACTACAGGATCAGCCTTGAAAATATGAGTGTTTTCAAAATATGGTATTTCCTTAGTATAGAGACCTGCATTATCTACTGTATATAAAGAGGGAATATTATTTTTTAAACATAAATTAAAATCATCAGGGCCATGGCTTGGAGCACAATGAACTATTCCAGTTCCTTGCTCTAAATTTACAAATTGAGCATCGAGCATTGGAACGTTGTAATCAAATTTCATTTTGACAAACGGATGATTGCAGATAGTCTTTTGAAATTCTTTGCCTTTAAAGGTCTTAATCTCCCTATAAGTATTAATGTCACAAGCTTTTGTAATTTCTTTAATTAAGTTTTTTGCTACAACAATTCTCTTTTCTTTAAAATGTTCAAGATGTTCGATTTCTAAAACTGAATATTCAATATTTTTATTAAAGGCTAAAGCTTTATTAGCTGGTATCGTCCAAGGAGTAGTCGTCCAAATGATAATACTTGCATCTTTTAAATACTCTTTATCAGTTTCTTTAACCTTAAAAGCTACATAAATAGTGTTAGATGTGTGATTTTTATACTCAACCTCTGCGTCTGCTAAAGCTGTTTTTTCTACAGTTGACCAAAGAACTGGCTTGAAACCCTGATATAAACTTCCATCTAAAAGAAATTTTCCTAACTCCCTTACTATCTGAGCTTCAGCTTCATAACTCATTGTCGAATAATAATTTTTAAAATCTCCAACTACGCCCAATCTCTTAAATTCTTTAATGTGAACATCAATCCAACTTTTAGCAAAATCTCTACACTCCTGTCTGAAGTCTTTAATTGGAACTTCATCCTTATTTTTTTTCTTTTTTTTATATTGTTCCTCAATTTTCCATTCAATCGGAAGACCATGACAATCC
>CACHLD010000030.1 GCA_902580565.1 uncultured Pelagibacteraceae bacterium | reverse complement strand
CATAGGAAGAAAGTTCTTTTATAATTTGTTTATAGACGCTTACAAGATTATTTTCATTTATATCTATTAAATGCAACAACACTTTACACCTTTCAATATGACGTAAAAACTTATCTCCTAATCCAATTCCTTTGTGGGCTCCTTCCACGAGTCCTGGGATATCAGCTAATGTAATTTCTTTTCCATCATAATATGTTACACCTAAATTTGGATTAATTGTTGTGAATGGATAATTAGCTATCTTTGGTTTAGCCCTAGTCAAAGCTGCTAACAAACTTGATTTACCAGCATTCGGTTTTCCAATTATTCCAATATCTGCAATCACTTTCAACTGCAACCATATCCAGAATTCCTCACCTATTTTTCCAGATGTCTTTCTTTTTGGCGCTCTATTAGTTGAACTTTTAAATCTAACATTTCCTAATCCGCCTTTACCTCCAGAAGCTACAAGATGTCTCTCTTTATTCTTAGTTAAATCATAAATTAAAGTATTATTATCCTCCTCGTAAATTTGAGTTCCAATAGGAACTTTCAAAATTAGATCTTTGCCATTAGCCCCAGTCCTATTTCTTTTACTACCCGCTTTACCAAATTGAGCTTTAAAATGTTGTGCATACCTAAAGTCTATTAGAGTATTTAGATTTCTGTCTGCTTCAATGATAATAGATCCTCCGTTCCCACCATCACCGCCGTCTGGGCCACCGAATTCAATAAATTTTTCTCTTCGAAAACTAGCTGAACCTGAACCACCGTTACCCGCTTTAATATATATTTTTGCTTGATCTAAAAATTTCATTTTGACTATAATATAAATAACTAAAGTTATTTATATAGATTTAATTGGGAATTACAGAAACAAAAGTTCTGTTTAATTTAGATTTTTTAAATTTAACTTTTCCTTTAATTAAAGAAAAAATCGAGTGGTCTTTACCCATACCCACGTTATCACCTGGATGAATTTTAGTTCCTCTTTGTCTCACAATAATATTTCCAGGAATTACTACTTGATCACCATATTTTTTAACACCAAGACGTCTTCCTTTACTATCTCGGCCGTTCTTCGATGATCCACCTGCTTTTTTTGTTGCCATTTTAATGTCCTATTTAACTGCTTCCTTTTTAATTACTTTTTTTTCTTCTTTAACAGATTTCTTCTTTTCAACTATTTTTGCCTCATCTACAACTCTTCCATCCTTTGCTAGAATTTTTGTAATTTGTATCTTTGAATGACGTTGTCTATGTCCATTTTTTTTTCTAGAATGCTTTCTTCTTCTTTTATGAAAAACTAATATTGTTCTATCTTTTACATTATCTAAAAGTTTAGCTTCAACGCTTGCTCCTTCAATACTTGGGTTTCCAATTTCAGTATTTTTATTATCGTTTAAAAGTAAAACATTTTTAAATTTGATAGTTTCACCAACTTTTACGTCTAGCTTTTCTATTTCTAATATTTTACTCGCGGAAACTTTATATTGCTTTCCACCTGTTTCAATTATTGCAAATGACATAAATTTTTTTTTTTAAGTTTTCACGCAATATAGCTCTCAAAAAAATCAAGTCAAGATTATTGAGGTTAAAAAGAGTCCTTTAAATCTCGTAATTTTGTAAATATTTCTCGATCTGTAGAATCTTTTAGGTTTAAGCCTTGTTTGATACCACTATCATCACACCTTAGAAAAATATTCATTTTTATCTCTTCACCTATAGTAGTCGGAACAGTTGGCTGACTGGTGCTTAACTTTGAATTAATTGTTAAAGACTTTTCTTTTAATAATACATTCATTGGATCATATTTTAAACAAAAATCTAAATTTGTTTTTGTATATTCATGTCCGAAATATACTTTTGTATCAATAGGTAAACTTTTAAGTTTAGTCAAAGAATTAAACATGTCTTTATGAGTACCTTCAAATACTCTTCCACACCCCAAAGAAAATAATGTATCTCCAGTAAAAACAACTTTTTCTTTATTAAAATAAAAAGCTATATGACCTCTAGTATGACCTGGAATAAAGATTACTTTAAATTCTAAATTTCCTATCTTTTTTTTTTGACTTTCATGAAGCAAAATATCAACTCCTGGAATACGATTTTTATCTAAACTAAATCCTATAATTTTAGATTTGTATTTTTTTTTAAGTTCTAAATTACCATTTACATGATCCGTATGGTGATGAGTATTTAAAATATAATCTAATTTTTTATATTTCTTAATTATTTTATCACAAGCATCATACT
>CACHLD010000029.1 GCA_902580565.1 uncultured Pelagibacteraceae bacterium | reverse complement strand
TTATAGAAGATTCATTCAGATGTATAGCAATGTGGTCCTAGGCATAGAAGGACATTTATTTGAAGAGTTGATTGATAATTATAAGTTAACTAAAGGTGTGCTACTTGATACAGACTTAGATGAGAGTGATTGGGATGGATTAATAGTAAATTTTAAAGATTTAGTTAAGAAAGAAAAAAAAATATCTTTTCCACAAGATGTTAAATTACAGCTTTTAGGAGCAGTAAATTCTGTTTTTTTATCTTGGAATAGTCAAAGGGCAAAAACTTATAGAAAATTAAATCAGATCCCTGATCATTGGGGAACAGCGGTAAATGTGCAAGCTATGGTGTTTGGTAATATGGGAGAAGATTGTTCAACGGGAGTCGCTTTCACCAGAAATCCTTCTACAGGAGAAAATTCTTTCTTTGGAGAGTTTTTAATAAATGCTCAAGGAGAGGATGTTGTTGCAGGAACACGAACACCCCAATACATAACTAAAAAAGCGAAACAAGAGTCAGGTTCAAAAGATCTCTCTATGGAAGAAAAAATGCCAAAAGTTTATAAAGAATTAGAAAAGGTATTTTTAAAATTAGAAAAACATTATAGGGATATGCAGGATATTGAGTTTACAGTTGAAAATAATAAACTTTGGATGCTTCAAACCAGATCAGGAAAACGAACCGCAAAGGCAGCAATAAAAATTGCCGTTGATATGGTAAAAGAAAAATTAATTTCTAAAAAAGAAGCTATTTTAAGAATAGATCCAAATACATTAGATACATTATTACACCCAACTTTGGATGATAAGATTAAAAAAGAAGTTATAGCTTCCGGTCTGCCTGCATCACCCGGAGCTGCAAGTGGAAAAGTTGTCTTTACTGCCGATGAAGCAGAAAAATTAAATGGCATGATGCAAGATACTATTTTAGTAAGACTCGAAACATCTCCAGAAGATATTCACGGAATGCATGCAGCTAAAGGAATTTTAACTGCTCGCGGTGGAATGACAAGTCACGCAGCTGTAGTTGCTAGGGGAATGGGAAGACCCTGTGTTTCTGGATCTAGCGAAATTACAATTGATTATGAGGCTAAACAGTTTAAAGCTGGAAATTTAATTATTAAAGAAGGTGAAGTTATTACTATAGATGGTGGAAGTGGAAAAGTGATGAAAGGTTTAGTCCCTACAGTGCAACCAGAAATCTCAGGTTACTTTTCAACTATAATGAAATGGGCCGATGAATTTAGAAAACTCAAAGTTAGAACTAATGCGGAAACTGAAAAGGATAGCAAAACAGCGAGAGATTTTGGAGCAGAGGGAATAGGCTTATGTAGAACTGAACATATGTTTTTTGATGAAGAAAGAATTTTATCAGTAAGACAAATGATTTTATCTAGGTCAAAAGAAGACAGAAATAGTGCGCTAGAAAAACTTTTACCACATCAAAAAGAAGATTTTAAAAAAATATTTAAAATTATGTCAGGTTTACCTGTTACAGTTAGATTATTAGACCCACCACTTCATGAATTTTTACCTAAAGCAGAAAAAGATATTGATGAAGTTGCTAGATCTTTGAATTTGTCTGCTAAAGAAGTAAAAGATAGAATTGCAGAACTTCACGAAGAAAATCCCATGTTAGGTCACAGGGGATGTAGGCTTGGTATTTCATTTCCTGAAATATACGAAATGCAATGCAGAGCAATATTTGAGGCAATTGTTCAATTAAAAAAAGAAAAAATTAAGTCAGCTTTTGTAGAAATAATGATTCCTCTTGTATCAACTGACGTAGAACTAAAGATTTTAAGAAAATTAGTTAATAAAATCGCAAAAGAAATTGAAAAAGAAAATAATCTTAAATTGGAATATATGGTTGGTACTATGATAGAACTACCTCGTGCAGCATTACAAGCTAAATCAATTTCAAAACATGCTGATTTTTTTAGCTTTGGAACAAATGATTTAACACAAACTACTTTAGGAATAAGCAGGGATGATTCTGGAAAATTTTTAAATGATTATATCGATAATAAAATTTTTGAAGTTGATCCTTTTGTGAGCATTGATCAAAGTGGAGTAGGAGAACTTGTTGAAATAGCTTCATCTAGAGGAAAAAAAGCGAATAAAAAACTTAAATTAGGTATTTGTGGTGAGCATGGTGGAGATCCTAAGAGTATTGAGTTTTGTTCTAAAACTGGAATAAATTATGTTTCATGTTCTCCTTTTAGAGTTCCTGTTGCAAGATTAGCTGCTGCTCAAGCTGAACTAAGAAGATAATTCTAAACTAACATCAAAAGATTTAGCACTATGCGTTATAGCTCCTACTGATATTCTATTAATTCCAGTATTTGAAATTTTCTTAATATTTTTGAGCGTAGCATTTCCAGAATACTCAGTCTCATATTTATTTTTGCAAATTTTTAAACATTTTTTTAATTGTTTTGGACTCATATTA
>CACHLD010000028.1 GCA_902580565.1 uncultured Pelagibacteraceae bacterium | reverse complement strand
TGAAAATTTGTTTATATCATTTATATTAATATTGTTGGTTATCCAACTATGACGATAAACGAATTTCGTAATAAACATTACGGACGTGGGGGCAGTACCCACCACCTCCACCATTTTCAACTTACGGGGGTGAATTAGGATCGACGGATGTCTAAAGGCTATTCTTTCGTACGAGATGGTTCCGACGTAACGGGCCAATTTACAAATGCTAACGAAAGTTACGCACTTGCAGCTTAATTAACTTTGTTAATTAAGTAACGGGGTTTGGGGCACCTGGCAACAGAACGCCCCTTTCAAATTTCAAATTTCCACGAACTAACATCCATCTTTAGAATAAGTATTTATCTAGCATATATATTAATATACCAGCTGCTATACCAAGTAATATCCAATAATAATTATCCTTCATTAAGCTACAAACTTTTCAAGGTTAGGTTTAAAGTAATCAGGTCCCTTCATAACTTTTCCTTTTTCATTATAAATTGGTTTGCCGTCTGGTCCTAATTTACTCATATTAGAGTTTTGGACTTCTTGAAAACACTTGTCTAAATCAATACCAAAAGCGTGTCCTGCGCCGTAAGTGACGTAAAGTATATCTGTTAAAGCATCTGCAACTTCCTTTATATCTTGTCTCTGAACAGCTTGTTTCAATTCTGTCAATTCCTCTTCGATAAGATCAATCCTCAATTTTACAATTTTTTCAATAGGAAAACCTGATTTAGTCTTAACTTCTTGACCAAAAGTTTGCATAAACTTTTTTACTCTTTTGAAATTTGTCATATTTTCTCCATATAAATTTTATAAATTAAGTGTATTATATCAAAGAATCACAAATGAAATATAGAATTGAGTTTGATAGTATAGGAAAAATTAAAGTTCCTGGTGATAAGTATTGGGGGGCTTCAACTGAAAGGTCCAACAAATATTTCAATATCGGTGACTTTCTTGTAAGACCAATAGTAATTCACTCAATAGCAATAATAAAAAAAGCCGCTGCAATAGTTAATACCAAAAATAGAGACCTAGATAAAAGATTAAGTAAATTTATTATAAAGGCTGCAGAGGAGGTGATAAAAGGTAAGCTCGATAGTCATTTTCCATTGAAAGTTTGGCAGACAGGTTCTGGAACTCAAACAAATATGAATGTAAATGAAGTAATTGCAAATAGAGCAATTGAAATGATGGGTGGAAAAATGGGTTCAAAAAAACCAGTACATCCAAATGATCACGTTAATAAATCTCAATCAACAAATGACGTTTTTCCAACAGCTATGCACGTGGCTATAGCTTTAAAAACTAAGGAAAAACTTTTACCCTCGCTGAAGCTATTAGAAAAAACATTAGCTAATAAATCAAAAGAATTTAAAAATATAGTCAAGGTTGGTAGAACACATTTACAAGATGCAACTCCTTTAACTCTAGGGCAGGAATTCTCAGGTTATCAGTCACAATTAAAAAAATGTATTGAAAGAATAGAAAATGCGTTAAAAGAAATTTATTATTTAGCACAGGGTGGTACAGCTGTTGGAACAGGTTTAAATACAAGAAAAAACTTTGATAAAAAAATCATAAAAGAAATAAGTAAAATTACAAAACTACCGTTCAAGCCTGCAAATAATAAATTTGCAGCATTAGCCGCGCATGATGAAATTGTTAATTTTTCTGGAACTTTAAATACTACAGCTGTTTGTTTAATGAAAATAGCTAATGATATAAGATTTCTTGGTTCAGGTCCTAGAGCAGGTTACGGTGAGTTAATTTTGCCGTCTAATGAGCCTGGTTCTTCAATTATGCCTGGAAAAGTCAACCCTACTCAATCTGAAGCAGTAACAATGGTTTGTGTTAAAGTAATTGGTAACCACAATGGAATAACAATGGCAGGATCGCATGGACATTTTGAATTGAATGTATTTAAACCTCTTATTATTCATAATATTCTACAGTCAATTGAAATTATGGGTGACTCTGCAAAAACATTTAGTAATTATTGCGTAAAAGGAATTAAAGCTGACAAAAAAAGAATTAAAAGTCTTTTAGATAATTCACTGATGTTAGTTACAGCTTTAGCTCCAAAGATCGGATACGACATTGCAGCCAAGATTGCGAAGATCGCTCATAAGAATGGGACAACATTAAAAGAAGAAGTTATTAAAACTGGGTTAATAAAGGAAAAAGAATATGATAAGATTATGAATCCAACAAAAATGACAAAGCCAAGCTAAAATTAAATTATTTCTCTAAGAAAATTTTTTATCTTACTTATGTGAAAAATATTAAAAAAACCTTCATTAAATAAAACTTTTTCAAAACTGTATTTGAAGTATTCCATATCCTCATTATTGGCTGTATACAGATTATCAATACTAATTTCTTCAAAATTAATCTTTTTATTTAAAACATTTAAGTCGCCAGATACTCTTAAAATAAATGTATTGTCATTATATTTGTCTAACAAAGATATTTTTTTAGAAAGTTTTTTTTTATCTTTTATATCAAAATTGCAATTAAAAAATAGTCTTGGATAATCTTCAGTAATTATACTATCACCTTCACAAATAATTTTTCCA
>CACHLD010000027.1 GCA_902580565.1 uncultured Pelagibacteraceae bacterium | reverse complement strand
CTAATATTCCGCTTTTGGCTAATTTCATAAATATTTTTTTTGCGTTTCTTCTAGTTTTATTAAAATTTATCAGTAAAAAATTTCCATAGCTGATATTTGTTTCTATTCCTAGATTTTTAAAATGATTATAGAAAATTTGGGACCATTTACTAACGTGTTTTATTTCTTTGTTTAACCACTTAACATCTCTAATTGACTCCACAGCAGCAAATAAGGCAGCTCTATTAATATTAAAAGGAGGTTTAACTTTATTCAATGCATATATCAAATTTTTAGGACCGTATCCCCATCCAACACGTAGTCCTGCAAGACCGTAAATTTTTGAAAATGTTCTTGTAACTATAACGTTTTTAGAATTAGAGAATAACCTCATCCCGGACAAGTAATTTTTGTCTTTCACATATTCAAAATAAGCATCATCAACAACTAACAATATATTGCTTCTTAACTTTCTTCTTAATCTTAATAATTCTTTTTTACTAATAATTGTTCCAGTAGGATTGTTAGGGTTGGCTAAAAAAACAATTTTTGTTTTTTTGGTAACCTTAGAAAGAATATTATTAATAGATATTTTAAAATTTTTCTCTTTAGCATATTTAATCTTTGCCCCATAAATTTTGCTATAAATTCTATAAATTATAAAACTAAACTCAGGAACAATAACCTCATCATTTTTATTTAGAAATGATTTACATATCAGTTCAAATATTTGGTCAGAACCTGATCCTAGTATAATCCTTCTTGGATCAAGTTTAAATTTATTAGCTAGCACTTTTCTAAGAAAAATACCTTCTGAGTCTGGATATCTTTTTAGGTTTTTTGATACTTTGTTATATTCTTTTATTGCTCTAGGACTCGGGCCCAATGCAGACTCATTAGCTGACAGTTTAATTTTTACTGCTTTTTGCTTAAATAAACTTAATCCAGCAACATATTTTTCTGCATTAATTTTTTTTGGCTTCGGTAAATTCATTTTATTTAGTTAATATATAAAAAGCTAATGTATTGCTAGTTTCATTACATATGAATTTGACAAGTTTACGACTATTTAGTATTAATTTGTTCAAGGCGCCGATTTAACCAAATTGCAGGCGCTTTATAAATTTAGCTAAATAGGAGATAGCCCAGTTTAGCTGGGCTTTTTTTTTGGATGAATAGTAAAATTGAGAATATTAAAAGAATAACCGTTTCTAAACCACTTAAATTGGACTGTGGTAAAACATTAAATAATTTTCCATTAGCTTATGAAACATATGGGAAATTAAATTCAAATAAGGATAATGCAATTCTAGTTTTCCATGCTTTAACTGGAGATCAATTTGTAACTGGAACAAATCCTATAACAAATAAAGATGGTTGGTGGGTTACAGCCGTCGGCCCTGGAAAAGCTATAGACACAAACAAATATTTTGTAATTTGTGCTAATGTGATTGGTGGTTGTATGGGTTCACATGGACCAAAAGATATTAATCCAGAAACAAAAAAGCCTTTTGGATTAGATTTTCCAGTAATTACAATTAAGGATATGGTTAAAGCTCAAGAGTCTTTATTGGATCATCTGAAAATAGATAAATTACTTTGTGCTACTGGTGGTTCAATGGGTGGAATGCAAGCTTTACAATTTTGCGCTATATACCCAGAAAAAACTTTTTCAGCTATTCCAATAGCTTGTAGCTCAAGTCATAGTGCACAAAATATTGCTTTAAATGAATTAGCACGTCAAGCAATTATGGCTGACCCTGTGTGGGATGATGGAAAATATGTTTTAAAGAATACTCAACCAAAAAATGGTTTGGCAGTAGCAAGAATGGTTGGACATATAAGTTATTTATCTGAAAAAGGAATGCAGGAAAAATTTGGAAGAAAGTTACAAGAAAAAGCAGATTATGAATTTAGCTTTAACGCAGACTTTCAAGTAGAAAGTTATTTAAGACATCAAGGTTATACTTTTGTAGAAAGATTTGACGCTAATTCAATACTTTATATAACAAGAGCAATGGATTATTTTGACCTTTCAAAACAATTTAAAGGTGGTCTCATTGAAGCTTTTAAAAATCAAAAAACTAAATTTTTAATTATATCTTTTTCTTCTGACTGGCTTTATACAACAAAAGATAACAAAGACATTGTAATAGCTTTAAATGCATCAGGTGCAGATGTTTCATATTCAGAAATAATTTCTGACAAAGGTCATGACTCTTTTTTACTTGATGAACCAGAATTTTTAAAAACTTTAAAAGGATTTATAGACTCCATGTACGAAAAATTTAAAAATGAAAAAAGAATTTAAAGTAATTTCAGAATTGCTACCTAATAAAACGAGAGTGCTTGACGTAGGCTGTGGAGATGGATCTCTAATGAGTTTTCTTCATAAAGAAAAAAATATTGAAGTTAGGGGTTTAGAGCTTAACCAAGATAAAGTACAACAGTGTATTCACAAAGGCTTACCTGTAATTCAAGGAAATGCTGAGACTGAACTTCATCAATTTCCAAATCAGTCTTTCGATTATGTAGTTCTAAGCCAGACGTTACAAGCTTTTTATGATCCAGAAAAAGTATTAAAAGAACTTTTGAGAATTGGGAAATCAGTTGTTATTTCTATTCCAAATTTTGGTTATTGGAAGGTAAGAGCAAAGCTTTTATTTTTTGGTAAAATGCCTGTTACTAAGACTTTACCAAATACCTGGTA
>CACHLD010000026.1 GCA_902580565.1 uncultured Pelagibacteraceae bacterium | reverse complement strand
AGATCGATTTACCAGCCTCAGATATTAGTAAGACTAAAAAAGAAATAGAAGACGTCATTGGAATAGACACATCTAATGCAATTTCTTGTTCTGGTAAGACTGGAGAAGGTGTAGATGATATTTTAGAGTCAATTATCAATAATCTGCCTGCACCAAAAGGAGAAAAAGAAAAAAAATTAAAATCTTTGCTAGTAGATAGTTGGTATGACAGCTATCTTGGAGTTGTAATTTTAGTTCGAATAATTGATGGAAAATTAAAAAAAAATATGAAAATTAAATTAATGTCAAATAATCAAGAATACATGATAGAAAAAGTTGGAGTATTTACTCCTAAGCCTATAGATATAGAAGAGTTAAATTCTGGAGAAATAGGTTTTATTATAACGGGAATAAAGTCTTTATCTGAAACAAAAGTTGGTGATACGATATGTGATGCGCTTGACCCTATTTCGGTTCCTTTACCCGGTTTTAAACCAAGTAAACCAGTTGTTTTTTGTGGTTTATTCCCTGTAGATAGTTCTGAATATCAGAAGTTAAAAGATGGTTTAGCTAAATTGAAATTAAATGATGCCAGCTTCTCTTATGAACCAGAGTCATCTAGTGCATTAGGTTTAGGATTTAGGTGTGGTTTCTTAGGCTTATTACATCTTGAAATTATTACTGAAAGATTGGAGAGAGAATTTGATGTAAATCTTATTACAACTACTCCTGGGGTTATTTATAAAGTACATAAAATTAAAGGGGATGTAATAGATCTTCAAAACCCTACTAATATGCCAGATCCTTCACAAATTACAAAAATTGAAGAGCCATGGATTAAATCTACAATTATAACTCCAGACGAATACTTAGGCTCTATAATCAAAATTTGCCAAGACAAAAGGGGAATTCAAACAAATCTTAGTTACTCTGGTAAAAGAGCGGTTTTATCTTACGATCTTCCACTTAACGAAGTTGTGTTTGATTTTAATGATAGATTAAAATCAGTTTCAAGTGGTTATGCAAGTTTTGATTATGAAATTTCAGGTTATAGAGAAGGAGATTTAGTCAAGCTAGGCATTTTAGTTAACGCTGAACCAGTCGATGCTTTAGCGATGATTATTCATAAAGATTTTGCGCAAAAAACTGGACGACAGGTTTGTGAAAAACTTAAAGACTTAATTCCTAGACATAATTTCATGATACCAGTGCAAGCTGCGATAGGTGGCAAAGTTGTTGCGAGAGAGTCTATAAAAGGTTTTAAAAAAGATGTATTAACCAAGATTCATGGTGGCGGTGCTACTGATAGAAAAAGAAAGTTATTAGAGAAACAAAAAAGAGGTAAAGCAAGATCAAAACAATTTGGAAAAGTTGAAATACCTCAAGAGGCGTTCATTGGAGTTCTTAAAATTAATAAAGAGACTTAATGAAAAAAAAACTATTTATCTTTTCAAACGAAAGTATTTTTTTTGATAAAAATAAATTTTTTTGTGATAATATTGATTTAAAAACTACACCAGAGGGATTAAATAAAAAATATGAGATTTTTCTCTTTGGGAGAAAATCTAATAAAAAAAGATCTCACGAAATAAAATTAAAAAAAATAAAAATTTTTTCAAGTATATTTTCTTATTTATCAGAAGTAATAAAGGAAATTAAAAAAGAAGAAAAAGATGAAAATAAATATTTAATAATTTCTATAACTCCATATACTTTATTAGTTTCTCTGATATTAAAACTTAAAGGTAAAACTCCTATAGTATATTTAAGAAGTGATGGTTATGGGGAGTACAGAGCTATTTTTGGTAGATTTGGATCTTTAGTTTTTCATTTTATGTTTATTATCACTTCCTCAATTTCTAATTTAATAAGTTGCAGGCATTACATATTAAGAGGAAAACAAGGAAAAGTAGTAAATCCCTCACAACTAGATTCTGTTTGGTTTAGAAAACCAAAAAGCTTAGAAGTAAAAGACTTTAAATTATTGTATGTCGGCAGAATTAGAATTGAAAAAGGTATTTTTTCTCTAGTAAATCTAATTAAAAATAAGCGTGATATTTCCTTAACAATAGTAGGCGCAGAAAAAGATACAGTTTATAATATCAATCAAAGCAATGTAAAAATACATCTTACTCAATCTAATAAAGCTAAACTTATAAAATATTATGACGATCATAATATTTTTATTCTTCCTTCTTTTACTGAAGGATATCCAATGGTCTTGTTAGAAGCTTTAGCAAGAAGAAGGCCTGTTATTGTGTTTGAGGAAATAAAACATATTGTAGGAAATAAAAAAGGTATTTTTATCTCAAAGAGAAATTTTGTAAACTTGCTTGGAACATTGAACCACATTAAAAAAAACTATAAAAAAATTCAAATTGAAATGAGAAAAAATAAATTACCATCTAATAAGGAGTTTATAGAAAAATTTGTTAAATCAATTTCGGATTTTAACTAAATTGATATATATTAATCTTCAAGAATAAAAAGATGTATTCATCGTTAAAAGTTTTGATTAATAAATAAATAAAATGTTTTTTATAATTACTTTCCTACTTTTAATTTTAGGAAGAGCTAATTCATCATTGTTAGGTTTTGAAATTTTAAATCCTGATGAGTCCCAGATGATTGCTAACGCAATTGGTATAGCATCTAGGGATTATAATTTATTTTATTTTGATGGAAATTCTTCTGGAGTATTTAATAGTTTAGCACTGACATGGCCACAAATTTTTAACTTAGATATTACTTTTTTATCTACTCGGATTACAGCTCTTTTACTATTATCCATAATAATTTTCCTTACTTTTAAGATATCAAAAAAAAATTTAAGCAATACTCACTCTTTTTTAATATGTTTACCATTAACTATCTTTTTTAGTTTTACAAAAGATCCAGATTTTTTACATTATAGCAGTGAATTACTATCGACGTTTATTATTATTTTATCTTACTGGCTTATAATTCAAAATGATGAAAAAAAGTTAAATAAATTTTTCTATTTTTTAATACCAACGATGCTAGGT
>CACHLD010000025.1 GCA_902580565.1 uncultured Pelagibacteraceae bacterium | reverse complement strand
GATCATCATATTGATCAAGGTAGAGGTGAAAAGCTAGCAATTATCTACGATAGTCCAATTACTGGAGTTCAAAAAAAAATTACTTACAAAGATTTAAAAGAAAAAGTAGCATTGTTTGCAGGAGCTTTAAAAAAACAAGGAATTAATAAAGGCGATAGAATAATAATTTACATGCCAATGATTCCTGAAGCAGTTATCGCGATGTTGGCTTGTGGAAGAATTGGTGCAGTACACTCAGTGGTATTCGGTGGTTTTGCGGCTAATGAATTAGCGAGTAGAATTGATGATTCAAAAGCAAAATTAATTGTTTCAGCGTCTTGTGGTTACGAACCTGGCAGAACAGTGCACTACAAACCTTTAGTCAATAAAGCAATCGAGCTAGCTAATCATAAGCCAGAAAAATGTATCATTTATCAAAGAGAAAAAGATAAGGCAGAATTAAATCCCTCTACAGATATTACTTGGGAGGATGCACATAAAAATGTACTGCCAGCCGAATGTGAAAAGATGAATGCTAATGACTATGCCTACATACTTTATACTTCAGGTACTACTGGATTACCAAAAGGAATTGTTAGAGATATCGGAGGTCACATAGTTGCATTAAAATGGACAATGAAAAATATTTATAACATTAATCAAGATGATGTTTGGTGGTCAGCTAGTGACATTGGCTGGATTGTGGGTCACTCTTATATCGTTTACGCACCTTTATTTTATGGATGTACAACTGTTTTATTTGAAGGGAAACCAGTAGGCACTCCTGACTCAGGAGTTTTTTGGAGAGTTATTTCAGAACATAAAGTTAAATCTCTTTTCACAGCTCCTACTGCCATAAGAGCAATTAAAAAAGAAGATCCTAATGGTGATTTTTTTAAAAAATATGACTTAAGTAAATTTGAAAAACTTTTTCTTGCCGGTGAAAGAGCTGATCCTGATACAATTAAATGGTTTGAAAAACTTTCGGGTTCTCCGGTTATAGATCACTGGTGGCAAACAGAAACTAGTTGGGCAATAACATCTGATTGTACTGGTATAGAGTCTTTTCCTGTAAAATATGGTTCTGCATTCAAGCCGGTTCCAGGTTACGATTTAAAAGTATTAAATTCCGAAGGTAAAGAAGTTGGGCCAGGTAAAATGGGGGATATAGTTGTAAAACTTCCTCTTCCCCCTGGAACTTTTCCAACTCTTTGGGGAGCCGACAAAAGATATAAAGAAAATTATATGTCAACATACCCTGGTTATTATTTAACCTACGATGCAGGTCATATTGATGAAGATGGATATGTTTGGATAATGTCTAGAACTGATGACATAATTAATGTTGCTGGTCACAGACTTTCCACTGGAGCTATTGAAGAAGTATTAGCTGAACACAAAGATGTTGCAGAATGTGCTGTTCTTGGCATTGCAGATAAATTAAAAGGTCAATTACCAATTGGATTACTTGCTTTGAAAGCTGGAGTAACAAAAGATAAAAAAGAAATAATTTCAGAGTGTGTGAAAATGGTTAGAGATAAAGTTGGTCCTGTTGCAGCTTTCAAGATTGCAATTGTAGTTAAAAGATTACCTAAAACTAGATCTGGAAAGATATTAAGAGGAACTGTAAGAAAAATTGCAGATAACGAACCTTACAAAATGCCTGCTACTATAGATGATCCAGCTATTTTAGATGAGATTAAATCTGACTTAATTGAGAATAAAATATTAAAAGCTTAAAGGTCTGCCTTGAGCTTTAGAAACAATCTTTCCATCGGTCATTACTATATTTCCATTAACTATAGTTGCTACAGGAAACCCTTTTACTTTATAATTGTTGAATGGAGTCCATCCACATTTACTTGCAATCATCTCATCTTTTATAATTTGCTCTTTATTCATATCCACTATGGTTAAATCAGCATCAAAGTTTTCTTTGATAAAGCCCTTGTCCTTAATTCCAAATATCCTACATGGGTTTTCGCACATTAATTTTATCAATTGTTCTAAAGAAAGTTTGTTATTGTTTACATGATCTAACATTACTGGAAAGATAGTCTGCACTCCTGGCATTCCTGAAGGTGAATTAGGATATTCTTTCTGTTTATTTTCTTTAGTATGGGGGGCATGATCTGAGCCTAGAACATCTACAATATTATTTTTTATAGCTGTCCATAATCTATCGTAGTGGTCTTTTGTTCTTAAAGGAGGGTTCATTTGAGCATATGTTCCTAGTTTGTCGTAACAGTCTGGTGCATAAAGAGTTAAATGTTGAGGTGTAGTTTCAAAGGTTACATTTTTTTTGTGCATTGCTAAGAAATCTACTTCTTCTTTGGTCGTCACATGTAATACATGAATCTTTTTATTATATCGCTCTGCAATTTTAACGACTCTTCGAGTTGAAGACATAGCTGTCTCACTATTTCTCCACTCAGGATGCGAATGCACATCCCCCTTTTTAATAAATTTTTTTCTTAAATTTAGCATTTCCTCATCTTCTGAATGAATTGAAACTACTCTATCAGCTTTTGAAATTACTTTTTCTATGTCCTCTTCTTTATCAACTAACAAATTTCCTGTTGATGATCCCGCAAAAAGCTTAATTCCACAACATCCTTTTAAATTTTTAAGTTGGGAAAGTTGTTGTGTATTTTCAGGCGTTGCTCCGAAATAAAAAGCATAATTACTATGCATCCTGTCCTTAGCTAATTGAAGTTTTTTTTCAAACTCTGCTAAATTTGAAGTAGGTGGATTTGTATTTGGCATTTCAAATAAAGCAGTAACTCCTCCTAAAATAGCAGCCCTACTTCCGCTCTCTAAATCTTCTGCGTTTGTTGAGCCTGGTTCTCGAAAGTGAACTTGAGTGTCAATTATTCCCGGAAGTACGACCTTATTCGTAGCATCAAAGACCTTAGAGCTGTTTAATTCAATTTTACCTATTTTCTTAATTTTGTTTCCGGATAAACCTAGATCTGTTTTAACTAAATCTCCATTTATATAGCAAGAACCATTTTTTATGATGAGACTATAATTATCAGACATATTTTAAGAATTTATTATACTATATAGTCTATTAATATGGAAAGAGATCAAATTATTATTTTAGAAAATAGAGGATTAATATCTATTATAGGAGAAGATGCTAGAGAATATCTTCAAAATATAATTACTAACGATATAGATAAGGTGTCCAGGTCTAGTTCAATTTTTTCAGCGTTATTAAGTCCTCAAGGTAAATATCTGTT
>CACHLD010000024.1 GCA_902580565.1 uncultured Pelagibacteraceae bacterium | reverse complement strand
AAATGCAATTATAATGTGAATTTGACTTAACACGTAGTAAGCCCAATCGCTAGATCCAAATATTTTATAAATTATCTCTGCTGAAAGTGCACTTAAAGGAGGGTGTTTGCTATAACCCCAATCAAGGTTACTTCCCCATGCTAAAGCTTCGATGGTATCTAAAGGTAAATTATTATTTGTAAAAGCTGGCACTAAACTCCAGACAATTAAATGCAAAAAGAGAAAAATCGTAAAGGTATATGATAAATTTTTTTTTATTGTCATTTCTTTCAAATTTATACAATTTATAAGCTATTGACACGACAAAATTCAAACATATACTCCCCCAAATTCAAAAAATGCTTAAGAAAAAAACTACTAAAAAAAAATATATCCCTAGTTCTAAAGAAAAGTATATGTGTGCTAAGCACAAAAAGTTTTTTACGGAGGAATTGTTGGAGTGGAAAAAAGATATAATTAAAGCAAATAATCTTGGTAATTTGCTAAATTCATCTGATGATAGCGTTTCTTCTGCTGATATTGTAGATCAAGCCTCTTCATACACTGATAAATCAGTTGAAATGAAAGCATTAAATAGAAGTAGAAAACTAATTTTAAAAATAAACTCCGCTTTGCAGAGACTTAAAGATGGAACTTATGGATATTGTGAAGAAACAGGTGAACCTATTGGGTTAAAAAGATTAATGGCAAGACCTGTAGCTACTCTTTCAATAGAGGCACAAGAAAAACATGAAAGAGATGAAAAAATTTTTATTGAAGATTAAGCTTTAGGTATTACCTCTCCCTTTTTTAAAAAATCATAGCCTTTTTTTACAGCATCTCTCATAGAAATATTATTATACCATCTATTTAAATGTTTAAATTTTTTTAAACCGATATCATGCCATTCATGCCGCGCTATCCAGGGAAAGGTGGCAATATCAGCTATTGTATAATTATCTCCCGCTAAAAATTTTTTTGTAGAAAGTCTATCATTTAGATCCACGTAAATTTGTTTGGCAATTTTAAAATATCTATCTTCTCCAAATTTACTTTTGCCTGGGTTATAGTGATGGAATTGGTGGTGCTGACCTAACATCGGGCCTACGTAAGCCATTTGACCCATTAACCATTGATTTATAATTGTCCTTTGTTCTAAGTTATAAAACTTTCCACTTGTTTCACCTAAGTACATTAATATCGCACCTGAATCAAAAATACTTAGTTCTTTTTCATGGTCAATGATAACTGGTATTTTACTAAAAGGACTTAATTTTTTAAATTCCGGTTTGAATTGTTCGTTTTTGTAAAGATTAATTTTTGTTACTTTATAATTAAATTTTATTTCTTCGAGCATTATTGAAATTTTTTTGCCGTTTGGTGTATCAGCAGTTAAAAGCTCAATCATTTCTTCCCTAGTCTATCTTGGATAGTTTTAGAGGAAGTTGTAAATTCAAATTTATATTTTTCATTAGGCCTTGCTCTTTTAAAACACTCTACTGAGGCCAATGCTACTTCGTGAAATCCTGACAATATCAGTTTTAGTTTACCTGAATAATTACAAATGTCCCCAACAGCAAAAATTCCTTTTTTATTTGTTTCAAAATTATAAGGATTTACAGAGATAGTTTTTTTATCCATATTTAATCCCCACTCTGCTATTGGGCCTAATTTCATTACTAAACCAAAAAAGCTTAAAATTATATCAGTATTAATTTCTTCTGTTTTACCATTATCATCTTTTATCAGTATTGATTGAATTTTTTTGTTTCCATTAATTTTTTCTAATTGAAAAGGAGTTTTAATTCTTATTTTTCCTTGCTTTGACAACTTGTTTATTTCGTTTAAAGTATGTTCTGATCCCCTGAATTCTTTTCGTCTGTGAATTAATGTAACGTTGGAAAATTTTGATAGTTCTAGTCCCCAATCAAGCGCTGAGTCCCCGCCTCCGAAAATACAAATATTTTTATTTTTGAAATCATCTTTATTTTTTATTGAATAAAAAATTGATTTTCCTTCAAATTTTGCAGCATCTTTTAATGATATTCTTCTTGGTTCAAAAGAACCAACACCTCCAGCTATAATTATATTGGGAGCTATAAAATGATTTTTTTTATTAGTTTTAACAATCCAGTTTTCTTTATCTGATTTTACTTCTTCAACTCTTTCATTAAAATAAAAATTAGTTTTAAAAGGTTTTATTTGCACTTGTAGTCTATCAGTGAGTTCTTTTCCTGTGCACTCTGGTACTGCTGGAATATCATAAATTGGTTTATCTGGGTAAAGCTCTATGCACTGACCTCCTGCTTTATCAAGGTTATCAATTACAACAGCTTTTAAACCTTTAATGCCTAATTGATGAACTGCAAATAGTCCTATTGGTCCTGCACCTATTATAATTACATCCGTTTTATTCATTAAGACTGTTTCTCAGGTGTTATTACTGTTAGACCATCTAGTTCGTCTGAAACAATAATTTGACAACTTAATCTACTATTTTTTTTTGGTTCAAAAGCCATATCAATCATATCTATCTCACCATCTTCTGGTTTAACTAATTTATCTAACCATTTTTCTTCGACATAAACATGGCAAGTGGCACAGGCCATAGATCCTCCGCAATCAGCGTCTATTCCTGTAATATTATTTTGAATAGCTCCCTCCATAACGGTAAGACCGTTATCAACTTCAATTGATTTAGAATTTCCGTGGGAGTCAATGTAAGTAACTTTCGCCATAGTAAATATATATATGTATCAAAAAAAAAAGGGCAAGTATGTAAGACATACTCGCCCTTTTAAAAGTTTATAATCTATTATCTAGAAGATAATCTTGTGTTTTGCATTGCTGCTGCCCAAATAACTAGACCAAAAGCGATCTTGTTAATAAAGTCAGCTAAGTTATAAATAACGTTCAATGCGTTTGCATCTACGCCACCAGTTAGGTAACCAAATACATATCCTAAAGGATATATAGCCCAACCAATAGTTACGATTATTCTCATTGCACTGAAAGCAGTAGTCATTGCTCTGTTTCCAGTTTTAGCAGCCATAGTTCCTGCTTCACCTGAGAATATTTCAAACAAGATGTAGATCCATCCAGCCATTCCGATTACGAAACCTACAAATGGTTGAATATAACCAGCTTCACCTAAGTATCCACCGATTAACATTACTAATGAACCAATTAATAGTTTCCAGAATATTGAAGTTGGCACTTTTCTTACAGCAGCCAAGATCAGATAGAATTCTACCATTTGAAGTGGCACAGTGATTAACCAATCAATATATCTGTATACTGTTGGAGTATCACCCGTACTAATCCAAACATCTCTCATGTACATATAGTGGATGAACGCAACACCAGTAACTAGTCCAGCTACTG
>CACHLD010000023.1 GCA_902580565.1 uncultured Pelagibacteraceae bacterium | reverse complement strand
GCAATTTTTTCCTCTTTAATGGTAATAACATCTAGAAGCACAATAAATTCAGTTTTCTTTTTAATCTTAGATTTCATATCAGTTGGATGTTTATTTATTATGGTAGGAGCAGAATTTCTAGGTATGATATTATTAATTGTATATGTTGGAGCTGTAGCTGTTTTGTTTTTGTTTGTAGTTATGATGCTTAACGTCGCTGAACAAAAACAGTCTTGGTTTATCGGAAAAAGATCAACCCATATACCCACTGGTTTAATAGTCAGTATATTAATTTTATTAGAATTACTCGTTGTAGTAGGAGGCTGGAAATATAAAGAAGATTTAATGTCCAGTAGTACATTAATTTTAACAGATGTTACAAATACTCATCAGTTAGGTTTGGTGATGTATACCGACTATATTTTATATTTTCAACTTGCTGGTATGGTTCTTCTTCTTGCAATGATTGGAGCTATACTTCTTACTTTTAGAGAGAGAATTGGAGTTAAAAAACAGAGTTACTTAAATCAAATCTCAAGAAATCCTTCATCAGCAGTAGAATTAAAAGAAGTAAAGTCAAATCAAGGAGTTAAAATAGATGATTGAGATAGGTTTAGGACATTACTTATCATTAGGAGCTATAATATTTTTTTTAGGAGTAATTGGAATTTTTCTTAATAGAAAAAATGTAATAGTCATTTTAATGTCAATAGAATTAATTCTTTTAGCAGTTAATATTAATCTAATATCATTTTCAATTTTTTCTGGAGATATTATAGGTCAAATTTTTACAATGCTTATTTTAACTGTTGCAGCTGCAGAAGCCGCTATAGGTTTGGCTATAATTGTTGTCTATTATAGAAACAGAGGCTCAATAAGAGTGGAAGATATTCATGGTATGAAAGGCTAAATGGAACATACAATAATTTTTTTACCATTAATTGGAGCTTTAGTAGGTTATTTAGGAAGATCAATATCAAAATATTTTTCAGAGTTAATTACAAGTTTGTTAGTTTGTATCTCAGCAATATTATCTATGGCTGTTTTTTGGAATGGTATAGAAAATAATATTTATGGAAATTATAAGATTATAGAATGGATATCTTCAGGTGGATTCAAAGCTAATTGGTCTATCAATGTTGATCCATTAAGTTCCATCATGCTAGTGGTTGTTACTTTTGTTTCTGCTTTAGTGCATATTTACTCAATTGGGTATATGAGCCACGACCCTCATAAGCCGAGATTCATGTCATATTTATCACTTTTTACTTTCTCAATGTTAGCTTTAGTGGTTTCAGATAATTTTCTACAATTATTTTTTGGGTGGGAAGGAGTTGGATTATGTTCATATTTACTAATTGGCTTCTGGTATAAGAGAGAAACAGCCAACAATGCAGCAATAAAAGCTTTTATTGTAAATAGAGTGGGTGATTTTGGCCTTGCAATAGCGATATTTCTGATTTTCTTATATTTCGGTACAATTAACTTTGAAGAAGTTTTTCAAGCTACTAATCAATATTCAAATGAAAAATATATTTTTTTTGGGATTGAATTTAATTTAATTACTTTAATTTGTATATTTTTATTCATTGGCGCTATGGGAAAATCTGCCCAATTTTTACTTCATACTTGGTTACCAGATGCAATGGAAGGTCCAACTCCAGTATCAGCATTAATTCATGCCGCAACAATGGTAACAGCAGGCGTATTTCTTGTTGTTAGATGTTCTCCAATGTTTGAATACTCTCAAATTGCTTTAAACTTAGTCACAATTGTTGGAATGGTAACAGCGATATTTGCAGCGTCTGTTGCTTTAGTTCAAAATGATATCAAAAAGATAGTAGCTTATTCAACTTGCAGTCAATTAGGTTATATGTTTTTTGCTGCGGGTGTAGGGGCCTATAGCGTAGCTATGTTTCATTTATTTACTCACGCCTTTTTTAAAGCACTTTTATTTTTAGGAGCTGGCTCAATTATTCATGCTTTAAAAGATGAGCAAGACATTAGAAACATGGGAGGGATGAGAAAAAAATTACCTTATACTTATACATTCATGTTGATAGGAACTTTAGCTTTAACAGGTTTTCCTTTTCTTTCGGGTTTTTATTCAAAAGATGCAATTATTGAATTTGCATATTTAAGAAATTCTCCTTTAGGAAATTATGCAGCTACAATTGGCATTCTTACGGCTTTTTTGACTGCAGTTTACTCATGGAGACTTTTTTTTAAAACTTTTCACGGTCCATATAACAATAAAAAAGTCACTATTCATGAAACACATGAGTCGCCAATTATAATGTTAATTCCATTAGTATTTCTAAGCATTGGTGCGATATTTTCAGGGTTCTTATTCAAAGATACTTTAATAGGCCATAATAGTAATGATTTTTGGCAAACATCAATCTTTTTTTTAAACGAAATAAAGCATGATGTTATTCCTATGTGGTTTTTACTAATTACACCTCTTTTGGTTTTAGTTTCTATTCCTATTTCATTTTATCTTTATATATTAAATCCAAAGATACTAGAAGATTTCAAAAAAACCAACCTTCCTCTATACAATTTTCTTTTAAATAAATGGTATATAGATGAATTATATCAGAAAATATTTGTGAGCACTGCAAAAAACATTGGCTCATTTTTTTGGAAAAAAGGAGATATTGGTATCATAGACAGATTTGGACCAGACGGTATTTCAAAATTAGTTAAAATTATTTCAAATAAAGCTGGCCGTCTCCAAACTGGTTTTATTTATGATTATGCTTTTGTAATGTTGTTAGGTTTATCAATACTTTTAACTTATCTAATTCTAAAATAATATGAATTTTCCGATTTTATCAACTTTAATATTTTTACCATTATTAAGTTCACTTTTTATTTTTTTATCAAAGGAAAAATCTAATAATTATGGTGCAATTTATATTTCATTATTTAGTAGTATTGCAACTCTCTTTTTATCATTATTTTTATGGTATTCTCTAGATGTTAGCACTGCAGAATTTCAATTTGTAGAAGAACAATCTTGGATAAATAATTTTATTAAATTTAAATTAGGAGTAGACGGAATATCAATATTGTTTATTGTTTTAACTACTTTTATTACTCCAATTTGTATTGTTTCCTGTATTAATAGCGTCAAATCAAGGGTAAAGGAATTTTTGATCGCCATTTTGATATTAGAGACTTTCATGATTGGTGTATTTTGTTCGTTAGATCTAGTAATTTTTTACCTATTTTTTGAAGCTGGTTTAATTCCAATGTTTTTAATTATTGGAGTATGGGGAGGACCAAAAAGAATTTATTCAGCATTTAAATTTTTTCTATTTACATTACTCGGATCTGTCTTGATGTTGGTAGCAATTATAGTTATTTATTGGATAACAGGAACAACTGATATAACGCAGATATATGAAATAAAAATTCCAAAAGAATATCAATACTTACTATGGTTAGCTTTTTTAAGTTCGTTTGCAGTAAAAATGCCTATGTGGCCTGTTCATACTTGGTTACCTGATGCTCATGTTGAAGCACCGACTGCTGGTTCAGTAATATTAGCTGCTATCTTGTTAAAAATGGCTGGATATGGTTTTTTAAGGTTCTCAATACCTATGTTTCCATTTGCATCTGAATACTTTACTCCATTAATTTATACACTAAGTATAATCGCTATTATTTATACTTCTCTAGTTGCTTTAATGCAGGACGATATGAAAAAATTAATTGCTTATTCGTCTGTAGCTCATATGGGCTATGTAACTTTAGGAATTTTTACTTTAACTAAACAAGGAGTCGAAGGAAGTATTTATCAAATGATAAGTCATGGACTAATTTCTGCAGCATTATTTTTATGCGTTGGTGTTGTTTATGACAGAATCCATTCAAGAATGATTAGTTCATATGGAGGATTAGTAAATTACTTACCAAAATACTCATTTTTATTTGTAGTATTCGCTTTAGCAGCACTCGGATTACCAGGTACTTCAGGATTTCTAGGGGAGTTTCTTGTTTTAACAGGAACTTTTCAAAAAAGTTATTTAGCAGCGATGTTTGCTACATTTGGAGTAATTTTAGGGGCAGCTTATATGTTATGGATGACTAAAAGAGTTATTTTTGGAATTACGAGTAATTCCGAAATTAAAAGTTTAAATGAT
>CACHLD010000022.1 GCA_902580565.1 uncultured Pelagibacteraceae bacterium | reverse complement strand
ATTCGATAGCTGGGAAGAAGTTTAAAAATTGTTTAATAATAGATTTTGGAACTGCAACTACTTTTGACATTGTGAAGAATGGAATATATGTGGGCGGTGTAATAGCTCCCGGTGTGAAATTATCTATGATGAATTTAAGCCAATCAACTGCTTTACTACCAATTTTTAATTTACAAAAAAATCAAAAAAGTTATGGTAAAAATACTAAAGATGCTTTAAATGCAGGATTTATTTGGGGTTATGAGGGGTTAATAAACAATATAATAAATAAAATAACTCTTAAATGGAATATGAAATACAAAATCATTCTTACTGGTGGTTATGCCACATTATTTAAAAAGATAATTAAAAAAAAAACAACTGTGGATCAAGATATAACAATTAAGGGAATTTCAAAAGTTTATAAAGAACTGATATGAGCAAAGAAGAACTAATTTTTTGTCCACTAGGTGGCTCGGGTGAAATAGGTGGAAATATGAATTTATACGCCTATGGAAAAGAAAATAATCAAAAATGGATCATAATTGATATGGGAGTTTCCTTTGCTGACGACTCTGTACCAGGGGTTGATTTAATAATGCCAGATGCAGGATTTATCATAGACAAAAAAAAAGATTTAATGGGAATAGTTTTGACCCATGCTCACGAAGATCATATAGGAGGTGTTGTTCATATATGGCCTCAGTTAAAATGTAAAATATATGCAACACCATTTACTGCTGCTTTAATTTCTGAAAAGTTTAAAGAAAAAAAAATCGATATTTCATCATATTTAAAGATAGTACCCTTAAATGGTAAAATAAAACTTGGAAATTTTGAAATAGAGTTTATTACTTTGACTCATTCTATTTTGGAACCTAATGGTTTGAGCATCAAAACTCCATTAGGTACAGTGCTACATACCGGAGATTGGAAAATTGACCCAAACCCATTAATTGGTGGACAAATAGATGAACAAAAATTGAGATCAATTGGGGATAGAGGTGTTACTGCAATGATTTGTGACTCCACAAATATTTTTAGTCCAGGCAGAGCTGGTTCTGAGTCGGAAGTAAGAGATAGTTTGCTAAGGATCATGGAGCATAAAACAAATAGAATTCTTGTAACTTCTTTTGCTTCAAATGTAGCAAGAATGGAGTCCATCTTTTATTGTGCAAAAAAAACAGGAAGAAATATTTGTCTTGTTGGGCGCTCTATGCATAGAATTTATAAGGCTGCAAAAAAATGTGGTTACTTGAAAGGTTTAATTGAACCTTTAGAACCACGAGACGCTAAAAAAATTGCAAAAAATAAAATTTTATATTTAGCTACCGGTAGTCAAGGTGAACCAATGGGCGCTATGAACAGAATAATTAATGGTATTCATCCAGAAGTTAATTTAGAAAATGGAGATTGTGTAATTTTTTCCTCTAAGATTATTCCTGGAAATGAAAAAAAACTTTATCATTTACAAAATTTAATTGTAAAAAATAAAATAGAAATGATAAGTGAGGAAAATGCTTTCGTTCATGTGTCTGGCCATCCAAATAGAGATGATCTTAAAGATATGTACCAATGGGCAAAACCACAATGTATAATTCCAGTGCACGGAGAGCATCGACATATGGCTGAGCACGTTATTTTTGCAAAGGAAATGCAGGTTCCAGAAACATTATTAATTGAAAACGGTGACATTATTAAGATATTACCAGGAGATAAGCCGCAGATTATAGATAAAGCCCCATCAGGAAAAGTTTATTTGGACGGAAATATTAACGTTGAAACCGACTCTCAGTCAATAAAAGACAGAAAAAACCTTTCAATTAACGGTTATCTAGAGATTACTTTGATAGTTTCTAATAATGGTAAAATTAAAAAGCCCATTATCTCATTTAAAGGATTACCAGAAAATAATGAAGAGGAAACTTTCATATTTGATATGGAAGATGAAATTCAAAATATATGTAGAACATTTTCTTTAGAAAATAAAAAACAAGAAAAGAATCTAATTGAATTAATAAAACAAAATTGTAGAAAAATAGTACGAGAAAAAACTGGCAAGAAACCTTTTACAAATATAAATATAGCGAGAGTTTAATGGGAATTACTGGATCAATAATTATTTATGTTATGATTTGGTGGATAGTTTTTTTTTCAGTTTTACCAATAGGTATTCAATCTAATAAAGAAACATTTAAAGAAAGCATAGAAGGAATAGATCCAGGAGCTCCAAAAAACCCAAAAATAGCTAAAAAATTTTTGGTAACAACTATAATTACAACAATATTATTTATTGTGATATATTATTTAGCAACTAATGATTTCTTAAATTTAAGAGATTTTTTGAAATAATGTATTTATCTAAATTATTTGTACCTATAACTAAAGATTTGCCATCAGAAGCAAAAATAAAATCACATCAATTAATGCTAAGAACAGGTATGATCAAACAATCTTCAGCGGGAATTTATTCATGGTTACCTTTAGGTTTTAAAGTAATGAAAAAGATTGAAAAAATAGTAAGAGAAGAACAAAATATTATCGGAGCACAAGAAATGTTAATGCCTACTATACAGTCTTCTGAAATTTGGAAAGAAAGTGGAAGATATGAGGATTATGGTGAGGAAATGTTAAGAATAAAAGATCGGCAAGGTCGCGAAATGTTATACGGACCAACTAATGAAGAGCAAATAACTGATATTTTTAGAACAAGTGTTAAATCTTACAAATCTCTTCCTCAAATTCTTTATCATATTCAATGGAAGTTTAGAGACGAAATTAGACCGCGATTTGGCGTAATGAGGTGTCGTGAATTTTATATGAAGGATGCTTATTCATTCGATCTAAGTGATAAAGATGCTAAAAATTCTTATAATAAAATTTTTTATTCTTATATTAAAACTTTTAATCGACTTGGTTTAAAAGCTATTCCTATGTCTGCCGATACAGGACCTATCGGAGGAGATTTATCTCATGAATTTGTAATTTTAGCAGAAACTGGAGAAAGTCAAATATATGCTGATAAGAAAATATTTGAAATAGATTTAAATAAATACGATTTTTCTGAAACGTCTTTACAAAAAATGAGAGATGATTTTTCTTCAATCTATGCCGTGACTGATGAAAAGTATAAAGAAAAAGATTTCAATGATAAAGTTAAAAAAGAAAATCAAGTAAAGACCAAAGGCATTGAAGTAGGCCATATTTTCTATTTTGGTGATAAATACTCAAAACCACTAGATTGCTTAATCGATACTAAAGATGGAAAAAAAGTTACTGTTAAAATGGGCTCATATGGAATTGGTATTTCTAGACTTGTTGGAGCAACAATTGAAGCAAATTTTGTTAACAACGTTATGAAATGGCCAAAATCTATATCTCCTTATGACGTGGTGATTATTCCAAGTATTAATAAAAACAACACAGAAAATCTTGAAAAAGCAGAAAAAATCTACTCAGAATTAAAAAAACAAAATATTGACGTATTGTTAGATGATGTTGATGAGAATATGTCCAACAAATTTAAAAAACATGACTTAATAGGAATTCCTTATCAAATAATTGTTGGTTCAAAATCAGAAGAGGATAAGTTTGAATTCAAGGAATTAAATTCAAACAGTGAAATATTAAGTCTTGATAAAATTAAAACAAAATTAAAAAAGTAATATATTGTTTACAAAAGCTGAGAGAATTATTTCTATTAGAAATTTAAGACCCAAAAAAAAAGAGGGGTTTTTGAAAATAATCTCTATTTTTTCTTTTTTGGGAATAATGCTTGGAGTTGCAATTTTAATAATTGTAATGTCCGTAATGAACGGCTTTAAAACAGAACTTACAAAAAAAATTTTAGGATTAAACCCTCATATTGTAATTCAGCCTAACGGTTTTTTAATTGACGATAAATTCATATCTAAGTTAAAAAACAATTTTAAAGATATTAATTTAAGCAAGTCATATTCAGGTGAGGGAATTATAATCAATAATGAAAACGCAAAAGGAGTAATCTTAAAAGGAATTAATAAAAAGGAAAAAAATACAATCAATTTTTTTAATAAAAATATTTCAATCGGAAGTTTAGATGATTTAAATTCTAATAATGTTTTTATTGGGTCAGAACTAGCTTTCAATTTAGATTTAAAAAAAGGGGACAGTATAAGCTTAATGTCTTCTGCTTTTGTTTCAACGCCTCTAGGCAGCTTGCCAAAACAGGAGAATTTTAAAATAGCTGGAATATTTAATACTGGTTTTATAGAGTTCGATCAAAATATTGTTTTTTTGAATATAAACGATGTTTTATCTATTTTTGAAAAAAGCAATAAGGACCAAAGTATCGAAATATATTTAAATGATCCTCTAGAAGCTAATATTTTCAAAGATAAAATACAAAAATTAAATCAAAATTATTTTATCTATACATGGTCGGATTTAAACAA
>CACHLD010000021.1 GCA_902580565.1 uncultured Pelagibacteraceae bacterium | reverse complement strand
TAATTTAATAAAATTTTTATCAATAAAATCAATTTCACCAACTATCCTTCCAAACTCTTTACCATTTTTATCTATCAGTATACTTGTTGGTAGTCCTCTCATTTTAAATTGTTTTACTAATTTCAATTCTGGGTCAAAATATATGTCTAAACTTAAAACCCCAACAAATTTAAAAAAGTCTTGCGCTTTTAGTTTATTGGGTTTTTCCATATTTATTGCATAAACTTTAATTTCTGGAAATTCAAAAGTAAGCTTTTCTAATGACGGCATTTCTCTTCTGCAAGGAGCACACCATGTAGCCCAAAAATTTAGTATCATGATATTGCCTTTTTTGTTGGTTAAATCGACCTCTTGAAGATTTAAATCTTTAAATTTTAGTTCTTCTATTGTCTTTGGTTTTTCATAAATAACTATATTTTTAGAAAAATCAGTGTCAGCCAAAACGTTTTTGCTGATTAAAAACACAAGTAATATGTGAATATAGATTTTAAAAGATTTACTAATTTTCATATTAATTTAAATTAAAAATAACATAGTTTATGACAAATAAAAATAAGACAGTTTGGTCTGGTAGATTTAAAAGCTCAACTTCTAAATCATTTCAGAGAATTGGGGCTTCAATAAACGTAGATAAGAGACTCTACGAACAAGATATTTTTGCCTCAAAAATTCATACTCAAATGTTAATTAAGAAAAAAATTATACCTTATAAAGACGGTAAAAAAATACTTAAAGGATTAGAGAAAATTAGAGGGCAGATTAAAAAAGGTAAGTTTATTTTCAAAGAAAAATTAGAGGATATTCACTTAAACATTGAAAAAAAATTATACGAAATAATCGGCAATTCAGCAGGTTATATGCACACTGCTAGATCGAGAAATGATCAGGTGGTTACTGATTTTAAACTTTGGGTGAAAGACTCATCATTAATTTTAATTAAAGAATTAAACTCTTTAATGAAAAATATCATAAATAAAGCAAACAAAAATGTAAGTACTGTAATGCCAGGTTTTACTCATCTTAAGAATGCACAGCCAGTTTCTTTTGCTCATTACCTCTTGGCTTATTATGAAATGCTAAAAAGAGACAAAAAAAGATTTCAAAATAATTTAGAGTTGATTAATGAATCCCCTCTTGGAGCTGCAGCTTTATCAGGAACTTCTTATAATATAGATAGAAATTTTACATCTAAAAAATTAGGTTTTAAAAAGCCAACAGATAATTCAATTGATACAGTTTCAGATAGAGATTTTGCAATAGACTTCCTTTACTCTTGTGCTGTATGTGCAATGCACCTATCAAGATTGGCTGAGGATTTCATAATATTAAATTCAGATGCTTATCAACTAATTAGCTTTAATGATAAAATGTTAACTGGTTCTTCTATAATGCCACAAAAAAAGAATCCTGACCCTGCAGAACTTATTAGAGGAAGAACTGGAATTAATTACGGAAAGTTAAATTCTATTTTAACAATTATGAAAGGCCTTCCAATTTCATATTTTAAAGATTTACAAGATGACAAAGCTTTAGTATTCGATGGATTTGATACTTTGAAAGATACTCTAACTATGAGCAGCGAATTAATTAAAAATGTTAATCCAAATAAAACTAGAATGTCTAATATGGCAAAAACTGGATATACAACAGCAACAGATTTTGCAGACTACTTGGTGAAAGATAAAAAACTATCTTTTAGAGAAGCTTATAAAATTTCATCAAAAATTGTAAATTATGCTGAAAAAAAGAAAAAAAATTTGGATGATTTGACTTTAGATGAAATTAAAAAGTTTCATAAGCACTTAAATAATAATGTTTTAAAAATTTTTAACGTAAAAAACTCTATGAACTCAAAAAATTCTTATGGAGGAACTTCTGAAAGAAATATAAAAAATATGATTAAAAAATACAAAAAGGAACTTAGATGAAATTTACAATTGCACTTGTAATGTTAATGTTTATATTAGGGTCTTGCGGAAAAAAATCAGAACCTCAATATCAGGGATCTATTAATAATTTTACAAAAATAATATAATATATGTCTTATATAAGATACAAAAATAATAACTTATTTGTGGAGAATGTCTCCGTGAGAAGTTTAGCTTCAAAATTGGGCACTCCTTTTTATCTTTATTCTGAGAGTAATATTATTGAAAATTATAAATCATTTTTAAATAATTTCAAAAAATCTAAACCGTTAATTTGTTTTTCAGTAAAAGCGAATTCAAATATTCAAATTTTAAAAGTTTTAAAAAAAATGGGATCAGGTGCAGATGTAGTCTCAAGCGGTGAATTACTTAAAGCTATTAAATCTGGTATAAAACCAAATAAAATTGTTTTCTCTGGTGTTGGTAAAACTGAGGATGAAATAAAATTAGCAATAAAAAAAAATATTTTATTAATAAATGTAGAGTCAGAGAACGAAGCAGTATTGATTAATAAAATTGCCGGTAACTTAAAAAAAAAGATTGCTATTGGTATTAGACTAAATCCTGATATCAATGCTCCTACTCATAAAAAAATTTCTACAGGAAAAGCGGAGGATAAATTTGGTCTGTCAAAAACAAATTTAATTTCATTTTGTCTTAATATTAAGAAATTGAAGAATTTGAAACTTAATGCAATAAGTGTGCATATAGGTAGTCAAATATTAAGTGAAAATCCTTTTAAAAAGACTTTAAAAGTTTTGGAGGAAATAATCAAAAAAACAAAAATTTATTTCAAGTTCGTAGATCTTGGTGGTGGATTCGGTATTACATATAAAAAAAGTGATAGAAAAATAAATCTTAAAAACTATTCAAATTTAGTAGAAAAATTTAGAAAAAAATATAATTGTAATATAATTTTTGAGCCAGGACGAGCAATTGTAGGTAATACGGCTATTTTAGTAACTAAAGTTCAATATCTAAAAAAAGGTTCCAATAAAACATTTGCAATTCTTAATGCTGGTATGAATGATTTTATGAGAACTGCACTTTATGATGCAGTTCATAATATAATTCCAGTTATTAAGAATAGTAAAAAAAATAAAGGTCCTTTAGAATTTGTCGGACCAATATGTGAGACTACTTGTAAATTTATAAAATATAATAAATACCAAAGACTGAGTCAGTCTGATTACGTCGCTATATCAGATGTTGGTGCTTACGGTGCCTCTTTATCTTCAAACTATAATACTAAACCGTTAATTGCTGAGATAATTATCAATAAATCTCAAGCAAGGGTAATTAGAAAAAAGCAGGATATAAAAAGTTTGCTTAACCAATAATGCAATTTATAAGATCAGTCTTATTTACTATATTGTTTTATTTAACTTTAATATTAGTTTTTATAATAGCTATACCAACATTAATTTTACCAAGTAAAACTACTTTAATCTGTGGAAAGATATTGGCTCATATAATCATATTTTTACTAAGGTTTGTATTGGGAGTAAGAGTTACTTTTTCTGGAATAGAAAATTTAAAAAAGAATGAGAGATTTTTTGTTGCAAGCGCTCATCAATCTTTGCTTGAAACATTTATACTCCAAGCTCCTTTACAGTATCCTATTTTTATTCTTAAAAAGGAGCTTTTGAGAATTCCCTTATTTGGTTGGTATTTAAAAAAGATCGGATCAATTGATATCATTAGGGATACTACTACAAAAGATAATTTAAATTTTTTTGATAAAATCAAAAATAATATTGAAATTAGTAAACGACCTTTATTAATTTTTCCTCAAGGTACAAGAGTAAAATTTGGTGAAAGGCTTCCCTTTAAAAAAGGTGCCGGCAGAATTTACGAAGCATTAAATTTACCTTGTGTTCCTGTTGCATTAAATACTGGTAAAGTCTGGGCAAAAAATAGCTTTGTAAAACATAAACACGACATTAAGATATCTTTCTTAGAACCCATTGAACCTGGAAAAGATAAAAATGTTTTTATAAATGATTTAGAATCAAAAATTTATTCTTCTATAGATAATTTAAATTAACGTTTCTTTCTTCCAAAGTCAGGGGACTCGACGTCTTGTCCAGCTTTAATAATCTCTTTCCTTAAATTCTTCGTAGAAGTAAATATTTTTAGAAGTTTATCTCCATTTTTATCAGTAATTGCTTTTTTAAAATCATTTATGTTCTTAGAGAATTCATCTAAAATTTTTATGATATTCTCACTATTATCAATAAAAATATCCCTCCACATTAGAGGATCTGAGGATGCAATACGGGTAAAGTCTCTTAAACCTCCAGCACTATACTTAATAATTTCATCTCTGAATTTTTCATCAGTATTAATTGCTGTTTTTACAATGTTGTACGCTACCGCGTGAGGTAAGTGACTTGTTAACGCAAGTATATGATCATGTTCATCAATACTCATTAATTTTACCCTGCTTCCTAAATATTCCCAGAATTTTTTTAATTTTTCAACTTTATCTTTTTTTGTATTTTTACTTTCACAAATAATTGTCCATCTATTTTTAAACAAATCTTTAAAACCTGCAGATGGACCGCTCTCCTCTGTACCAGCTATAGGATGAGATGCTATCCAGGAAATATTTGTTAAATTTAAATTTTCAAATATTTTATTAACCTCTTTTTTTACTGAACCAGTATCTGTAATTATAGCGTCCTTTTTTAATGTTTCTTTCACAGATAATAAAACTTCTTTGTAAGAACTTAGAGGAATAGCAAGAATTATTAGATCTGAGTCTTTAACTGCAGATTGAATATCTTTTGAGATGTTGGTACATAAATTTTCTTTT
>CACHLD010000020.1 GCA_902580565.1 uncultured Pelagibacteraceae bacterium | reverse complement strand
TTGCGATCGCAGCAAGCGCTATTATTATGCTTTTTGGGTTTACGAATTGAAAAAAAAAAGTATTTAAAAAAGTAACTGGTTTAGGACTCGTTTTTTTTAAATTAATTGACGAAAACGAAATTTTATAGGCTATAAAAAGCAAATAAATAGATCCAAGAACTCTTATTATTTTTTGAATTATTTCAAGTTTTTGAAAAACTATAACCGAACCAACTTGTAGAAATATTACCAAAATAGTCCATCCGATAATGACTCCTAACATAGTAGGAATTGTTTTTTTGACTCCAAAGTTAAAAGCAGTATAAGAAGTCATTATATTATTTGGTCCAGGTGAAAGTGAAGCAGCAATACCAAATAGTAATAATGAAATTAATTGGGATGACATCTTAAGCGATATCTAATCCATTTTCTGTCTCCTTTGAAGGATGAACTAAAACAACTTTACCATCTTTCTCTATAGCTCCTAGTATCAATACTTCAGAAACTACTCCTGCAATGTTTTTAGTTGGAAAGTTACAAACACCAATTACTTGTTTGCCTACAAGATTTTCGGTATTGTAATAATGTGTAATTTGGGCAGAGGATTGTTTAACACCTATTTCTTTTCCAAAATCTACTTTTACGACTAATGACGGTTTTCTAGCTTTTTCATTTTTTTTTACTTCTAAAACTGTACCAACTTTTATAGTGACTTTTTTAAAATCCTCATATGAAATTTCCATAAATTTTCCTTACTTTAAAATTTTTTAAAAATACTATTTAATGCTTTTTGTTGAACCTGATAAAATTTTGTTTTTTTAAGTCTTTCTAGTACAAAAGCATTCGTGCCACCAGGTGTTTGTGAGTCTGAGACAAGTTTTCTTAATGGTAATTTATTTTTAAAAATCGAGTCTTCAGACAAAGCTAAAAAAAGTTCTCTTGTATAGTTTTCGGCTTCTTTTCTTTTTATTCCTTTAGAAACTAGCCAGTTACTTGTAGATAATAATAAATTATAATATGGCGCCATAAATGATGAAGTTGACCAAAAGGCTTTGGATAATTTTTCATTTTTGACCTCAAAAACTTTTCCCAAATGTTTGAAAAAAAATTTTAAGCTTTTATCAGAAGAGCAGACAATAATTGGTCCTTTTTTCATACCAATAAAAGGAAGAGGTATAACACGAGATATATTTTTATTTTTTGTATAATTTCTTAAATCTTTTAAATTTATTGTTGAAATAAAGCTGATGATTTTTTTATCTTTCTTAAACTTAAGTTTTCTTAAAATTTTATGCCCAACCTGAGGTGTAATTGCTAAAAAAATCAATTTCGAACTATCTATTAATTGTTGATTATTTTTTGATATAGTTATTTTTTTAAATCTTTTACTTAACTTTTTTGCTATGATTTTATTACGAGGAGATATAAAAATTTTTTTGATTTTCAATTTTGATCTAAAAATGCCTTCAATAACTGAAGAGGTAATGTGGCCTGTTCCTAAAAAACCTAAATTCATGAATTATGCAGAATAACCAAGCTATACCCTTTAATAAAGAAAATTTTAAACAAATAATCTCATTAGAGTTTGCTTTAGTCATATTGGTTTCAATTCCCAGCGCTATTTTAGCAGACTTCTTTGATATTCCTCTGGCTTGGTTTTTGGGGCCAATGTTAGCTACATCAATAGCTTCTTTGTTTGGATTAAATATAAAAATGCCAAAACTGGTATTGTCGACAATATTAATTTTGTTAGGTCTTTATATAGGAAATTATATCGATAAAAGTCTATTTTCTCAAATGCATCAATGGGCGTGGACATCTTTAATTATGCTAATTTATATAATCATTAGCGTTCTTATAGTTTCAAAGTATCTTCAAAAATTTTCTAAATATGAAAGAAAAACTTCTATCTTTTCGGCTGCTCCAGGCGCTTTGGGACCTCTTATGATTTTGGCAGAAGATGAAAAAAAAACTGATTTAAGTCAGGTGGCAACTTCTCATTTAATTAGATTGATAATAATTATTACAGTTTTTCCATTTATTGTTAACAGTTTTTATGATGCTGAAAATTTAAAAATTTCAGAAGTAATTTCGAAAGACCAAAATATCATTCATTTGATCGTACTTATTATATCCTCTATTTTTTTAATTTTAATATTCGATAAGATAAAAATCCCCGCTGCGTTATTATCTGGAACTTTAGTGGCTAGTGGTATTCTACAAATTTCTGAGATTGCAACATATAAATTCTCAGCAAATATCGTTAATTATTGTTTGCTAATTTTAGGTGCTTCAGTTGGGTGTAGATTTGCTAATAAAACCTTTAGTGAAATAGCAAGAAATGCTTGGCACAGTTTTATAGCAACATTTCTATTAGTCGTTTTAGGTCTTGCTGCAGCTTTTGCTGCTAGCCTTGTAATTGACAAAAATTTTTTTACTTTAATTCTCTCTTACTGCCCTGGAGGAATTTATGAAGTAGCAGTAATTGCAATATTTTTTGACTTGGATCCTGAATTTGTATCTTTTCATCATATAATCAGACTTTTAATGATTTTATTTATAGTTCCATTAATATTAAAGATTATTCAAAAAAAAGCCTAAATTAATCAATCAAATTTTGACATATGTTTATTGATAAGTTTTAATGAGTAATGGCAAATTTTATAGATTTAATAGGAAGAATTTTTATATCCTCAGTATTTTTATTATCCGGGTACAATAAAATTTTCAGTCATGAAAATACTGTTACTTGGATGGAAGGATACGGTGTTCCAGGTTTTTTATTATGGCCGACAATTGTACTAGAAATTGTTTTGCCAATCTTTATAATCATTGGCTATAAAACACAATTATCTGCAATTCTTTTAGCAATTTTTTCTATAACAACAGCCATAATTTTTCATTTAGATTTTTCTAATCAAATGCAAATAGTTGCTTTTCTGAAAAATTTAGGTCTAGCTGGTGGTTTTTTGTTTATAGCAATTAATGGCCCAAAAGATTTCGCTGTGGAAAGAAAAAAGAAATTCGTTAGATTATAATTTTTTCTTAAAAAAACTGTTATATATTTGCCAGCCAACAATAATAAGAATAACAATCATTATACATAAAGTCAGTGGTCTATCCCAAAGAAATGTCCAGGAACCATCACTGATAAGAAGAGATCTTCTTAAATTTTCCTCCATTAAACCACCAAGAACAAATGCTAAAATTAAAGGAGGCATAGGGAAATCATAAAGCCTTAAGATAGTGGCCATAACAGCGATTCCAATCATTAAAAAAATATCAAAATTATTAAAAGACATCAGATAAATCCCTGTTACAGAAAAAAATAAAATCATTGGAATTAGGAATGTTCTAGGCACTGCTAGCACCCTTGCAATATATGGAATTAAAGGAAGGTTAAGAATTAATAGAACAACCATTCCAATATACATTGACATTATAACGGACCAGAAAATTTCCGGATTTGTCTCATATAATCTCGGTCCTGGCTGAATACCAAATCCTAATAATGCTCCAAGCATTACTGCTGTAGTTCCGCTTCCAGGAATACCTAAAGTAAGTAGCGGCACAAAAGATCCGGAGCATGCTGCGTTATTAGCGGTTTCTGGAGCCGATAAACCTTGCACACTTCCTTTACCAAATTTCTCTTTCTCTTCACTTTTAACAAAATTTCTTTCCATTCCATAAGCTAGGAAAGATGCTATTGTTGCCCCCGCTCCTGGTAATACACCAATAATAAATCCTAAAATTGAAGAACGAGGTATAGTTGCAGCCATTTGTTTTGTTTCTTCTTTATTTACTTTAATTGATCCTAAATCTGTTAATGAAATTTGTTGTGCAGCTTTAGAGGGGTCATTACCTTTTATGATAATAGTTAATGCTTCACTCATTGCAAAAGTAGCCATAACTACTAAAACGAAGCTGATACCGTCCGATAAGTTCATATTGTTAAACGTAAATCTTGGGATATCAGATAAAGTGTCTTGTCCAACAGATGCCAACATTAAACCTAATACACACATCATCATAGCTTTTAAGAAATTTCCTTTTGAAGAGAAAGCAGCGACTGCAGTCAAGCCTAAGATCATTAGACCAAAGTAGTCTGGTGATCTAAATGATAAACTAACTTTTGATAAACTTGGAGCTGCGAATAATAAAAAAATTGCTGAGATTGTTCCTCCTGCAAAAGAACTATATGCAGCTATGGCTAATGCTTTACCGGCTTTACCTTGTTGAGCCATAGGATAACCATCAAAAGATGTTGCAACTGTTCCCGGAACACCAGGTGCATTAATTAAAATAGAAGATGTTGATCCACCAAATACAGCACCATAATAAACCCCGGCCATTAAAATTAAACCTGTCGCAGGATCAAAGCCGTATGTAATTGGTATCATTAAAGCGATTGCTGTCATCGGACCCAAGCCAGGAAGCATTCCAATAATAGTTCCGGCAAAGCATCCAATCATTACCATCATCAGGTTTTGAAAAGATAAAGCAGTTTTTAATCCAATTAAGATTCCTTCTATCATCCCATAATTCCTATATATTTTAATAATGGATCTCTAAGATAAACGGCTAACAAACCGTGTAATAGATACATAAAGATTGCAACGAACGGAAAAGAAAAAATTATAATATATTTCCATCTTCTCTCTCCCAAAAAATAATATGAAAAGACTAAAAAAAGTGAAGTTGATAAAAAGAAACCAACTTTAAGTATAGTTGCTCCATAAACAATCATTGTTAGTACTAATAAAATTGTCTTTTTAAATTCTAAATAGGTTGGATCAACTTCAACTGGTTTTTGATCTGGTAAAACAATTTTTAAGCCAGAAAAAAACATTCCTGCATAACCTAAATAAATCGGAAAGGTTTTAGCATTAAAAGGAGCGCCTTCATCAAACGCAAACACTTGTATTTGGTGAGCTGTATAAAGATAAAATGCTGATAAAACAAAGAAGAGCAGCGAAATAATTTTAACTGAATTTATTTTCACTGCTCTTCCTTTTAAGTTAATTAACTAGATAACGCCTAGTTTTTTCATTAACTTTGTCATTTCTTTTGTCTGAGTTTTTAAGAAACTGTCAAATTTTCTACCTGGATTATAAATATTAACCCAAGCATTTCTTTTTCTAACTGTTTCCCATTCTGGAGTTTTTTGAACATCGCCTAACATTTTAGCGATTTTCTTAACATCTCCACTAGACATGCTTTTAGGAGCAAAGAAACCTCTCCAGTTAACAAACTGAACGTCGTATCCTTGTTCTTTTAAAGTTGGGACCTCCGGAGCATCGCCTACTCTATTAGGAGCTGTAATACCAATAATTCTTACTTGGTCTCTAGCACCCATTACTTCTCCCAAACCAGTAGAAAGAATTTGAGTTTCTCCTGATAAAAGTCCAGCTAAAGCTTTACCACCAGCATCATAAGGTACGTACACTACGTTGTTAGGATTCGCGCCAGCTTCTTGGAATGCTAGTGCTCCAATTAAATGGTCCATGCTTCCTCTTACAGAACCACCAGCCATTTTAATTGATTTAGGATTTGCTTTATAAGCGTCCACTACATCTTTAAAGTTTTTATATGGTGAGTTTTTAGCAACTGCGATTGCACCGTAGTCACCGATTACACCTGCGATTGGTTTAACGTCTTTATAAGATAATACACCAGATCCTTTGACGTAACCTTTGTGTCTTGTGATTGATCTTAATACTAAAGGTGTTGATTGTACCAATATAGTTCCTTCTGGCTTCGTATTAATTATGTAAGATAGAGCTTTTCCTCCACCACCACCTGACATATT
>CACHLD010000019.1 GCA_902580565.1 uncultured Pelagibacteraceae bacterium | reverse complement strand
GAGTGACGGGACTCGAACCCGCGACCTCCTGCGTGACAGGCAGGCGCTCTAACCAAGCTGAGCTACACCCCCACTTTTTTTATCTAATGGTGGGCGGTAAAGGACTCGAACCTATGACCCTCTCGGTGTAAACGAGATGCTCTACCAACTGAGCTAACCGCCCCAATTAAATAAAAATGACATATACAATAAATAATTTGCAAAGTAAAAAAGTATTTAATTTCTAGTGTAATTTATGAAAATACCGGTATTATCGAAATATTATGATTATTACTTGTAATTGCGGTGAAAAGAAATTTACGCTTCCGGACAACTCTATTCCTGTATCTGGCAGAATGGTTCAGTGTGGTTATTGCGGCTTAAAATGGAAACAGTTTCCTGTAGATGAAGTTAAAAAAATACAGTCAGTTTCTAGACCCAAAAAGATAGTTTCAAAACAACAACCAATACAACAAAAAACTCAAAAGCCTAAAAAGGCTAAAAAAAGTTCTGTAAAAAAAACACGGGAAATTAGTTTATACTCTCCAGAGTATCTAGCAAAAAAACACGGTATCAAAATTAATGAAACTAAAACTCAAAAAAATATAATCGAGAAAAAAAATGATAAAGTTTCTTTTGGTTTTTATAGTTCTTTAATCGTATTTATTTTCTTTGCAGTTTCTTTGTCTAGAATTTTATATTTTACCCAAAATATAATAATTTCGTACATTCCAATCTCGGAATTTTATTTAAGTTATTTTTTTGAAAGTATAAGAAATATCTTTGAAATTTGGAAAAATTTAATTAATTATTAGTTTCTAAGTCTTTAATATTTATTATATTATTTGAGAGATTTAGGTTGTTTTTTTTAATATCTTTAAAGAAATTCCATGCTAATACCAATAGCACATTGTTTTTATTCTTTAAATTTAATTTAGTTTTTATAGGTATTTTAACACCAGGTATAAATTTATTATGTTTTAATTTATTATCTTCAATAATAAAATCAATTTCTTTTGATATTCCAAAAAAATTTAAAGCAGTTGTGGCTTTAGCTGGAGCTCCATATCCTATAACTAATTTATTTTTAAGTTTCAATTTTTGAATATTGTTTCGCACATTTTCTCTTATCTTATAAACTTTTTCGCCAAAGTTTTGGTATGTTTTATATTTTTTTATACCAAATTTTTCCTCCTCTTTAAGCATTTGACTAACACTTTTTTCAACTTTGGCTTTTTTATCTTTTTTAATATAAATTCTTAATGACCCTCCATGAGTATCAACACGCTCAGATTTTATTATTTTTGCGTCAAACTGTTTAAAAAAATTAACTAAAGAAGTTAAAGACCAATAATTGTAATGTTCATGGTAAATATTATCGAAAGTTAAATCTTGTAGAGTGTTCATTAAATACTGTACTTCGATTACTATAGTTCCTTTTTTGCTTAATAATTCAAACATACATTCAGCCATTTCTTTAAGTTTATCGGAGTGAGCGAAAACATTTGATGCCAATATTAAATCTGCTTTTTTTTTTATTTTGTAGAGATTTTTTTTCTCTAAAAATCCATTAAAAGTTTTTATATGATTTTTATTTGCGAGTTTTGCCAAATTTTTAGCTGGCTCAATGCCTAACAAATTTTTATAACCCATTTCTAAAAATGGCTTTAGCGCAACTCCATCATTGCTGCCAATATCAATTATATAGGACCTTTTTTTATTTAATTTTAGCTCTTTTGAATATTTTTTTGCAGCTTCAATAAAGTGATTTCTAAATGATCTAGATGTAGATGAAGTGTAAAGGTAATTTGAAAACATCTTTTTAGGATCAATCGCAACTGAAAGTTGGCAGTTATGACATTGATCACAATAATTTACTTCCAAAGGATATAAATCACATTTTTCACTAGTCTTTTTTAATAAATTATTAGCCAGAGGTTGATAGCCTAAAGAAACAACTCTTTTTAAATTTGTATTACCACAAGATCTACAATCAAATTTATAATATTTTAATAACAATTCTTTTTCTCTTTCATTTACAATTACATGTTTGATTGTATGTGTTATTCCATAATTTTCGTGATCTCGTTCACCTCTTACTAGGTTTAAAAAAGTTGTATCTTTTGTAAAAACCATTGTGTGTGCTACATTAGGTTTTATAATGGAAAGCTGACCTTCATTTACAACTTGTGTAATTTTAGGTGAATTAGGTTTAACTAAATTTTGATATACCTCAATTATCTGACCTTTTGTAAATAGACACTTTTGTTCTTGTTGAGGATGAAAATGGTTTGCTCTTATAGTTCCTTTTTTGGAGTCAATTAAACCAATAAGATTAATAGGCTCTGTTAATTCATGATTACTAATTTTACCTCTATCATCTTTAAATAAATTATCTCCGTCTCGCACATATTCTAAATCACTATTGATATCTTGTTTCGACCATTTTTTTATCATTTCCTTTATATTTTCATTCAAACTGTATAAAAATTTAAATCCTGTATTTAATATTTTCTTATTAGATAAGGAGAAACCCAAATTAGGAACTTCGTCGTTCGTTTCCCTTAATTCTATTTTAGGATTATATTTTTTACAAATTTCTGCTACCTCTTTTACGGTCAATGTATCTTTTGTTAGATTAAAAACATCTGATGACAAATCATCTCTTTCCTCCATAAATTTGAAACATCTAGCTACATCAATTAGTGGAACCAGACTTTTGACTTGCCTTCCTCCAGAAAAAAGTTTGAGGGTCCCGTTTTGAGAGGCAATCTTTGAAAAAAGATTTGGCATTATATCAATACGAGTTGCATCATTTGAATATCCATAAACAGAGCCTAATCTTAGGATTATGTAATTTTTTCCTGATTCTTTAAGTTGTTTTTCGTTAGTAGCTTTAGAGGAAGAATAAGATAATAAAGGTTTAGGTTCTTCTCCTTCTTTTATGTCATTTTTAACTTTATCAATCCCCTCATATATTACATGTGTTGATGGAAAAATTATTTTACAATTTTTGCTAATATTTTCTAAAATATTTTTTGTACCTATCTCACCAACTAATTTTATCTTTTTGTCTTTATCTAATGACGACTCACTTTTTGTTCTTGGTACATCAGTTATACCAGCTAAATGGTGAACTATATCTGCGTCTGCGAAATATTTCTTTACTAGTTCTTTATCTAAAATATCACCGTGAACAAACTCCATATTCCAATTACGAATTTGATTAACTCTTTCAGAAATAAATCTATTATCTATTACGATTATTTTATGATGCCAACTTACACCTGAATAAATTTTACAAAGCTCGGTGCCTATATAACCTAGCCCACCAGTTATTATGATTTTTTTTACCATTTGAATGTCAATTATATTTACTTATATTAATTTTTATTATAACTCAATTATAATGGATATCTATGATTGCTTCATGTATTTTGACGAAGATCTACTTCTGGATTTAAGACTAAATACGTTAAATAAATATGTTAAAAAGTTTGTAATTACTGAAGCTACGTACACCCACAATGGCACTAAGAAGAAACTAAAATTTGACTTAAATAAATTTAATAAATTTAAAGATAAGATTAAATATATTGTAGTAGATGAACCGCCCCCAAATATTTTAAAACTTTTAGACGGAGAGCCAGAAAACAAAAGAGGAACAAAATTAATTCTTAATGGAATGGCTCGTGATTATTTTCAACGAGAAAAATTAAACGATGGTTTAATAGATACAAAAGACGATGATTTAATCATGATTAGTGACCTTGATGAAATTCCAAATCTTGATTCTGTAGATCTCTCTAAGATTAGAAATAAAATTTTTTTATTTGAACAAAAAATGTTTTATTACAAGTTAAACTTATTTTACAAAGACTACAAATGGTATGGAACAAAAGCTGTCAAAAAGAAAAACTTTATTTCTCCTCAATGGTTAAGAAACATTAAAAGTAAAAAATATCCAAGGTGGCGTTTGGATGTAATATTTTCTAAAAAGAAGTATTCTAATTTGCAATTTGTTGAAAATGGAGGATGGCATTTTACTTGCATTAAATCTCCTGAAGAACTTGAAAAAAAACTTTTAAATTTTGCTCATCACTACGAATACGAAGATAGTGGATTAAAAATTGATGATTTAAAAAAACTAATGGCTGAAAAAAGAGTTATGTATGACCACAATATTGATCAAAAGGGGTATAAATGGTCTGGAAAAGCAAAATTAGAAAAATTAGATATCCAGTATTTACCGGGCTATATTAAGCAAAACATCGAAATTTACAAAGATTGGCTTGATTAAATTTTTTAGTGGGTGCTAAGTTCTTCTTTAGTTTTGTCTTTTTTTGATATTTGATTTACTTCAACCCATTCAACTCTTTTTAATGGTTTTGTTAAAGCTACTTTTAAAACTTCGTCAACATTTTTTACAGGTATTATTTCTATTCTATCTAAAATTGTTTTAGGAACATCAATCAAATCCTTTTTATTTTCTATTGGTATTAAAACTCTCTTTATACCTGCTCTATGGGCGGCTAATAGTTTTTCTTTAAGTCCCCCTATAGGTAATACCACTCCTCTTAAAGTAATTTCTCCAGTCATTGCTACATTTTTATCAACGGGAATTTCTGTTATCGCCGAAATAATTGAGGTCACCATTGCAATACCAGCTGATGGTCCATCTTTTGGTGTAGCCCCTTCTGGAACATGTATATGAAAATCTTTTTTATCAAATATTGGTGGTATAATCCCATAATCTAAACTTTTTGATCTTATATATGATTTTGCTGCCTTAACAGACTCTTGCATCACGTCCCCTAGTTTCCCAGTTATTTGCATCTTGCCTTTTCCAGGCATTACAGCTGTCTCTATTTTTAATATTTCACCTCCCACTTCTGTCCAAGCTAAACCTGTTACCACTCCAATTCTATTTTCGGACTCGATCTCTCCATAATTAAATTTAGGAACACCTAATAGATTTTTAATATCCTCATCTTTGATAGGGTTATTTATTTTCTCATTATTATCAATTTTTTTAACCAGTTTTCTTGCTACTTTTGAAATTTCTCTCTCAAGATTTCTTACTCCAGACTCTCTTGTATAGTCTCTTATAATTTTTCTATTTACTTGCTCATCAATGTTCCACTCGTCTTTTTTTAACCCATTATTTTCACTCTGTTTTGGTATTAAAAACTTTTGTGAAATATTAACTTTTTCATCCTCGGTATAGCCAGATAATCTAATTACTTCCATTCTATCAAGCAGTGGTGGCAAGATGTTTAATGTATTTGCAGTAGTGACGAACATTACATCTGATAAATCATAATCTACCTCTAAGTAATGATCGTTAAATTCTTTGTTTTGTTCTGGATCTAGTGCTTCTAATAATGCTGATGATGGGTCTCCTCTATAATCATTTCCAACTTTATCAATTTCATCTAATAAAAATAGTGGATTTTTTGTTCCAGCTTTTTTCATCATTTGGATTATTTTTCCTGGTAACGACCCAATATAAGTCCTTCTATGACCTCTAATTTCGGCTTCATCTCTTATACCTCCAAGTGAAATTCTTATAAATTTTCTATTTGTGGCTTTTGCTATAGATTTACCTAATGAAGTTTTACCAACACCTGGTGGACCTACTAAACATAAAATAGGACCTTTCATTTTTTGAATTCTTTTTTGTACTGCAAGAAATTCAATTATTCTTTCTTTAACTTTTTCTAATCCGTAGTGGTCTTCGTCTAAAATTTTCTGCGCATTATTTAGATCTGTATTAATTTTTGATTTATTAGACCATGGAAGTTCAGTCATCCAGTCTAAATAATTTCTTACTACTGTAGCTTCTGCTGACATCGGGCTCATAGATTTTAATTTTTTTAATTCAGACAAACACTTTTCTTTTGCTAATTTAGGCATTTTAGCGTTAGCTATAGATTTTGATATATTAGTTAATTCATCTTTTCCTTCATCAATTTCTCCTAACTCCTTTTGAATTGCTTTAAGTTGTTCATTTAAATAATATTCTCTTTGAGTTTTCTCCATTTGGTTTTTGACTCTACCCCTAATTTTTTTTTCTACTGAGAGCACGCTTATTTCTTTTTCAATAAATGAATATATTTTTTCCAATCTTGTTTTTAAATCTAGAATTTCTAAAAGTTCTTGTTTTTCAAAAATTTGAATATTTAAATTTGAAGATATGTTATTAGCTATTTGAGAGGCATTTTTTAAGTTCTTTAAGTTATTAGATCCGTCGTTAAGATCTTTTTTGTTTAAAACAAGTAATCTTTCATATTTTTTTACAATTCCTAAAGCAAAAATATCTAAGTCTTTTGATATATTTAGATCTTCCGCTACCTCTGCCTCACAAGTTAAAAATTTGTTTTCCCTGTTAAATTG
>CACHLD010000018.1 GCA_902580565.1 uncultured Pelagibacteraceae bacterium | reverse complement strand
ATTTTCAATTATAAGTTTAATTTTTTCTTTATTAATTTCTTTTTCACTAACAACTAATGCAACTAAATAATTTTTTTTGTCTCCGTAAACAAAAGATTGTTTTATATTTTCATTTAAACACAAAATATTTTCGACCTTGCTAGGAGAAATGTTATCTCCACCAAGATTTACGATTATATCTTTTTTTCTATCAGTAATTTTTAAATAATTATTATTATCTAATTCTCCTATGTCTCCAGTATGAAGCCAGCCATCTTTAATTGCTTTTTCAGTTTCCTCTTTAAGATTCCAATATCCCAACATCACATTTTCGCCCTTAATTAGTATTTCTCCGTCTTCAGCGATCTTGACTTTGTTAGTTCTAAACGGAGGACCCACGGACTCGACCTTGACTAAATGTGGTAAATTACAACTAACGACTGGTGAAGCCTCAGTAAGACCATACCCTTGAAGTGTAGGCAATCCAACAGCATTTAAAAACTCTCCAATATTTTGGTCTAGAGCCCCACCACCTGATACAAAGGCTTGAAGATTACCACCAAACTGATTCCTGATTTTTTTTCTTACTAATTTTTCACATAAAAAATTTTTGATTTTTTCACTCAATTTCAATTCCTCTTTTCTTAGAATTTTTTTACCTAAATATAGAGTTTGATTTATAAGTTTTTTTTTCAATCCTGATTGCTTTTCAAAATTCATATTTATTTTTGTAAAAAGGTTTTGATAAAATCTCGGAACGGCTGTCATTATTGTAGGTTTAGCAAATCCCATATTGGAGATCAGTTTTTCTAAACTTTCAGCATAAAAAACTTTTGCTCCAACTATAATTTGTATAAACTGAACTGTATGTTCGTAAGAATGTGATAAAGGTAGCCAAGTTAAAAATACTGGATCTTTTTTTTTTATTAAAGTTTCTAATAATTCAACTGCACCTTCGCAGTTTGATAAAATACCGCCGTGGCTTAAAACAACCCCTTTTGGATTTCCTGATGTTCCTGAAGTATAAATTATACAAGCAGGCATATTTCTTTTTAGATCTTTATTAAATATTTTTTCATTAATTTCTTCATTTAATATTTCTTTAATCAATAAACTTTCTGTATCTATTTTTTCAAAAGATATTATTTTTTTAACATCACTATTTATAAACTTTTTAATTTTATTAAATTGATCTTGATTTGAAACAAATATCAATGACGGCTTACAATCGTTTAAAATATATTCATAATCGTTTGCAGAATAAGTTGTAAAAATAGGAACTGAAATACCTCCAGCATTCATAATAGCGATATCGGTTATTAACCAATAAGGTCTGTTTTCAGAAAGAATTAAACATCTATCCCCTTCTTTGATTAATGATTTAATTTTAGCTGAAAGCTTATAAATTCTTTGTGTTATATCCTCCCAATTATAAGTTCGTTTATCTGGTTTTAACCATCTTAAAAATGGTCTTTTTCCGTCAACCTCTTCTGTTTTCTTAAAATAAAGTTCAACTAAACTATTTAATTTACTTATATCCATAATTTGGTGGGCGAAGAGAGACTCGAACTCTCAAGGTATTGCTACCACCGGATTTTGAGTCCGGCGCGTCTACCAGTTCCACCATTCGCCCTTTTTTTAGATAATCTAATTGATTTTTCTTACTATGAGAACAAAAATAATAGAGGTACAAAACATTACTAATGCATAGGCTGCTGTTGGCACCATAAACACAATGTCATCAAATAATTGTGTAGTTACAAACACTGCCAAAGTTCCATTTTGCAAGCCACATTCCAATGAAATAGATTTTCTTTGTGCGATACCTGATGTCCAAAATTTTGCAATATAATATCCTATAAAAATCATAGTCATATTTAAGATAAAAGCTATTAGACCTGCCCTAGTTATATAAGAAACAATTCTATCCCATTCTTCTACCCAAATTGCAATAAATACAATTACAAATAAAATTACAGACAATCTTTGAATTATAAGAGTTTTGGAAACAATAAAATCAGTTATTAAACTTCTAACAATCATTCCAAAAATAACAGGTACAGTAACTACGAAGAACATTTTCGTAGCTATGTTAAGCATTGATATATTTTTTGTAGTTTCTATCCCTAAAAATTCAGCCGAATTAAAGACTATCAAGGGAACAATAAAAATACTCAATAAACTGACAATCGCTGTTAAACTAACTGATAGGGCTACATCTCCATCTGCAAACTTTGTAAGAATATTTGAAGTAACTCCTCCTGGCGCTGCGGCTATCACCATAACTCCTAATGCAATTTCTGGAGGAAGTGAAATAATATTAATCAAAATAAAAGCAGTTATTGGAAGCAAAATAACCTGACATAAAAAACCTACAAAGAAATCTCTTGGATTTTTTAGCACTCTTATGAAATCTCCCATTGTAAGGCCAAGACCTAAACCGAACATTATTATTGCAAGACATAAGGGTGCTATTTTAGTTACAATTTCCATTTCTTTTTAATTGATTGTTTACTCTATTTTAAATGAGGAGTTCTTCATAAGGTCAAAAATAGTTGTTACAAAATCAGCCTTATGCTTTTGATTATGCATATAGTTTTGTTCAAAAGATTTTATATTTTTTGGAGATGGTAAAAGCATATATTCAAGCTTTTTATTTTTCATTACTAATTTTTGTTTTAGAAGATATTTTAATTTTCTAATTACTGTTGCTCTGGGAATAGATGAAATTTCAGAAATTGAAGACGCATTAATCCCGTTTTTTGGAGTATGTCTTAAAAGATGTAAGTATAGGTCAGCGTAAGTTCTTGGATCATCAACAATTCTCTCTTTTACTTGTTTTGAATAATCTGTGAATTGTGAAATACCAATTGCGCCCCAAACATTCCATGTTTCTAAATCGCCATAAAAAGTTCTATGTCTTACCAAGAAAGGAATTTGCAATCTGAACCAATGTTGCCAACATATTGTAAAGTACTTATTAATAAATTCTTCAATTTCTTCTTTACTATACGATCTTCCAAACCAAGATTCTTTTTCAAGAATTTTGCTATTTTTTTCTAAAAAGTTAGCCATTACAGTTTTAGAGTTAGCAGGTCTTTGTAATTTATTTATTGCATTACTAAAATAAATTGTTTTTCCTTTTCTAAATATAATATTTTGATTTTGTAGATAATTTACTTTTCTTCTTATTGTTTCCTTAGGTATGTTTAAATTTTTTGAAATCTCAATTAAGTTTATCTTATCGATAGTTAATTCATTTTTTTCATAAAATTCTCCATAAGAAAGATATTGAAATCGGTCAGAATATTTTTGAAAAACTTGATTGACCAAATACACAAGAATTAAATAAGTATCATAATCTTTAAAAGTATTATAAGCATTATTGCACCATGCTTGCTGCAATTTAAACCATATGGTTACTGTCTCATTAGAATGTTTTGATAAAACGTCATAAACTTGTTCAGGATTTAGAGTTTTAAATGATTTATTGTCTAGAGAAGGCTTTTTCTTTAAATTCTCGTAAATTCTAAATGTTTTAACGTCTGTAGGTTTTGACATTTATTTTTTCCACGTCACACTTTGATTAATTAAAATAGCCATTAAAATCCAGATAATAAATGTCCCCTCTGGTGAAAACCCATAATCAGCACCAAACAATCCTGCAACTATGACGATTGAATAGATCACAATAGTAGATAAAATTAAACTTGCCAGATACCTGAGGATTGTGCATTTTAAATTCATGTTTTTAAAAAAATTATACGACAGATGTGTTGAGCTTGCTAGGCATAAATTTTCAAAGCCTATGTTGGGTTTTGTCTCATTTATTGAGAGTTTCTTTTTTCCAGTTCCCCCTGATTTAATGATTGTTCCAATGGTGGTAGCAAAAAGAGAAGATTATATAAAAATTTTTTTAATCGCTACTACAGGATCTGTTTTAGGTGGATTGTTTGGTTATATGTTAGGAGTTTTCTTTTTAGATGCTTCGATGGTCATCATTGAATTTTATGGTTATGAAGAAAAAGTTTTTGAGATGCAGGATAAGATGTCAACAAAAGGAGGTTTTTTTGCATGGCTTGGAATAATGTTTTTAGCAGGATTCACTCCTCTTCCCTTTAAAGTCTTTACTATAACAAGTGGAGTAATTGCTTATAACCTTCCTGTATTTTTTTTTATATGTTTATTTACTAGAGGACTAAGATTTTTCTTAGTTTCATACTTTACATTTATTTTTGGAAGAAAATTCGGCGAATTTATTGAAAAAAAAGGTGCGTTATGGTTTACATTAACAGGATTGTTTATTGTAATTTTAGCTATCGTCTTATATTTAATTTTTAGTTGATGTTTAATAAAAAAATCATATTAAATTGTGTTTTAGGTTTTAGCATTATTTCTTTGATAATAGCTTATTTTATACAATATATTTTAGGACATAAACCTTGTAACTTATGCTTAATTGAAAGAATTCCATATATAGCTGCGATAATTCTTATATCGCTTGTCTTTATGGTCAATAAATTTGAAAGATTTATTTTAGGAGCTCTAATAATATTTTTTATTTTTGGGGCTGTAGTATCTTTTTATCATGTCGGTATTGAACAAGGTTTTTTTAGCGAGTCGTTAGTATGTGATCTTGGAACTTCAAATTCAAATTTATCTAAAGAAAACTTGCTTAAAGAGCTTGAAAATCGATCTATTGTAAGCTGTAAAGATGTTACTTTCAGGTTTTTAGGCCTTTCTCTTGCTACAATAAATACAGTTATGTCAATTATATTAAGTGGTATTATGTACTCATTATATAGAGGTTATGGAAAAAACAAATAAAAAAACTTTAGAAGAAATTATTAGGGTAGATCATGCTGGTGAACGAGGTGCTATCAAAATTTATGAGGGTCAGCTTCTTGCATTGAAAACTTTTAAACAAAATGAGTCACTTAAAAGTAAAATTGAAGAAATGAAAGAGCACGAAAAAGAACATTATGAATATTTTGATAATGAAATTAAAAAACGTAATATTCAACCAACTAAGTTATTGCCTCTTTGGGATATAATGGGTGTTACACTTGGATTTGGAACAGCAATGCTTGGTGAAAAAGCAGCAATGTTGTGTACTGCATCAGTTGAGGAAGTAATAGATGGACATTATAAAGACCAAACATACAAACTTGGAAAAGATGAAGAAAAATTGAAAAAAAAGATTATGAAATTCAGACAAGATGAATTAGATCACAAAGATATTGCTTATGATAATGGCGCTACTAAGAAAGGTTTATTTGGAATATTAGATAAAGTTATTAAAACTTCATCTAGGATTGCAATTACTATCTCTGAAAAAATTTAATTAAGGCTCTAATTCAATATCCCAATACAAGTAATCCATCCAGCTTTCATGTAAAAAATTAGGAGGAAAATTTCTACCGTTTCTATGGAGATCTTCAACTGATGGTGCGTAAGGTTTATTTGTTAATTTTAAATCACAATCTTTGTATAATTTACCACCTTTTTTTACATTACAACTTGAGCATGCTGTTACAACGTTGTTCCAATCTGTTAGTCCTCCCTTAGATTTTGGCAAAAGATGGTCAAAGGTTAAATCTTTTTTATCTCCACAGTATTGACAAGAAAATTTATCTCTTAAAAAAACATTGAATCTAGTAAAATTTGGATTTTTAGAGGGTTGTATAAAATTTTTTAATGCAATTACACTAGGTAAGTTCATTTCAAATGATGGGCTTCTAATTTTTCTTTTATAATTTGAAACAATGCTTACACGATCTAAAAAAACTGATTTAACAGCATCCTGCCAACACCAGATTGATAAAGGATAGTAACTTAATGGCCTAAAATCCGCATTAAGAACAAGCGCAGGACATTTTTCCAAAGGAACTTTATCAACTGAAGTTATAATCATGATTAAAGCTAACTGATACAAAAAAATTTATCAAGTTATAATTATGTTACAGGATAAAAACTTAAAAATGTAATTGTTTTTTAATAAATTGAAGCCCTAAACTTGACCCTTCCGTAGGTATTCGGTGCTCACAATTTTTAAATATTTTTGACTCGATTGGATAATTATTGTTAACAAAAAAATTTTTTGCCTCTAAAAAAGCTTCTATAGTAACAACTTGATCTAAGTCTCCATGCATTAGTAAAATATTTGGTTTAGAATTTATATTTTTAGCTAAATGGTCAGTATTAATAATTTTCCCTGAATAACCTATTATAGAATTAATTCTATCTTTACGTTTAATCCCAGTTTGTAAACTTAACATGCATCCTTGGCTAAAACCTCCAATGATAATTTTATCAGACTTCAACTTATTTTTTTCTTTAACTTCATCAATAAGTTGATTTAATTTTTTTTCAGCAACTAGTGATTTCGATAAGATATGATCTGCAGATTGATCCATCAAATCAAACCATTGAAATCCTGTTGGACTAGCAGCGCACCTTTCAGGAGCATCTGGACAAATAAATATAGTTCCCGGTAAAAAAGTTCTCCAATAGCCTGCAAGGATTGATATATCTTTTCCATCGCCACCGTATCCGTGACACAGTATTACCGCGTTTTTTGGTTTTTCTTTTAATAGCGGCTCTAAAATAATTGTATTTAATGAATAGGTCATATAGATAACTTATGAATGAAAGATTTTTTTTTTAACTTCATCGGTTTTTCTCTTCTTGGAGCAGTTGCCATAGTTTTAGCTATGG
>CACHLD010000017.1 GCA_902580565.1 uncultured Pelagibacteraceae bacterium | reverse complement strand
CTGGGTCTGGTAAAACTCTTGTCTATTTTGAGCGAATTAAAAAAATTATAAAAAAAAACAGACAAGCATTGGTATTATTGCCAGAAATTTATTTAACTAAAGAATTTAAATCTAGATTTGAAGATTTTTTTGGATTTTCTCCAGCTATTTGGCATTCTAAAATATCCCCCAAACAAAAAAGAATTATCTGGAAAGGAATTTTTAATAATAAAATAAGACTGGTTATTGGAGCAAGATCAGCTTTATTACTACCATTTAAAAAACTTGGAATTATAATTGTTGATGAAGAACATGACACTTCCTACAAACAAGACGAAGGCGTTATTTACAATGCAAGAGACATGGCTATATCAAGAGCCTCTTTTGAAAAAATTCCTGTGCATCTTATTACATCAGTTCCCTCTGTTGAGACATTTAACAACATTCAAAATAAAAAATTTAGACACACTAAGATTATTCAAAGATATAATAATTATCCATTACCTAAAACTAAAATTGTCAATTTAGACATTAGACAATTAAAAGAAAAACTTATTTCAGATGAAACCGTTGAACTAGTAAAAAAATTTTTAAAAAAAAAAGAGCAGGTGTTATTTTTTATTAATAGAAGAGGTTTTGCTCCTTACCTTATTTGTAAGAAATGTGGTTTTAAGCATATATGCCCTAATTGTTCTATGTATTTAACATTTCATAAGATAAAAAATAAAGCTATTTGTCACCACTGTTCGTTCAATAGGGAAATTAAAACAAAATGTAAAAGTAATAGTTTTTGTGATTTTGTTATGTATGGACCGGGTGTTGAAAAAGTTTTTGAACAGGTGAAAAAAATCTTTCCTAATAACGCTATAAGTATTTTTTCGAGTGATTATATGAAAAAAAAAGGTGAAACTGATAAATTATTAAAAAAAATCAATAAAAATCAAGTTGATATTATTATTGGAACTCAGATGATTTCAAAAGGTTTCAATTTTCCAAAACTAAACTGCATTGTAGTAATTGATGCTGATTTTTCAGGAAGAGGATATGATTTGCGCACAACTGAAAAGAATATTCAATTATATCATCAACTAAGCGGAAGAGCAGGTAGATTTAGCTCTGACTCATTAATTATTTATCAAACTTTATCCCCTGAAGATTTTACATTAAATGAACTAATAAAAAACAAGTCAGAAGATCTTTTAAAAAGTGAATTAGTAATTAGAAAAAAGAATAATTTACCTCCTTATATTAGATTAATAGCAGTAATAGTTTCTTCAAAACAAAAGGATCTAAGCTTAGCGGGCGCTAGGGCTATAAAATTAAAATTAAATCAGATTAAAGAATTAGAAGTTCTAGGTCCCGTCGAGTCTCCACTATTGAAAATAAAAAAAAACTATAGAACAAGATTATTACTTAGATTTAAAAGCCAGATTTTGATGCAAAAAAAAATTGCGAATTTACTTAATAAGTTAAAGATATCTTCAAAAATTAAACTCACGGTTGATGTAGATCCAGTCAATTTTGCGTAAATATAATTTGGTAACTTGATCAAAATATGCTCTTATGATACGAAAACTGCATATTTTCATAATAACTTCTTAAACTTAAAATGAGCACAAACAAATCTTTTTCGACTGAAACATCAGAAAGATATTCTCGCGCATTATTTGAGGTAGCTCTTGAGGCTAATGAAATAGATAAAATTGAGAATGATGTAAAAAACTTTAATTCTCTTTATTCATCAAGCTCTGAAGTAGAAAATTTTATAAAAAACCCAACTCAAAGTATTAGCAACCAAAAAAATTCCATCAAATTAATAGCGGAAAAAATAAAATTTTCAAAAAATTTGACAAATTTTTTATTATTATTAATTGAAAAAAGAAGAATTTTTTTTATTAAAAAGATTATTGAAAATTTTTTAAAATTATGTTCCATTAAAAGAGGAGAAGTCAAAGCTTCATTAATTACTTCTAAAAAGTTATCCCATGAAGAAATTGATGCTTTAAGCAAAGACCTCTCTAATTCGATGGGGTCTATTATCAAATTTGATCACAAAGTAGACGAAGAATTAATTGGTGGGTTAAAAGTTCAACTTGGAAGTTTTATGATTGATACATCGATAAAAAACAAACTTAAAAAATATAAACAAGCAATGTTGGAAGATTAATGACAATTAATCCATCAGAAATTACAAAATTATTAAAAGAACAAATAAAAAATTTTGGTCAAAAAGCTGAAGTTTCTGAAATTGGAAAAGTTTTATCTGTAGGTGACGGTATAGCAAGAGTTTATGGTTTAGATAATGTTCAAGCTGGAGAAATGGTCGAGTTTGAAGATGGATCTAAAGGAATGGCTTTGAATTTAGAAAATGATAATGTCGGAGTAGTTATATTTGGAGATGATAGAAGTATTAAAGAAGGCGACACAGTCAAAAGAACAAATGCAATTGTAGATGTTCCAGTAGGTAAAGAGCTTTTAGGAAGAGTCGTTGATGGACTAGGTAATCCCATTGATGGAAAAGGTACGCTAGCAGTTAAAAACAGAAAGAGAGTTGAGGTAAAAGCCCCAGGAATTATTCCTAGACAATCCGTTAATGAGCCAATGCAGACAGGTTTAAAATCGATAGACTCCCTTATACCTATTGGAAGAGGACAACGTGAATTAATTATTGGCGATAGACAGACTGGAAAAACTGCAGTTGCGATAGATGCTATAATTAATCAAAAAAAAATTAATGAATCTTCGGATGAAAAGAAAAAGTTATATTGTGTATATGTAGCGATAGGACAAAAACGATCAACTGTTGCTCAAATAACAAAAACTTTAGAAGAAGCAGGAGCGATGAAGTATACTACTATAGTTGCTGCCACGGCATCTGACTCGGCTCCATTACAATTTTTAGCACCTTATACCGGCTGTACTATTGGTGAATTTTTTAGAGACAATGGTATGCACGCTCTTATTGTTTATGACGATTTATCAAAACAAGCTGTTGCTTATAGGCAAATGTCTTTATTATTGAGAAGACCTCCTGGGCGAGAGGCATATCCTGGAGATGTATTTTATTTACATAGTAGATTATTGGAGAGAGCAGCAAAATTAAATGATAAAAGTGGAGGTGGGTCTCTAACAGCTTTACCAATAATTGAAACGCAAGCTGGTGATGTATCAGCATATATTCCAACTAACGTCATTTCTATTACGGACGGACAAATATTTTTAGAAACAGAATTATTCAATCAAGGCATTCGACCAGCTGTAAACGTTGGACTTTCTGTTTCTAGAGTAGGCTCTGCCGCACAAACTAAAGCAATGAAAAAAGTTGCCGGTTCAATTAAATTAGAACTAGCACAGTATAGAGAGATGGCAGCTTTTGCTCAATTTGGCTCAGACTTAGATGCCTCAACTCAACAATTACTTAATCGAGGAGCTAAATTAACTGAGTTATTAAAACAAGATCAGTATTCTCCAATGACGGTAGCAGAGCAAGTAATATCAGTTTTTACAGGCGTGAAAGGATATCTTGATGACGTAGAATTAAATAAAATTAAAAAATTTGAAAATGATATTATCGAAATTATAAAAACTGAAAAAAAAGAGATAATTGATTCTATTCAGAATTCAGGAAAAATTGAGGAAGATATAGAAAAATTGCTTTCACAAACAATTGAAGATTACAAAAAAGGTAATAAATAATGCCTAGTTTAGACGATCTAAAAAAAAGAATTAAAAGTGTTAAATCAACACAAAAGATTACTAAAGCAATGAAAATGGTGGCTGCAGCTAAATTAAGAAAAGCCCAAGAGAATGCTGAGAAAGGTCGTCCCTACAGTCTAAAAATGCAAAATATAATTTTGAATTTAACAAAATCTATTAGCGATCCTCAAAATGCGCCAAAACTTCTTACAGGAACAGGAAAAGATAAGAGTTATTTATGTGTATTGCTAACTGCAGATAGAGGATTATGTGGCGGCTTTAACTCTAATATCTGTAAACTTGCAAAATTAAATTTTAAAAAAATTTTAAGCGAAGGTAAAATACTAAAAATAATTGCAGTAGGAACTAAAGGTTTAGATCAAATAAAAAGAGAATATGGGAAGTATGTAATAAAAAAATTTAGTTTTAAAGATAAAAAACAAATTTCTTTCGATGAAGCTCAAATAATTGGCAATGAAGTAATTAAATTATTTAATCAAGATGAATTCGATAAATGTTTTTTATTTTATAATAATTTTAAAAATGTAATTACACAAATACCGCAAGCTCAGCAAATTATTCCAGCAGAAATCCAAGAGTCTAAAGATAAAGAGGAAAATTTTATTTCATATGAATTTGAACCTGAAGAAGATGAAATTTTGGAGGACTTATTACCTAAAAATATATCTACTCAAATTTTTAAGGCTTTTTTAGAAAATGCAGCAAGCGAACAAGGGTCAAGAATGACAGCCATGGATAATGCAACAAGAAATGCAGGAGAATTAGTTGATAAATTAACGATCAATTATAATAGAAGCAGACAAGCTTCTATTACAAAAGAATTAATAGAAATTATTTCTGGAGCTGAAAGTTTATAAAGATGAGTAAAAAAGGAAAAATAACACAAATAATAGGAGCCGTAGTAGACGTAAATTTTGAAAATGACCTGCCAGAGATTTATACAGCGCTTGAAGCCAATAACTCAGGAAACAAACTTATATTAGAGGTTGCCCAACATTTAGGAGAAAATGGTGTAAGAACGATAGCGATGGATGCTACAGAAGGATTAAAAAGAGGAGACGAAGTATTAAATACTGGGTCTCCAATAAGTGTTCCAGTAGGACCAGAAACTTTAGGAAGAATAATTAACGTTGTAGGTGAGTCGATTGATGAAAAAGGAGATGTTAAAACCAAAGAGAGATGGCCAATACATAGACCCGCTCCAAAATTTACAGACCAGGCAACTGAAACTGAGCAGTTGGTCACAGGAATTAAGGTAATTGATTTATTAGCCCCTTATGCAAAAGGAGGTAAAATTGGTTTATTTGGAGGAGCAGGAGTTGGTAAAACTGTTACAATTATGGAATTAATAAACAATATTGCAAAAGCCCATGGAGGCTTCTCAGTTTTTGCAGGAGTAGGAGAGAGAACAAGAGAAGGGAACGACCTTTACCACGAAATGATCGAGTCTGGAGTAATTAAGACAGATGGCAAAGGATCTAAAGCTGCTTTAGTGTATGGACAAATGAATGAACCACCAGGAGCAAGAGCGCGAGTAGCATTAACAGGATTAACTGTAGCAGAATATTTTAGAGATAAAGAAGGACAGGATGTTCTTTTCTTTGTCGATAACATTTTTAGATTTACTCAAGCAGGATCAGAAGTATCAGCATTATTAGGAAGAATACCCTCAGCTGTTGGATATCAACCAACACTTGCAACTGATATGGGCAATCTTCAAGAAAGAATTACATCGACAGATAAAGGCTCAATAACATCAGTGCAAGCAATTTATGTACCAGCAGATGATTTGACCGATCCCGCTCCAGCTACATCTTTTTCACACTTGGATGCAACGACAGTTCTATCTAGACAAATTGCTGAGATAGGGATTTATCCTGCAGTAGACCCTTTAGACTCTACATCTCGAATATTAGATCCAAGGATAGTTGGGGAGGAACATTATAGAGTAGCTAGAGACGTTCAAAGAATATTACAAGCTTATAAGTCATTACAAGATATTATTGCTATTCTAGGGATGGACGAACTATCAGAAGAGGACAAACTTACGGTAGCTAGAGCGAGAAAAATTCAAAGATTTTTGTCCCAACCTTTTTTTGTTGCTGAAGTTTTTACAGGATCACCAGGAAAATTAGTTGATTTAGAGTCAACAATTAAAGGTTTCGATGCAATTTGTAAAGGTGAATACGATAATTTACCTGAAGCTGCTTTTTACATGGTTGGCGGAATAGAAGAAGTAGTAGAAAAAGCAGAAAAGTTAGCTAAAGATAATAAAAAATAATGTCTGAAAAATTTACAGTTGAAATAATAACTCCAAATAAAATATTATTAAAATCTGAAGCCTACGAAGTTATAATTCCATCATATGAAGGTGAAATGGGAATTTTAAAAGATCATATTCCTTTAATAACATTTTTAAAACCTGGTTTAATTATAATTAAAGATAGTGAAGAAAAAAAATATTTTATTGATGAAGGAACAGTAGAATTTGTAAATAACAATCTTTTGATATTAACTTCTGCAGCAAAAAATGTTGAAAGTTTTGAAAATAACTTTGTAGAGGAAAGTATAAAAAGTGCAGAAGAACATCTAAAAAGTTCTGATATCAGTGATAAAGAAAGATATCTAATATCTAATAAAATAGATGTCCTCAAAGATCTTAGAAAGTAATTTTTTTTAATTCGCTTAGAATTTTTTTGTAAACTTCTTTCTTAAATTCAACAATGATATTTGGTAAGTCATTCATGTCAACCCATTTCCACTCTATAAACTCCGGATGTTCAGTCTTTAAGTTTATTTCATTTTCTTTTCCAATAAATCTTACAATAAACCATTTTTGCTTTTGTCCTCTAAACTTTCCTTTCCAAATAATTCCTAAAAGATTATCAGGCAACTCGTATTCAAGCCAATAGTCAAATTCTTTTATTATTTTGACATTTCTAATACTAGTTTCTTCATAAAGCTCTCTCATCATAGCATCTACTAACTTTTCATCTTTATTTACTCCTCCTTGAGGCATTTGCCATTTGTCGACTGGGTTATCTTTTCTTTTTCCTACAAAAATTTTATTTTTTTCATTAAAAACTATCGCACCTACACCAATTCTGAGGGGAAGTTTTTTTTCAACCATAAATTTATGAACTAAATAAGTCTAAAGCGTAATTTAATTGATTATCACTTTTTGTGTTAATCTTAAAATCTTCACCTATTTCTTCTACAAGAATATCTGGCGCTACACCTACTTCTGAAATGGAGTCACCAGAAGGTAAATAATATTTTGAAATTGTAAGCCTCATTCCGCCACCGTTACTCAAAGGTACGATCGATTGAACAGATCCTTTACCGTATGAATTTTCTCCAAGAATAATTGCTCTTTTATGATCTTTAAGAGCACCAGCAAATATTTCCGAAGCTGATGCGGACCCATTATTTATTAGCACTATTATTGGTTTTCCTTTAGTTTCATCACCTTTTCTTGCAAAGAATTTCCTTGTTTCAGATGATTTTCTTCCTTTAGTAGAAACTATTTCGCCATTATCTAAGAAAATATCAGTTATATTAATTGCTTGAGCTAATAAACCTCCAGGATTATTTCTTAAATCTAAAATATAACCTTTTATCTTTGAATTTTTTTTAAATTCCTTTACAGCTTTTAAAAATTGTTTGTCACTATTTTCATTAAAAGATTTAAGTCTTATATAACCTAAATTTTTTTTATTCCCTAAAATTTTTGAATTAACAGACTTAACTTCAATTATCTTTCTAGTGATTTTAAATTTTAACAGTTTTTTTACATTCTTTCTTTTTATTGTTAATTCTATTGATGTACCTACAGGACCTCTCATTAATTTAACTGCTTCCATTAATGATTTGCCTTGAACCTGAGAACTACCTATTTTTACAATATAATCTCCAGCTTTGATCCCTGCATTTGCCGCTGGAGTATCATCTATTGGAGATATTACTTTTACTACTCCGGCCTCCATGCCGATTTCAATGCCAAGTCCTCCAAATTCGCCTCGGGTATCTGTTTGCATTTCTCTAAATATTTCTGGACTCATGTATGAAGAATATGGATCTAGGGATTGCAAAACACCATTAATTGCTGAGTCCATCATTTCAGATTGATTTACTTCATCTACATAATCCTTCTTCACTTTTTCAAAAACTTCTCCAAATAAATCGATTTTATCGTAAAGATCATTATTTGAATAAGAAAATGTATAATTTAAGTTAAAAAGAATGATGATTAATAAAATAATTTTTTTCATACCATTGCCTTTTCTTTAGGAATTTCTTCTGACCACATTTTTTCTAGATCATAAAATACTCTTTTTTTTGGATGAAAAATATGAACTATAATGTCATTAGCATCTACTAGTTTCCAATCATTGCTTTCTCTTCCTTCTATTCTACAGTTGTTTAATCCAATCTTTTTCAATTCTGAGACCAATATTTCTGATAAAGATTGCAAATGTCTAGATGAGGTGCCTGAAGCTATTATCATATAATCAGCTATAAAAGACTTATTTTTTAAACTTATAGAGGAAATATTTAGAGCTTTGTTATCGCTAAGAATTTTTTCAATATTACTTTTTATATCCACAACTTTCATTTATTTTTTTTTAAGTGGTTTTTTTTAATCTCAGATGATGAGATATCAATTGATTTATTGTTAATATAAATAATATTTTTTCTATCAAGATGTTTCACTACAATTGAATCTTTACCTTTCTTATCATATCCTTTTCTAAAAAAAACAACTAATTTAACTAATTTTACTAATTTTTTCCATTTTGTCCACTTATGAAAATTTATAAGATTATCTGAACCTAAAATAAAGTATAGATTTTTCTTTTTCTTAGAATTAATCAAATAATTTACTAAATTTATAATTCTTGATGACTTAATCTTATC
>CACHLD010000016.1 GCA_902580565.1 uncultured Pelagibacteraceae bacterium | reverse complement strand
TGCCCCTCCTCTAGAGCGATTTTCAATATAAAAGGCAGCCAATATAATTAATAACAAAATAAATGAAAGTTGATTTGCCGTGTTGAGGTCATCGTAAGCTAACCATGAGTTATAAATAGCAGTTGTTAAAGTTTGAACGCTGAAAAAGGATACTGTTCCAAAATCAGCTAAACATTCCATTGCTACTAAAGCCAAACCAGCAATAATGGCAGGTCTTGCAGATGGAAGAATTACTTTTGTAAAACTTTCAGTTGCTGATAATCCTAAATTTTTACTAACTTCGATTAAGTTATTAGATTGGTGAAAAAACGAGGCTCTTGTTAAGACATAGACATAACCAAATAATGAAAAAGACATTGATAGAATGGCACCTAATATTCCGTCAAATTTAGGGATGTATTTGTTGTACTCTCCTTCACCAAAAACCCAAGTAAGAATTGAAAATAGTGTTCCGTAATTTTCAAAAAAAGCTGTTAAAGAATAAGCATAAATATATGCAGGCACTGCAAAAGATAGTATCAAAGCCCATTTAAAAAAATTTACGCCAGGAAAATCATAGAAAGAAACGAAATAAGCCGAAAAAACTCCAAACAAAAATGTTAAGAAAAGTACTCCTAATAAGATTATTAGTGATTGATTTATATATGAAAATAAAAAAGTATTTTTTAATAAAGTATAGTATTCACTAGTTGAGCCAAAGAAACTTATAAAAACAGTTAAAATTGGCAGGGCAATTAGCATTGTTATTATTAGTGAGATCACATACCAGTGATTAATTTTTATCATATTTAAGTCTATTATAAGTTTAATAAGAATTTTAATCTAAGTTTTTTTTAACAAACATAGATGAAACTATATCTTTTATTTCTTTAATTTTGATCTCTGAGATATTCCTATTTGAAATTTTTTGCTCCATTATTTTTGCTTGATTTATGCAAGGCGAACAACCTGTTCTTAATTTATTTAAATTAATTATCCTTTTTTTTGTTCGCCTCATATAATTAACAAACGTATAACTATTTCCAACCTGCAGCAGTCATTACTTCTAAAGCATCAGCTTGTCTTTTTCCATAATTAACAACTTTGGTTTTTAGATCTTGTTTAAAATCCAATCCCATATTTACCACTAATGGATGTGGAGAAACTCCTTCAATCATTGGATATTCAAAAGTATTATTTACTATATGATTTTGTGCTTCTTCACTTAGTAAAAATTCTACTAATTTAATCGCATTTGCTTTATTAGGTGCTCCTTTTACTAAACCAGCTCCACTTATGTTCATATGCGTTCCTCTTCCATCTTGATTTGGAAAAAATGGTTTTACTTTTTTAGCTGCTGCTTGTTGCTCTGGACCTTTTTTACCAGATAACATCAGCGCTAAATAATATGTATTAGCTACAGCAATGTCAGCTTCTCCAGCTGCTACTGCAAGAATTTGAGCTCTGTCATTTCCTTTTGGAGATCTAGCCATATTTGAAACCATTCCTTCTGACCACTTTGCAATATTACCTTTTCCATTATTTTTAATTAATGATGCAACAAGTGATTGATTATAAATATTATTTGATGCTCTAATAACTAATCTACCTTTCCATTTTGGATCAGCTAAACTTTCATAAGTTAAACCTGCTAGTTCTGCACCACTTACTCTTTCAGGTGCGAAATATATTATTCTCGCTCTTTTGGCTATTCCAACCCATTTAGATGTTCTGAAGTTACTTGGTACTGCAGATTTTATTGCGTCACTCACAAGACCGCCTTGTAAGTTGCTGCTAAATGCACCTAATCTTCCAGCATCAGCAGTTATATATAAATCCGCTTGGCTATCAGCGCCTTCTTCTGCAATTCTTTTTTCTAAAGCTCCTGATTTTCCAGATATAACATTTACTTTAATTCCTGTTTTGGCAGTGAATTTTTCATAAAGTTGAACATCTGAGTCATAATGTCTTGCACTAAATATGTTCACCTCATTAGCAAATAAGCTTCCTGTAAACAGAAAAAATGTAAATATTGATATTATTACTTTTTTCATATTTCTCCCTTTGTTGATAATGATAATCATTTACAATGTATTGATAATGATTATCATTGTCAACTGTGTCGCACGTAGGGGTAGAACACTGTTGATAACTCTGATTAAATAGGTTTTATATACTTATGCTACAAATCAATCCTAAAAAATTTAAACATATTCAAAACAAAACTATACCATCACCACTTAGGCCTAAATTTAGAAATAGCGGAGACACAAACATCTATTTTCTAGCAAAAAGAAAATTCGAAGGTAAAAAAAAAGAGTTATTTTTAAAAAGAGTAAAATTAACTGCTTTGATATTAATTTTAGGAATTAGTGGTTATTTCTTATCTAACTAAATTATTTTAGTTTTCACAGAACCTATTTTTTTAATAGTACCAGAATAAAAACCCTTTCCTTTTATTGGTACTACACCAACTGTGGATCCAGTAAACACAAAAAAGTTTTTGTTAATATTAATTTTATCTTTTTTAATGGTATCTAATACAAATTTAAGAGAATTAATTGGATTACGATAAACAGTATTAGTGTTTCCATGAACAGTATGATTAATTTTGTTATTAGAAATAGTAGTTACTAAATTAGATACGTCAATGTTTTTAAATTTTTTCTTGGTACCTATAATAAATTTTACATTTGCACCAAAATCTGAACAAAGATCTCCTAAATATTTTATTCCACTTTTTTTCTGTCTATAGCCAACAATTTCTATACAGGGTACTGAATGAGTAATAAGTTGTTTTATGTTTTTATTTGTAATTTTTTTTTTGGAATTAAATATTTTTTCATTTATTAGATAACAAACTTCTAGCTCTATTCCTAAAGTATATTTGTTTATTTTAACAGAGCTTTTATTTTTTAATAAGTTATTCTCATAAACTGAAGCAATAAAAGGTTTTTTCTCTTTTAATTTCTTAAGAACGGGAATTGCCGTTCCACCCGCTTTAAAACCTATAATTGGTTTTTTTATTTTGCTCTCACACAATTTTCTAAATTTATTTGCTTTATCTATATTTTTTACAAAATGATTAGGAATTGGATTTATAATTTTGTTCTTAAGAAAGGCTCTAACGAGTTTATTTGCTATTAATTCTAAACTTTTGTTTTTCATATAAATTTATTTTGTTTTAATTAAACTAATGATATAACATTATGTCTGATGGATAAAGAATATTCTATTGATGAAATATTAACTGCTATAAATGATTTTCATGTAAAAATTAAAAATAAAAGACCTCAAAAATTGGAAATAAAATATAAAGAGATAGATAACTCTGGCATACCTAAAAATACTTTAAAATTGATAGAACAAGCTGAAAAAAAGAGGAATTAAATTAATCCAGCTATTTGAATAGCAGTATCACACATCCTGTTGGAAAATCCCCACTCATTATCGTACCAAGATAACACTCTGCTGAATTTCCCTTTAATAACTTGAGTTTGTGTTAAATCAAATATTGAACTATGAGCATTATGATTGAAATCTTTTGAAACTAGAGGTTCTGAATTAGTTGATAAAATTCCTTTTAAAGAACCTTGAGCTGCTTTACTCATCGCATTATTTATATTCTCTAAAGTTACTTCTTTATTAGAGACAAATGTTAGATCAATAAGTGAAACATTTGGTGTAGGTACCCTTATAGCTGTTCCATCCAACTTGCCTTTTAAACTTGGTAAAACTAAACTCATTGCTTTAGCGGCGCCTGTAGAAGTTGGTATCATTGCATCACCTGAAGCTCTCGCTCTTCTTAAGTCTTTATGAAGTGTATCTAAGAGCTTTTGATCGCCTGTATAGCTATGAATCGTAGTCATATAGCCATATTCAATTCCAAAGGTATTCTCTAAGACCATTGCTACCGGAGCCAAACAATTAGTAGTACAAGATCCATTTGAAATTATATTATGTTCCTTGTTTAGATCTTTACTATTTACACCCTGTACAACTGTAAAATCTACTTCTTTTGCTGGAGCAGATATAATTACTTTTTTTGCTCCTGCTTCTATATGTTTGCTTGCAGATTTTTTATCTAAGAATAAACCAGTACATTCAAGTACAACGTCTGCACCTATCTTATTCCAAGGTAATTTTGATGGATCTCTTTCTGCAAAAACTTTTATATTTTGATCACCAATTTGAAAACCTTCTTTTGTAGTTTTAACATCTTGATTTAATGTTCCATGCGTACTATCAAATTTTATTAAGTGTGCATTAGCTTCGATTGAGCCTAAATCATTAATACCTACTACTTGGATTTTACCTTTATAATTTTCTAATATGGCTCTTAAAATTAGACGCCCTATTCTCCCAAAACCATTAATTCCTACTCTGACCATATGTGTTATACGTATTTAAATACAACAATAAAATAAGCAACGCAAATAATTGATGCTATCCACAAGAGACTGCCAACAAGACCCAACCAAGCTAAATGAATAAAAGCACTGCCTAGCAAAGAAACAAACAATCTATCACCCCTAGTTGTATCTAAACCTAAAACACCTTTTCTTGGAGATCCTCCTGGCACTTTTTTTTCCCAAATAAGCATTACCATTATACATAAAGCTATAAAAATGAAAAAAGCAGCAGTTTGCCATGTCCAAGCCATCCATGAAAATAAATCAAAATCAAAAAAACCTTTTTCTTTTGCCTTGCCAACATCACCCCAAGTAGCTGCGTATAATTTTGTAAACATTAAACCCTTCCCATCGCAAATCCCTTAGCAATATAATTTTTTACAAAGTAAATTACAATTGCTCCCGGAATTATTGTTAAGGTTCCAGCAGCTGCTAATAAACCAAGTTCATATCCTGAAGTACTTGCTGTTCTTGTCATAGTGGCTGCTATTGGTTTTGCAGCTGTTGCGGTCAGTGTTTTGGCTAGTAAAAGCTCAACCCAAGAAAACATAAAACAAAAAAACATTGTAATTCCTATTCCTGCAGCAATTGTTGGAACAAAAATTTTAAAGAAAAACCTACCAAATGAATATCCATCAACATAAGCAGTCTCGTCTAATTCTTTTGGAACTGCAGACATAAATCCTTCTAGTATCCACACTGCTAAGGGAATGTTAAATAAACAATGAGATAAAGCAACAGCTATATGAGTATCAAATAAATTTACTGAAGAATAAAACTGAAAAAATGGCAATGCAAAAACTGCTGGAGGAGCCATTCTATTAGTTAATAACCAAAAGAACAAATGCTTATCACCTAAAAATTTATATCTAGAAAATGCATATGCAGCCGGCAGAGCTGCTGCAACAGAAATAATAGTATTAAATACTGTATAAGTAATAGAATTTACATAACCCATGTACCAAGTGCTGTCTGTAAAGATTTTTATATAATTTTCTGTTGTAAATTTTTGGGGCCATAGTGAATATGTATTAATAATTTCTGTTGTTGTTTTAAATGACATATTAATTAACCAATAAATCGGTAACATTAAAAAAATTATATATAATGTAGGTACTAACCATTTATATTTTTTCATGACCGAGCCTCATTTTTCATCATTAAACTATAGAAAACCCAACAAACTAAAAGTACAATAAAGAAATATATTAATGACATCGCTGCAGCGGGTCCCAAATCAAACTGACCTAACGCCATTTTAACAAGATCTATAGATAAAAATGCAGTAGTGTTACCTGGTCCACCGCCCGTTAAAACAAACGGTTCAGTGTAAATCATAAAACTATCCATAAATCTTAATAAAATTGCTAAAGTTAAAACCTTTTTCATTTTTGGTAATTCGATATATCTAAAAGTTGCCCACCTGCTAGCACCATCGATTTCCGCCGCTTGGTAATATGCAGGCTGAATTGAATTAAGACCCGCATAAGATAAAAGAACCACTAAAGACGTCCAATGCCAAACATCCATTAAAATTGTTGTAAACCATGCATCACCAGGTTGTTGAGTAAAATTATAATCAAAACCCATTGAGTTTAAAGTATGGCCAAGAAAACCAATATCTGGGAGCGCAAAAATATTCCACATTGCTCCAACAACATTCCAAGGAATTAGAAGCGGCATAGACATTAAAATCAAACAAACTGGTACACCCCATCCTTTTTTTGGCATAGTCAGCGCAATAGCAATACCTAAAGGTATTTGAATTAGCAGTATTATAAAGGTAAATGCAAACTGTCTTCCTAATGAAGCATGGAATCTTTCAGATAACAGAATTTGTTTGAACCACCTTGTACCCTCCCAAGCAAATACGTTATTTCCAAAAGTTTCTTGAAATGAATAATTTACTACAGTCATTAAAGGAATAGCTGCATTAAATGCCACAAGAACAAATACAGGAATTACAAAAAACCAGGCTTTTTGATTAATAGTTTTATTCATTATTCAATGATCCAGTTATCTCCATAAACATAAGTAAATTTTTGATTAAAAGTTATATGAGCACTTCCATTTGGAATTTCAGTAGTAGCGTTGGATAATATTTTAATATTTCCCCCATTGCATTCTGTTTCAACAATTTTATGTCTTCCAGTATTACTTACTCTTTTAATTTTAACTGGAATCCCATCTTTTGAAAAATTTATAAATTCTGGTCTAATGCCTATTTGAGTTTTTCTAAAATTTAATTTTTTTACAGCTTTATGACTTTGTATTTTTTGACCACTGAAATTTATTTCGCCATTTTTAATTTCACAAGGAAGTATATTCATTCCAGGTGAACCAATAAAATGTCCCACAAAAGTGTGCTTAGGTTTTTCAAATAGTTCAACAGGTGTTCCAGTTTGAACGATTTGACCTTCATGCATAACTACAACTTGGTCAGCAAATGTTAAGGCCTCTGTTTGATCGTGTGTTACATATATCATTGTTCGATTAATTTTTTGATGTAACTCTTTTAATTTAGATCTTAGAACCCATTTTAAATGTGGATCTATAACAGTTAAAGGTTCATCAAACATAATTACGTTTACATCTGATCTAACAAGTCCTCTACCTAATGAGATTTTTTGTTTTCCATCAGCTGTCAAACCTGATGCTCTATTATTTAATGTAGATGTTAATTCAAGCATCTCTGCGATTTCTTTTACTTTAGAACTAACTTTTGAATCTGACAGACCTCTGTTTTTTAATGGAAATGCTAAGTTATCATATACAGACATGGTGTCATAAATGACTGGAAACTGAAATATTTGAGCAATGTCTCTTTCAACAGGGTTAAGTGATGTCATATCTTTATCATCAAATAAAATACTACCCCTAGTTGGTTTTAATAAGCCTGAAACAATATTTAATAAAGTTGTCTTTCCACAACCCGATGGTCCTAAAAGAGCGTAAGCTCCGCCGTCTTTCCAATCAATGTTAACATCTCGCAATGCCCAATCAGAATTACTATTCTGTTCCTCTAAATAGCTGTGACTTAAATCTTTTAATGTTATTTTAGCCATTATTTACCAATCTGTTATTTTGATCAAAATATAAAAATTCGTCTGTGTTCATGTATAGTTTAGTATCTTCTCCAACATTTTTTTGTTGGATCCCATTAGACAATGAAACCCAGTTTAAATTTCCGTTAGTAAAGTGTATTAAACTTTCTGATCCACTAAGTTCAGAAATTTGAACTTTGCCGTTGATTTCAATTGAGTTATTCCCCTCTTTATACGTAGTAATATTATGAGGTCTGATACCTATTTTATAAGTGCCATCCTTAATTTTTGCTGATGATTTCCATTGAACATTATTTTCTGTGAATTTACAATTATCACCGCTTTTTATGATCTCAGCTATATTCATTGGTGGGTCACTAAAGACTTTAGCTGAAATTAAATTTTCAGGCTTATTATAAACCTCTAGAGTTTTACCATACTGAATAACTTTCCCTTCTAATAATGTTGCTGTATTTCCACCTATCATTAATGCATCTGATGGTTCTGTTGTTGCATAAACAACAATACAATCCCTGTCTTCAAATAATTTTGGTAGTTCTTCTCTTAACTCTTCTCTAAGTTTAAAATCTAAATTTGCCAAAGGTTCATCTAATAAAATTAAGTCTGAATCCTTGACTAAAGCCCTTGCTAGAGCTGTTCTTTGTTGTTGACCACCTGATAGTTCATCAGGTTTTTTATTTAACATTGCTGATAATTTTAAAAGTTCAGCTACTTTACCAACTCTTTGTTTAATTTCATCTGTTTTAACACCTGTTATTGCTAATGGAGAAGCAATATTCTCATACACTGTATAATTTGGATAATTTATAAATTGCTGATAAACCATCGAGCAATTTCTTTCTTGAACCTTCATGCCAGTAACGTTCTCTCCATTAAACCATATTTCGCCAGAGGTAGGTTTGTCTAATCCTGCCATTATTTGCATTAATGTTGTCTTCCCTGCAAGTGTTGAGCCAAGTAGAACGTTTATAGTATTTTTCTCTAATTTAAGACTTGTGGGATAAATATGAGTAGCTATTCCAACTTTTTTCTCCACGTTTTTTAATTCTAGACTCATAATTTAAAATTTAGTTTTAAAAAAAGGGGGCATCAAGTGCCCCCTTTTAAATTTAGATTAACCTCTAACTATTTCCAAGCTCTCGCGTATGGAACAGTTTTTCCTTGAGGTTTCTCATCACGTTTGGCTTTTGGTGAACCTTTCTTATTTAACCAATAAGAAGCTTCTCTTGGTTTATTAAGTCTTGGTCCACATCCACCGTATGCATTGCTACCTTTATCAGCAGCTTCCATACGAGACATAACTAAGTCCATCTCTTCTGCAAGACGATCCATAGCTTGTTGTGGAGTAAACGCACCTGAGTTTACATCTCCAATTTGTTGCCACCAGATTTGTGCAAGTTTCGGATAGTCCGGAACGTTTACACCTGTTGGTGACCAAATATTTCTGTTGTTAGATCTGTAGAATTCAACAAGTCCGCCTAAATCACCTGCTCTCTCAGTAAATGATTTATGATCGATTGAACTATCTCTAATGATAGTTAAACCAACGTGACTTTTCTTAAGATCTACTGTTTTTGATACAACGAATTGAGCGTATAACCATGCAGCTTTTCTATTTTTAACTGGTGTAGACTTAAATAAAGTCCATGATCCAGCATCTTGATATCCAAGCTTCATGCCTTCTTCCCAATAAGGTCCTTTTGGTGATGGACCCATTCTCCATAAAGGTTTACCGTTAGCATCAACAACTTTATTGTTAGGATTTTTTCCTACTAAAGAAGCTGTGAAAGCTGTGTACCAGAAAATTTGCTGAGCAACGTTACCAGAAGATAGTGACGGTAAGGACTGATAGAAGTCCATAGCCGCAGCACCTGGAGGAGCGTAATTTCTTAACCACTCATCCCATTTTCTGATTGCGTATACAGCAGCAGGACCATTAGCAGCTCCACCTCTTGTAACTGAAGCTCCTACAGGGTTACAAGAACCTTTTTCCATTCTTATTCCCCACTCGTCTACTGGTATTCCATTAGGTTTACCTACATCACCTGCTCCAGCCATTGACAACCACGCGTCAGTCATTCTCCAACCTAAGTCAGGAGCTCTTTTACCGTAGTCCATGTGACCGTAAATTCTAACACCATCAATATTTTTCACATCTTCAGAAAAATATTTAGCGATATCTTCATAAGCAGACCAATTTAAAGGTACACCTAAATCGTAACCATATTTGGCTTTAAAACCTTTTTTGATTTCAGGTCTGTCAAACCAATCTTTTCTAAACCAATAAAGGTTAGCAAATTGTTGGTCAGGCATTTGGTATAAGTCGCCATCTGGACCTGTAGTAAACTGTTTACCAATGAAATCATCTAA
>CACHLD010000015.1 GCA_902580565.1 uncultured Pelagibacteraceae bacterium | reverse complement strand
ACACATTTTTATTTATGAATTTTGAGTGAAGCTCTTTAATCTTTTTTTCAATTCCAATAATGCCAATCCCTGAAATTCTTGATGTCATGCCTGGAAAATAATCTGATACAATAGCTCTGCTCAACCCGACAGCTTCAAAGTTACAACCGCCTCTATATGAACTAATTACAGATATACCCATCTTAGACATTATTTTTAGCAAACCAGCATCTATAGATTTTTTAAATTTCTTCACACAACTTTCAAAATCTGACTTTCCAAATAATTTCTTTTCGAACCTTTGATGAATACTATCAATAGCTAAATAGGGATTAATAGTTGTTGCTCCAACACCAATTAATATAGCAAAAGAATGGGTATCTAAAGCGTCAGAACATTCAACGTTAATTGAACAATAACCTCTGAGACCTAATTTTACTAAATGTGAATGTATTGCACCAACTGCTAATATTGATGGAATGCTTGCGCTTTCGTCTGAAATATTTTTATCTGATAGAACTAATGCGGATGCTCCTTCTCGCACCGCAGTCTCGCATTCATCCCTAAGCTCCTCAATTCTTTGTTTCAATGAGTTTTTAATTGAAAATGTACAATCAATAACTCTTATTTTTTTTGAGAAAAGTTTTTTAAATTTTTTAAATTGAGAATTTGTTAAAATTGGACTATCCAAAACGTAAATATCCTCTTTTGTTAAATTGTCAAAATCAAGAATATTCCCAAGATTTCCAAACCTTGTTTTTAAACTCATTACTTTATTTTCTCTTAAAGAGTCAATTGGCGGGTTTGTTACTTGACTAAAATTTTGTCTAAAATAATGTGATACAGGTCTAAAATGACTTGATAAAACAGCAACTGGGGTATCATCACCCATAGAACCAGACGCTTCTTTACCTTCCTCTGCCATAGGATGAAGAATTAATTCTAAGTCTTCAATGCTCAAACCTGAGAGATATTGTCTTTTTTTTAATTCTTCCCCGCTAAATAATGGTTCTTCATTATCAATTGAAATTTTTTTCTCTAAGTCAATAATTTGTTTGTTATATTTTTTGTAGTCTTTAGCTATAACATCTTTAATTTCTTTATCTTTGTAAAGTTTACCTTTTTTTAAATCTATAGCAATAATTTGACCTGGTCCTAATTTTCCTTTACTTAAAATTTTATCTTCTGAAATATTTATCATTCCCGACTCTGAACCAGCAAAAAACAAATTGTCTGATGTAATCGAATATCGCAAGGGTCTTAATCCGTTTCTGTCAGTTGCTGCTAAAACCCATTTAGAGTCTGTTGCACATATAGCTGCGGGTCCATCCCAAGGCTCAATTGTACTATTTAAAAAATTAAAAAGGTCTTGGTGATTTTTTGGAACTGTCTTGCTTCTCTTCGACCAAGAGTCAGGTATCATCATTAATTTAATTAATGGTGCTAATTTTCCAGAATGAGTTAGAAGTTCAAAAACGTTATCGAGTGCTCCTGAGTCTGAAGAACTTCTAATTACAGGTTTTAAATCTTTAACATTTTTAAAAAGTGAGCTTGACATATCTTGCTCATGAATTTTCATCCAATTAATATTTCCTTTTAATGTATTAATTTCTCCGTTGTGTGCTAAAGTTCTAAAAGGTTGTGCTAAATCCCAACTCGGAAAAGTATTTGTTGAATATCTTTGATGAAAAATTGCAAATCTTGAAGTTAAATTCTTGTTGTTAAGATCTAAATAAAAATCTGATAAAAGTTCAGCTAAAAACATCCCTTTATAAACAATCGATCTAGAACTAAAAGAACAAATATAAAAGTTTTTTAACTGACTTTCTCTAGCTAACTTTTCTATTTTTTTTCTCGTTTCAAATAAATTTCGTTCAAGGTCGTTGGTAGATAAATCGTCATTTTTTTTAAATAAAACCTGTGCTATTTCTGGTCTACTTTGCTCAGCAGTTTCTCCCAAAACACTTGGATTAATCGGAACTTGTCTCCACCCATAAATATAGAAATTTTCATCTAAAAGAGCGGACTCTATAATTTCTCTACACTTTTCTTGTTCAACATAGTCTGTTCTTGGTAAAAAAACCATTCCAACACAAATTCTTTTTTTTTCATCCGGGGTATGTCCTGTTGCTATAATTTTTTCTTCAAAAAAATCTGGAGCTATTTCTATTTGAATTCCCGCTCCATCCCCAGATTTGCCGTCAGCATCAACCGCACCTCTGTGCCATATTGCTTTTAATGCTTCAATACCATATTCAACAATTTTTCTAGATTTTTTTCCATCAGTTGAAGCCACAAGCCCAACACCACAAGCATCATGCTCCATACTAGAATCATAAGAATAATTATCTGAAAGCAATTTTTTATTTTTTTGATATCTATTCATTTTTTTAAGCAGCTTCCTCTGATTTTTCTTTTTTTAATTTATTTTGTAAATATTTTTTTATTTGTTCAGCTGCATCACGACCATCTCTTATTGCCCAAACTACTAGAGAAGCTCCTCTCACAATATCTCCAGCAGCAAATACTCCATCTAAATTAGTTTGCATTGTTTTTAAGTCTATCTTAAGTGTGCCCCACTTTGAGATTGCTAACTCTTCAGCATTAAATAATTTTGGTAAGTTTTCTGGATCAAATCCAAGAGACTTAATTACAAGGTCAGCTGGGATTTTAAACTCGGATCCAGGTTGAATTATTGGTTTTTTTCTTCCAGATGAGTCCGGTTCACCTAAGATCATTTTATCTACCTCAACCTCATTAACTCTACCATTTCCTAAAAAACTTTTTGGACTTGTTTGCCAAATAAATTCAACGCCCTCTTCTTCAGCATTCCCAACTTCTCTAGAAGAACCTGGCATATTTTCTCTGTCTCTCCTATAAAGACATTTTACAGATTTAGCATTTTGTCTTATTGCTGTTCTTACACAGTCCATTGCTGTATCTCCACCTCCTATTACAACAACATTTTTTCCTTCAGCATTTAAAGTTCCATCATCAAAAAGCTTTACTTTATCGCCTAATCCTTTTTTATTTGAAGCAGTTAAAAATTGCATAGCGGGAAAAATATTTTTCAAATTGTGACCTGGTATATCTATTTCTCTTGCTTTGTACACACCCGTGGAAATCAAAATAGAGTCGTGAATATTTTTGAGTTCATATAATGTTTTATTTTTTCCAACCTCAAAATTTTGAACAAATTTTATCCCACTTTCTTTTAGAAGTTTTGTTCTTCTCTCAACTACAAACTTTTCTAGTTTGAAATTTGGAATACCGTATATTAATAATCCTCCAGGCCTATCGTATCTATCATAAATAGTAACCTGATATCCTGATTTTCTTAATTCTTCAGCACAAGCCATGCCTGCAGGTCCGGCTCCAATTATACCTATCGATTGTTTAAGTTCTTTTTTTACTTTAAAAGGTTTTACCCATCCTTTTTCCCAAGCATTGTCTGTAATGTATTTTTCAATTGATCCAATTGTAACAGTGCCGTGACCCGATTGTTCAATTACACAATTCCCTTCGCACAATCTATCTTGAGGACATATCCTTCCACATACCTCGGGCATGTTATTCGTACTTTGTGATAACTCGTAAGCTTCCTGTAGTCTTCCCTCTGCAGTAAGTTTTAACCAGTCAGGAATATTATTACTCAGCGGGCAATGTATCTGACAAAACGGAACTCCACATTGCGAGCATCGACTAGATTGATCTTTAGCTTTAGTATTAATAAAATCATCATAGATTTCATTAAAATCCTTGCTTCTTTTATCTATCTCTCTTTTGACAGGTGTTTCCTGTTTAAGGTCAACAAATTTTAATAATTTTTTACTCATAAAAGGTATAAATAATGAAAAAAATATAAATTTACAGTTATTTTAGGTAAATATTATTTACCTAATATATCAAAAACCCTTATACTTAGTGAAAAATATTTGCATACCTGGTATGCATTTGAAGATGTCATCAAAAAAACAACCAATAACTCTAGTTATTTAGAATGATTGAAATTTTAGTTCTTTCATTGATTCAAGGAATAACGGAATTCATACCTATAAGTTCGTCATCACATTTAATAATCATGTCAGATTACCTTGAATTTAATGAGGCCGATTTAACAATAGATGTCAGTCTTCACATTGGTTCTTTTGTTGCAGTAGTAACATATTTTAGAAAAGATTTAATTGATTATATTAAAAACAAAAAACTTTTCTTTAATATTATAGTCTCGTCAATTCCAATAATGATAGTTGGTTATTTACTCGTAAAGTTGGAAATAATTTATCAATTAAGAAACCTAGAAGTGATTGGATGGACGACTATTATATTTGGAATTTTTTTATTTATATCTGACAGGTTTGAAATTGAAAAAAGTATAGAAAAAGATTTTAGTTTAAAGTCTGCAATTATAATTGGATTGTTCCAAGTTCTTTCACTTATTCCGGGAGTAAGCAGGTCTGGTATAACTATTTCTTCCTCTAGATTATTAAATTTTAGCAGATATGACTCTGCAAAGATTTCTTTTTTACTTTCTATTCCTACATTAGCAGCAGTGAGTTTTTTTGGATTAAAAGAGATTGTTGATGTAGGAAAATTAGACTTTTCTTTTTTCAATATCTTATCAATTTTTTTATCATTTATATTTTCTTACATCACAATAAAATATTTTTTTAAATATATTAAAAAATTTAGTTTAAATCTTTTTGTAATTTATAGACTAGTTTTAGGTATAATTATACTAATTGTAGCTTATTTATAAAACAATCGTAAGTACAAACAAAATTAATAAAACAAAGATAAAAAAAAAGACCACAGCTTTTTGCAAAGATATATTTAGTTTCATTTTTTAATGTTTAATAAATTTTTTTCTATAAAACAATAGATTAAAGTAAAAAGATATTTGGATCGTAATTCCTTTATCTTAAATTTTGCCTTTCCTTTTTTTCTTCCTGTCCAGCTTATAGGAATAATTTCGTAATTATATTTTCTCGAAATTACCTTTAAGGGAATTTCAAGAAAAATGTTAAAACTTTCTGACACAAGTGGTCTTATATTAAGTAAAGCATCTCTCTTATAAATTTTAAAGGCATTTGTATAATCATTAAAATTATTCCAAAAAATTATTCTTACAAGAAAATTAAAAATCCTATTTAAAATTAATTTTCGTAATGGATAATCTTTAACTTTAGAACCTTGAATAAATCTTGACCCGAGAACTGCGTCTACTTTTTTTTTATCCATTATATTATTATATTCTATTAAATCCTCAATATGATCTGACAAATCTGCCATCATTATAGCTATCTTATCTCCACTCGATTTTTCAATTCCAAGATTTATGGCTCCACCCAGGCCCTCTTTTTTGTTGTCAAAGATTTTGAATTTATTATTACTTTGAAAAAGATATTGGGCTTTTGTAAATGTTTCGTCGCTACTAAAATCATTAATAACGATTATCTCATAATCAATATTTACAAGTTTTTTACTAAAATAATTAAAAATATCTTGCAGGTTTTCTGCTTCATTTTTAGCTGGTATAATAATCGAAAGCATAACTTTGTTTATTTATAGCTATTAGTAGGGTATTTGTTTAATTATGAAAATACTTATTACAGGTGGATGTGGGTTTGTAGGATCAAATATCGCAATTTTCTTAAAAAAAAATCTTAAGAAAGCAGATATTTTCAGTGTTGATAATCTTTATCGAGATGGATCTAAAATCAATCGAGAAAGGCTTAAAAATTTTAAAATTAAAAACTATAATTTTGATATAAAAAATTATAATAAAATTCTTACTCTTAAAAAATGTGATTTAATTATCGATTGTTGTGCTGAACCAGCTATTGAAGTTTCATCTAGAGATCCAGATAGAATATTTAATACTAATTTAATTGGAACTTTTAATTTAGTAAAAAAAACAAAAAAGGATAAAGCAAAAATAATTTTTTTATCTTCAAGCAGAGTCTACTCTATAATAAATTTAAGAAATCTTTTTAAAAACCTAAATCTTAAAAAGAAACTAAAAAAAAAAATTAAAATTAATGAAAATTTTGAAACAAATAATCCTAGTTCATTATATGGTTTTACAAAACTTAGTTCGGAGAAACTTATCAAGGAATTTTCTTATATGTCAAAAATAAGATATTTAATTAACAGATTTGGTGTTATTGCAGGTCCCTGGCAATTCGGAAAACAAGATCAGGGTTTCGTTTCGTTGTGGATAGCTAAACATTTATTTAAAAAAAAATTATCTTACATAGGTTTTGGTGGACATGGGCACCAGGTTAGAGATTTGATACATATTGATGATGTTTGTGAAATCATGCTTCTCCAAATAAAAAATTTTCATCGTATCTACAATAAAACTTTTAACATTGGTGGTGGAATTAAAAATTCTATTTCTTTACACGAATTAACTATGAAATGTGAAGATATTACAGGCAATAAAATAAAGTTAGGTAAAATAAGCAAAACTTCTAAGTTTGATATACCTTATTTTATTACTGATAACAGTAAATTTCAAAAACACTACAAATGGAAACCAAAAAATAACTTAAATAGGATATTTAATGACGTTTTTCTTTGGTTAAAAAATAACAAAAAAATAAGAAAGTATTTTAAATGAAAATAGCTTTGATAACAGGTTCCTGTGGGTTGGTAGGTTCAGAATCCTCTCTTTTTTTTTCAAAAAAAGGATTTCAAATATTAGGCGTTGATAATAATTCTCGAAAAAAATTTTTTGGTCCTGATGGAGATATTACATGGCTTAAAAATAAATTAAAAAAACAAATAAAAGAATATAATCATTTTTCAGTTGATATAAGAAATTTTAAGAATTTAGAAAAAATTTTTAGAAAATATAAAAAAAAAATTAGTGTTATCATACATGCGGCGGCTCAACCATCTCATGATTGGGCAAAAAATAAACCTTTTATTGATTTTGATATCAATGCAAGAGGAACTTTAAACCTTTTAGAGCTTACAAATAAATATTGTCCCAGTGTTCCATTTATTTTTATGTCAACAAACAAAGTGTATGGAGATAATCCAAATAAACTGCCACTAGTTGAAAAAAAAACAAGGTGGGAAATTAAAAATAGTCATAAGTTTAAATTCGGTATTAATGAGACAATGTCCATAGATAATTGTACTCATAGTTTTTTTGGAAGTTCAAAATCCTATGCTGATTTGATAGTTCAAGAATATGGAAAAAATGTAGGGTTAAAAACAGCATGTTTTAGAGCAGGTTGTATCACTGGACCAAATCATTCTGGAGCTAAACTACACGGATTTTTGTCTTATCTAGTAAAAACAGTTTTAACCAAAAAAAAATATACAATCATTGGCTATAAAGGTAAGCAAGTAAGAGACAACATTCATAGCTCCGATTTAGTAAAATGTTTCTGGGAATTTTATAAAAAACCAAGAAAAGGTGAAGTTTATAATACTGGAGGAACCAGGTTATCCAATTGCTCTATTATAGAAGCATTAAATTATTTAGAACTTAAAACAAAAATTAAGATTAAAAAAATATATATTAAAAAAAATAGAGTTGGAGATCATATTTGGTATGTTTCAAGTATGAAAAAATTTAAAAAACATTTTCCCAATTGGAGGCAAAAATTTACTACAAAAAAAATTCTCGACGAACTCGTTTCAAATATCGGGTTTTAACCTCTGTATCAAAAAACAAATCAAAACTATTTGTGCAGGTAATAACATTAGAGAATATCTTGGTAAAATAAAAAAAATTGAAAAGAGAGCAACATTATAGATATAAAAATAAGCAAAATAATTAAGTCCAATTTTTTTAGATCTCAATGAGTAAATTAATCCAAAAAAGCTTGCTAAGGAAAGAATTATTTTTGGTAATATATGAAAAGGATTATAATAATTAGATCTTGAAGAGTCTAAATCAAAAAACATAAAAGAGAAAAATTTCTTTATGTATAATTTTAAATAACGATAAGGTTCAGCAGAAATATTTTTTATCGCTTCAACTTTGTAGATCTTATCCATTCTAATATGATATGTTGGATCAATATTTAAATTTTTATATTCATTTTTCATTTGTTCCTTATAAATCTTATCATTGCCTTCTACTTTAGACAGAAAATTATTTCCTTTCCATAAATTAAAACCAAATGACTCCGTAATAACAACTTTATTAGTAAGTTCATAGTTTCTTAAAACATAAGGAGATACGATTATTGAAGAAATAATGAAAACAACTAGTAAATATTTAATTTTTTTATTTAAAATAAAAATATAAGTTAATGTTAAAATATAAGTTAATAAGAACTCTCCTCTAATTAATATTAATAAAGCGGCTGGAATAGCAAATTTAATAGAATTTTTAAAATTTTCATTTTTACAAAATATTAAAAGATAATAAAAAAAAATTATCAAAAGAAAAAGCTGTAAACTAACAGAAGAACTTTGAGCAACTGAATAAATATTTATAGGGAGGAGAGTGAAGATTAAAACCCCAATTAACGATAAATTGTTTGAAAAGAACATTTTTAAAATTTCACGTAAATAAAATAAAGATATAATTGATAAAATAAGTTGAGTATAAAGCACAAATAAAGGAAAGCTATTTTTGAAAGGATAAAAGAAATCTAAAATAATTAGAAACATTGGATATAATGGTGGCATATACAAGTTGGGAACTACTTGATTATTAATCTCTATTCCTATAATTCCATATTTTTTATAAGCAGAAAAAATTTCTCCCCACTCCATACCAATAGATGCATCGCCATAAAGACTAATTGCAAATATTCTAGAGATTATTCCTAATAATATTATTAAATAAAAAAAGTGTTTTTGAGTATACATATCTTTTGTGCGCCTGCTAGGATTTGAACCCAGAACCTCCTGGTCCGTAGCCAAGCGCTCTATCCAGTTGAGCTACAGGCGCCTATAAATTGATTACCAAAAATAGTATAATATACAAGTCTTAAGTTATCATTTGATTTAATTTTATATTTGAATTAGAAAAAATTAATGTATTTAATTCAGGGATTTTCAAATGAAAAAAAAAAAGATATCATTAACTTTTTCATTTCTCTTATACCAGTAACATTTATTTTAGGAAATTTATCAATTAATTTAAATATCTTGCTGATAATAATCCTTTCTTTATTTTTTTATTCAAATCAAATAAATTTTAAAGATTTTTTCAAATCTGAAAAAACCACTATAAGTTTATTTATTTTTATTTTATTTACTGGCATTTGGAATCATATCGAGGTTTTTTCTAAAATTGAAAATGATGAAAATGTTGTAATTTTGAAATCAATTTTTTTAATTAAATTTTTATTTTTTATTATAGTAATAAGATTTTTAATTATAGAAAAACTGTTTAATTTTAAATGGTTTTTCCTATCTTGTGCCTTTTTTTCAATCTTTGTAAGTATTGATATACTTTATCAATTACTATTTTCAAAAGATATATTTGGAATTGAACCATTAACAAACAGAAAACTTTCCGGACCTTTTGGCAATGAATTAATTGCTGGAGGATATATTCAAAGGTTTTCAATTTTTGCTTTTTTTGCTATTCCAATTTTTTTGAAAATTAAACAACCTTATATGTCAATTTGTATCGGTATTTTATTTTTCATATTTTCTTTATCTATAGTTTTGAGTGGAAATAGAATGCCTTTAATATTATTTTTTTTGACAATTATTTTAATTTTAATTTTTGAAAAAAATGTTCGAAAATATTTGCTGCCTGTTTTTTTAACATTTTTTCTTCTTTTTAGTGCAACATATTTTTTAAATAAACAAGTAAAAATTAATTTTGAAAATTTATCCAGAAACACTATATCAATAGTGAATGTATTTTTAATTGACATTGGGAAAAAAAAACAAAATTTAACAAAAACAGAAGTCCCTTTATACTACCAAGAGTTTAGATCTTTTTACGAAACTTGGAAGATGAATAAGTTTATTGGAGGAGGAGTAAAATCTTTTAGAGAAAATTGTAAAAAAAGGGAGATAAAAAATGAATTTGAAAGAGTGGGATGTAACACCCACCCTCACAATTATTATTTAGAGATAATTTCTGATATTGGATTAGTTGGATTATCACTTGTTCTAGCAATATTCTTCTCGGTTATTTATAAAAGTTTTGTAAAAAATTACATACATACCAACTACTCAAATAAAGTCATTATTGCAATTTTATATCTTTTTATTACAGAAATGATGCCTCTTAGAAGTTCTGGAAGTTTTTTTACAACCGGAAACATAACATATATATTTTTACTCTATGCAATTCTCTTGGGATCAGT
>CACHLD010000014.1 GCA_902580565.1 uncultured Pelagibacteraceae bacterium | reverse complement strand
TGAGTAGTTATGTCCCTTGCCGCTAAGGCAATAGGATCTAGCCAAACTCTTAATGAAAGTTCTCTTTCACCTCCTAGACGTACTCTACCAACACCATCAACTGTAGAAAAAATATCTGTTAAATACCTATCGGCATAATCTGTTAATTCTAGATCTGTCATTATATCTGAATTAAAAGATAGCCACATAGTAGTTCGCATTCCTGCGCTTTGTTTAAATATTTCAGGCTGAGCTGCTCCGTCTGGTAAATTATCTAATACTCTTGAAACTGAACTTCTCACATCATTTGCAACATCATCGAGATCTAAGTCGGTTTCAAATGTTAATGTTATTCTTGAACTTTCATCCTCACTGAAAGAATCAACAGTTTCTAACCCTGGAGTTCCAGCCACAAAGTCTTCTATTTTTTGCGTTATCTGTGTATCTACTATCTCAGCTGACGCTCCCCTATACTCAGTTTGAATTGTGACAACTGGAGGCTGAACATCTGGCAATTCATCAGTGGGTATCTCTTGAAAAGTAACAAGTCCAAAAATTACAAGCACTAAACTCATTACTGATGCCACGACAGGTCTCTTTATTGATAAGTCTGTTAAAAACATATTTATTTACGGATTTATTATTTTAACTTTAGATTTGTCTCGAACTTTAGATATACCTTCACTAATAACTACATCACCCTCGTTTATCCCAGAAATAATAGACACCTTTCCAAAGTTTCTTTTTCCCATTTCAATATTTCTTTTTTCAGCAGTGCCGGAATTTACTATATAAACGAATGCAGTATCACCCTGAATAGTCACAGCGCTCTCGGGAACACCGATCTGATTGATTTCATCATAAATTACTTTAACCGTCATTAATTGTCCCGGTATAATTTCAAAATTTGAATTATCTACAATAATTCTTGCTAAAATTGATCTAGTTGATGGATCTATTCTTGAACTAATAGACTCTACTTTGCCTTTAAAAGTTTTATTAAATGCTGAATTTATTAATTCTGCTTTCAAACCTGGTTTAAGTATTCCAACATAATTTTCTGGAACTTTGATATCTATTATGATTTTTTTTAAATCATCAAGAGTTATAATTAAACTATTTGAACCAAGAACCCCTTGTGCAATTTCTCTTTTTCCGACCTTACCTTCAAAATCGGCAGTAATATTTTTTCCGTCTTTTAAAGCAATTATTATTTCACCTTTTTTAACAAACCTATTTTCAATATTTATATTACCAACTATGTTATCTTTCTGGACTCTATAAACTTTTGAATTTTGAGCAATTGCAGTTCCAAATGTTTCTATACTTTTATAAAACAAAGACTTTTCAACTTTGTTTATAATTACACCGGGAGCTGGCCTAGCACTAAATTTTTTTTTAAAGTGTAGCCCAATAAAATACCTTGCAGCAATTACCGCAAAAATTGCAATAAAAAAGATAATTAAAAAAGCTTTTAACTTTGATGCTGTTTTCATTTTTACTTAATTCCGTATTCTGCCCAAGAACCATCGTAGACAACAGGTTTATTACCACTTATGATAGAATTAGTTAACCCTAAAACACACGCTGTTATTCCAGATCCACATGTAAATGCTATCTTTTTTTTTGGATCAATTCTATTTCTTTTAAAAATAGATATTAATTCTTCTTTTGTTTTAAAAGTATGATCATCATTAATCACTTCTGTATAAGGCATATTTTTTGAACCTTCTATATTTCCGCTTCTAAGTTCTTTTCGACTTTCAGGTTGAAGGCCTAAGAATCTTTCTCTACCACGGGCATCAATTAGCTCGAATGATTTATTTCTAATATTGGAAATTATTTGATCTTTATTTAAAACTAAAGATGGATTTTCTTTAGCTGAGTAGGAACTTTTTTTAAATTGTTTTATATCTTTTGTTGTATCTCTTTTTTCATTTAACCATTTTTTTAAACCTCCATCTAAAATTGAAACTAGATTTGGATCATGATTAAAATATAAAAAAGTATACCAAACACGACAAGAGCTAATAACATCAGAGTTGTCGTAAATGACTATATGGTCAGAATTTTTTACTCCTAGCTCAGACATAATTTTTTCCCAATCGTCTTTTTCGGGCAACATATGTGGTAAATTAGATTTTTGATTAGAGTATTTGTCTATATCAAAAAAATTTGCATTCTTAATATGAAGCGACTCAAATTCATTTAAAGGATTTCGTTTTAAGTTTGGAAGATGCCAACTTCCATCAAAAATTCTTACATTCTCTAAATTATTTGATAACCAGTTTGTGGAGACTAAATTTTTCATTACCTATTTTTTTCTATATACTTTTGATGATACTCTTCTGCTTTACAATAATTTTTTATTCTTGAAATATTTGTCTGAATTTTTCCCTCATAATCTTTATTTTTTTCATTTAAAACCTCTTCAGCTTGTTGCTTTTGTTCATCAGTTTCGTAAAAAATTTCACTTCTATATTGTGTTCCTACGTCCGGAAATTGCATATCTTTTTGGGTGGGATCATGCATTTTAAAAAATAAATCTAAAATTTTCTTATAAGAAATTTTTTTTTCATCAAACGAAAGTCTTACTACCTCGGCATGCCCAGTGTTACCTTTGCAGACTTCTTCGTAAGAAACTTTAGAGCTCTGGCCTCCTGCATAACCGACCTCTGTTTCCATTATACCTAATTTGTTCTTAAAGTTTTCCTCAGGCTTCCAAAAGCAACCTAGAGCGAGTGTACATTTCTGCATAAATTATTTATTATAATCTTGTGAGGATAATAAATTGTTAACACAAAATCAAATAGGCGTATTGTACATGGTAGGAAGTGTCATTTGCTTCTCTATCATGGATATTTGCGTAAAGTGGTTAGATTATTATCCTATTGGACAAGTTCTTTTTTTAAGATTTTTTATAGGGTTCATTCCCATCTTTTTTATTATCCCGAAAGACAAGATATTTTCTTTTTACAAAACCTCACGACCTGGTCTTCATGCTTTTAGAGCGATATGTGGCGCCTTAGCCATCATTGCATTATTTTTTGGCTTAAGAGAACTACCGTTAGCTGACGTTGTGTCATTAACATTTGGAGGGCCAATATTCGTTACGATTGCATCTATCATTTTTTTATCAGAAAGAGTTGGAATTAAAAGATGGTCTGCGGTTTTTCTTGGATTTTTGGGAATGCTTTTAATTGTGCAACCTGCATTCATAGATTTAAACTACTATTATATTACTCCAATAGTATTCTGTATATTTTTTGCATGCGTTGCTATAAGTGTTAGGTCGCTTTCTAAAACAGAGCCTAATTACACAATAGCATTTTATTTTACATTTCTTTGTACTGTTTTAGGTTTAAGCACAATCTTATTTAGTGACTGGGTAATGCCAACGCCTATAGATTTTTTACTATTTTTTGTACTTGGTTTGTGTGGGAGTGTAGCTAATTTATTATTAACACAAAGTTATAGATTGGCAGAAGCATCACTCGTGACACCTATTAAGTATTTAAGTTTAGTATTTGCAATTCTTTTTGGATACTTCATTTGGAGTGAAGTGCCAAAACTTTTAACTTTATTAGGTGCTTCATTGGTAATTACCAGCTCTTTAATAATTTTTATGAGAGAGAATAAATTAAAAAAACAAATAATTACTCCAAGGACATGAGTAAGGCCCCTAAATATTGGGCTAAAGCAAAAAAAATTTTATCTAAAAGAGATAAAGTTATGCGAAAACTAATTTTAAATTATAAAGATGGAAATCTTATAACTCGTAACGATGTTTTTTTCTCTCTTTGCAAAAGTATAATTGGACAACAAATTAGTGTTGCTGCAGCTAACTCAGTTTTTCTAAAATTTAAAAAAAAATGTAATAATAAAATCAATGCTAAGACAGTGAATAAATTATCATTGAGCAGTTTAAAAAGCTGCGGTCTGAGCAGACAAAAAGCTAGAGGAATAAAAGATTTGGCTAAAAAAATACTTAATAAAACATTTAAGCCAGGATTAATTAAAGAGATGACAGATGAAGAAGCAATAGAATATTTATCTGATTTGAGACAGATTGGGAGGTGGTCAGCAGAGATGATTTTACTTTTTACGTTTAATCGCTCAAATATTTGGCCACTTCAAGACATTGGATTGCTTAGAGCTATTTCAAATAATTATAATAAAAAATATTTTCCACCAAAAAACTTTTTAGATAAACTTAAAAAAAAGTTTACCCCATATTGTTCTGTGGCCACCTGGTATTTATGGAGGTCAATAGATAATGAGCCTATACAATATTAGTATCCTTCAACTGTTTGATGGTGTCTGACAGCATATCCTTGTAAAATTGCATGAGCTTGCTGATATTCTTTAGAATTATAAAATAAATTTGCTTCATCAAAAGATAGAAATTCTATTACTACAGTTCGAGGTGATTTGTCGCCTTCATTTGCAATAGCTTTACCACCCCTAATTAAAAATTTACCTTTATATTTTTCAACTGCAGTTCTAGCTTTAACTGCATATTCTTTAAGTTTTTCCTCATTCTTTATACTTTTATAAACACAGACAACATAACCTTTCATTTACAACTCCTTTAAAATAATTTAGTTTTTTCTATGGCTGATAAACTTATCATAGATTGGAAAGAATATAATTTAATTGTAGAAAAATTGGCTCTTCAAATTAACGATAGCGGTTTTAAACCTGATTTACTTATTGGTATTGCACGAGGGGGATTACCTATCATAGATGTATTAAGTAGGATTTTTAAATTAAAGTGTGCTTACTTAGCAGTGGAATCATATTCGGGAAAAGGTATAGAAGATCAACAGGGAACGTTAGTTTTTTCTCGAGAAATGAGCTCAACAGTGCAAGACATGAAAGGAGATATTCTTTTATGCGATGATTTATCTGATACTGGGGTTACATTGAATAAAAGTATTGATTGGTTAAAAAAATATCCCCCTTTAAAGGGAAAAATTAAAAATATTAAAACTGCAGTTCTCTGGAAAAAGAAAGACTCTACATTTGAACCAAATTTTTGTGCTCAAAAATTAAATAGCAACCCTTGGATTGTTCAGCCTTTTGAGCGTTATGAGGAAATTAGAATAGAGGATTTAATCAAAAAACATGGAAATTAAGGGCCAGATTTAACTGGCCCAAAATTAATTATGCTACGTAAAAGCTAATTACACTAAGTATTGCGATAACCCAAATAGCAGGTGAAGTTTTACTGAATTTTCCTGATAGAATTTTGATTAAAGCGTAAGAAATAAATGCTAGCGCTATACCATTACTTATACTGTAAGTGAGTGGCATTGTAATCATAGCTACAACTGCAGGTCCTGACTCAGCTATATCATCCCATTCAATGTTAGTAATGTTTCTAACAAATAGAATAGCAACATATAATAAAGCAGCTCCATCAATTTCTTTAGGTAAGCTTGTTGCTAGAGGTGAGAAAAACAAACATGATAAAAATAAAACACCAATAACTAAAGATGTCATTCCTGTTCGTCCACCAGCCTTAACACCAGCACCAGATTCTACATAACTCGTCACTGTTGTAGTACCCATCAAAGCCCCAGCTACAGTTCCAACACTATCTGATAACATAGCCTTATTTATGTCTTTCACTTTCCCTTTACTATCAACTTTACCTGCAACATTAGCTACAGAGGTAAGAGTTCCAGCTGTATCAAAAAAGTCAATAAACAATAAAGTAAATATTACTGTAGACATTCCAGCCGTTAGAGCTGCAGTAAGATCAAAATCAAAAAGATATGTCATAGGTGGTATAGAGCCTACAACTCCATTAAATTTTGCTAATCCAGTTGCCCAAGCTATTATACTGAAAACTAAGATACCAATAATAATGTTTCCTTTAATTTTCATTTTTTCAAGAACAACCATAACTACAAATGCCAAACAACCAAGAAGAACCAAAGGGTTCTTAATGTCTCCAAGAGTAACAAGAGTTACAGGGTGGTCTCCTACTACACCCATTATTTCTAAACCAATAATTGCTAAAAATAATCCAATACCAGCACCAATTCCAAGTTTTAAACTTTTTGGGATTGAATTAATTAACCAAGCTCTAATAGGTGTTAACGATATAATAAGAAATAGTACTCCAGCTACCAAGACTGCTCCAAGAGCAGCTTGTGGTGTGTAACCCATTCCTGCAACAACTCCGAATGCAACAAAAGCATTTATACCCATTCCAGGTGCTAATCCAATAGGCCATGTTTTTCCATAAAAGGCCATAATAAAGCATGCGATAGCAGTAGCTAAAATTGTAGCGGTAAAGACCGCTCCGAAGTCAAAAAAACCTTTTTCAGGGCCAGCAAATTCACCGGACAGAATAAAAGGATTTAAAAACATTATATATGCCATTGTAAGAAACGTAGTTACTCCGGCTATTACTTCAGTTTTAAAATTAGTTTTGTGTTTTTTATACTCAAAATATTTTTCCATCATAGACAGACCTCCATTTATTATTGAATACTCTAATTCATAAATAAAATCCCTTGAAAAATAGTTATTTTGATCATTTTACAACCTGGAGGTAATATTTCTGTTTATAAGTTTTAGGTGTACAATAATTAAATTATTATGAATAAATTAAAATCCTTTATTTTTGGTTTACTTCTAATAACTCTAACTTCAGCATGTCAAACAGTATCAGATAAGATAGAAGAAAAAACCGCTTTGGAGGAAAAAGAATTAAGCAAATGGCTTAATAAAAGCGAAACTGAATTAAAAATAGCCTACGGCCAACCTGACGAGGTAAAGTTTTCAAATTCAAAAAATAGATTTTATATTTATACTAGTAAGAAATTTAAAATTAAGTGTGAAAGGAAATTTGAAATAAGTTCTAACAATAAAATAGTTGGTTTTACTAGTAAAAACTGTTTTTAAAAAAAGTTAATCCAATATTTTAGCAGTTTTTAAAATAAAACTATACTCCTCTGACAATTCTTTAATAGCATTATCTCTACCACTCATACCACCGTGTCCTGCTGCTTCCATTTTACATTTTAATAATTGAATATTTTGATCACCTTTTAGATCTCTTAACTTAGCAATATATTTGACTGGTTCCGAATAAAGAACACGATTATCAAATAAAGAAGTAGTGATTAACATTGAAGGGTAATTTTGATTAGTTAAATTATTATAAGGGGAATAGGATAAAATATATTCAAAATATTCTTTACTTTTAATTGGATTACCCCATAGTTCCCATTCTGCTGGCGTAAGAGGCAGTTTCTCATTTAACATTGTAGTCATCGTATCAACAAAAGGAACTAATAAAAGCATCGAAAAAAAAAGATCTGGAGCCATGTTAGCCAATGCTCCACCAGTTAAACCTCCTGCTGAGCCTCCATAAAAACAAATTCCACCTTTATAAGTATACCTTTGATCGATAAGATGTTTTGAGCATGCAATGTAGTCTAAGAAAGTATTTTTTTTTAACTTTAATTTTCCCTCCTCGTGCCAAACATCACCTAAATCACCACCACCCCTTACATGAGCGATTGCAAAAGTAATTCCTCTATCAACCAAACAAAATCTTGCCGCACTGAATGTAGTATCAATACTGTGTTTGTATGCACCATAAGCATAAAGTAAAATTTTAGAATTACCGTCTTGTTTAGACTTTTTTAGCCTAACTAAACTAATAGGAATCATTCTACCATCATGAGATTTAGCTTTAATTCTTTCAATAGTATATTTTTTAGGATCGTGACCTGAAGGGACTATTACCTCTTTTACAATCTTTTTTTCTTTAGTAAGAATATCATATTCATAAATTTTGCCTGGAGTTGCTAAACTTTCCCAACTCACTCTAATTTTTGAAGTATTAGTATCTTTTTGCATTAAAGATAGTCCTGGAGAACCTATTGGTTCATCTGAAATTTTTATTTCCTCTTCAAGATTTGTCCTAATGTTTCTCACAAATAGTTTTTGGATTGCATCAGATTTTTCACTTCTTAAGATATAGTTGTCTAAAAATTCTAGACCGCCGATAATTGTTTCTTTTTTTGAGGGTATAAAATTTTCAAAGTTATTAATGTCATTGATTTTACATCTAAGAATCTCATAGTCTCTCGCATTCTCATTAGTATGAATATAAAAATATTCTTTCCAAGAATCTATTGAGTATCGAACATCTTTTTTTCTTTTTTTAAATAATACTGGTTTTATATTCTCCGAACTAGAAGAAAAAAAATATTCTTCTGTAGTAATATGATCTGAAGTGGAGATTATAAAGAACTTTTCGTCAGAAGATAAACTTATACCACAAGTAAAAGTTTCATCCTTTTCATTATAAATTAACTCATCATTTTCTACAGATGTGCCAATAACATGTTTAAAAATTTTTCTAGGTCTATGAAATTTATCTAATTTTGAATAAAAGAAACTTTTACTATTTAATGACCAAGTTATACTTCCACTTGTGTTTTCAATTAAATCTTTTTCATTATTGTTATTTTCGAGATCTCTAAGATATATAGTGTAATATTCAGATCCTTTTAAGTCTAAAGAGTATGCTAAAAACTTATCGGAATGGGAAACACTAACACTTCCAATACCAAAATATTCTGAGCCATGTTTTTCTTTTTCAAGATCTCCATCAAAATAAATTTCTTCGGGTTTAGTAGAGTCAATTAGTTGTCTAATCTTTTTTCCATAATTGCCTTTTTTTTCTGTTTTAGTCCAATAAAAATATCTCGAATCTTTAAATTTCAGAGAAGTATCGTCTAACTTTATTTTGGACTTGATTTCATCAAAAAGTTTTTTTTGTAAGTTTTTTACATCTTTGAAGTAATCGTTAGTAATTATATTATTTTTTTCAATATACTCTCTTACATCTGGCAATAACTTATTTGAGTCCTTTAAAACATCTAAGATATTTGATTGATCTACCCAAGCATAATCATCATGAATAGATATATCGTGATACTTTTTTTCATTCTTAATTTTTTTAAGTTTTGGTATATTCATAATAGGAAAATTATATGAATTTAGTTTTAATTGGAATCATCATTTTTGTCATCGTTTATTTATTTTTAAATTGGTTTGCCAGAACGAGCTCAAAAAAAATTGCATCAACCATTAAAAAAATTCTAGTTTATATATCATTAATAGTAGCTGCAATTTTTACTATTGGAGGTAAATTTCTATTTTCATTACCCTTTTTATTTGTAATTTTGAGTGGTCTTAAAATAAAAGGATTAACCGCACTTCAAATGTTTCAATTATGGCGACTTGTTCAGTATTTAAAGAACTCAGGAAAATTTAACATGGGACAATCTAGTCAACCAAAAGGATCTTCCAGTGTTACAATTGATGAAGCATATAAATTGTTAGGATTGAAAAAAGGTTGTACAAAAGAAGAAGTTTTGACTGCTTCAAAAAAACTACAACAAAAAATACATCCAGATATGAATAGAGATGTAAAAACTGAGAGACTATCTCAGCTTGTAAATGAAGCGACTGAAAAAATAATTAGAAGTGATTTCAATTAACTTAATAACTGTAATGACCTTTCTAATACATGATTAAATGAAATCTTTTCTTTCCCTAAAGTGTTATGTGTTGTTGTACCTTTGGCTATTCCTTCTGGCTCAATTGTAAACATTTTTTTACTATAAGAGCCATAAGCTGCTACGGGTGAGTCACAAAATATAGTTAAAGCTTTAACATTTAAGGCTACTGATAAATGAGCCCAACCAGTATCATTTCCCACATATAAATGAGAATTCGAAATATATTTAAGCGTATCTCGGATCTTCATTGAACCAAAAGAAATAGCATCTTTTCCGACTTTAGATTTTTTGAATTCATTTATTAAATTCATGTCATTTTTTCCACCAGCTAAATAAAATTTACATTTTTTATTTTTTACTAATTCTTCTGCCAATTTTATATAGTTTTCAATACCCCATCTCTTTGTAGGCCCCGATGCGCTTATTCCAAGACAAATATATTTAAAATTTTTATCTAAATTAATTTCTTTTTTCTTAATTAATAAATTTGGTTCTGTATTTACTATGTTATTAGTAATGCTTTGAGTAAATATTTTTGCAGAATGTACTATGTTATCTTTCTTTAAAAATAATGGGTACTGATTTATCGATTTGATACCTGCAAGCTTTGAAACAATATGATATCTTAATGATGAATTGAAAATAAAGACTTTATCAAAATGTCTTTTTTTGATTTCACTCGTTAATTTAAAAATACCTTTTGTTCCATCCATGTCTTTTTCAAGAGTAATTATTTCATTTATATGATTATCATCCTCAAAAAGTTCTTTTGCTCTAGAATTTGACTTTGCCAATAAAGAAACCTGGCATTTAAATTTTTTCGAAATCGCATGTATATAAGGGAGGAAAATAATTTGATCCCCAAGGCCCTTTCTGACGTTTATACACAAAATTTTCATACTTGATTTACACTATACAACTTAGATAGAATAAATTAGGTAAGATTATGATTTCAAAAGGTATTTATTCAGCTACATGTAGTATTTTAAATGATGATTATTCGTTAAATGTAGACGCAACTATTAATCATGCAGCCGTCTCAATAAAAAATGGATTACACGGAGCTATTTTTTTTGGCTCTACCGGACAAAGCCAATTAATCGATTTAGACTCCAAAAAAAAATTAATCTCTAACATTGCTAGCCATAAATTTAAAAAACAATTTTACTTGGGAACAGGCTGCAACTCTTTAAAAGAAACATTAGATTTCATCAAATATGCATTTGAATATGATTTTAGAGAGTTTTTAATTATGCCTCCTGCATATTACAAAGGTAATACTGAAAAAGGAGTATATAATTTTTATAAGCATATAATTGATGAAGTTCCAAAAATAAAAATTGTTTTATATAACTTTGAAAAACTCTCTTCTTTTTTATTTACTCCAGAATTTGTAAAAAAATTAGTAAGTGATTTTCCTAAAAATATAGTTGGTGTCAAAGACTCCAGTTATAATCTTTTTGAAAATTTAAAGATCAAAGATTTTTTAATTTTTCCTGGTTCTGAGGCAAAACTTTTAAAAGGTTTGGAGTTAGGATGTTCAGGAACAATATCAGCAATAACACAAGTTACTCATTCTCTTGCAAGAAAAGTTTTTGATGATTTCGAAAAAAAAGTAACACAGACACAAAATGAAAAATTAATAGCTGTTCGAAAAATATTTGATAAATATAATCTAATTTCTGCACTACATAGCTATTTCTCAATCAATAATTCTAATTTTTTAAATATTTTGCCCCCATTAATACTTTTAGACTCTGATGATAAAAAAAATTTAGTAAAAGATCTTGAAAATTTAAAATTTGAGAATAAAAATATAGCGGCCTAAATTATGTTATTAGCAAAAGTTTTTTCAAATATTTATAAAGAAGACGGGATTATTTTAATCGACGCGCAAGGTCAAAAATATATTTGTGGTAATCCAAGGAAAGAAAATCCTATTACTGTGAAATTACTTAAAGATAATTTAAATTGGAAATTAGTTTTAGATCCCGAATTAGAATTTCCTGAAGCTTACATGAGAAATGAAATAACAATAGAAAATGCTTCCCTAAAAGACTTTTTAATGGATTTAGTAAAAAATTTGGGGCGTAGAGAATTGAGCTCAGCCAGCTACATTTCAAAAAGGATATTTCAATTATGGAGATATTTATCTAATTTTAATTTACCTGGTAAATCTCGAAAAAACGTGGAGCATCATTATGATGTAGGTGGAGAAAAGGGAGAAAAACTTTACGATATTTTTTTAGATACAAAACATCGATTATATTCTTGTGCTTATTGGAAAGAAAATACTAAAACTTTAGAGGATGCACAGCAAAATAAGATTGATCATATAATAAAAAAATTAAACATTAAAAAGGGTCAGAAAATTTTAGAAGTCGGATGCGGCTGGGGTGGAATGGCATTTGAAATTGCTAAACAAAAAAATTGTGAAGTTAAAGGTATTTCTTTGAGTACAAATCAAATAAACTATTGCAAAAAAAAAGCAAAAGAACTAGGTCTAGACAATCAAGTTAATTTCGAATTAGCAGATTATAGAGAAATAAAAGGTAAATTCGATAGGATTTACTCAGTAGGAATGTTTGAGCATGTTGGAAAAAAGTTCTACAAAATTTTTTTTGAGTCCATGAACAAATTGCTGAAAGAAAATGGAATTTTTTTATTACATACCATTGGAGTAGTTGATAAACCCTCTCCTCCAAACAAATTTATTAACAAATATATATTTCCGGGAGGTGTTTGCCCATCATTTAGTCAAATTATAAAACCTATCGAAAAAACAGGATTAATAGTTTCCGACTCAGAAACGTTAATAAGACATTACGATAAAACTTTAGAAAAATGGTTGGAAAGATTCCTATCTAGAAAAAGAGAGGTAAAAGATCTTTTTGATGATAAATTTGTGAAAATGTGGGAGTTTTATTTTGCGAGTTGTGCAGCCGCTTTTAGATATAGGGATCTTGCTGTATTTCAATTACAAATTGTGAAGAATTTTCAATCAGCCAACCGTACAAGAGACTATATATATTCATAAAACCTGGTATTTAATTAAATACAGGTATGAAAAAAAAGAAAAAAAAATTTAAGAAAAAACCTTTTAAAAAAAGAAAAAAAAATATCTATAAAAAAAAGAATATCAAAAAAAGAAACATCAAAAAGATAAAAAGATTTCAAAAAAGAAAAAAAAAGAAAAGAAAAATTTCTAAAAAACCGAAGTCAAAAACAAGACTAATTATATTAAATTTAATTAGAATAAATGAAAAAATTAAGTCATCTATAAGATTTGATTTTAATTTAGATCGATCTCTTCAAAATTTTTTTCAAAGTATATCAAATAAGATTTCAGAAATAAAAAAAGTTATTCGAGAAGAAAAACAAAAACAAAATCGTTTAAAAATACTGGCCATGGAAAGAGAAAAAAAAGAAATTCAAAAAATAATTAAGATTCAAAAACAAAACGAACTTAAAGCAAAGGAACAGGAATTAAGAGACGAAATTGTAATTGGAAAAGAAAGAAAAAAAGAATTACAAAAATTCATTAGATTTGAACAAGCAGAGGTAAGAAAGGAACAAGCAGAAAAACAAAGAAAATTTCTTGAGCAAATTAAATTGGAGAAACGGATAGAAGGTTTTAGAAAAAGAGAAGCATTAGAAATTAAAAATTTGGAAAAATTTGTTTTAAGTCAGCAGAGAGATTCCTAT
>CACHLD010000013.1 GCA_902580565.1 uncultured Pelagibacteraceae bacterium | reverse complement strand
ATTGATGAAGTTATATTGGGTCAAGTTTTAACTGCAGGTGCTGGTCAAAATCCTGCTAGACAAGCAGCTATAGAATCAGGAATCCCTATCGATAAACCTGCTTATATTGTTAACCAAGTTTGTGGTTCTGGTATTAGGGCAGTAGCCTCTGCTTTTCAAAGTATAAAAGCTGGTGATGCAAAGATCGCTTTAGCAGGTGGACAAGAAAATATGTCGTTAGCTCCGCATGCTATTCATCTAAGAGATGGGAAAAAATTAGGCAATTTAGAAATGACAGACACAATGATAAAAGACGGTTTATGGGATGCTTTTCATGGTTATCATATGGGTATAACAGCAGAAAATGTTGCAGAAAAATTTCAAGTGACTAGAGAAGATCAAGATAATTTTGCGTTTGAGTCTCAGGAAAAAGCCTTAAAAGCACAAAAAGAAAAAAAATTTCTCAAAGAAATAATTGATTTTAAAATAAAATCTAAAAAAGCAGAAATAAACTTTAACGTTGATGAACATCCTAGAGAAGGAGTTAACTTAGATTCTTTGAAAAGACTTAAACCAGTCTTTAAAAAGGATGGAACTGTTACAGCTGGAAATGCTTCTGGAATTAACGATGGAGCTGCGGCAGTGACTTTGATGGCTTCAGAGGAAGCAGAAAAAAGAGGACTAAAAAAATTAGTCACAATAAAATCTTGGGCGAGTTGTGGAGTTGAACCTGCTTTAATGGGAACGGGTCCTATACCTGCAACTAAAAAAGCTTTAAAGTTAGCTGGGTGGTCTATCAAAGATGTAGATTTATTTGAAATTAATGAAGCGTTTGCCGCTCAAAGCATTGCTGTAATCAAGACTCTTTCAATTCCAAAAAAAATAGTAAATGTAAATGGTGGAGCAATAGCTTTAGGTCATCCAATAGGAGCTTCCGGAACAAGAATATTAGTAACATTAATACATGAAATGGTAAGACGTGATGCAAAAAAAGGGCTAGCAACTTTGTGTATTGGAGGAGGAATGGGCATCGCCATGTGTATTGAAAGATAATGGAAATTTCTAAACCATACAAGGGAAAAGGGAAACGGAAGCTTAAAAAGATGCCTTTTACTGTTAAAGGTTATATTTATTATTATCTATTTTTTTGGATTGTCATAATTTCAATATATCTTGCTTATAATTAATTTTATCAATAACTTTTTTTGATAATGATTATCATTCAAATTAAAAACTTGAATTATAAGTGATAATGATTTTCATTTCCAACTATACTTCTTGCAAAAAGATTTAACAATATTAACCTAAAGTTATGAAAACTTTTAATTGTAAAAAATGTGGTTTAGCTATTCCTATGTCTTGCTCAAAATGTGATAGGGTAATTGACGTAAAAATAACTGGGGAAGGCTGTTTAGTTAAAGAAAATAAATGTTTTGATTGCTCTAGTGTACCAATCATTAAGGATGTTTGCTTAGAACAAAAAACTGCATAAAACTGTAGCTATTTTTTATTCTTTTTTTTGTAATTATTCATCCATTTATTAAAAACCAAAATGGCTTCTCTCATCCCTTTGGTTTGTGAGGGGTGTTTTTTAGCTCTACCAAGCATAGTTGATACCACATTTATTTGATATTTTTTATTTCTGTTTTTAATTTTTTTTAAAGTATAAATAGCTTTAGCTTTATCTTTAAATCCAAGTCCAGGTGTAGTTGTTTTGGGATTGTAATCAGAAAATAATGAAAGATTAATTGGTTTTTTTTTATCAAGTAAGTTTTTAGGCAATTTTGATTTATCCAGAATCCTAAACAACCTTTTTACATTTAATGTTTTGGATATCATTCTTTTTTTGCCATCAAAGTCAATTAAGATTATAAAGAATTTTTTTTTTACTAGCTTGGTTATTAACTTAATTGTTCTTTTGTGAAAATTTTTAATCTCTTTTTGGTAAATTCTCTTTGTTTTTAAGTATTCGAAGTCTTTATAGCTCGATGTTTTTATTAGTAATATTCTACTTTTCCATTTATATTTTTTTATCATTTGCCACCTTTTAAAAATTTTAAATTACAGTAAGATTAAAATAATGAATTTACCTGTAATAAATCATCCTGATTATTTTGCTAAGATAAATGATGATAATAAATTTCCTATTAAGAAATTTGGCGCACTAGCAGAATACTTGTTGAAAAACAGAATAGTTAAAAAGTTTCATATCCCTGAAGAGTGCTCTATTAATACGTTAAAGTCTTCTCATTCTTTGGAATACATTAACCATATAAAGAATAAAACTTTGGATATAAAACTCCAAAAAAAAATCGGTTTCCCGATTAATGACAGTGTTGTAAGGAGATCTTTCGTTGCAACAGGTGGAACTGTGTTGGCAAGTAGATTTGCCTTAGACTCAAAACTTGCATGCAACACAGCTGGAGGTAGTCATCATGCTTCATATGATTATGGTGCTGGGTATTGTGTTTTTAATGACGTTGCTGTGGCAGCTAATTATTTGAAAAATAAAAATTATAAGAAAAAAATATTAATACTTGATTTAGATGTTCACCAAGGTAATGGAAATTCAGAAATTTTTAAGAATGATCGTGATGTATTAACTTTTAGTATGCATTGTGGATCTAATTACCCTGCAAAAAAATCTAAAAGTGATATTGATATTGAGCTAAATGATAATATGGAAGACCTTGAGTACTTAAATATCCTCCATAATAATCTAAAAAAATTAAATAATTATGATTTTGATTTTGTTTTTTACATTGCTGGTGTTGACGTACATTTTAACGATAGACTTGGCAAACTTAAGCTTACAGATGAAGGTATTGATAAACGAGATAATATTGTAATTGAAAATTATTTTAATAAAAAGATTCCTTTATGTGGAGTTTTGGGTGGCGGCTACAACAAAAATTTTGATAAACTAGTTGAACTACACGCTAAACTTCATAAAAGCTGTGCAAATTATTTCTAGTTTTTAATTAAATATTTTTTCAATAGAATTTTTTGAACAATTAATTTTCTATCAGATTTTATTTCTTTTCTTTTAAATAGTATGTCAATTAACCACTTCATAATTAATCAAACCAAATATAAGTGACTAAAAATAGCGTAAAATGTGTCTAAAAATGAACTATTCACGCAATTTGACCTACTATTTATTAATTGTTTATTATTAGTCCTATTTTAAATTTCTTCTTACCGGTTTATAATAAACATTTATGGCTCAAAATATTTCTGTTCCTGATATCGGTGATTTCAAAGATGTAGAAGTGATCGAGGTTTTAGTAAAACCTGGAGATAAAATAAAAAAAAATGATCCAATTGTTACTATCGAGAGCGACAAGTCTAGTCTTGAAATCCCCTCACCTTCATCTGGTGAAATCAAAGATTTAAAAGTTAAGATAGGAGATAAAGTTTCTGAAGGAAGTATCCTAGCTACGATCGAAAATGGACATGCTTCAGAAGCTTCTAAAGAGGATTTAATTAAAAAAGAAAAAACTATTAAAAAAGAGGAACCTAAAATTAACGGAAATCTAAATCCTGTTAAACAAGTAAAAAAAATTTTTGCTGAACCTGCTTCTAAAGATGATATAGATCCAATTGAAACTAATGAATGGATTGAGTCTTTAAATTCTGTAATTGAGAATGATGGATCTCCTAGAGCAAGTTATTTATTAAATAAAGTAATAGATCAAGCATATAAATCTGGTTTGGTTCTCCCTGATACTAGAACTACCCCCTACATAAATACCATCCCGCCAGAAGTTGAGGTTAAATCTCCTGGAGATCAAAAAATTGAAAAAAGATTACGAGCTTATATAAGATGGAATGCTGCTGCCATGGTTGTCAAAGCTAACAAAAAAAGTCCAGAACTTGGTGGACACATTGGAACTTTCGCATCAGCTGCAACTCTTTACGACGTTGGAATGAATCATTTTTGGAGAGCAAAAAATAATAAATTTGGTGGAGACTTAATCTATTTTCAGGGACATTCTGCACCTGGAATGTACGCACGTGCTTTTTTAGAAGGAAGACTAACTTCGAAACAGTTAGATGGTTTTAGACAAGAAGTTAATAAAGGTGGATTGTCTTCATATCCACATCCATGGTTGATGCCAAACTTTTGGCAATTTCCAACTGTCTCGATGGGACTTGGGCCTATTATGGCAATTTATCAAGCACGATTTTTAAAATATTTAATTAATAGAGGTTTAATTAAAGATGAAGGAAGAAAAATTTGGGTGTTTTTAGGTGATGGTGAAATGGATGAACCAGAGTCACTTGGTGCAATAGGATTGGCAGCTAGAGAAAAATTAGATAATTTAATTTTTGTTATTAATTGTAATCTTCAGAGGCTAGACGGGCCAGTAAGAGGAAATGGAAAAATTATTCAGGAGCTCGAAGGAAGTTTTAGAGGCACAGGTTGGAATGTAATTAAGGTAATATGGGGTTCTTATTGGGATCAACTGTTAGCAAAAGATAAAACGGGTTTGCTTGTCAAAAGAATGAATGAGTGTGTGGATGGAGAGTATCAAGCTTTTAAAGCAAAAGGAGGTTCATATGTTAGAGATAAATTTTTTGGAAAATACCCAGAATTGAAGGAGATGGTATCATCGATGACTGATAAAGATATTTGGAGATTGAATAGAGGCGGTCACGATCCTCATAAAGTTTATGCTGCATATCATGCTGCAATGAAAAATAAAGGCTCTCCTACAGTAATACTAGCAAAAACTATCAAGGGCTATGGAATGGGCGAGTCAGGTGAAAGTATAAATACTACTCACCAACAAAAAAAATTAGATGAAAAAGACTTGCTTTACTACAGAGATAGATTTGGGGTTCCACTAACAGACAAACAAGTAAAAAATATTGAATACTTCAAACCAGATGAAAATTCGGATGAAATTAAATACTTAAAAGATAAAAGATTAAAACTTGGAGGCTTTATTCCTGAAAGATCCTCTTTTGCTAAAGCTATTAAAACCCCTCCCAAAGATATTTTTGACAGTTTCATGAAGTCTACAGGAGATAAGGAAATGTCAACGACTATGGCATTGGTCAGGATGCTTACAGCTTTGCTTCGTGATAAAAATCTCTCTCCAAGGTTGGTCCCTATTATTCCTGATGAAGCAAGAACTTTTGGTATGGAGGGATTCTTTCAAAAAATTGGGATTTATGCTCACGAGGGACAAAAATATGAACCAGTAGATTCAGAACAATTAAGTTCTTATAGAGAGGATAAGAGCGGTCAAGTACTAGAAGAGGGAATTACAGAGTCAGGAGCCATGTCGTCATGGATTGCAGCTGCTACTTCTTATACAAATCACGACTTGGAAATGATCCCAATTTATATTTTCTACTCAATGTTTGGTTTCCAAAGAGTTGGGGATTTAGCATGGGCTGCGGGAGACTCTCAAGCTAGAGGATTTTTAATCGGAGCAACGGCAGGTAGAACAACTTTAGCTGGAGAGGGATTGCAACATCAAGATGGCCATAGTCACTTATTGGCTTCTAATATACCTAACTGTGTAAGCTATGATCCTACTTTCGCTTATGAAATGGCGACTATATTAAGAGATGGAATTAAAAGAATGCATGAGAAAAAAGAAAATATTTTCTATTACATTACAGCTATGAATGAAAACTACTCCCATCCTGAAAAGCCAAAAGGTTGTGAAGAAGGTATAATTAAAGGAATGTATTTATTTAAAGAATATAATAAGAAAGGAAAAACTAAAGTTCAACTTTTAGGATCAGGCACAATATTAAGAGAGATTATTTCGGCAGCAAAAATTTTATCAGAAGATTTTGGTATTGACTCTGATATTTGGAGTGTAACTAGCTTTAATGAATTGAGAAGAGACGGTATGGAAACAGAGAGATGGAACCTTTTAAATCCTGATGAGAAAAGAAAAAAATCTTATGTACAAAAGTGTTTAGAAAAAAGAGATGGGCCAATTATTGCAGCCTCAGATTATACAAGATCTTTCTCAGACCAGATCAGACCTTATACTGAAAAACCTTTTTATTCCCTTGGAACTGATGGATACGGAAGAAGTGATACAAGAAAAAATTTAAGAAAATTTTTTGAAGTAGATAAAGAACACATTGTTGCTTACACTTTAAGTGCTCTGGCGAAAGAACAATTAATAGAATCAAAAAAAGCTGAAAAAGCAATTAAAAAATATAAAATTGATAAAGATAAAGCATTTCCATCTAATTTATAATTATGGCTAGTACAAAAATTTTAGTTCCTGATATTGGAGATTTTAAAGATGTAGAAATTATTGAAGTACTTGTAAAAAATGGTCAGCAAATTAAAAAGAATGATTCCTTAATAACATTAGAAAGTGATAAATCTAGTGTTGAAGTACCTTCAACACATGAAGGAATTGTAGAAAAAATTAATTTAAAAGTTGGAGATAAAGTTAATCAAGGTGATCTAATTCTAAGTTTAAAGTCAGATAGAAAACAAGACGAAAAAAAAGAAGTCGTTAGTGAAGATAAAAAGGTTGAAGAAAAAATAGAATTAAAAAAAGAAGAACCAATTAAACAAAAAGAAATGATAACTGTTGCACCATCTTCAATAAGTGGAACTAAGTCAGCAAGTCCAAAGGTTCGAAAATTTGCAAGAGAGTTAGGTGCAAATGTTGTTGAAATTCCAGGTACACAAAGAGCTGGAAGAGTTTCAGAGGAAGATGTAAAAAATTTTATCAGATCACAAGTTACTGTAAACGGTGGAAAAATAGAAAAAAAAATTTACAAAGAAGAGTATTCCCACGAACAATTTGGAGAAATAGAATTAAAAGACATTCCTAGAGTTAAAAAACTGTCTGGACCTCAGTTAGTTAGATCATGGACCGAAATCCCTCATGTTACGCAACATGAAGAAATAGATATCACAGAAATGGAACAATTTAGATCATCGCTCTATGATTATTATTCAGGAGAAATGATAAAAGTTACTCCTTTAGCATTTATATCTAAAGCTTTGATAAGCGCTCTAAAAGAATTTCCAAATTTTAACGCCTCTATTGATACAAATCAAAACAAAATAATTTATAAAAAATATTTTCACTTAGGTTTTGCTGTAGATACACCTCATGGACTAATGGTGCCTAAAATTAGAAATGTTGATCAAATGAGTATAAAAGAAATTGGTGAGGCGTTAAAAAAAACTAGTAAGCTTTGCAAAGAATTAAAGATTGATAAAAAAGAATTTTTTGGTGGATCTATGACAATATCAAGTTTAGGGGGTATAGGAGGAACATTTTTTACTCCAATTATTAATCCCCCTGAAGTAGCGATACTAGGTGTTGGAAAAAGTTTCGACAAGTTAGTAGAATTAAAAGGTAAAATTGTATCTAGAAAAATTTTACCAATTTCTTTGTCTTACGATCATAGGATAATTGACGGAGCAGAAGGAGCAAGATTTTGTGTTTATTTAAGTGAATGTCTAGGCAAAGACTTTGCTTTCAAGCTTGCTGTTTAATTCAAATTACAATAATAAACATCATGAATAAAAAACTGGTCTCCTTGATCTGTGCTATCTCTTGCTCATTTTTATGGGGCACAGCATTTATTGCGCAAGACATGGGCATGGATTATATCGGCCCCTTTTCTTTTACTTTTGGAAGAATGTTTCTAGGTTTTATTGCATTAATCCCTTTTTTTTTCTTTTTTGAATTTAAAAAAATTAGAAAAAAACAATTTTCTTATGATATTTTTATAATTTATCTCGCTCTTCTTGCATTTTTTCTTAGTGGAGGCTTTGCATTACAACAATACTCCCTACTTTATACAGATGTTGCAAATGCTGCAATATTTACAATATTTTATGTCTTAATAGTTCCCACTATATCTTATTTTCTATTTTCTAAAAAAATTCATTGGTCAGTTTGGCCATCGGTCTTCATTTGCATAATTGGAGGATTTTTACTTACTGAAATAAATAATGTGACGGTAAGATTAGGAGACACATTAGTCTTGCTAGGAGCTTTTTTCTGGGCTTTTCATATTGTTTATTTATCAAAATTTTTAAAATTATTTAATTATCCAATTACTATAACGATGGGAACTTGTCTGATTGGATCTATAATTACTTTTATCCCTTCTTTGGCCTTTGAAAACATAACATTAGGAAATTTAATGATGGAAAAAAAAGAGCTTCTCTACGCTGGTGTTTTATCAAGTGGAATAGCTTTTTTATTACAAGCATATAGTCAACAAAATTTGTCTCCTGCACCGGTTGCAATTATTTTTTCATTGGAAGGTGTTTTTGCTGCAATATTTGGTTGGATACTTTTAAGTCAATTCTTAAGTAATCTTAAAATATTTGGAATAGTATTAATATTGATAGCAGTAATTTTCTCTCAACTAGCGCCAATTTATGGTAAAAAATCTTATGGACGAAACTAAAAAAGGCTATATGCAGAATATCGGAGATTTATCTTTCAGGAAGATAGATGAGACGAACTTTGAATATAGTATAAAAATTATAGAAAATTTTCTTAATACTGGCGGCATAGCCCACGGAGGTTTTATAGCAACTATCGCTGACACAGGAATGGGGAATGCAGCCCATATTGCTGCAGGTAATAAAAGATGTGTGACAATAAATTTGGATATCAAGTTTATTTCTGCTGGAAAGTTGAATGAAAAATTAATTGGTAAAGTTAAAGTTTTAAAAAAGACAAAGTCATTAGTTTTTATCTCAAGTGAAATATTTGCTTCAGAAAAAATTATTGCAACTGCATCTGGAACCTGGAAAATTCTTTAACGTTTCTCTCTTAATTTTTTTATACCACAATCTTTACATTTTACAGTTTCAGTTGAACCACCAGGTCCAAAACTAAAATTAATATCTATTTTTTCATACCTATGTAATCCGATGTAGCAGAACCATCTGTAAATCTGCTTTAACATAACTACTCACTCAAGTTTTTGTCTGTAATTATTATATCCAAAAATTAGTAATAACAAAAGAGCGAAAGGATAAATTATTGCCTTATTTGGCCTGTCAAGGTTTTCAATTTTAAAATTACTTATAATGTCTCCCATCTGCATTCCAGATTTTTTTGCATCTCCTTTCCAGTTTAATTTGTCTACAATCATTTGATCATTCTGATTAGAGAAAGTTATACCGTATTCCTCTAAATTATATTCTCTTTCAAATTTTCCTTTATCTATGACAAACAACTTATATCTTTCTCCATACTCAGTAACCCTAGTTACTTTAATATGAACCTCTTTGGCAGGATCAAAAGAAAGATTTTGAAGAGTTTCTGCTGAAAGTTTTTGCTCGTTAAACTTTGGATAAAATTTACTTAAAACATAGTCTGGGGCCAAAAAAGATATTGAAATAATTAAAAATGCTATAATTTCATACCATTTTAATTTATTTATAAACCATTGCTGAGTTGCAGCGGTAAAAACTAAAATTCCAATTAGAGAAGTAGTTATTACTACTAAAGCTTGCCAAATATTATCTACGCCGATAAGTAAAAGCTCATGATTAAACAAAAATACTATAGGCAAGATACCTGTTCTTAAACTATACCAAATTGCCTGCAATCCAGTTCTTAGTGGATCACCTCCAGAAATTGCAGCAGCAGCGTAAGAAGCTAATCCAACTGGCGGAGTTACATCGGCCATTAAGCCAAAATAAAAAACAAATAAATGAACAGCTATTAAAGGAAAAATAAAACCAGAAGCATTTCCAACATCTACAAGAACGGTAGCCATAAGTGAGGCTACAACAACATAATTTGCAGTAGTTGGAAGACCCATTCCAAGTAATAAGCAAAGTATAATAGTAAGCAAAATTAAGATAATTACATTGTCTCTAGCTATTGTTTCAATAACTATTATTAGATTAGTGCTTAAACCTGTTGAGCCAACAGCTCCTACTATTATGCCTGCAGTCGCAATCGCAATCCCTACACCCACCATGTTAATCGCACCCTTTTGGAGTCCAACAATTGTTTGATTGTACCAGTCAATCAAACCAGTTTTAAAATCTGGATTTTTAATAATTCGGTTTACTAAGTTTACTAGAATCAAAGATAAAGTTGCATAAAAAATTGAAAAACCTGCGGTGTATCTCATATAAACAAGTAGAAAAATTAAAACAAAAATTGGAATTAAAAAATGTAACCCAGATAAGAAAGTTTTTTTCAAATGTGGTACATCAGCATCATCCATTCCTTTAAGACCTAATTTAAGTGCTTCTAAATGAGATATATAAAACAAAGCAATGTACGAAATTACTGCTGGCAAAAAAGCATGCTTAACAACTTCAAAATAAGTAACTCCAATAAAACTTGCCATAACAAAAGCTGCGGCACCCATCACTGGAGGCATTATTTGACCATTAACTGAGGAAGAAACTTCGATAGCTCCAGCTTTTTCTTGGGAGAAACCAGTTTTCTTCATTATTGGAATTGTAAATGTTCCGGTTGTAACTGTATTTGCTATAGAGGAACCTGAAATCATACCTGTCATTCCTGATCCTAAAATAGCAGCTTTAGCAGGCCCTCCTCGCATCTTACCAACCATAGCAAAAGCTAAATCTAAAAAATATTTTCCTCCTCCAGCTGTTTCTAGTAATGCTCCAAAAAGTACAAATAAAAATATAAAATCAACTGAAACACCTATTGGTATTCCGAATATTGCCTCTTGATCAAACCACTGAAACCCAACTAATCTTTTTAATGAAAGACCTCCGTGTGAAATTATATCAGGTGCATACTTTCCAAAGTAAGAAAATAAAAGAAAACAGATAGCAATTATTACCAAAGGCATACCTATCGCACGTCTCGTAGCTTCTAACAGAATTAAGATTCCTATAGAACCTATTATGAGCTCTACAGGAACTTTAAATCCAAATATTTCTTTTACTAAAAGTATTCCACCTCTGTTAACGAGATCATCATAAAAAAAATAGATATATAAACAACAAAAAGCTGCAATAATACTAATGAGAATATCAAACGCTGAAATTTTTTTTCCTCTAACTATAGGAAAAATCAAAAATGTTAATGTCAAAGCAAAACCTAAATGTATAGCTCTAGCGGGCAAGCCTTTAAACATTCCAAAATTAAACCAAAAAGGAAAAGGTGAAGCGTACCAAAGTTGAAATAGAGTCCAAAGAATAGCAATACCAAAAACAATTTTTAAATGAATACCAGATAAATTTCTAGTAGGTGAAATATCTTCTTGAATTTTATCTTTAATCTTACTTTGAATGTTTTGATTCATTTTGATTAAGATACATTATTCTAAAAAAAAAGGCCCAAAAAATTTGGGCCTTTTTAATTTAATCAATTAATAAGATTACATTAATCCAGCTTCTTTATAGTACTTAACTGCGCCTGGATGTAATGGAGCTGATAAGCCATCAGCTATCATGTTTTTCTTTTCCAGAGGTCCAAAAGCTGGATGTTGAGCTCTGAAATCATCAAAGTTCTCCATTACCGCTTTTGTAACTAAGTACACAAGCTCTTCAGAAACATTAGCACTTGTTACTACAGTAGCTTTAACACCAAATGTTGTAGCGTCTTTTTTCTGGTTTGAATAAGTCCCTGCAGGAATTACAGCTTTAGCATAATAGTCAGCTCCATCAATTAAACCTTGAACTGGTGCGCCAGTTAGATTAATTGGGCTAGCTTTTGCTTTACAAGTTGCTGCTTGCTCCATAGCTCCATTCGGAAATCCAACTGAATATCCAAACGCATCTATTTTACCGTCACAAAGAGCTTTTACTTGTTCAGAAGAAGTAAGTTCAGTAGTTGCTTTGAACATACTCATGTCTGCTCCCATAGCTTTCATTAATTCTTCCATAGTTCCTCTTTGGCCAGAACCTGGATTACCGATGTTTACTGTTTTTCCTTTAAGGCCTTTGAAATCTTTAATTTTAGATTTTTTACTAGCCCAAATTTGAAATGGTTCATTGTGCACTGAGAATACAGCTCTCAAGTCACTAAACTGATTTCCTTCCCATTTGCTTGAACCGTTATAAGCATGGAATTGCCAGTCAGACTGAGCTACACCAAATTGAAACTCACCATCTTTAATTTGACCAATATTGTAGTTAGAACCACCTGTAGAAGGTGCAGTACATCTATATGCTTTAGCAGTACCTTTTTTTCTACCGTGATCAGCACTTATTGCTGATTTGTGAAGCATTTTACAAATAGCGTTACCAGTTTGAAAATATACTCCAGTAGGTCCGCCTGTTCCTATTGTAAAGAACTCTGCTGATTTCGCGATTGAAGTAATAGGGCTTGAAAAAGCAAACATTACTAGTACCGCTGAAATCATTGATATCATTTTTTTCATATGATCCCCCGTTTGTTAATAAAATAATTTAACTATGGATAAAGCCTAAGGTCAAAGAGAATCTTTAAAGATTTTTAGCCCAATTTGATAATTTTCTAGTACCTTCAACCACATTTGGTGCGTACTTTTCAATAATTCTATCATTGATAGTATTCCTCTTTAACATCGCTTTAAGAAATTCTGATCCATCAAAATCTATATAGCACAATCTGGTTAGCATCCTTTTTGGACCAAAACCAAAATCAGATGCCGGTAACATTGCTACACCGGTTTCATCTAATATTTTTTCACAAAGTTCAGTTGATGTTTTATATTTTTTATTAAGAAATTCCGGCATCAAATAAAATGCACCTTGAGGTGAGTTTATTAAAACTTTATTTGATTTAAGATTATTATAAACATAGTTGCCTACCGATTTTAAAATATTTAAAGTTTTTGCTTTGTACTCCTCATGGTCACCCTCATAAGCTTCGACTGCTGCAAATTGAGCAGGACTATTCACTGTTGAATACGATTCACTTGCTAAAGTTTTAATATTTTCTAAAAGTTCTGATAAGGAACTAGGTACAGCAAAAAAACCTACTCTCCATCCTCCTGCTCCACACCATTTGCTTAAACCTCCGCTTATAAATGTTCTTTCTGGATAGAATTTAGAAATTGACTCATATTTATTACAAAAAGTTAAATCTGTATAAATTTCATCTGACAAAATAATTAAATTATATTTTTTTGCTACTGCAGCTAGCTCTTTAAGGTTTTTACAAACTGTTCCAGAGGGGTTGTTGGGAGAGTTAAGAATAAATATGAGATTTTTTTTCTTTAATGATTTAATCTTTTTTTCAAGCTGATGTGCAGTTGGAAACCAATTATTTTCTCTTGACGTTTGTATCCAATGAACTTTGTTTCTACCAATGATTGCTTGTGGTTCATATGATACCCAGCTAGGTGCCGATAGAATAATTTCACCATTAAATGCAACATGCAATAAAAGCATAGCCTCCTTAGAACCTGGTGTAATTACAATATTTTCTTTTGGATAATTAATACCAGTCTTATTTTTTAAATTTTTGGATATTGACTCTCGTAACTTACTTAATCCTTGTATAGGTAAATACTCTTTTCTATGAGCATTTTTTTTCAAAGTAGTCACAATTTTTTCTGGAACGGGAAAGGGAGATTGACCAAATCCAAATTGATAAACTTTTTTTCCTTGATTTAAAAGTTCTTTACATTTTTCGTTTATAATTAATGTAGAAGATTGTTTAAGTTTTAAAATGCTTTTTTTGGTAAGATGTTGCATAATAACTTTTATTTCAAAAAGCTATTACTGACCTTACGGGGACTATGGGTTTTAAGTCAATTCAAATATTAAGAATTAGAACATTTGACAAATTGATTCGGTCATGTTTTAATCTTACTTTGTTCTCAACTAAGATCTATATATAGTATAAAAAATATTACCCAACACTAGAATGCAAAATTACCTCAAAAATATAGTTGCCCTTTTAGGACCTACGAATACGGGAAAAACTCACATCGCAATTGAAAAAATGCTTAAATTTGACTCTGGAATTTTCGGACTACCATTAAGACTTCTTGCTAGAGAAGTTTACGACAAATGTGTTGAAAAAGTTGGAAAAGAAAAAGTTGCTTTAATTACTGGAGAAGAAAAAATTATTCCAAGCATGGCTGATTATTTCATTTGCACTGTCGAGTCTATGCCTAAAGATAAAAAAGTAGACTTTATAGCAATCGATGAAATCCAAATGTGCGCTGATAGAGAAAGAGGTCACATCTTTACCGATAGATTGTTAAATGCAAGAGGAGAAAAGTTAACAATGTTTCTTGGCTCTCAAATAATGGCTGGAATAATTAATGATTTAATAAATAATGTAACTTTTGAAAAAAAAGAAAGATTTTCTAAATTAAGTTACGCAGGTTACAAAAAGATCTCTAGACTTGAAAGAAAAGTAGCAATTATAGCATTTTCCATAGAAGAAGTTTATGCGATAGCTGAATTAGTAAGAAGACAAAAAGGGGGAGCAGCTGTAATTATGGGCTCACTGAGTCCAAAAACAAGAAATTCTCAAGTGGGCCTTTATCAATCAGGAGATGTTGATTATCTCATAGCTACTGACGCTATTGGTATGGGTCTGAATATGGATATAGATGAAATTTATTTCTCAAATTTAAAAAAATTTGATGGAAAAAAAACAAGAAGACTTAATTTAATTGAAATGTCCCAAATTGCTGGAAGAGCTGGAAGATATAAGAATGATGGAGGTTTTGGGACTACTGGTGATTGTGAAAATTTAAATTCAGATGAAATAGAGAATATAGAGAAACATAAGCTTCCAGAAACAAAAATGATATATTGGAGAAACTCTAAACTAAATTTTAATAACCCTTCTAACCTTATTGCCTCGCTCGAACAAAGGCCAGACAAAAAGAATTTAATAAGGGCTAATGACTCTTTAGATGAGAGTGTATTGAGGCATTTTTTAAAAAAAGGTGCTAATAATATTATTTATCATAAAAACCTTGAATTATTATGGGAGTGCTGCCAAATACCTGATTTTGAAAAAAAAGCTTACGGACAACATATCAATATTATTGATAAAGTTTTTCAATTCCTTTCTACGAGAAAGAAAAAAATACCAAGTACTTTTATGAAAGAACAATTAAAAGGTTTAGAAAAAGATCATGGAAACGTTGACCTTTTATCACACAGACTTTCAAATGTAAGAACATGGTCTTACGTAGCAAATAAAAAAAATTGGGTAGAAAATTCAGATTACTGGGTTCAATTAACAAAAAATATTGAGGATAAATTGTCAGATAAATTACATGATGAACTTACGAAAAGTTTTATTGATAAAAAAATTAGTATTTTATCAAGAAGCTTAAAACAAGATTTAGTTTTGAACACTGAGATTAATGAAGAAAATAAGATATTTATCGATAGTCAATTAATTGGAGAATTGAAGGGTTTAAAGTTTTTAATCGAACTCACTTCCAAAACTTTAGATACTGATATTAAATCTATAAAAAAAGCAGCCAGAAAAGGAGTAAAAGAAGAATTAAATAAAAGAGTAAATAAAATTATTGAGACTCAAGAAATATCTATGGATAACTCAAGTAGAATTATTTGGAAAAAAAATCCAATTGGAAGGCTAAAAAAAGGAAACAATTATCTTAATCCTGAAATAGAAATAATAGCAGATGAGTCTTTAGAATTGGAGTCAAAAATCAAGTTAGAAGAATTTTTAAGAAAATGGTTCAACAGCTACTTAAATGAAATTCTAGGTGATTTAATCAATTTAACAAAGAAAAAAATTAATAATCAATATTTAAGAGCTCTAGTTTTTCAACTTTATGAAAAAAATGGAGTAATAAAAAGAAATGAAATAGATAGTATTGTAAAATTAATACCTGCGGATGAAAGAAAGAAATTGTGGGGGATGGGTGTTAAAATAGGAAGATATCACGTTTATCTTCCCAAAATGTTAAAGCCAAAAGCAGTTGAATTTAGAATATCTTTATGGAAAATATTTTACAATCTAACAAAACATCATGAAATACCAAAATTTGGGTTAAATTTCATCTCTAATAAAAATTATGAAAAAAGCTTCTTATTGTTATGTGGTTTTGAAAAATTTCAAGATTATTTCGTAAGGATCGACATCTTAGAGAAATTATTTATTAAAATATTAGATAATAGTAAAGACCGAAAGTTTAAAATTAACGCAGACATGATGAATTTACTTGGCTGTACAAAAGAAAACTTTTATAAGCTGATGACATATATGGATTATAAAAAAGATAAAGTCGAAGATACCTACATTTTTAAAGGTGACAGAAAAAAAACAGAGAAATTTATTAAATTTGACAAAAAAGAAAATCCATTTAAAAAACTATTATCTTTGAATTTGAAATAGATGAAAATATTAGACAAAAAAAACATTATTGGTGTTGCAGCTTTACTTGTTCACGCAGCAAAAATTGATGAAATATATTCTGAAAAAGAAAAGATTTTAATAAAAGATTTTATAAGCTCTTATTTAAACGAAGGTAATTTTGACGAAATTCTTAAATCAGCAGAAGAATTAGAAAATAATTCAAATCAATTATTAAATTTCACAAATATAATAAAAAAAGAGAATAATGAAATAAAATCTGACATTATTAGACATTTATGGAAAATAATAATTTCCGATAAAAATGTTGATCTTTATGAATCTAATTTAATGAGAAGAATTTGTGGACTTATTTATTTTCCTGATAAAATGAGTGCAGAAATTAAACTTCAAATTTTGAAAAATTAATGACTTACATAGTTAAAGATGAATGTATAAAATGTAAACTAACAGATTGTGTTGAGGTATGCCCTGTAGACTGTTTTTACGAAGGAGAAAATTTCTTAGTGATTAATCCTGATGAATGTATAGACTGTGGTGTATGTGAGCCGGAATGTCCGCTTGATGCGATAAAGGCAGATACAGATGAAAGTGTAAAGGATATGGATAAATGGTTGTTGATTAATAAAAAGTTTTCTGCAATATGGCCTAATATTTCTGAAAAAAAAGACCCTATGAAAGAACACGAAAAATTTAAAAAGATTAAAAATAAATTTAAAGATCATTTTTCTGAGAAACCAGGAAAATAAAGAATATGCCTAAAAAGAAGAAAAAAACAAAAACTAAAGTTTCAAAAAAAGTAAAAATAAATAAAATTAGAGCTAAGCAAGATAGCAAAACAATTGAAAAGAAAACTGGTAGTTTTGGGTCAGAAGAAAAACCAGAAATAAAAAAGATAAAAAAACAACCCACAGAAAAACGTATTTACAATTTAAAAGATTATGTCGTTTATCCTAAACATGGGGTTGGAAAAATTATAGCGGTTGAAAAAGCAAAGATTGGTGAAATTGATATTCAATTCTATAAAATTCTTGTTGAAAAAGAAAAACTAACTTTAACTGTTCCAATTAACCAACAATCCAAGCTAAGACCAATATCATCTATCAATCAGATTAACAAATGTATTTCAATTTTAAAAACAAAACCTAAGATAAAAAGAACTATGTGGAGTAGACGAGCGCAAGAATATGATCAAAAGATTAATTCTGGCAAAGTCTATGAATTAGCTGAAGTTGTAAAAGATTTAAATAAAAATACAGATATTATTGCTGATCAATCGTATTCAGAGAGACAACTTTTTGAGAAAGCTTATGAAAGACTTAAATCGGAGTTCGAAGCAGTATTAAAAACTACTCCTGAAGAAGTACAAAAAAAAATGGATAAAGCTTTAGGAAGAGCAGCAATTGTAGAAACAGCAGAATAAAAAAACGCCCTTTTTAAAAGATGATTAAAAAGGGCGTTTATAAAAAGTAAACTATCTTCTTCTTCTTCTTCTTCTAGCTTTCTTTTTAGCTTTTTTAGCTTTTTTTCTTCTTCGTTTAGCCATCTTATTCTCCCTTGTTATAAACAAATCTTAATGATTCGTTTCTTAATTAATACATTAATTAATTAACAATTCATGTCAAACATAAATTAATTTGTAATTTTGATTTAAAAT
>CACHLD010000012.1 GCA_902580565.1 uncultured Pelagibacteraceae bacterium | reverse complement strand
CTTTATATCCAGATATGTATCCTGGGCCGCTTGATAAAAGAGTCTATAATCAAGCTAGGGAAAAAAAAATCTGGGATTTAAAAGTCATAAATATAAGAGACTACGCTACTGATAAACATAATTCTGTCGATGATACTCCATTTGGCGGGGGCAACGGCATGCTTCTTAGACCGGATGTAGTTGCATCAGCTCTGGATGCAAATTTAGAAAATAATGAAATTACAGTTTATTTGTCTCCTAAAGGAAAAAAATTCGACCAACATGCAGCAAAAAAATTTAGTAAACAAAAAAAACTAAACTTGTTATGTGGACACTTTGAAGGGATTGATCAGAGACTTTTAGAGTCAAGAAATATAGAAGAATATAGTATTGGCGATTTTATTTTGTCAGGAGGTGAAACAGCATCCTTTGCAGTAGTTGACTCGGTTGTTCGCTTGCTGCCGGGCGTTTTGGGTAACGATAAATCATCAAAAGAAGAAACTTTTGAGAATAATTTGCTAGAGTATCCTCAGTTTACAAAACCAAAAAATTGGGAGGGAAAAAGCCCACCAGAGGTACTTTTATCAGGTGATCATGCTAAAATTAAAGGCTGGCGTTTATCCCAATCAGAGGATATAACACGTCGCCAGAGACCTGATCTTTGGAAAAAATATTTAGATAAAAAAAATGAAAAACATTGAAGACATAAATAAAGAGGCAATTAAAAGAATAATTGCTAATAAAAAAATTACAGAATTTTCTTCGGGAGACACGATAAAAGTTGGTGTCAAAATCGTAGAAGGAAAAAGACAGAGAATTCAGTATTTCGAAGGTGTTTGTATAGCAAAAAAAAATAGAGATCTTAATTCTTCTTTTACTGTAAGAAAGATTTCATTTGGTGAAGGCGTTGAAAGAACGTTCGCACTTTATAGTCCTAATGTTGACTCAATAAAGGTTATAAGATCAGGAAAAGTTAGAAGAGCAAAACTATATTATTTAAGAGATAGAAAAGGAAAATCTGCTAGAATCGCAGAAAAAATAAAGAAAAAAATTGGAGTTGATGTCTCAGTTAAAGCGCCGGAAACTATAAAAACAAATGAACCAGTTTTAAAAGAAGTAGATAAAACCGAGGATAAAAAAGATACCTCTATTAGTAAAAAAAAAACTGAGATACAATCATCAGAAAAAAAATAAAATAATTTCAATGTCTAAAACTCTATATGATAAAATATGGGAAGAGCACCTTGTTCACAAACAGTTAGATGGAACATCTTTAATTTATGTCGATAGGCATCTAGTTCATGAAGTGACAAGTCCCCAAGCTTTTGAAGGGTTAAGACTCCAAAAAAGAAAAGTGAGAAAACCTAAATTAACTTTAGCAGTTCCAGATCATAACGTTCCTACAACAGATAGATCAAAAGGAATTGATGATGCAGAGTCTAAGATTCAAGTTGATACGTTAAGAAAAAACTGTAAGGAATTTGGTGTAGAACTTTTTGATGTTAACGATAAAAGACAGGGAATAGTTCATATAATTGGCCCGGAACAAGGTTTTACTCAACCAGGAACAGTAATTGTTTGCGGTGATAGCCATACAGCAACTCATGGTGCATTCGGAGCGCTCGCTTTTGGAATAGGTACATCCGAGGTAGAACACGTTTTAGCAACGCAAACACTTATTCAAAAAAAATCAAAAAATTTAAGAATTAATGTTAATGGGTCACTGCCAAAAGGTGTGACAGCAAAAGATGTCATTTTAAAAATTATCGGTACAATTGGAACAGCTGGAGGCACAGGTTTCGTTATCGAATTTGCTGGAGAAGTAATTAGAAGCTTTAGCATGGAAGAGAGAATGACCGTATGTAACATGACCATAGAAGCTGGAGCTAGAGCTGGACTTATAGCTCCTGATGAAAAAACTTTTGAGTATCTGAAAAATAAAGCCATGTCTCCTAAAGGTGAAAACTGGAATAAAGCTGTCAATTATTGGAAATCACTTTATTCGGATAAAGATTGTAAGTTCGATAAAGAGATAAATATAGACGGAAAAGAAATAGAGCCATTGGTAACCTGGGGCACTTCTCCTCAAGATGTATCACCAGTTACTGGTATAGTTCCTGATCCAAACAAAGAAAAAAATCAGGACAGAAAAATGGCCATGCAGAGATCTTTGGATTATATGGGATTAAAAGCGAACACTAAAATCGCAGATATAAGAATTGATAAAATATTTATTGGTAGTTGCACAAATGGAAGAATTGAAGATCTTCGACTAGCTGCAGAACTTTTAAAAGGAAAAAAAATTGCAAGTAATGTTAGTGCAATGGTAGTTCCTGGCTCAGGTCTTGTAAAAGCTCAAGCAGAAAAAGAGGGTCTGGATAAAATATTTATTAGCGCAGGGTTTGAGTGGAGAGAGCCAGGATGTTCAATGTGTTTAGGCATGAATCCTGATCAACTTAAACCAAAAGAAAGATGTGCGTCGACTTCTAATAGAAATTTTGAAGGTAGACAAGGAAGGGGTGGAAGAACTCACCTAGTAAGCCCTGGTATGGCTGTTGCGGCAGCGATCAAAGGGCACCTTACTGATGTAAGAGAAATACAATAATGGAAAAATTTTCATCATTAAAAAGTATTCCAGCATTTTTACCTTTGCAAAATATCGATACAGATATGATAATTCCAAAACAATTTTTAAAAACTATAAAAAGAACTGGATTAGGTAAAAGTTTATTTTATGAAATGAGATATGATGAAAAAGGAAAAATTATTGATGATTTTATTTTAAATAAAAAACCTTTTAACAAATCAAAAATATTAATTGCAGGTAAAAATTTTGGCTGCGGTTCATCAAGAGAGCATGCTCCATGGGCTTTATCTGACTTTGGAATTAAATGTGTAATTAGCTCAAGTTTTGCTGATATTTTTTATAATAACTGTTTTAAAAATGGTATTCTTCCAATTAAAATTAGTGAAGAAAAGGTTTTAGAAATCTCTGAATATTCAAACAGAGAAGAGGAAATAGAAATTAATCTTTCGAGACAAGAAATTAAATTTGGAAATAAGATAATTAATTTTGAAATAGATGAATTTAAAAAGAAATGTTTAATTGAAGGCTTGGATGATATTGCATTGTCAATGGAAAAAATTAATCATATAGATAAATATGAAAATTTAATTAATACAAATAAACCTTGGATTTTAAATAATGGCTAAAAATAAGGGTAGAAAAATTTTATTACTACCTGGTGATGGTATAGGACCAGAGGTAGTCTCAGAGGTTAAGAAAATTTTAGAATGGTTTAATAAACATAAATCATTGGATTTTAGTTTTGAAGAAGAATTAATTGGAGGAGCATCCATAGATGCAAATAAAATACCTATAACTGATGAAGTTTTTTATAAATCTTTAGAGTCTGATGCTGTAATTTTAGGAGCTTGTGGAGGACCAAAATGGGATAATTTAGAATTTTCAAAAAAACCAGAACGGGCTTTATTAAAACTAAGAAAAGAACTTAAATTATTTGCTAATTTAAGGCCTGCAATTTGTTTTAAACAACTTGTAGATTCATCAACTTTAAAACCTGAAGTGGTTTCAGGTTTAGATATAATGATAGTAAGAGAACTTACTGGTGGAATTTATTTTGGTGAGCCACGAGGAATAGAACCTATAGAAAATAATCAAAGAAAAGGAATTAATACCCATTCTTATACAACAAGTGAAATTCATAGAATAGCCGAAGTTGCTTTTGATTTAGCGAAAAAAAGAAGCAACAAGGTAACTTCTTGTGAAAAATCAAATGTCATGGAGGCAGGAGTTTTGTGGAGAGAGGAAGTACAAGCAATTAAAGATAAACTATTTAAAACAGTCGAACTAAATCACATGTTAGCAGATAATTGCGCGATGCAACTTTTAAGAAATCCAAAACAGTTTGATGTAATATTAGCTGATAATTTATTCGGTGATATGCTGTCAGATGAAGCAGCAATGTTGACCGGATCACTAGGTTTATTGCCTTCCGCTTCATTGGGTGCGAAAGATAAAAACGGTAAAATTAGATCTTTATATGAGCCTGTTCACGGTTCTGCACCAGATATTGCAGGTAAAAATCTTGCAAATCCAATTGCTACTATTTTAAGTTTATCAATGGCTTTAAGATATTCTTTAGATCTTGATAAAGAGGCAGATCAGCTTGAAGAGGCTGTGCAAAAGGTCCTAGATGATGGTTTGAGAACCAAAGATATAATTTCTAAAGGCAAAAAAGAAGTTACCACCACTGATATGGGTGATGCAATTATATCAAAATTGAAATAAAATAATAAACAATATGAATCTAGCAATTATCGGGGCCACAGGAAATGTGGGCAGGAAAACAATAGAAGTCCTGGAAAAGTCAAAAATAAAAATAGATAATCTTTATTTGGTAGCATCTGAAAAAAGTGCTGGGCAAAAACTTAAATTTAAAAACAAAGAGATTAAAGTAGAACAAATTGAAAAATATAATTTTTCTAATGCTAAAATAACTATTTTTGCAGCTGGAAGCGAAATAGCAAAAAACTGGGTAGCAAGAGCTGCAAAAAAAACAATAGTAATAGATAATTCAAAACACTTTAGAATGAATAATGATGTTCCTTTGGTTGTGGCTGAAGTTAATCCAGAGGATCTAAAGACACATAATAACATTATAGCTAATCCTAATTGTTCAACAATTCAATTGATGCTTCCGTTAAAACCTCTTCATGATAAATATAAAATTAAAAGGGTTATTGTCTCAACTTATCAAGCTGTTTCAGGAGCTGGAAAAGCTTCAGTTGATGAACTATTTAGTCAAACTAGAGATTATTTAGATAATAAAAAAATAAATTCAAAAAATTTTACAAAACAAATGGCTTTTAATTTAATTCCCCACATAGATGTTTTTGTGGAGGATGGGTACACTAAAGAAGAGTGGAAAATGGAAAATGAAACAAAAAAAATCTTAGATAATCAAATAGGATTAAGCGCAACTTGTGTAAGAGTTCCCGTAAAAACTTCTCATTCGGAGGCAGTCAATATTGAGTTTGAAAATGATTATGATTTCAATACTATCAAAAAGATACTCAATAATGCTCCTGGTTGTAAAGTTATAGATGAGCGGAAAGATGGTGGCTATATAACTCCTTTAGAAGCTGAAGGTGATTATTTAACTTTTATTTCAAGAATTAGAAAAGATAATTCAAATAAAAAAGCGATTAATATATGGATAGTTTCTGACAATCTTTTAAAAGGAGCGGCTTTAAATACAGTTCAAATTGCCGAATGTTTAATTAAGAATAGTAAAAATAATTTATAAGTTATGGAAAAAAATAAAAATCCGTTAAGCCCACATTTACAAATATATAGATGGCACATCTCATCTCTTCTATCAATTTCTCATAGAATAGTTGGTGTTATAAATATCTTGATTATTACATTAATTTGTTTTTGGGTTTGTTCATTATTGTTAGGAGAAAATTCGTATGAGTCTACAAGAGAAGTTTTAAAAACTTTTTTTGGAAAATTTTTGATAATTTCTTTTTGTTGGACTTTTAGTTTTCATATTCTTAACGAAATAAGACATATTGCTTGGGATATGGGATATGGTTTTGACCTGAAGGTTGCTAAAATTACTGGAATTCTAGTTTTTTTAGGATCTTTTATTTTAACCGCACTATTTTTTATAGTAGGTAAATATTTTATTTAGTATGCATAGTTCTACAAAAAAATGGCTTTTTACAAAAATTAGCTCCTTAGCTTTAATTCCTTTTTATATTTGGTTCATAGTTAATTTAGTTAAAATTTATGATAATGATTATCAACAAATTATTGATTTTTTTTCTACCCAACCTTCAAAGATATTATTCTCTTTATTTGTTGTTATTGCTTACTTTTTTTCAGCTTTAACAATGAGTGAAATATTTGAAGATTATATCGGTGACGATAAAATCAAAAATGTCGCAAATAAAATTTTAAATATATTTGCTATAATAATACCTATACTTACTATTATAGGAATTTTAAATTTTTAAAATGAGTGCATACAAAATTATAGATCATGAATATGATGTTGTTGTTCTTGGTGCTGGTGGTTCAGGACTTAGGGCAGCAGTTGGTTTATCTGAAGCTGGTTTAAAGACTGCTTGCATCTCTAAAGTTTTTCCAACTAGAAGCCATACATCTGCTGCTCAAGGTGGTATTTCTGCAGCACTTGGGAATATGGGCGAGGATGATTGGCGATGGCACATGTACGACACCGTTAAAGGCTCTGACTGGTTAGGTGATCAAGATGCAATTGAATATTTGTGTAAAGAAGCTCCTAGAGCCGTGGTAGAACTGGAAAGATATGGGGTCCCCTTCAGCAGAACGGACGATGGTAAAATTTATCAAAGACCGTTTGGTGGTATGACTAAGAACTACGGAAATGGTACTGCTCAAAGAACATGTGCTGCTGCAGATAGAACTGGGCATGCAATACTTCATACTTTATATGGACAAGCATTAAAACAAAACACAGAATTTTTTGTTGAGTATTTTGCACTTGATCTAATAATGAAAAATGGAGAGTGTAAAGGTTTAATAGCATGGAATTTAAATGATGGAACAATTCATAGGTTTAGATCGCATATGACTATTATAGCTACAGGAGGTTATGGCAAAGTTTATTATTCTGCAACATCTGCTCATACTTGCACTGGAGATGGTAATGCTATGGTTTTGAGAGCTGGTCTACCTCTTCAGGATATGGAGTTCGTTCAATTTCATCCTACAGGAATATATGGAGTAGGCTGTTTAATAACAGAAGGAGTAAGAGGAGAGGGAGGATTTCTTGTTAACGGTAAAGGAGAAAGATTTATGGAAAGATATGCACCTAATACCAAAGATCTGGCTTCAAGAGATGTTGTTAGTAGATCTATGGAGATGGAAATTAATGAAGGTAGAGGTGTTGGCAAAAATAAAGATCACATAAATCTACACCTGGATCATTTGGATAAAAAGGTTATTGATGAAAGACTACCAGGAATTTCAGAAGCCGCTAAAACTTTTGCAAACGTTGATGTTAATAAAGAACCAATTCCAGTAGTACCTACTGTTCACTATAATATGGGAGGAATACCAACTAATTATAAAGCTGAAGTATTAACATTAAATGGATCTGAAAAAACCGTTCCAGGATTGATGGCTATCGGTGAAGCAGCCTGTGTTTCTGTTCATGGAGCAAATAGACTAGGCTCTAATTCTTTAATTGATCTAGTTGTTTTTGGAAGAGCAGCAGCGAAAAGGGCGGCAGAAATTGTAAAACCAGGAACTCCACATGAAGAGGTGTCGAGTTTAGAAACCGATAAGTGTTTAGACAGATTTGATAAGATTAGAAACTCGAATGGCTCAACAAAAACTTCGGATTTAAGAATTGAAATGCAAAAAACTATGCAATCTAAATGTGCAGTTTTTAGAACTGAGAAAACATTAAAAGAAGGTGTAGAGCAGATAAGAAAGCCTTATGATGGTATAGCAGATATTTCTGTTAAAGATAAGTCGCTACTATTTAATACAGATTTAGTTGAAACTCTAGAATTTGATAATTTAATACGCCAAGCTCTGACAACAATGGACTCTGCATATAGCAGGAAAGAGAGTAGAGGAGCTCATGCAAGAGAGGATTTTAATAAAAGAGATGATAAAAATTTTATGAAACATACTTTAGCTTGGCAAAAAGATAATCAAGTAGAAATTAAATACAGAGATGTTCACTCAAGAACGCTTACAAACGATGTTCAGTATTTTCCTCCAAAAGAAAGAGTCTATTAAAAAATGGTAAAATTTAACTTACCTCAAAACTCAAAAATTGAAGTAGGTTCGTACTATAAAGATAAAACAAATTCTACAAATTTAAAAAAAGTGAACGTTTATAGATGGGATCCATCTACAGGAAACAATCCAAGAATAGACACTTTTGAAGTAGATATGGATCATTGTGGCCCAAAAGTTTTGGATATTTTATTTAAAATAAAGAATGAAATTGATCCATCTCTTACTTTTAGGAGATCTTGCGCTCATGGAGTTTGCGGATCTTGTGCAATGAATATTGATGGAGTAAATACTTTAGCTTGCATTAAATCACATACGGACATAAATGGAGAATTAAATGTATATCCACTTCCACATTTAAAAGTCGTAAAGGATTTAATTGGAGACCTAACAACTTTATATAAACAATATGAGTCTATCCAACCGTGGTTGAAAGTAGAACAGACTGGTGAAGAAAAAGTTGAACTAAAACAGTCTCAAAAAGATAGAGAAAAATTAGATGGCCACTATGAATGCATTCTGTGTGCGTGTTGCTCTACTTCTTGCCCAAGTTATTGGTGGAATGGAGACAAATATTTAGGACCGGCTGTATTATTACAGGCCTATCGTTGGATTAATGACAGCAGAGATGGTAGTAAAAAAGAGAGACTGAAAAAAGTTGCCGATGAGTTAAAATTATACAGATGTCATACCATTATGAATTGTACTAATTCATGTCCAAAAGGATTAAATCCTGCGAAAGCTATAGGCTCTATTAAGAAAATGCTTGCAACAAGCTAAATCCTTATTTATTCAATTATTTCATGAAAACTATTGAACACTTTCAAAATGGTAAGTCTTTTAGTGGAGACTCTAAAAGATTAGGTAAAGTTTTCAATCCAGCAACTGGAGAACAAAGTGCTCAAGTAAAGTTAGCTTCTACTAATGATGTTAATGCAACAGTTGCAAAAGCAAAAAGAGCATTTGAGGTTTGGGCCAATACTCCTCCACTTCAAAGGTCCAGAATTATGTTTAAATTTAAAGAACTAATAGAAAAAAATTCAGATGAACTTACAAAAATAATTGTATCAGAACATGGTAAAGTTTATGAAGATGCTAAAGGTTCACTTATCAGAGGATTAGAAGTAGTAGAATATGCTTGTGGGATACCTCAAATGTTAAAAGGAGAATTTACTGAAAATGTTGGATCAAATGTTGACAGTTGGTCTATAAGGCAACCTCTAGGAGTTTGTGCGGGAATTACCCCTTTTAATTTTCCTGCTATGGTGCCAATGTGGATGTTCCCAATGGCAATTGCTTGTGGAAATACCTTTGTTTTAAAACCTTCTGAAAAAGATCCATCTTGTTCAATTAAATTAGCTGAACTTTTAACTCAAGCTGGCTTGCCTGATGGAGTATTAAATGTTGTTAATGGAGATAAGGAAGCTGTAGATGCTTTAATAAATAATAAAGATGTAGCAGCCATAAGTTTTGTAGGATCAACACCAATAGCTAAATATATTTATGAAAATTGCGCAAAAAATGAAAAAAGAGTTCAAGCATTAGGAGGTGCAAAAAATCATTGTGTTGTTATGCCCGATTGTGATTTAGATCAAGCAGTTAATGGACTTATGGGAGCCGCTTATGGCTCAGCCGGAGAAAGATGTATGGCTCAGTCTGTAGCGGTGGCTGTTGGCAGTGTTGGAGATAAGCTAGTAAAAAATTTAGCAAAAAAAGTCGAAACTTTAAAAGTAGGTCCAGGAATGGATAAAAAATCTGAGATGGGTCCCCTCGTAACTAAGGAACATTTATCTAAAGTAAAAAGTTATGTAGATATAGGTGAAAAAGAAGGTGCAAAATTGATAGTCGACGGTCGAAATTTAAAACTTCAAGGATATGAGAATGGATATTATATGGGGGGATGTTTGTTTGATCACGTAACTTCTAAAATGAGAATATACAAAGAGGAAATATTTGGACCAGTTCTTTCTGTTGTACGAGCTAAAGATTTCAATGAAGCTTTAACTTTGGTTAATGACCATGAGTTCGGAAATGGAGTCAGTATTTTTACGAGAGATGGTGACTCAGGAAGAACTTTTTCAAGTAAAGCCAAGATTGGAATGGTTGGTATAAATATTCCAATACCTGTGCCTATGGCTTTTCATAGTTTTGGTGGATGGAAAAGATCATTATTTGGAGATCAACATATGCACGGACCAGAAGGTGTAAGATTTTATACAAAATTAAAAACAATTACATCCAGATGGCCTTCGGGATTAAGATCAGATCCAGAATTTGTCATGCCAACAATGAAATAAGAATAGAAGAAAATGAAAAAAAAAATTACTTTAATCGGAGCTGGTCAAATTGGTGGAACTTTAGCACATTTAATTGCACTTAAAAATCTAGCAGATGTAGTTCTATTTGACGTAGCATCAGGTTTAGCTAAAGGAAAGGCATTGGATATTGCACAGTCATCACCTGTTAATAATTTTGAAGTAAGTTTGTCAGGCACTGATAATTATGAAGATACAAAAGACTCAGATGTAATTATAATAACAGCTGGTGTGCCAAGAAAGCCAGGAATGACAAGAGACGATCTACTAGAAATTAATTTAAAAATAATCAAACAAGTAGCTGACGGAATAAAAAATACATCACCTAATGCCTTCGTAATCTGCATCACAAATCCACTAGATGTGATAGTCATGGCTTTACAAAAATATTCCGGGTTACCCAAAAATAAAGTTGTGGGTATGGCTGGAATATTAGATTCATCAAGATTCATTTATTTTTTATCAGAAGAGCTTAAAATTCCAGTTAATAAAATTAAATCATTTGTGCTAGGAGGTCATGGTGACAGCATGGTTCCAATGCTTGACTCAACTTTTATTGATGGCAAAGAAATAAAGAAATTAGTTTCGGAGAATAAAATTTCGATTGAAAAATTAGATAAAATTGTTGAAAGAACAAAAAAGGGAGGAGCAGAAATTGTGAAATTCTTAGAAAAAGGCTCCGCTTTTTATGCTCCTGCAGCTTCAGGAGTTGAGATGGCCGAAAGTTATTTAAATGATTTAAAGAAACAACTCCCTTGCGCTGCATACCTGAACGGGGAATATGGTTTTAAAGATATATATGCTGGTGTGCCAGTCGTTATTGGTTCAAAAGGAGTTGAGAAGGTCGTAGAAATTAAGTTAAGTGATTTAGAAAAAAAAAATTTTAACGATTCTGTTAAATCAGTAACAGAACTTTTTAATGCTGCAAAAAAAATTGATCCTAATTTGTAACTTTAATTGATGAAAGTAAAAAATATTTTATTTTCTTATCAAAATTTACTCAAAAGAGAAATTGAAAAAAAAAAATATTTTTCTTTTTTAAGAAAAATATTTAATTTAATTTTAAAGGTTTTGTTAAATTTAATTAAAAAACTTTTTTCAAAAAACTTTAAAAATTTAGATAAATATTACAATCGAGACTTATTTGAAAAAAGTTTAGACTACCTTTTTATATATTTTAATACTGATAAGGGAAAAACTTTTAAAATGAACGATGGACAAATAATTAACTCTCATAATTATTCACCATTTTACGAAAAATACTTTAAGAGATTTAAAAATGAAAAAATAAATCTTTTGGAAATTGGATCACATGAGGGTAAAGGGTTAGCAAGTTTCTTTTTTTATTTCCCCTTTGCAAGTCTGGTAGGAGCAAATATTAATCCATTACAAATGAAATATTTTTCGAGAAGGATTGAGGAAATTTTTATAGACGTATCATCAAAATCAATATTAAAAAATTTTGCAAATTATTACAAAGATAGAGATTTTGACATCATTATTGATGATGCAAGTCATAATCTTAAAGATATAATTCAAACTTTTCCTATATTATTTAAAAAAGTAAAAGCTAATGGATTTTATGTTATAGAAGACATTGATCAGTTCAAAGCTTTTCCAAATTTAAATCCAAATTCTGAAATAATGACGCCATTACTAATTTTAGAAAAGTTAATTAACAAGCAAGATTTTCAAAGTCCATATTTAGATGATAAGGACAAAGATTATCTGAAATCTAATATTAAAAACATATATATAGAAAAAGGAAGCATGAGATTGGAGGGACACAACGTATCTGATATTGTTTTCATTCAAAAAAAAGATATTTGAGAATTATAAAATTTTCATATATTAATCATCATTCAACAATATGAATATCCACGAATATCAATCAAAAGAAATTCTTAGAAAGTATGGGGCCCCAGTTTCGAATGGAATAGTCATAAATAATCATAGCGAAATAAAATTAAAAATATCAAACCTAAAGAAAAAAGAATATGTTTTAAAAGCACAAATACATGCTGGCGGACGTGGAAAAGCAGGAGGAGTAAAATTAATAAAAGATATAAAAGAATTAGAGAAAGAAGCTAATAAAATGATAGGGAAAGTTTTAAAGACTCATCAAACCGGACCCGAAGGAAAAGAAGTAAAAACATTATATATAGAAGAAGCCTCTGAAATTGAAAAAGAACTTTACTTATCATGCTTAATAGATAGAGAGACTTCAAAAATTGCATTTATAAGTAGTACAGAAGGAGGTATGGATATTGAGCAAGTAGCAAAGTCACAACCAGGAAAAATAAACACAGTCAAATTAGACCTTAAAAATGAAATGCAAGCAGAAGATATAGATAAAGTAATCTCGCCTTTTAATTTTAATGAAAAACAAAAAAAGGATGCTTACAAAATTGTAAATGCAATTTATAAAATTTTAATCGAAAAAGATGCATCTTTGATTGAAATTAATCCACTTATAATCACTAAAGATGGTAACTTAATTTGTCTTGACGCTAAAATGAATTTTGATGACAACGCTATGTACAGGCGTCCTGAAATTTTAGAATTAAGAGATTTAAACGAGGAAGATCCAACAGAAATCGCAGCAAGTAAATACGATCTTGCTTATATAAAGTTAAATGGTTCGATTGGTTGTATGGTAAATGGAGCAGGACTAGCAATGGCTACTATGGATATAATAAAGTTATATGGTCAAGAACCTGCAAATTTTTTAGACGTAGGTGGAGGTGCTTCTAAAGAAAAAGTAGCTGAAGCATTCAAACTAATTCTATCAGATAAGAATGTTAGAGGAATTTTAATAAATATTTTTGGAGGGATAATGCGTTGCGATGTTCTCGCTCAAGGGGTAGTTGAAGCTGCAAAAGAAATAAAGCTTTCAGTCCCGCTAGTAGTTAGACTTGCTGGAACTAATTATAAAGAGGGTAAAGAAATTTTAGATAAGTCAAATTTAAAAATATTGTCTGCTTCTGACCTAAATGATGCAGCAAAAAAAATTGTAGAGGCGATAAAGTAGATGTCAATATTAGTAGACAAGAATACAAAAGTAATCTGTCAAGGGTTTACTGGTAAGCACGGAACTTTTCACTCAGAACAGGCAATTAAATATGGTACACAACTAGTTGGAGGAGTTACTCCAAAAAAAGGAGGGCAATTACACCTAAATCTTCCAGTTTTTGATACTGTAGAAGAAGCGAAAAAAAAAACTAGCGCAAATGCTACAATGATCTATGTTCCGCCAAAATTCGCCGCCGCTGCAATGATTGAAGCTATAGAAGCTAAGATGGAATTAATAGTATGTATCACTGAAGGCATTCCAGTAATTGATATGATTAAAGTAAAAAATAAGTTAAAAAAAAGCAAATCTAGATTGATCGGTCCTAATTGTCCTGGAATAATTACACCTAATGAATGTAAAATTGGAATAATGCCAGGTAATATTCATAAAAAAGGAACAGTTGGGATTGTTTCAAGATCAGGCACATTAACTTATGAAGCAGTCGCTCAAACATCAATTAATGGCATAGGACAGTCTACATGTATAGGCATAGGTGGTGATCCGATAAATGGAACAAATTTTATCGATTGTTTAGAATTATTTCTCAAAGATAAAGATACTCAATCAATTGTAATGATAGGAGAAATAGGAGGCACTGCAGAGGAAGAAGCAGCGGAATTTCTAAAAAAAGAGAAAGTAAAAAAACCTATGGTAGGCTTCATAGCTGGTTTAACTGCCCCACCAGGAAGAAGAATGGGTCATGCGGGTGCGATAATATCTGGTGGAAAAGGTGGTGCTGAGGACAAGATAGAGGTAATGAAATCTGCAGGAATTATAATTTCAGAGTCTCCAGCAGATATAGGCAAAACACTTCTGCAAAAACTTAATGGTTGAATATTTGTAATTTGTGTTAAAATAACTGTAAATGTCGTCATCAAAAAATAATACTACATATAAAAAAACATCTTTTCTTGCGGGAAGCAATACAGAGTTTATAAATCAATTCTATGCTGATTTTTTGTCAGACCCAGAATCGCTCCCGAAAAGTTGGAAACTCTTTTTTGAAGGCCTTAGTGATGAACAAAGATTAGTTTATGAAGATCTTAAAGGTCCTAGCTGGTCTCCTGAAAAAAAAACTAAAAGAATAACTTTACAAGAAAATGATAAGTCTTCTGAGAAAAATTTAAAATCAGATATTGACTTAAGTTCTGTGAAACAAGCAACTCAGGACTCTGTTAGGGCTATCATGCTTATAAGAGCTTATAGGATAAGAGGTCATCTTATTGCATCTCTAGATCCATTATCGTTAATGAAAAAAGAGGAGCATCCTGAGCTAAAACCTGAGACTTATGGTTTTACACTTAAAGATTATGAAAGAAAGATTTTTTTAGATGGAGTTTTAGGAATTCAATATGGAAATTTAAATGAAATATTAAAAATTTTAAAGAAAACATATTGTTCAAATATAGGTTATGAATTTATGCATATGGGAGATCCAGAAGAAAAGACGTGGATAAGAAATAGAATCGAAGGACCAGAGAAAGATATAAAATTTACCGAAAATGGTAAAAAAGCAATTTTAAATAAAATAATTGAAGCAGAAGGTTTTGAAAAATATTTAGGGGTAAAATTTGTTGGGACTAAAAGATTTGGATTAGATGGAGGTGAGTCTTTGATACCCGCCTTAGAACAAATTATTAAACGAGGTGGAAATCTTGGTGCTAAAGAAATTAAAATTGGAATGCCACACAGAGGAAGGCTGAATGTTTTAGCTAATGTCATGGGTAAACCCTTTAAGGCAATATTTAGTGAATTTTTTGGAAAAAGTACAAATCAAGAAATTGGCGGAGATGTAAAATATCATTTAGGCGCATCTTCAAACAGAGAGTTTGATGGAAATTCTGTACATATAAGTTTAACTGATAATCCTTCACATCTAGAGGCCGTAAATCCAGTAGTTTTAGGTCAAGTTCGAGCTAAACAATTTTTTCATAATGATAAAGAAAGAAAAAAAGTTATACCAGTTTTAATGCATGGAGACGCGGCTTTTGCAGGACAAGGAATTGTAGCAGAATGTTTTGCCATGTCAGGATTGCCAGGACATAATATCGGAGGAACTATACATATTATAGTAAATAATCAAATTGGTTTTACTACTGCTCCGAGGTTCGCCCGGTCATCACCGTATCCTTCTGACGTTGCAAAGATAGCTCAAGCTCCAATATTTCATGTTAATGCAGATGATCCAGAGTCAGTTGTACACTGCGCAAAAATCGCTACAGAATATCGTCAAAAATTTAATAGAGACGTAGTAATAGATATGGTTTGTTATAGAAGATTTGGTCACAATGAGGGTGATGAGCCATCTTTCACTCAACCAATAATGTATAAAAAAATTAAAACTCATCCGACTACTCTTAAAATCTATGGCAAAAAATTAAGTGATGAAGGTTTGAGTTCTTCAAATGAAATCGACATACAAAAGGAAAAATTTAAAAAATTTTTAGAGAAAGAATTAGAATTGTCCAAAACATATAAGCCGGAATTAAAATGGTTTGAAGGGGCATGGTCAAGATTTAAACCTGGGTTGGGAAAAGATAAAAAAGGAAAAAGTGGTGTTAAAAAAGAACTTTTATTAAAAGTAGGAAAAAAAATTTCAACAATACCTAAAGATCTGATTGCACATAAAACAATTAAAAAAATTTTTGACATGAGGTACAAAGTTTTTGATAAAAATATGCCTATTGATTGGTCTACAGCTGAAAGCTTGGCATTTGGAACTCTTTTAATAGAAGGTTTTTCTGTAAGACTTTCTGGACAAGACTCCGGAAGAGGAACTTTTAGTCAAAGACATGCGGTTTTAAGAAATCAAGACAATCATGATAGATATATTCCTTTAAATAATATTGATCCTAAACAAAAGAAATTTGAAATAATTGATAGTTTATTATCTGAATTAGCAGTGTTGGGATTTGAATTTGGATATTCTTTGTCTGAGCCTGAAACTTTAGTTTTATGGGAAGCACAATTCGGAGACTTTGCGAACGGAGGACAAATAATTATTGACCAATTTATAACTTCCGGAGAGTCAAAATGGGGTAGAGCCAGTGGATTAGTTCTTCTATTACCTCATGGTTATGAAGGACAAGGCCCTGAGCACTCATCTGCAAGACTTGAGAGATTTCTCCAAATGTGTGCAGGAGAAAATATTCAAGTTGTTAATTGTACTACTCCATCGAATTACTTTCATGTTTTAAGAAGACAAATGCATAGAGACTTTAGAAAACCATTGATAGTAATGACACCTAAATCTCTTTTGAGATATAAAAGATGTATTTCATCGTTAGATCAATTTTCTGCAAAAAATACATTCCATAGAGTGCTAGAGGATGACGCTTATAATAAAAAAAATGGGTTAATTGAATTATCTAAAGATATTGACGTGAGAAAAGTTGTAATGTGTTCAGGGAAAATTTATTACGATCTTATTGATGCCAGAGAAAAAGAAAGAAAAGATAATGTTGTTTTTATTCGAATAGAACAATTATATCCATTTCCAGCAAAAACACTTGCTAATTTACTTAAAAAATATGAAAAAGCAGAATTTATTTGGTGTCAAGAGGAACCAAAAAATATGGGAGCATGGAATACTGTTAGAAACTACATAGATAGAACCCTTGAAATAATATACTTTACAAAAGATAAGGTAAAATATGTGGGTAGAAAGGCCTCTTCTTCAACTGCGACTGGAAATCTAAATAAACATCTTGCACAACAAAAAGAAATATTAGAAAAGATAATAAAAAGGTAAATGTCAGATAAAATAATAGTTCCAACTCTAGGTGAGTCAGTTACAGAAGCCACTGTTTCAAAATGGCTTAAAAGCCAGGGTGAAAAAGTTTCTGCAGATGAACCAGTAGTTGAACTAGAAACAGATAAAGTGAATGTAGAAGTTCCTGCACCGTCTAACGGAGTTTTGGAACAAATAGCGGTAAATGAAGGTGAGACAGTAAATGTTGGAGCATTACTAGGTATGATTAATGGTTCAGCGAAAGAAGCCAAAGAGAAAGTTAGTGAGATTAAGTCTTACTCTCCGCCTAAAAAAGAAACTAGAGTTATCAAAGAAAAGGTAGTTACAAAGCCTAACCAAGCAAAACCTAAACCAATTAAAAATGGTAAAAAAGATACTTCACCTTTAATTTTAGAGGAAGACACTTTGATATTAGATAATGCGGTAGAAACAAATAAGACAAAATTGGAAAAAGTTAAGGATCCCGAGGTAATTTTCTCACCTGCTGCAAGAAAGATGGTTGCCGAAACTAGATTGGATCCAAAAAAAATTCAAGGAACTGGCAAACATGGAGTAATTTTAAAAGAAGACATAATGAGTTTAATGGGTTCTAAGCCATCACCTTCAGAAAGAAAAATTAAACATGGTCCAGAGGAAAGAATTAAGATGACAAGGCTAAGGTTAACTATTGCAAAAAGATTAAAGGAAGCCCAAGAAAATGCAGCAATGCTTACTACATTTAATGAAGTAGATATGACAGAAGTAATTTCAATGAGAAAAAAACATAAAGAGGAATTTCAAAAGAGGTATGGAGTAAAACTTGGTTTTATGTCTTTTTTTGTAAAAGCTTGTGTTATAGGTTTAAAAAATTTCCCTGCTATTAATGCAGAAATACAAGGTGAAGAAATAATTTATAAAAATTACTATAATATTAGCATTGCTGTCGGAACTGATAGAGGTTTAGTCGTACCAGTAATTAGAGGAACAGATGAGATGTCGTTTGCAGATATCGAAAAAAATGTTGTAATGTTTGGAGAAAAAGCTAGAGAAGGAAAAATTACAATTGATGATCTTCAAGGTGGGACTTTTACTATTACCAACGGTGGAATATACGGTTCGATGTTATCAACTCCAATTTTAAATCCACCACAGTCAGCAGTTTTAGGAATGCACAACATTATCGAAAGACCAGTCGTAGTAGATGGAAACATTGAAGTAAGGCCGGTAATGTATTTAGCTTTATCTTACGATCATAGGATTATTGATGGAAAAGAAGCTGTATCTTTTTTAAAGATTATTAAAGAGTCGCTAGAGCAACCTCAGAGGCTTTTTCTAAATATTTAGTAATGGAAAAAAATTTTGATTTAATCGTAATTGGTGGAGGCCCGGGGGGCTATGTTTGCTCAATAAGAGCAGCTCAGTTAGGCCTTAAAACAGCGTGCATCGAGTCAAGAGGTGCCTTAGGTGGAACTTGTCTAAATATAGGATGTATTCCATCAAAAAGTTTATTAAATTTATCTGAAAATTTCCATAAAGCTAAAAAAGATTTTAATAATCAAGGAATCGAGATAAGTGATATCAAACTAAACATAAGCAAAATGATGGCTAATAAAAATAAATCTGTTCAGGTACTAACAAAAGGAGTAGAATTTTTATTTAAAAAAAACAAGGTTACCTACATCAAAGGCAAAGGAGTTCTTTTCTCTAAAAATGATGTGGTTGTATATAACGATAATAAAAAAGAGAGTTATAAAGCAAAGAATATAGTAATTGCAACAGGCTCAGACGTAGCTTCTTTGCCAGGTATAGAAATAAATGAAAAAAACATAATCTCCTCTTCTGGAGCGCTTTCTCTTAATGAAGTTCCAAAAAAATTAGTAATAATTGGTGGAGGCTATATAGGTCTTGAAATGGGATCAGTTTGGTCGAGGCTAGGTTCAGAAGTAACAGTTATAGAATATTTAGATCATATTACTCCAGGTATGGATCGAGAAGTATCCAAAGAGTTTCAAAAAATCTTAACTAAGCAGGGCATGAAATTTAGATTGAATTCTAAAGTTACAAAAATAAAAGATCTTATTAAATTTGTTGAAGTAGAGTTTACTGAGAATAAAACTCTCAAAAAAGAAAAAATTGAGGCTGACAAAGTTTTAGTATCAGTTGGGCGATCTCCCTACACTGAGGGTTTGAATTTAACCAAAGTAGGTATTAAAAAAGATGATAAAGGTAGAATAGAAGTTAATAATAAACTTCAAACTTCAATAAAAAATATATACGCTATTGGAGATGTAATTAAAGGACCAATGCTTGCACATAAAGCAGAAGAAGAAGGAATAGCGGTAGCTGAGATTTTAGCAGGACAAGCCGGACATGTTAACTATAATATAATTCCAGGCGTTATATATACATCTCCCGAAGTTGCAACTGTAGGAAAAACTGAAGAGCAGCTTAAATTAGAAAATAAATCTTATAAAGTCGGCAAGTTTCCGTTTCTCGCCAATTCTAGAGCAAAAGTAAATAATGAAACCGAGGGTTTTGTAAAAATTCTAGCAGACAGTAGTACCGACAAAGTCTTAGGCGTGCATATTATTGGACCGCATTGTGGCGATATGATTGCTGAAATGGCATTAGCTATGGAATTTGGGGCAAGTTCTGAAGATATTGCTCGTACATGCCATGCGCATCCTACTCACACTGAAGCGATAAAAGAAGCAGCATTGGCTGTTGATAAAAGACCAATTCATTTTTAATTTAAATAATTTAAATTACTATCTAGTTATGAAGGTACAAGTTTTGTTGCCAAAAGTTTTTAATTTTCCTTTCACCTACAATTCCAATAAAATTAAAATTAATGTTGGAGATTTGGTAGAAATTCCTTTTGGTTTGAGAAAAGAATTTGGTGTAGTATGGAAAAATACTTATAATGAGCCAGAAAAGATTAAAATTAAAAATATTATTAAGAAAATTGATAATTACTCATTAGATAAAAAATTACTTGATTTTATAGAATGGTTTTCAGT
>CACHLD010000011.1 GCA_902580565.1 uncultured Pelagibacteraceae bacterium | reverse complement strand
TCATAGTTTATGTTTTCAAATTAACAAAAAATATATTCCAAAATATTTAAGCATTATGAGAGTAATAGATAAACGTTTTGAAACAGGAGAAATTTTCATTAAATGGGATGATGTACCGGATGAAGAATGGCTTATTCTTATTTACATAAAAGATAATTCGCCGAATGAGGGAATAGTAATTGAAGATAAAACAAACCCTGAAAAAAACATGTCTTATGAATTTAAATCTTCTGAAATTTTTAAAGCATCAGACATTATGGTTGACGCTTTAACAAAACTTTTAGATAGAGAGAGAAATAAAAGAAAAGCTAGTTAATTAGATTATCTAATTTTTTAATCTCACCAATCTTAAATATAATTGCTTCTTCTTTTTTATATCCAAATTTTTCAGCATTAGCTTTAAACCTTATTGGCGGTTCCCAAATAGGTTCCAAACTCAAGATAGCTGTTCCCCAATGCATACCTACAACTTTTTTTACTTTCAGATCTTTCATTAAAGACAATAACTCCTCAGGATTTGTATGGAAAACTGACCTATCTTTAATCGGAATTATCGGGTAAAAATTGTAGGCACCAATATTTCCAAAAGCTAAGTCAATTGGACCGAATTTTTTTCCTAATTCTTTATAAAAGGGAGCTGGCCCCGTGTCACATGCGAAAAAAATTTTTTTATTTTTGTATTCAATTAAAAAACTTCCCCAAAGACTTCTATTTGTATTTCCATCTCCCCAAATCCAACGTTTACTCCAATGTTGAGCTGGAAGCATTGTTATAGATATTTCATCATTAATTTTAATTTTATCAAACCAATCCATTTCTTTGACATTTTCTTTTTTGTATCCATTTTTTGTAAAATACTTTCCAAGTTTTAGAGGTACAAGAACTTTAGTTTTTTTATAAGGAAAATTCTTTATCGTTCGAACTGAAAAATGATCATAATGATTATGTGATCCTAGAAATACGTCTATTTTAGGAAGTTGTTTAAGAGTTAAAGGAGACTCAACATACTTCTTAGGACCAAACCAAAGAGGGCCATAATTATTTTCAAAAACTGGATCGGTAATAATTGTTGTTTCGCCAAGCTTAATTAAAAAACTGGCATGATCAAGCCACATAACATACGAGTCTGATTTATGTTTTTGTAGATTTTTTAAAACTGTTTGTTTATTAATTACATGTTCCGGAGGGTAATTAATTTCAAGTTTCTTTTTTTCTTCTCTAAAAACTTTCCAATTCCACTTAAAATTTGGGTCTCTTTTGGGACCACCCTCTAAATTTCTAAAAGCAAAAAGCTTTCCGTCTTTGTAAATATGATGATAGGGCTTTTGATCCATAGCTAATAAATTCGAGATAAAGAAAGATGAGATTATACAATAAATAATAAGGGGTCTATACATAAACCCCTTATTATCATAAATAACAAAAAATTAAGAATTAATTTAGCTATTTAAACAGTTGGCTTTATTTATTCTTTTGTCGAAATCCTTCACTGCTTCTTTACTAACAAACCATACATAAGATTTCTCTTGCAGTTGTTTTTCATCTGACGCCGTACAACGAGCTCCAAACTTAATTGTGCTTCCAGCCATGTTGCTACCAGCGCAATTGGTTAACAAAAGTAACAAAGATAAAATAGATAATGTTTTCATATTAATAATATGTATTAAAAATCTGTGTTTTGATTGGCATAAATTAGTCAAAAAAAAGAAAACAAAACTCTATTGTTTTTATTCAAATAATTGTTAAATTGTTCTGTGAAACTCAATAAAAAAAATAATAAAGTAGCGATCATAATGGGGTCACAATCAGACTATCCTGTTATGAAAGATGCAGAAAAAATTTTGAAGCTGTTAAAAATTAATTACGAGGTTTTGACTGTTTCTGCTCATAGGACTCCTAAACGGATGTTTGAATTTGCAGAGAACGCTGCAAAAAAAGGTTTTGCAGTTATTATTGCAGGGGCGGGAGGAGCTGCTCATTTGCCAGGAATGGTTTCATCATTAGCAACTATTCCAGTAGTTGGTGTTCCAATTGAAAGTAAAAATTTAAAAGGCTTAGATAGCTTGTTATCAATAGTTCAAATGCCTAGAGGCTGTCCAACAGCTACTATGGCAATTAACGGGTCTTTTAATGCTGGATTATATGCAGCCTCAATTATTGGAACATTTGATTTTAAAATTAGATCTAATCTTGAAAAATGGAAACGATCACAAACAAGGTCAATTAAAAAAAAACCTAAATAAAAATTAATGTCTTATGCTACTTTAGGAATCATTGGTTCTGGTCAATTGGGGTCTTTGTTATGTCAAGCAGCTAAAAAACTAAATATTAAAACAGTTGTTGTCTCAGATGATAAAGATGGACCTGCTCAAAAATATGCAGATGATTTTATATATTCTAAGTACGATAACAAAGAAAAAATTAAGAAATTTATAGATCTTGTAGATCTTGTAACTTTTGAATTTGAAAATATCCCTGTAGATATTTTAATTATGATTAACAAAGAAAAAAAAGTACTACCTAAACCAGAAATAAATAAGATTATTCAAAACAGAAAATTAGAGAAAGAATTTGTAAATAATCTAGGTATTAAAACTACAGAGTGGGCTTTTATCAAATCTGCAGATGATATAGAAAAAAATATTAATTTATTACCAGGTATTTTAAAAACCAATACTTTAGGTTATGATGGTCATGGGCAATTTGTTCTTAATTCATTATCTGATGTAAAAAAAGATTGGTGCTTCACAGCAGATTACATTTTGGAGAAGAGGGTTAATTTAAAAAAAGAAATTTCAGTAGTTATCACTCGATATAAAAAGGGTGAAAATTATATTTACGAACCTATTGAAAATATTCATAAAGACCAAATATTAAAATTTTCTAAAATACCAGCCGATATAAGTCAAAATACTTTTAAAAAAGCCCAAGATTTTGCAAAATTAATCGCGGATAAATTAGACTATGTTGGAACAATGTGTGTAGAATATTTTTTAGACCAAAATGAAAATCTTTTAGTAAATGAGATAGCTCCTAGAGTTCATAATTCAGGTCATCTTACAATAAATGCATTCAATGTTAGTCAGTTTGAAAACCATATAAGAGCTGTCATTGGACTAAAAAAAAAGGATGTAAAGAAAATATCTAACGCTGAAATGAATAATATTTTAGGATTTGAAATAGAAGAATATAAAAATAAATCTTTCAAAGATGAAGAGTTCTTTTTTGATTATGGAAAAAAAGAAATTAAAGATAAAAGAAAAATGGGTCACTTAACTATTCTTAAAAAGTAAATTTATTTAATCGTGATACGATGCATAATCCGTGTGCAGTTTTTAACCTCACTAGCTTTATGCATAACACTTAAATTGTCCCAAACCACCACATCTCCTTTATCCCACTTATAAGAAAATATAAATTCATCTTTATTAACATGATCTATTAAATATTTTTTTATCTCTTCACTTTCTTTTTCATTAATCTTTATTTTCATAAGATGCCCAGGAGAAACATATAAGGATTTCTGTCCATCAACCTCATGAACAATTGAATGTTCAGCCTCCATTATTTGAGCAGACTTAATTCCAGAGCGTGACTCTAATTCTCTACGAGTTTTTGAAATTGGACCAGCAGATGAAAAAATACCTTTTGCATTTTTAATTTTTTCTTTTATTTGCTCGGGCAATTTATTGTATGAGTTAAAACCCGAGGAGAAGATAGTATTTCCTTGGTCATCAGGAACCTCAATACTCATCAACATCGTGTATCTTGGTCTATCCTTATCTAAATAGGAGGTATCCTGATGTAAAAAAGATCCACCAAAAGCAACACTTTTGTCAGTTGGTTTTCTTTCCAAGACATTTATAAATGGATAATTTTCTAAACCTTTTAATCTTGGATACTCAACTAATTGACCCAAAGATTTTGCAAAGTTTTGGTACATTTCAGAGTTCAAATTTTTTTTTTTAAAAAAAACGACTCCGTACATATTAAGAATATCTTTAATCTGATTAATTTGATCTTTTTTAAGATTATTTAGATCTAAATTATTAATATAAGCTCCGACGTTATTTTTACCTGGAGATATAGAAAAATTAGTCATTTACTTTATCGGATTAATTATTGATGGATCATTTTTAGCAGGATTATTTACATCTGTCGATATTTCATAAAATTTTAATTTTGGTGGGCTTATGTTATTTAAAAATTCAACTGCATTATTATTTAAATTAAAGTAATTATTGATTTGAGATTTTTGAATTATAACAGGTTGTCGGTGATGTATTTCAGAATTTGTTGACTCAGCATCCCGAGTAATCACACAAAACTGTCCGTTATCATGAATACCCGCTAAAAAAATATCTTGATCATCAATTTTGGTAAAATAATAGGGAACTTTTTTATTTTCAGTCTTTTTCCATTCGTAGTAACCCGAACATGGAATGATGGCCCTAGAATTAACGATTAATCTTTTAAAACTTACTTTTGTATCTATTCCCTCTAACCTTGCATTATGAAGAGGTCTAAAATCTTCTTTTGCCCAAGAGAATTTAAGTCCCCAAGTTGTCATTTCTAAATATTTGCCATTAGTAGCCGACTTTATCACCGGATATTTTCCGCCAGGTGAACAGTTAAAATTATCCTGCTCTAAGTCAACATTTATGTTTTTTTTTACTAAACTATTAGCAACTAATAAAGTTGATTTTTTAACCGCGTATCTTCCACACATTATTTATTTCTCTTTTCTCTTCTCAATTTTCTTTTTTCTTTAAGACTAAGTTTAGCTTTTTTCAAAAAGTTTCTGTCTTTTTGACTTTTACCTGAATATCTTTTAGACATGATTATAATTGCCGAGCTAATTTTCTGACTTTATTCATATGTTGCTCAAATTTTTCTCGTGACATTCCGGGCAGTACTTCGTAAAATCTTATGTAGTTTGTTCTCATACCACCAAGTTTAAGAACTCCAGCTTTTATCCTTCTAAAAGGAATATTTTGAAACCAAGTTTGTATACTAAACCAGTTACCCCCGTAGCTCATCGACATAATCGCCTGGCGACCTTTCATCGCTCCAGCTACAGGGTATCCCCAATTTCCAACAATTCTTTTAAAAGAAAAAAACCACTTAGGGGCAAGAACTAGGTCAATAAAATTTTCCAAAATTGCAGTTGCTCGTAGATTGTAACAAGGCGATATCATAAACAGAACATCACTTTTTTCTAATCTTTTTCTGTAATTCAAAATTTGTTCACTCGGTTCAGATCCATTGTAAAAAGGTAAAGGTTTCTCATCATGTAAATTTATTAAATCAATTTCGTGACCAAGTTTTTTTGCTTCTGAACAAAATGTATCTCTGATTTCTTGATTAAAGCATTTTTTTGTATTGTGATGGCCGTAAACAATAAATATTCTTTTCTTCATCCTATTTTTCTACATTATCCTTTTTAGGTTTTAGAATTACAAGTCCAGTGCCTATCCCAACTGCTAAAGCAGAAATAATCCAAGAATACTCTTGCTCGCTAAAAAGAGCTAAGAGCCCAAAACCTATAATGATCACACCTAATAGTTTATTATCCATTGACAATTGTAATTCTTATAATAAAGTTTGATTATCCATATGTCATGGAAAAAAAGACTCTGCATCTACATGCAGGACTCTATAAAGAGTTACAAAGTAGGTTGAAAGAAAGGAGATGTGATGGATAGATTTTCACGTTTGCTTGGTGAGTTCAGCCGAAAAAAGTCAGAGGTTAAACTTACTCAGCAACTTAATAAATCTGTTGAAGCTCCAAAGGCAAACGCCAATGGAACAAGCGGTTATTTGATTAAGGAAGGTAAAAATGCCGGAAAAGTACTAAGGCATTTGAAAACTGATAAAAATAATCTTTAATCTTTATAGAGAGGGGTTTTAAAACCCCTCTCAAATCTCTAATAATCTCATAGATGAAACAAAAGCAAAATTTTTATGATTTAAATTTTGATCAGCTAAAAGCATTTTTAGTTGAAAGTATCGGGGTTGATCCCAAAAAGGCTAAGATGAGATCACAACAACTTTTCAATGCTGTTTATAAAAAAAATATTAAAAGTTTCAATGAACTTACCACATTTAGCGCTGATCTTAAAAAGAAGATTGAACATCTAACAAGTTTAGAAAAACCAAAAATTGTAGATATTCAAAAGTCTAAAGATGGAACTATAAAATTTCTTTTAGAACTTAAAGATAAAAGAAATGTTGAAACAGTTCTTATTCCAGATAAATCCCATAGTAGATATACAATATGTTTATCAGTCTCAGTTGGTTGTTATCTTTCGTGTAAATTTTGTGCAACAGCCCAAATTTCAAAAAAATTAGTTAGAAATCTAACACCTAGTGAAATTATTTCACAAATCATTCTATGTAAGGATTATATAGATGATTGGTCGTCACAAAAAAAAATAACAAATCAAGTTTTAATGGGTGAGGGCTCTCCTTTTTTAAATTTAGATAATGTAAAGATTGCAATAGATAATTCAAAGAATAAGGATGGATTAGAGTATGGTAGAACAAGAATAACTATAAGCACTGTTGGTGTTGGACTTAAAAAAGATAATATAGATGCAATTGAGTGGGCAGCAAAGGAATTAGATGTTTATCTTGCATGGAGTTTACATAGTTCTATTCCCAAACATAGGTCAGAGTTAATGCCAATTAACGATAAATATTCAATTGACTCGTTAATTCCACAATTAAAAAAATATTATGAAAAAACAAAATTACCAATTTTTATTGAGTGGATTTGCCTAGAGGAAAATTTATCTGAGGAACATGCTAAAAAACTTATTAAGATTATGAAAAAAGTACCATCAAAATTAAATTTAATTGAATTTAATCCACTTTCTAATCAGGATTATAAGGCTGCAAGTCAAAAAAATATAGATAAATTCTCTAAGACTATTCAAGATGCTGGATTTCTCTCTTTATTTAGGAGAAGCAGAGGGAGAGATATTAATGCGTCATGTGGTTCATTAGCAAATAAAAAAGCACTAAATAACTAAATGTTATATAATGTAATATGGATTCGATTATAACTTTAGCAATTTTGATACTTCTTGCGGTCAATTTAGTTGGTTTAGTAGTTTTGTTAAAACGTAAACAGCCCGAACAGTCTAATAATGAGCAAATATTTAAAGATGAAGTTAATTCATTAAAAAATTCTTTTAGTCAATCTTTTGGCTCTATGAGCAAAGAAATTGCAAAAGATATGACAGGAGCTCTTACTAAAGTTGATGAAAAAGTTTCTGTATTTAACCAACAAGTTAGTGAACTAAACAAAAGTCAAGATAATTTTAGTAGAATTTTAAGTGGTGTAAAATCTTACGGAACACTTGCAGAATTTGGATTGGGTGCTCTTTTAAAAGATTTATTACCATCCTCACAATTTATCGCTAACGCAAAAATGAAAGATGAAACTTCTGAAACAGTTGAATTTGCAATTAAATTACAAGATGTTTTACTTCCAATTGATAGTCACTGGCCTGTAGAAAAATATAAAGCTATAGATGATGCTTTTAACGCTAATGATAAAGATCTACAAGCGGAAGCCAGAAAAGATTTAGCTGCTGCTTTTAGATTAAAAGCTAAATCAGTAAATGCAAAATATATAGCACCTCCTAAAAGTACAGATTTTGCTATAGTTTATGTACCAACAGAGGGATTATTTTCAGAACTTTCAAGTTATAGAGATCCAAAAACAAAAGAACTCTTGCTTCAAGAATTAAGGACAAAATATAAAGTAACGATTTCTGGTCCTAATACTTTATCTGCTCTGTTACAATCATATTACCTAGGCTTTCAGTCTTTAAAAGTGCAACGTCATGCAACCCAAATTTATAACGATCTAAGAAGTATAAGCTCTAGATTTGAAAAACATTTTGAAGGGATCAAAGATCTTAGAAAGAAATTAGAGCAAGCTATGTCAGCAATTGATGGTTTTGGAAGAGATGCGAGATCAATAATGAACACACTTGGGAATATAAAAAATCCAGAACAAGTAAAAGAGTCCTTTAAAGAAAATCCAGAAAAAATTAAAGTTTTAAAGTAAAAAAGCCATGTCAAATTTTGTTTTCTACGATTTTGAGACTAGTTCTTCTAATAAGTATTGGGGACAAATTATTCAAATTGGTGCCATTTTAACTAATGATAACTTAGATGAGTTAGACCGTTTTGATGCAAGATGCAGATTAAGTCCTGGAATTATTCCAGAAGCAATGGCCTTAATCGTTAATAAAACATCACCTGTAATGTTAAAAAAATCTAATCTTTCTCATTACGAAATGATAAGACAATTTATTCAAACATTAAAAAGATGGGGAAAAGCAACTTATGTTGGTTTTAACAGCATAGAATTTGATGAAGAATTTTTAAGGTGTACTCTTTTCCAAACTCTAGAGTATCCCTACATTACTAGTACAAATGGTAACACAAGAGGGGATATTTTGAGTTTGGCTCGTGCAGCAAACCTTTATTATCCGAATACTTTAAAAAATTCTGTCAATGAAAAAGGTAACGACGTTTATAAATTGGACCAAATGGCACCCCTAAATGGGATAGACCATGGCGATGCACACAGTGCTATAGGGGATGTTTTAGCTACAATCGGAATTGCAAAATTAATTTTAAAAAAAGCCCCAAATGTTTGGAAAGCTAGCAAACTAACTATGGATAAAAATCAATCCTTAGAATTAATAAAAAACGAATTATTTTTTTGCAGCAATGAATATTTTTATGGAAAAAGCAGGCCGTATATGCAAACTTTCATTTGTCAGCATCCTCAATACCAGTGGCCATTATGTTTTGATTTAAAACATGATCCGACTCCCTACTTAAACATGCCGTTAGCTGAACTAACCATCGCAATGAAAAAACAACCAAAATTTATAAGAACCATGAGGCATAATAAGCATCCTATAATTATGAATCCTTCTTATGGAGAAAAATTCGATGAGTATAAAATGATTGGTAAAGAAAAATTAGAAATAAGAGCTAAAATGATAAAAAATAACAAAGAGTTTGCAGAGAAAGTCATTACCATTAAAAGATCTGAGATAGAGGAAAAGGAACAAACTAAATCACAAGAAGACTTATACAATGAGGAAAGTATTTATACTAAATTTACCACTCCCGAAGATAATAAGCTTATGCCAGAATTTCATAATGTTGATTGGGAAAAAAAACTTAATATTATTTCAAAATTTAAAGATGATCGGTTGAAATATTTTGGAAAAAAACTAATTTATATGGAAAAGCCCGAGATATTAAATAAATCTGATTTTGATTTAATTCATAAAGATTTTGCTAAAAAACTCCTGAGCACAAATAATGAAAAATGGAACACGATTCCTAGAACTTATTCAGAAATAGATACTTTAAGAGCTAAGTTTGAAAAAGAAGGCCAGCCAGACAAGTTAATCATTTTAGAACAAATTAACGCATACGTTGAAGAATTAGAAAAAATTTACTCTTCTGCATAGTTGACTTTAAATTAAAAACACTTAATTAGGTTATATGCCTACAAAAGCAATCACGGATGAAAATTTCGACAACGAAGTAATAAAATCTAACAAACCAACAGTCGTAGATTTTTGGGCTGAGTGGTGTGGCCCTTGTAAACAAATAGGACCAGCGCTTGAAGAAATTTCAAATGAAATGAAGGATCAAGTAGTTATAGCCAAACACAATATTGATCAAGAACCCAATATGCCAACAAAGTATGGAATAAAGGGCATTCCGACGATGCTGTTATTTAAAGGCGGGGAATTAAAGGCTACAAAAGTTGGAGCAACTACTAAATCTAATATAATATCTTGGATTAAAGAAAATATTTAATTTTTGTTTAAAATATTTCCACAAAGATAAAGAGATCCAAATATACAAATTATTTTTCTCTCTTTTGAACTAATTTTTTTTAGTGCTTCATCGAAGCTTTTAGAAACTTCAACGTCGTATTTATTTTTCTTTGCAATCTTAAATAGCAAGTCTTCTGATAAAGATGCTTTTTCATTTTTTATAGATATAGTAAAAATTTTTTCAAAAATTCCTTTAAATTGTTTAATGAACTGATTTGGGTTTTTATTTTTTGTCATACCCCAAATACCATAAATTGGTAATTTTAAAGTCTTTAGATAATTAGCTAAATTTTTCGCACTTACTTCTGAGTGGCAACCGTCAATTAATAACTTTTCATTTTTAGAAATTTTTTTTACCAATTTTCCCTTAGTTATATATTCTAATCTGGCCTGGAATTTTATTTTAGGTATAGTTTTTAATATTATTTTTTTATCAATTTTTAAATCTAAAGCAATCTTGATAGCTAAACATAAATTTTCCAACAAACCTTTTGAATGTATATATTTAGAGTTCAATTTTATTGAAACTCTATCATCCTTGTAAAAAAAATTATTTCCAGATTTTTCTAATCTCCAAGAGCTTGAATAATCTATCTTGCTTAAATTTTTTTTGAGAATACTTTTAATTTTTCTCAAAACTTTTGGTTTTTGTTTACCAATGTAAATATTAGTAAAGTTGCTTAAAAACCCGACTTTTTGAAAAATAACTTCATTGAGCGTTTTCTTTTTTAGAAAATTTAAATGTTGTTTATTAATGTTTACTATAGCTTGGAGTTTTGGAAAATCGAATAAGTTAGTTGAGTCTTTTGCAAATAATGCGCCTGCTTCTATTAAATTATATTCATTTCTTTTTTTTGAAGCATTTAAAATAAAAATCACAGTAAGCGCCTCAAATACAGTTAAATTAATTTTTTGCTTTTCTATAATTTTAATCGATCTTTCTATTTCTCTATAATTTAAAAATTTATCTCCCATCCAAAATCGTTCTCTTATATCTTTTATGCTTGGAGAAATATATGCGGCTGCACTCTGATTGTTTGCTTCTATAAGATATTTTAAAGAAGTTAATAAGGAATATTTACCATCACTTCCAATAATATTAATAACATTTTTAAGTTTTTTTTCTGGATTATTTAATTTTTTTAGAATTAATTTTATTCTTTTAAGATCAAAGTTAACAGTCTTACTAAAGAGCTTACTTCTAGCTAGCTGATTGTAAAGATTGATCGACTGAGACATTTGATGAATCTTTTTTAGCTTGAGTTTCCTCTTTTTTCAATAAAACATTTAATAAAGTTCCTATTGTAGAACTTAAGAACTTTCTCTCTATAACTAAATCTATACCCCCATGCTCCTGAACATATTCAGCAGTTTGAAATTCATTTGGCAATGTTTCCCTCACCGTATCTTGTATTACTCTTCGTCCTGCAAATCCTATCGTTGCTTTTGGTTCCGCTATCAAAATATCTCCTAACATTGCCCAAGAGGCAGTTACTCCTCCAGTGGTTGGATTAGTTAAAACTACGATATAAGGAATATTCTTTTTTTTTAATTCGTTAACTGCCAATGTAGTTCTAGACATTTGCATTAAAGCAATAGAAGATTCCATCATTCTTTGTCCACCACTACAACTAAAAAAAACAAATGGAATATTGTTTTCTATTGCATGTTGAACTCCTGCTATAAAAGCTTCTCCTGAAGCTGCTCCAAAAGATCCACCTATGAATCTAAAATCCTGAGCTCCTACTATAATATCGATGTTCTGAACTTTTCCTTTTGCAATTAAAACTGCATCATCTTGACTGGTAATGCTTCTTGCTTTTTTTAATCTATCTGAATAACTTTTATTATCTTTAAATTTTAATGGATCGTCTTTTGGTAAAGGAGTTTCTAAAATTTCAAATTCCTTGTTATCAAAAAATGTTTTAAATCTTTCAACACAGGATAATTTGTGATGAGAGCCACATTTTGGGCAGCAATTAAAATTAGATTGAAGATCTTCTTTGTAAATTAAATTTTTGCACTCACATGTTGTCCAAAGATTATCCTCAGTCTTTGAAGATTTTTTATTAAATAGCGACTTAATCTTTGGTTTAATAAATTTTGTTATCCAGTTCATTGTATTTTGTTTTTTAATCTGTATACCAATTTATCCAACTTTGTGACAGGATTTTGTCTTTTTTTTAAAGAATTAGTAATAACTCTACATAATTGGCTTCCTACAACTAACCCATCTGCTGATTTTAAGGATGCAATAGTTTTTAAAGTAATTCCAAATCCGATGACTAAACTTTTGTTTTTACTATATCTTTTTATTTTTTTGTAATTCTCTAAAATTCTCGTTGGAGAAATCTTTAATTTTCCACCTGTTGTTGATAACATGCTTATGTAATAGATCATATCGTGGGAGTCTTTTATTATTTTTTTCATTCTAATCTTTGAAGTAGTAGGCGAGATAAGCTGTATAAAGTTAATTGATTTTTTCTTACATTTTTTTGAAAATTGTTTATTTTCAGGCCAAGGTAAATCAACTACAATAAGCCCATCTACTTTAGAATTCTTACAACTTTTTAAAAAATTATTCTCACCATTCTGTAAGATAAGATTATAATAACCCATTAAAATTAAAGGTTTCAAAGGATTAGTTTTTTTAAAATTTTTTGAAATATTAAATACATCTTTTAGCTTGATGCCGTTTTTCAGGGCCCTATATGAACTTCCTTGAATTTGACCTCCATCAGCGATTGGTGTGTTATGAGGAAATCCCAGCTCAACGATATCGGCATTTTTAGCTACAGTCTTTAAAATTTTAAGAGAATTATTTTTATTATTATCACCTGCAACTGTATATGTAATTAAAGCTGCCCTTTTCTCTTTCTTACAGTTTTCAAAGGCTAATTTTATTTTAGAACTCATCTAATATATTTACCAAGTTTATCTTTAATTATATCTTTATCTTTAATCGAGTCTCCGCAACTATTAACAATAATTACGTTTGATGAGTTTAATTTTGGAGCTATTCGTATTGCTTCTGCAAAGGCATGGGATGGTTCTAAAGAAGGAGATATATTCTCTAAATTAGATACAATTCTATATGCTCTTAAAGCCTCTTCATCCGTCGCAGAAGTATATCTTGCTCGTTTAGTATCTTTTAAGAAACAGTGCAGAGGAGAAATTCCTGGGTAATCTAAACCAGCAGAAATTGACTCCGTTGCACTTATTTGTCCTTCTTTATTTTGCACTACGTATTGAGCAGCACCATGAAGAATTCCTATCTTTGAACCATTCGTAAGCGGCGCAGCGTGTAAATTACTTTTTTTGGGTCCTCCTGCTTCAATACCAACTAATTCAGCATTGGTATCAATAAATTCGTTCCAAAAACCAAGAGCAGAACTTCCACCCCCAACACAATTTAAAAGCTTTAGTTTATTTGGAATTTTTCCAAATTCTTCTTTAACTTGCTTTATCAATTCTCTAGAAATTTGGGCAGTGCTCCAAGCACAAATTTTAATAAATATATTTGGACCAACTGTTGAGCCAACACACATATGTGTAGTGTCACAATTTGAAACCCAGTAACGCATACATTCACTCACTGCATCTACAAGCGTCTGGCTACCAGTAGTAACAGGAATTATTTTTGCACCATTTTTTTTCATGGCTTCAACATTTGGTCTTTGTCTTTTTATATCTTTAGCTCCCATAAAAATTTTACATTTAAGTCCAAATTTTTTAGCAGCCATAGAAAGCATTTTTCCTGCGTATCCAGCTCCGGTATCTCCAACAATATATTTTTTTCCAGCTCTTTTAGCTATTAGGCAATGAACAGTTGCATTATAAATCTTATGTGCTCCACCATTTGCTTCTGAAACAACTTTTGCGTAAATTTGTGCTCCACCTAAATGTCTAGTTAAATTCTCTAGTTTAATAAATGGAGTTGGTGAACCGATGTAATCTCTAATGTAAAAGTCTCTTTCTTTTAAAAAATTTTCATTTTTTCTAAGTACAGAAAATAATTTTGTTAAATCATCAATTGGTTTTTTTAGAGTTTCCGGAATATAATTGCCACCAAATTTTTCGCCATACATAAAGCTCGCATTATGTTGATCAATTAGTGGTACACCTTTTTTTATTTTCATAAATCTAATTAAATGATTTAATTAATTTTTGAACATTTGATTTAATATTTCCATTAGTAATACTTCTACCTATTACAATAGCTGAAGCTCCACTGTCAAAAGCACTTTTAGGGGAAATAATTCTTTTTTGATCATTAGCTTTATCCCCTTTAAATCTTATACCAGGAGTAACAATCTCCATATTTTTACAAATTCTTTTTAAAAATTTTACCTCATAACCAGAGCAAACAATTCCATCAAGTTTAGCCTTTTTTGCTAAAATAGCTTGTTTAATTATTAATTTTTTAATTGATTTAGTATGACCTATTTTCTTTATAGAAGTGTTTGAAAAACTTGTTAAAACTGTAACACCTAAAACTTTTAAATTTTTTTTTGTTTTAAGTGAAGCTTTTTTTACAGCTTTTAACATTTCAAATCCTCCATTTATATGTACAGTAACATATGAAATATTTTTTAGGTCTTTTAATGAATAGATAGCCGAAGCACAAGTATTTGGAATATCATTAAGCTTTAAATCTAGAAAAATTTTTTTGTCCTTTAATCTTGAAATAAAATTTCTTCCATATTTAGAATAAAAAAATTCTAAACCAAACTTATAACCTATATCAAGTTTATTACTTTTTGTATTAGCGATAATTTTTTTTACTATTTTTAAATTTGAACTATCACAAGCTATAAATATTTTTCTTTTTTTCATTGATTAATCAATTCTTTTAATTTTTTACTTGCTTTAAATCTTACTTTATTCTTTTTTGGAACATAAATCAGCTCTCCTGTTTTTGGATTTCTTGCAGAGTATTTTTCCTTAATTTCCCTAATAAAAAATGTTCCAAATCCTCGTAATTCGACAGATCTTTTATCTTTTAAAGCATTTTCTATGCTTTGAAAAAAAATATCAATAATGTTTTCTATTTGAATTTTATTAAGTTTGGGGTGTTTAGCTTTTAATAGTCTAATGAGCTCTGGTCGAGACAATTACTTTTCTTCTTTTTTTTTCTTTTTCTTACTTCCTATAGCTTTTTCAAATATTCCTTTTAAAGTAGCACCTGATTTTGTTGCTCCTTCACCAAATTTTGCAATCAAGGATTTTTCTTCGTCTATTTGAGCAGCTTTAACACTTAACTTTATTTTTCTAGTTTTTAAGTCTAATTCTGTTATTTTTGCATCAAGCGCATTTCCTGGAGAAAAAACTTCCGGACGCGCGTCAGCAGTTTCTATTGCTAAATCAGCTTTCTTGATAGTAACAATTAATTTCTTTTCTTTATCAACTGCAACTTTTACACCAGTTTTTAAAACTTCATGTATTCTCGTAGTAATAATATTACCCACTTTTTTATTATTATCTTTAAACCAGTCCAAAGGATCTTTATCTAGGGCTCTTTTTGAAAATCTTATTTTTTCATCTTTAATTTCGATTATTTTTACACTTATGACGTCATTTTTTTTAAATCTTTTTAAATCCTCAAAATTTTCTTTGTAAGAAATTTCTTTATAATGCAACATACCTGTAAGTCCTGATTCAGTTAATTCTCCAAATATAGCTTTGTCGGTAATATTATTGATTTTAATTTTAACTTCTTTACCAATATTATCTTTAATTTTTTCCCATGGATTTTCTTGAGTAGCTTTATAGGATAATGAAATTCTTTTTGACTCTTTATCTATGTTTACTATTTTAAATTTTATTTTTTGAGAAACAGATAATACCTTGCTAGGTTTTGTATTTCTATTAGTCCAATCTAACTCAGAACTATGAATTAAACCTTCAATTCCTTCTTCAATTCTTACAAAACAACCGTAATCCATTATTTTCGTTACTGTTCCTTCATAAAAATTACCAACTTTATATTTTTTTTCAATATTATCGTATGGATCTTCGGTAAGTGCTTTAACTGAAGCTGAAACACGATTGGTTTTTGGATCTATCTTTGTAATTTTAACTTTTAATTTTTGCCCAATAGTAACTAGGTCAGAGGGTTTTTTTACTCTACCATGACTTAAATCAGAAACATGTAAAAGTGCATCAACACCATTGATGTCCAAAAATATACCCCAATCAGTTGTTGCTTTAACAATTGCATTTTCTACAATATCATTTTCTTTAATATTTTTAAGAGCTTCAGTAATTTCAGCGTTTTTACTTTTCTCGAGAACTGCCCTTCTTGAAACACATACGTTTCCTCGATTTTTATCTATTCTCGTAGCAATAACTTTTAAAGGGGTGTTCATTAAATGATCAATCTTTTTCAAAGGCCTTACATCAATTTGTGAAGATGGCATGAAACAAGGTAAACCATCAACTGTTGCAATAAACCCTCCTTTAACTTTTCCTGTAATGTATCCAGTCAATTCTTCCTGTGTTTCAAAAACTTTTTCCATTTTTTTCCAGGCCTTCATTTTTCTTGCTTTATCCCTAGAAATAATTATTTCTCCTTTGAAACTCTCTATACGCTCTAAATATACATCTATAGTCGAGCCTACTTTTAATTTTGATAGTTCATCGTCATTTTTAAATTCCTCAATAGGTATCATACCTTCCATTTTTGCTTTACAATCAACTACAATGAAATTTTTAGTTATCTCTGTTACGGTCGCTTTAATTATTTCGTTTTCTTTAAGTTTTCTATCTTTGAAATCCTCGTCCAAAAGGCTTTGAAACTCTTTTTTAAGAGGGTTGATTTTCTTTAATTCTTGTTCAGTTGCCATATTTTCTTTTTAATTTCATCTCAACAAATTTTGACATTTTTTTTAGCATAGCCTGTTTGTTTAATTTACCGGTGTCGATTTCTATCGCATCTCTATGTTTGAGTAAAGGACTGTTTTTTCTTTTCATGTCATGATTATTTCTTATTCTTAAGGCTTTTTTGACCTCAGCTAATTTTATTTTCTTATTCCTTTTTTTTAATTCTTTGTATCTTCTTTTAGCTGCTATATTTAAGTTACATTTAAAATAAAATTTAATATCTGAATTTGGGAGAATTTTCGTTGAGATGTCTCTTCCTTCAATACAACAATTTTTGTTTTTTTTTGCAAAAGAGGTTTGAAAAGTTTTTAAAATTGCTCTTATTTTATAAATTTTAGCAATAAGCGCACTATGTTCAGAAATTTGTTGAGTCTGTAAATTCATCTTATCTAATTTATTCAAATTTAAATTTTTAAATTTTTTTCTTAAAAAATTTATTTTATTTTTTGGATTATATTTAAGAATAAGGTAGCTCGCATAACGGTATAATAATCCCGAGGATAGAAATTTTAGATTATACTTTTTCGAAATTATTTTTGCTCCAGTAGACTTACCAGTCGCTCCACCTCCATCACACGCAATTTGAATTTTTCTAATTTTGAATCTCAAACTTAGCTCCTAAATATCTTATTTTTTTTAAAAAGTTGGGCGAGGATGTTTTAACTGTTTCAAAATTATTTATTTTAGTTTTTATTCCTGTTACTAAAGAAAGTATAGTTGAAGACATACATATTCTGTGATCTCCTAATTTTGGAACATTTATTTTTTTATTTTTATTTGAAATAAAATTTTTACCGTAAATTCGCATTTCATCCTTTTTAGCTAAACTTTTAATACCTATTTGTTTTAGAATTTTTTGCATTTCTTTAATTCTATTACTTTCTTTATTTGCTAAGTCACCAATACCTTTAAATACCGAGGTACCTTTTGTTAGGGCCGCAATACAAAATAGTATTGGAAATTCATCTGTAGTCTTCTCGTAGAAATCTTTTGAAGATCTAATCGGTTTTTTTAATTTGCTACTTTTAATAATTATATCTCCTATGACTTCATTATTTTTTTTTCTTTTGTTAAGAAATTTAATATAGGCTCCATGTTTCTTCAATAATTCATAAAAACCAATTCTAGTTGGGTTCAAACCAACATTTTTTATTTTCAAAAATGAATTATGATTCATCAAGGTTAGAGCTGTAAAAAAAGCTGCTGAAGATGGATCACCTGGAATAGAAATATTAAACGATTTTAATTGTTGTTTTCCAAATATTTGTATTAATCTTTTTTTTCCTTTTCTTATTTTTATTGATTTTGAATTTTTTGCTAGAATATTTTCTGTGTGATCTCTACTTTTTTTTCTCTCTATAACTGTTGTAATACCAAATGAATTTAAACCTGCTAAAATTACCGCACTTTTTAATTGGGCCGAAACACCAGCTTCATAATCTATTCCTATAGGCATTTCTGTAGATACTAGCTTGATAGGAAAATTAAATTTGTTTTTTGGAAAAAATTCTGCTCCAAAAATTGACATCAAATTAATCAATTTCTTCATGCTTCTTTTGTTTAAGGAATTATCACCCTTCAAATTGACCTTAATGTCAGGTGTAGTTGACAATATTCCTATCAATAATCTAGCGAGTGTTCCAGAATTACCAAAATTTAAATTTAAATTTTTCTTAGCAAATAACGATCCCAATCCTTTTCCATGAATGGAGTAAGATTTGTCTTTATCTTTTTTTATAGTTACCCCGAGTTTTTTTAGACAATTTATAGTAGAATAAACATCTTCAGACTCCAAAACATTTTTTGCTATTGAAATATCTTCACATACTGATCCTATAAGAAAACTTCTAATTGATAATGATTTATCAGAGTCAACCTCTATTGATTTTGTAAAAGGATTGATTTTATTTTTAATTTTTAGAGAAAACTTTTTTGATTGCATCAATATTAAGAAAATTGAGATCCAAAATAGTGCTCTATTGCTTTTGATGATTTAAGTAGCTCTCTAGAAGTTCCTTCAGCAATAACAGTGTTTTCACCAAGAACGTAACTTCTATCTGTAATGTCAAACAAATTTTTTACATTATGATCAGTCACAAGAATAGCGGTACCACTTGATTGTATTTTTAGAATATATTTTTGAATATCTTGAATAACCAATGGATCAAGTGCTGCTAACGGCTCATCAAGAAGAACAATTTTTGGTTTATTAATCATGACTCTAGCCATCATTAATCTTCGTATTTCTCCTCCAGACAAAACAGATGCATTGAGACTTCTTAAATGCTGTAAGTTAAATTCATCTAAAAGTTTTTCTGTAATTGCTTTCTGATTTTCAGAACCCTTTACACTAATTTGAGCTATACCAAGAATGTTGTCGTAAACACTCATATTAAATACACTTCTTTGTTGAGGAAGATAGCCTAGACCTTCTTTTGATCTTAAATGAATAGGTATTTGTTCTATTGCTTTATTATTTAAATAAACTTTACCTCCTTCAGGATTTTGTTCTCCTATACAAATAGAAAATAAAGTAGTTTTACCACAACCATTTGGACCAAGAATTCCAACACATTCACCAGGGAAAACTTTAATTGAAAGTTTTTTTAAAATTGGTCTTCCATCGTAAGATTTATTAATGTCTTTAACCTCGAATATGGGTTTGTCTTTTTTGAACTTTAAAATTCTAAAACCTTTTTTCATCTAAATTTAAGTTAGCATTTATTTTACCATTATTAAATGAACTTATATCTAATTTTTGTTCACTTATATCAAACAATAGTTTATCTGCAATTAAGTTTCCACTTATATCATTTATTTTTACGTTTTCATAAATGCTTAGATAGTTTTTAGAATTAGAGTAGCTTGCCTTGCCCGCAAAAAGCTTACTATCAAGATATTCTGCTCGTACATTTACTTCAAAATCCATATCAAAGGTTTTGTTATTGTAAATTCCTTTATCAGACCAAATATTTAAGACTGTATTATCTTTAAAGTAAAATATTGCATTTACAGATTTCATATAAACGATTTCTGGACTAACATCATCTAAAAAAGCTTCATCTGATTTTAAAATATATCTATTTCCATTAAGATCTAGCCCGGTATATTCGATATTAAAAAATATATCATTATTATCTGACAAGCTGTTTTCACTTTGAAGGTCTACTTTTTCTTTAATAGATTTTAATATGATTTCTTGATCTTTATCACCACTTTTATTGTAATAAGTTAAATATAATATAAGCAAACTAAAGATTAATAAAAATAGCTGAATAAATCTTAATTTTTTTTTTCTCTCTGTCATTTGAGGCCATATTGCAAAAGGAAATGGATATGAATTATTCCTTTAAGTTTTAATTTATTTTTTTTCTTATAATCTTTATCCGATACAACTAAAAGGCTTGTTATTTTTCTTTCATTCATTATTGCTAAAGCCTTTGTTGCAGGCATACTTTCATTTATCATTAGAGGTTTTTTTGTCATAAATTTTACAAGATCATTTCTTTTTGAGATAAATTTCATCTCTCTTCTTAAATCTCCATCTGTCAGCAAACCAACAATATTTTTATTCTTAGTAATAACTACTATTCCGAGTTTTTTTTGATTTATTACTTTTAAAGCTTCGTTTAATTTTTTATTGTAGTTTATTAGTGGTAATTTGTTTCCTGTAACCATTATATCTTTAGCTAATAGCAATGTGTTACCTATCTGACCGCCAGTATGATAAATACTAAATTTTTCTTTAGAAAATTTTTTTTTGTGCATCACAGTTGTAGCTAAAGTGTCTCCTAATAACATTGTTATCGATGTACTTGTAGTAGGGACCATTCCAGTAATATCTGACTCTTTAACTTTTGGAAGCAACAATTTGATATCACTTGCTTTGAGAAGAAGACTATCTGATTTAGAAGCTACCCCAATAATTTTTATTCTAAATCTATTAGCGTATCTAAGCATATTTGTTAGTTCAGAAGTATTTCCGGAGTAAGAAAAAATTATTAAAATATCTTTTTTTTCTATTTGTCCCATATCTCCATGTAAAGCTTGAGCGGGATCACAAAAGAAACTAGGTATTCCAACACTAGAAAATGTTGCGGAAATTTTTCTTGCAATCAGTCCTGATTTACCTATTCCAGCAAAGACAACTTTTCCTTTGCAATTTAAAATTAAATCTACTGCTTTTATAAAAGAAGAATTAAATACTTTATTTATTTTTTTTAGCTCGTGTATTTGAATTTTCGCTGCTTTTTTTGCTAAATTTATATAATTTTTTTTATTCATTAATGTTCAAAAATATCAAATTTAAATCCATTTTGATCTAGCTCGATTCTCGTATCTAAAAAAGTTAAACAACTTTTAAATAATTCCATTCTGTTTTCTCTAACAAGCATTTTTTCAAGTTGTGTTTTTATAGTATGTAAAAAAATTACATCATTTGCAGCATATTCTAGCTGCTTCTCAGAAAGGTCGTTGATGTCTTTATTCCAATCACTACTTCCTTGCCGCTTATCTAAATTTTTATTGCAAAATTCTTGAACTAGATTTTTTAATCCATGTGCATCTGTATAAGTTCTTACAATTTTGGAAGCTATCTTTGTATCAAAAATATTTTTAACTTTACATTTTAGAAAAAACTCTAAAGCACTTTTATCAAATCTTAGAAAGTGACCTATCTTTAAAATTTTATCATTTTCTAGTACTGAAACTAAATTAGGAGCCTTATAAGACTTTTTATTTGGCTGAATGATATATACGTTTTGCTTATTGTCACAAATTTGTATTAAACTAAGTTTATCTCTTTCTGGTATTTGTAATCCTGTTGCCTCGGTATCAATAGCAATACTGTCCTTAAATGAACTGGCGATTTCAGAAGTTATGTCCTCTTTAATCTTAATTATTTTCATATATAGTTTCTAAATATCATGAAAAATCAAATTTGCACAATTTTAGGTGGTGGTGGGTTTATAGGAAGATATCTTGTTCGAAATTTGACCAAGAAAAACTACAGATGCATCATTTCTACAAGAAATGCTTTTCAAAAAGGGTATTTAAAGACTCAAGCCACTCCAGGCTCTATAGAGCTCATTGATTGGAATTCTAATAATTTTGATGAACTAAAAGAGTCTATCAATAATTCGGATGTTGTAATTAACTTAATTGGAATTCTTTATGAGAATAGAAAACAAAAATTTATGAAAATTCATAGAGATATACCAGAAGCAGTTGCAAAAATATGTGCTCAGTCAGATGTAAAAAAATTCATTCAAGTAAGTGCAATAGGAGCTAATGAAAATTCAAAATCTTTATATCAAAGATCTAAATTTCAAGGGGAATTAAAAGCACTTACAAATTTTAAGAACACTGTAATAGTAAGACCAAGCGTTGTGTGTGGAACAGAGGATAATTTTACAAACTTGTTTTCAAAGTTAAGTATTTTACCCGTGATACCAGTTGTTGGGATAAACTACAAATTTCAACCTATTTTAGTCACAGACGTTGCTGATGCAATTGTTAAGGCCATTGAAGCAAAAGATAATCATGGAAAGATTTATGAAATAGGCGGGCCAAAGATAATTAGTTTTGGTGATATGGTTAAATCAATTATGAAAACATTAAATAAGAAAAGATTTGTTGTAGAAATGCCGATGCCAATTGCAAAAATTCAAAGCAGTGTTATGAGTTTGCTTCCCATTCCTCCAATATTAACTCGAGATCAATGTGAGATTTTATCTGAAGCAGATAATGTTGTTTCAAATAATCATCTAACACTACAAGACCTTAACGTAAAACCATCTGACGTTGAGGAAGCTATGAAAAAATGGTTATGGAGATTTAGAGATGGTGGGGAGTTTGCAAAAGTACAATGAAAAGTATTAGTTTATTATCAGGATATATCTTTTTAATTTTAGCAACCTTAACAGGAATTACTTCAAATAGTTTTTTAAAAACTACAGAGGGATTTACTAAACTTGGACCAACTCTTTTTTGTATAGCCAATATGACTGTTTGCATATTCTGCCTCTCCAAAGCAATGAGTGTGATACCCGTTGGTTTCACTTATGCGACTTATGGAGCTCTTACAATTACAGCTGTAACTTTGTTTGGAATTTTAAAATATAACCAATCACCAAATATCTACGGCACTTTAGGTTTAATTTTAATTGTTTCAGGGGTTATACTTCTAAACCTTTTTGGTAAATTAAAATAAACCCCTGATTTTTTTTAAATCAGGGGCATTTAATTTCTTTATAAACTAATTATTTAAAGATGCTGCGATAGGTTCTTTATTTTTGCTAGCTCTTTTCTCAGCAATTTTTTTCTCGATACTAGCTATCTTCAGATCAATCTTTGATAGTTTTTTTTGTTTAGTGCTTATCTTATTTTTAAGCTTATCGATGGATCTTTGTATTTTTTTTTTCTTCTTTTCGTTTTTTTTTAATTTTTTTTTCATAATGTTCCTCCAAAAAAAATAAATCTAAAATAATTAAAAAAATTTTTCAAATGAAATTTAAAAAACCTTTTAAACTTAAAGTTGAAAAAAAATTTATATTATCTTACGGAACTAATAAATTTATAAATCTGTCTGTTTTTTGGATTTCAAGACTGTTTACGTACCCACAATTTTCACCATCAACCTGAGATAGAACTTTACTATTAACACCATTTATTTTCAAACTGTCCAATTCTTTTTTGATCACACTTTTTGCAGATTTTAAGTCACCTTTAGTCACAATTAACCAAACATAGTAAAGCAATTTTATTCTGGTTAGGTCTTTAAATATGTAAGCCACTATCTTGTTTTCAAATATATTTGTATCGTTTGTAATAGAATGGGGTCCAGCATAGTATTTTGAATTAGTGCATAAAATCCAATCAGCCATAATTTTTTCATTATCTACCTCTACTTCCATTTTATTATTTTTTAAAAATAAAAAATGCTGAAAACCTTTTAAAGCGAAAATTACTTTTCCGAGATACTTTTTAATATTAGTATTTATGGACTCAACAATTTTAGAGTCAAAACCTATACCGGCCATCAAGAAAAAATACCTATCATTTATTTTTGCTAATGAAATTTTCTTATGATTATCTGATACGAGGACATTATAAATCTCCTCCGCCTTTTTCTTAATTTGAGTTTCTATTTGTAGAATATTTGCAGTGCCTGCAGGTATATATCCAACTAATTTGTCTTTTAAATTATCACTTTTAAACATTTCATTGATACCGAAGCAAACACTTCCATCACCGCCAGCAATTACTAACCGATCAAATTGTTTATTAGATAATTCTTTAAACACTTTTCTCGCATGTTCTTCACTTTGAGTTTTAAAAAGATCTACAATGTGATTTTTCTCTAGAAGATAAATGACCTCATTAATTAACTTAAGTTTTCTACCACCTGCTGCATTGGCGTTAAATATAACTGCAAAATTTAGTTTTTTACTCATTTTTTAATAAATCTGTAACATATTTATGATTCTACTTGTACTAGAGATTCGTTTTATAAAAAATATGGAAAAAATTCAAACTAAATCTAAAGGTAAAATTTTAAATTTTAAAAGTATCTTTATTAGTGATGTTCATCTTGGTCATAGAAAAAGTTCTGCTAATAAACTTTTAGAATTTTACAAACATTCTAGATCTGAGAATTTATATTTAGTTGGAGATATTATTGATATCTGGGCTTTAAAAACTAAATTTTACTGGCCTCAAGAACATAATGATGTGATTCAAAAAACATTAAGAAAAGCAAGACATGGAACAAAAGTAAAATATATCGTTGGAAATCACGATGATGTCTTTAGAAAATTTTTACCATTACATTTTGGTGATATTGAAGTTGTAAATAGAGCTATACACGTAACTTCAGATAATAAAAAGTATATCGTTGTTCACGGTGACGCCTGGGATGGAGTAATGAAATATGCTCCATGGTTGTCAAAAGTAGGTGCTATAGCCTATAGTTTTTTACTTGAATTTAATGTTGTTATCAATTTTTTTAGAAGATTATTCAAAAAAGGTAATTGGTCGTTAGCAAAATATTTAAAACACAAAGTAAAAAATGCAGTGAAATATATAGGTGATTATGAAAAAACTTTAGCAAGTTATGCCAAAAGAAAAAACGCTGATGGAATAATTTGTGGTCATATTCATCATTCTGCTGATCAAGTCTTAGATGGCGTGAGATATCTAAATTGTGGTGATTGGGTTGAAGGTGCGACTTTCTTAGTGGAACATTTTGATGGTCGTATGGAAGTCATTGACTGGGATAAAATCAGAGGTGATGTTGTTGATTACGAGCCATATTTAAAAGTGGTTAATAAATAATCCATGAGAATATTAATAGTCACAGGAGCTTGCAAAGAACAGGTAATAAATGGTGTAGTGAGGACTCTTGAACAATTAAAAGATGAATTAAAAAAACTTGGGCATATAGTTAGCTTTATAACTCCAGTAAATTTTTTGACTGTTCCGTTGCCCAAATATAATGATATTAAAATTGCTATAAATGTATGGCCTAAAGTTGGAAGAATGATTCAAAAAGAGTTAGAATTTGCTAAAAAAAATAAAGAAA
>CACHLD010000010.1 GCA_902580565.1 uncultured Pelagibacteraceae bacterium | reverse complement strand
TTAAATTATCTATATTAAAAATATAATGAAAATATATAGTAGGGTGCATATTTATTTGTTTTACAACTAAATCGTTTTTTCTAGGATTTTCAAAAAAAGGAGTTAAAGAAATTAAAATAAATCTTGTTTTATCAAATATCTTTTTTAAGATTTCTCTATAATTATTAAAATATTGAAGTGAACTTCCAAAATAAACTAAATCAAAATTTTTATCTAAATCTTCTAAATTTTCTAATATCTTAAGATTAGATAAATTTAGTTTATTTTTAATCTCTTTATTTATAGATATAAAAGCTGGTTGATCATAATAAGTGTATTCTATTTTTTTCAATTTTTTTTCTAAAAAAGAAAACAAGGATAAGCTCCCGGCCCCAACATCTAAAATTTTATTTCGACTTAATCGAAGACTACTTATCAGTTTTGGAAAATCCTCTTGAGAAGTCCAAGGTACAAATTCTTCACTTTTTACTTTTTTAAAAATTTCTATCTCATTTCTTATATCTACTTTGTTTAAAATATGATTGTCATTAGGCAATGAAGTTAAATTTGTTTCAACAAAAAAAATTTTTAGAATTTTGAAGATTTTTTTTGAAAGGTATGTATTAAGGTTATCAAATGTTTTTGTTAAAAAAAAAGGGTTTAAAATTCTATACATTGTTAATATAAATCAGTTTTTCTATATTAGACTAATAAGATAATTAGAGTACTCGCACTTTCCATAAAATTTAATTGATTTAATTATCTCTTTTTTTCCAATCCATTTATTTTTTAAAGCTATCTCCTCTAAACATGCTATCTTTAGACCTTGTCTTTTTTCTATAGTGCTAATAAAATCGGATGCATTATAAAAATCATCTACAGAACCTGTATCAAGCCATACTCCACCTCTACCGAGATAGTCAGCTTTAAGTTTCTTGTTATTTTTGTATTTAATTAAAAGATCGATAATTTCAATTTCTTTTCTTTTAGATGGTTTTAATTTTTTGCTTAAGGATATGACTTTATTATCAAAAAAATAAAGACCGGTGACTGCTAGATTAGTTTTAGGTTTTTTTGGTTTTTCAGCTAGTTCAGTGATCTTATCTTTCTTATCGACTACTGCTACACCATATAACTTTGGATTATTTACAGGATGTAAAAAAATTCTTGCACCATTTTTTAATTTTCTACATTCTATAAGTTTATTAGTTAAATTCTGTCCATAAAAAAAATTATCTCCAAGTATTAAAGCTACATTATCTTTTTTAATAAATTTTTCTCCAATTATAAAAGCTTGGGGCAATCCCCCAGGTCTATTTTGTTCAGCATAAGTCAGTTTAATTCCTAAATTGTTTTTTTCTGGTAGAATTTTTTTAAACTGATGAAGTTGTCCTCGATTGACTATAATTAAAATTTCTTTGATACCTGCTAACATTAAAATAGAAAGTGGGTAGTATAAAAGAGGTTTATCATAAAGAGGTAATAATTGTTTATTTACAGCTTTTGTTAGAGGACTCATCCTTGTTCCTAAACCTCCAGCTAAAATAATTCCTTTGTTAATCATAATCCTAAACCTAACCTTTGATTATATAATTTTTTAGATATTTTTTTTAAAAATTCTCTATTTTCTAAATACCACTTAACTGTATCTGACAATCCTTTATCAAGACTTATTTTAGATTTCCATCTTAGTTCTTTTTGAATTTTTTTGCTATTTAATGAATATCTAAAATCATGGCCAGGTCTATCTTTAACAAATACAATTTTTGTTTTTTTATTTATTTTTATTTTATGCATCTTGCTTATCTTTAATAGTTTATTTATAAGACTGATATTACTTAGCGTTATTCCAGAACCTACGTTATAATTTTCTCCTGACTTACCTTTTAAATAAAGCATGAATAAGGCTATGCAGTGATCTTTCACATGTATCCATTCTCTAGAATTTTTACCTTTAGCGTAAATAGGTAATTCTTTATTGTTAAATATATTTGAAATCATTTTGGGTAATAATTTTTCTGGAAATTGATAAGGGCCATAGTTATTACAACAATTTGAAATTACTGCATTTAAATTGTAAGTTTTTATAAAAGATTTTACCAAATGATCAGCACTAGCCTTTGAGGCTGAATAAGGGGAGCTAGGATCGTATTTATATTTTTCATCAGATCTTTTATTATTTTTAATATCACCGTAAACTTCATCCGTTGATATATGAATTAATTTTGGGTTAATCTTTGATCTTTTCAGTTCTCTTAAAACTTCTAGTATCGAAAAAGTACCGAGTATATTTGTATTAATAAAATTTTTTGGCCCATCTATTGACCTATCTACATGTGTTTCTGCTGCTAAATTAAAAATAGCTTTAGGTTTGTACTTTTTTACTATTTCTTTAAATTTCTTTTTATTATTGATATCTAGCTTATAGAATTTATAACTTTTTTTACTTTTATCTTTATGAGCAAAGTTATTAGACGAATAAGTTAGTTTATCAATATTTATTACGAAATATTTTTTGCTAATTAAAAAATTAACTAAATTACTACCAATAAACCCTGATCCACCAGTTACAATAATTCTTTTCATTATTTGTTTTTTACATTATTAATTATTATAAGTCACTAAGTGGACATAATATTGTGTCAGAATTATAATAAGCAATATGGGCATTTCTCAAAAAGATTTGACGGTAGTAATCGTTACTTTTCAAAGTGAAAAAGTAATAAATGACTGTATAAATTCTATAAACAAAAATGTGCCGATAATTGTTGTAGAAAACTCTAATAACCAAAATTTTAAGAGAATGATTGAAAAAAAATTTCATAACGTAAAATGTTTTTTAACTAATGAAAATTTAGGAATGGGAAAAGGAAATAATGTAGGTATAAAAAACTCTAGTACTAATTATGTTATGATAATTAATCCTGATACTATTCTTTATAAAGATACGATTATAGAATTACTTAACATTTCCAAAAAAATTGATTTTTCCATTTTATCCCCTATTAGTGATGACAAAAACTATCCTAACTATAAAGGAGTAAATCATGAAGAAAATGATTTAATTGATGTAGAACATGTAGATGGATATTCAATGTTATTAAACAAATCAAAATTCGATAATAAATATTTTGATGAAAAAATTTTTATGTTTTTAGAAAATAATGACCTTTGCAAAAGAATGAAAATTAAGAAAGAAAAAATTTATGTATGTAAAAATGCAAAAATAAAACATTTAGGAGGTAGATCTGTTGATGCTAAAAAAGATTTAGAGATAGAAATTTTGAGAAATTGGCATTGGATGTGGTCAAAATTTTATTTTAAAAAAAAGCATAAAGGTTTTATTTACGCTTTTTTGACCTCTTTATTTCCTTTATTAACAACCTTACTTAAATCAATCTTTTTTATGATTTCAAATCAAAAAAAGTCTAAAGTTTATTTAAATAGACTCTCAGGTCTTGTTAACTCAATTTTAGGCAATAAATCTTTTAAGAGACCAAAAATTTAATAAATTGATTTATCTATCTCATTAAAATATAGATCTTATATCACAAAATGAAAAATAAAATTCTTGTCACAGGCACCGCTGGTTTTTTGGGTTCACATTTATCCGAAAAACTTGCTAGTTTAGGTCATGAAGTTATCGGAGTTGATAATATGATCGGAGGATATCAAGATAACATCCCCAAAAATATTAAACATTTAAATATTGATTGTTGTAATTTCGATAAAATTAATGAAATTATGAAAGGAGTTGATATTGTTTATCATTGTGCAGCAACTGCTCATGAAGGTTTGTCTGTTTTTTCTCCATATGAAATAACAAAAAATAATTATCTTGCTTCAGTTTCAATATTTTCAGCTGCAGTACAAAATAAAGTGAAGAGAATAATTTTTTGTTCTTCTATGGCAAGATATGGTGCTCAAAAATATCCTTTTTTAGAAACTATGAAGCCAGATCCGGTTGATCCATATGCTATTTCTAAGGTAGCAGCTGAAAAAGTTTTAATAAACCTATGTGAATTAAATAAAATTGAATGGGTAATAGCAGTTCCACATAACATTATCGGCCCAAGACAAAAGTATGACGATCCATTTAGAAACGTAGTTTCTATTATGATAAATAGAATGCTACAAGGCAAGGCTCCAATAATTTATGGGGATGGAAATCAAACACGTTGTTTTTCTTATATAGACGATTGTTTAAGTTGTTTAATTCCTATGATGGATCAAAAAAATTTAAATAAGGAAATTATTAATATAGGTCCGGACGAAGAGTTTGTTACAATAAATAAAGTAGCTGAACTATGCTCAAATATAACCGGATCAAATCTTAAGCCAATATACAAAAAAGATAGACCTAGAGAGGTAAAACATGCAGTTTGTTCTGCTGACAAGTCTCGAAATTTACTCAATTACCAAACAAAAACGAATTTAAAAGAAGGTATAAAAAAAACATTTGAGTATATTAAAGAAAGAGGTGTAAGACCTTTCGATTACAATATCAATATCGAAATTAATAATGAGTTAACACCAGATACATGGAAAAATAAAGAAATTTAAGTTTTAAAATATTCTTCAATTTTAAAAAAGTTTTTCTCAATCAGATAAATCAAAATATAAAAATGAGATAAAATATATACTGATGTTCCATGTCTTGGATAGATCCAGGCGAACATATACGGCGCTAAATAAAATAGAAGCATAAAAAAATAGTAGATATTTAAATTATTTATATATTTTGAATTTTTTTTGTAATTTATTAATGAAAATAACAGTAAAAATAAACTTACATTAAAGATTATTTTATTTGGTATATTTGAATATCTAATGGGATTTATAATTTTATCATTTTCAGCATTTTTTCCTGCATACATATTCTCTAAATAGCTATCTTTATCTTTTGGATATTGAGCGTCCTTAAATGGACTAAGATTTAAAACATAAATTTTTTTTAAAACCCCAATTAAATATTCATAAGGATTTTGAATAATAAAATCTTTTGAGTCAGGCAAAAGATTATCGATTAATTCTTTTTCTGTTTTTATATTCCTCTCGTTAACTACATTTTCAACAAGATCAAGATGTATGTCGGGTCTTATACTTGGGTAAGTTATATTAAAGTATTTATGTGTAACAGTCGCTAAATTAATAGCGTTCATAGCGCTACCCTTCGGACCAATTGCAAAAAAACCAGAAGTTTTCATTGTTGCAAAGCCCCAATATAAATTTAAAAGCACAATTGTAATAATTGGAAAAAATCTAAACTTTGAGTCTTTTTCTAAAAATAAAAACAATATTGGTATTAAAGTAGCAAGTAAAAACATTGACCCTTTAAGAAGAAAAATTAAACAAACTATTAGAGTTAAATATAAACTTTTGTATTTAAAATTAGAAATTAACACAAAGAACATTATTATGATTAAATAATTTAATATTCCTTCTTCATTTTCAGTTCCTAAATTTGTGACTGCATTGTGGGGATTATAAAAAATAAAAAATAAACAAGCAGCTAAAAATAAAAAATTATAATTACTTTTAAAATTTTTAATAGTAAAAAAAATTAATGTACCAAAAAAAACATTTTTAATTAGGTGAATGAATATGAAATTATTTGTAATATTTTCATAAATAAAAAGTAGCGTGTAAGGTAATAAAGGACGTCTTGAAGAGGGCAGGTCTATCCCAAATTGTGGTAATGATAACTTTCCAGTATTCATTATATCATCTAAATATTGTCCAAAACTAAAAGCTATTCTACTTAGAACGTAGTTTCCATTTTCATCAACTAACCAAGGATTTAGATGATCCGCAGTATACATTACACAAAAAATATAATTTTGTATCGATAGCAAAGATATAAATAAAATAAAGATTAGATAAGGATTTCTAAACAATTTTTTTAAAGTTTTCATTTATTTAAAAAATGAATTGACTCTGATAAAAACTATTAATTTTATCATTTTTAAAGCTAGAATTGCGGTTGATATGAAATCTTTTGTAATTTTTGATTCTCCACTTCTTTCTTTATAGGTAACAGGAATTTCTTTAATGGTTTGATTCGCTAGGATAATTCTTACCATAATTTCGGGACTAAGTTCAGAACCGATCACCTTTAATTTCTTCTCTATCTTGTCATAACTTTTTCTTGATAATATTTTATAAGTACATCCGACATCGGTAAAGCTTATAGATGAATATAGAATTGATAACAATTTTGCTACTACAATGTTTCCTATTCGAAGTAAAAAATTCATTTTTGCTCCTTCTTCAATGTATGCTTTCGAGGTTCTTGTTCCAAACACACAGTCGTAACTTTCAGTAAAGGGTAGCATTCTTTTTAAATCATTTGCAGTAAATGAACCATCAGGTTCTGTAATTACAAGAAGTTCACCAGTAGCTTCTTTTAAACCTCTCCTAATAGCAGATCCATAACCTTGCACTGTTTCTAAGACATATTTTGCGTCAGTTTTTTTAATTAATTCAGACGTTTTATCAGTTGAGTTATTGTCAACTGCAATTATTTCATCTATCAAATTAGTGCTTTGGAATTCCTGTATGGCTTTAGATATGCCCTCCTCTTCGTTAAAAGATGGAAAAATTAAAGAAACTTTTTTATTTTTATACATTAATGCCCTGGAAAGTTGATCAAACTTTTTATTTGATAACCTTTATCTTTTAATTTTTTTTCTCCAGGTAAATCAAATAAATTTATAATAAACACAAACCCTGCAACTATTCCTCCTGACATTTCAATTAGTTTAGCAGCCGCTTCAGCTGTTCCTCCAGTTGCTATTAAATCATCAACTACAAGTATTTTTTCTCCTTCTGAAATCGAGTCTTTATGCACTTCAATAGTTGCTTTTCCGTATTCTAATTCAAAATCAACAGAATAAGTTTCAGAGGGAAGTTTATTTTTTTTCCTTAATAAAATTAGAGGTTTTTTTAAAATATAAGATATAGTAGATGCAAAAACAAAACCTCTAGATTCAATTGCAGAAACTTTGTCAAAAGTTATTGTCTTAGAAATATCTATTATTTTATCATTTGTATAATTAAAAGCTGCAGGATTTTTTATCAATGTGGTTATATCTCTGAACAAAATACCTTTTTTAGGGTAATCTGGAATAGTTCTAATATATTTTTTTAAATCCATATTTAGCTTCAAGTTCTAACAAAAAAGCATTAATAATTAAATAATGAAAAAAAGAAAATTAGGGATAATTGGTGGTAGCGGCCTTTACAAAATGGAGGGATTTGAAAAAACAAAATGGAAAAAGATAAATACCCCATGGGGAAAACCTTCAGATGAAGTTTTATTAGCAAAATTTGGTGAAGAAGATATTTGTTTCATACCAAGACATTCTAGAGGACACAAAATTAATCCTTCAAATATTAATTTTAGAGCAAATATAGACGCATTAAAACAACAAGGCGTGACTGATATTATTTCAGTCTCTGCAGTTGGATCTTTAAAAGAAAATTTAGAACCAGGCAAATTTGTAATTATAGATCAATTTATTGACAGGACATTTGCAAGAGCAAAAACATTTTTTGATGAGGAGATCGTAGCCCATGTATCTATGGCCAAACCAACAAGTCATGGTTTATCTAATTGTTGTGAAGCAGCTTTAAAAAAACTAAATATAAAAAATCAAAGAGGTGGTACATATATTGTTATGGAAGGCCCACAATTTTCAACTTTAGCAGAGTCAAATCTATATAGAACTTGGGGTGCCGACGTAATAGGAATGACTAATATGCCAGAAGCTAAATTAGCTAGAGAGGCAGAGATTAGATATAGTACAGTAGCCATGGTGACAGATTATGACTGTTGGCACCCCGATCATGATGAAGTTGACGTAAGCATGGTAGTTCAAACTCTATTGAAAAATTCAGCTAATGCACAAAAAATGATAAAAGAAATAATAAAAACATATAAGAACTATTCAATAGAAAATGACCCTGCAAACGATTGTTTAAATGTAGCTATTATTACGGATCCAAAGTTAAGAACAAAAAAAACAATTAAAAAATTAAAAAATATAGCTGGAAGAGTTTTAAGTAAAAAATAAATTTAATGCCAACTTATATTGTAAAATATTCAAATATTTATCTTTCGCAAAAACAAAAAAATTCTATTGCTAATGACATATCAAATACTCACAGTAAATTTACGGGCGCAAATACTTTTTTCGCTCAAGTAATATTTCAAAAAAATGAAAAAAATGCTCATTTCATGGGTGGTAAAATAGTAAAAACTAAAGAGATTTTCTTAAATGGACAGATAAGGGCTGGACGAACATCAAAAGTTAAAAAACAATTAATTTTAGGTTTGAGAAAAGTTTTGATTAAAAACACAAAGCTTCGGAGTGATTTTATTTGGGTTTATTTAGAAGATTTATTACCAGCTCAAATGATTGAATATGGAGAGGTTTTACCTAAATCAGGACAGGAAAAAAAATGGTTTAACTCATTAACACCAAGTTTAAGAAAAAGATTAAAAAAAATGGAGAAAAGAAAGTGAAAATAGAGGGAAAATCATACAAAACAATTTGGTTTGAGAAAAACTTAGTAAAAATCATAGATCAAACAAAACTTCCTCATCAGTTTGTAATTAAAGATTTAAAAACTATGAAAGATACAGTTAATGCTATTAAAACAATGGAGGTGAGAGGGGCTCCACTAATTGGTGCTACGGCTGCATATGGTTTAGTTTTATCTATAATTGAAAAAAATGATTTATCTTTTCTAAAGAAATCTAGCGAGGAGTTAATTGCATCAAGACCCACTGCAATCAATCTTAAGTGGGCAGTAGACAGAATGATGAAAAAGTTATCTGGTATAAACGATAAAGATATATTGAAAATAGCTCTAGATGAGGCAAAGGCAATCACAGAAGAGGACGTTAAATTTTGTAAGAATATCGGCTTGAATGGTCTTAAAATTATTGAAGATATTGCCATCAAAAAAAAAGATACAGTTAATATTTTAACTCATTGCAATGCGGGATGGCTTGCAACTATAGACTGGGGGACAGCCACTTCACCAATTTATCATGCTCATCAAAAAGGTATTAAAGTACATGTTTGGGTTGATGAAACAAGACCAAGAAATCAAGGAGCAAATTTAACTTCTTATGAATTAAATGAGGAAGGAATATCAAATACTGTCATTACTGATAATGCTGGTGGTATTTTAATGCAAAGAGGACAAGTAGATATGTGTATTGTTGGAACCGATAGAACTTTATACAATGGTGATGTATGTAATAAAATTGGAACTTACCTAAAAGCTCTATCTGCAAAAGATAATAATGTTCCTTTTTATGTTGCCTTGCCAAGTTCAACTATAGACTGGAGCATTAAACACCATAAGCAAATTCCTATAGAAGAAAGAAATTCAGAGGAGCTATCATATATTGAGGGAGTAGATCAGAATAATGAAATTAGAAGGGTAAGAATTTACCCACAAAAAAGTAAGTCATTAAACTTAGCCTTTGATGTGACACCTGCTAAACTAGTTACAGGTTTAATCACGGAAAAAGGGATTTGTGAGGCTTCAGAAAACGGTTTGAGAGGTTTATTTAAGTGAGTAAACTAAAAGCTGAAGTAATTAAATATTCAAAGAAATTAAATATTACAAATTTATCAGCTTTAAGATCGGGAAATATTTCTGCAAGAGTAAAAGAAAAAGGAGTGGATGGTTTTTATATAACTCCATCAGGAAGAAAGTATTCTTCACTAAAACCTAAAGACATCGTCTTCGTATCGCTTAAAGGTGTGTATGATAAAAAAAAAAGAAAACCTTCATCAGAATGGAGATTTCATCAGGATATTTATGTGAATAAAAAAGAGGCTAAAGCAATAGTTCATGCACACTCCACTTGTGCCACCGCAGTGTCTACTCATCAAAAAAGTATTCCAGCATTTCACTATATGGTTGCAGCAGCTGGAGGAGAAGATATTAAATGCACAAAATACGCAACATTTGGAACAAAAAAACTTTCAAATAATATTATTAAAGCTCTTAAAAATAGAACTGCATGTTTGATTGCTAATCACGGCCAGGTTGCTTTTGGAGAAAATTTAGAAAAGTCTTTTGAACTTGCACAAGAGATCGAAAATATTTGCCATCAATATATAAATGCCATAAGAATCGGAATACCTAAGATTCTTTCAAAAAAAGAAATGAAAATAGTCTTAGAAAAATTTAAAAATTATAAAAAAGGATAGTTTTAAATGATTAAAGTAGGTGAGCATATAACTTTAGATTTCCTTGGCGTAAAAAAAGATTATTCACCAGAATTTTACGAAAAAGTTATTTATAAAATAGCAAAAGCCGCAAAAGTTGAGATATTAAACGTTACGTCACACAGATTTGAACCTCAAGGATTTACTTTGGTAGCCCTACTAGCTGAAAGTCACTTTAGTTTTCATACATTTCCTGAAAGGGGAGTAATTAGTTTTGATTTTTTTACATGCGGAAAAGTAAATCCCAAAGTAGCACTAAAAATTTTAAGAAAAGAAATTGACCATAAAAGAGTTGTAACAAATGCATTTGATCGAAGTAGCATAGGGCTTTATGATGATATTTATAGTACTCCTGGTCAAAAAAAATTTTATGTTGTTAAAGATGTTTTAGAAAAATTTACATCAAAGGTAGGACAGTTTGTTGAAATAATGGATTTAGAAGAATTCGGCCATGCTTTGTTTATTGATCATGAAATTCAAGTAGCAGAAAAAGATGAAAAGATTTATAGCTCTAGCTTCTTTAAATCAAGTTATGATCTTAGTAAAAAGAACAACAATGTAGCAATTATCGGAGGTGGCGATGGAGGAGTCGCTCGAGCCTGTTTAGAAAACAATTCTAATTATATTGATTGGTTCGAACTTGACCCGGAAATAGTTGATGTTTGTTATCGACATTTACCAAAAGTTTGTTCTAAAGTTAAAAAAAGCAATAAGATAAAAACTTTTTGGGGAGATGCTTTTAAAAGTATCAAAGAAATTGAAGATTCAAAATATGATAAAATTTTTGTTGATTTAAACGACGATCAATACTGTATTGATTTAGCTAAAAAAAACATGAAAGGTTTAAAGAGAATTCTTAAAAAAGGTGGAGTCATTACCGCACAGGTAGGTAGTAAAGACAAAAAACCTAAACAAGTCGAGAATTGGTGTAAAGTTCTAGATAGAAGTTTTGGAAATGTAAAAATTTCAGGCACTTATATCCCAAGTTTTGACTGTAACTGGAACTTTGCTTCATCTATAATGAAGTAATGTTTCGAGTTTCCTGCATTCAACTTTGTTCAAGTGATAATGTTGAGTATAATCTTAAAAAGACAAAGCAGCTAATAATTAAAGCGGTTAAACAAAAAACAAATTTTATTTTAACTCCTGAAGTTTCTTCTAAAATTTCTTTAAACAAAAAAAAACTTTTAAAATCAGCTACCTCAATGGACAAAGATTTTTATTTAAAAGGAATTAAAAATTTAGCAAAAAAATATAAAATATGGATTTTAATTGGATCATTAATACTTAAAATTAAAAGAAACAAACTTGTGAATAGATCAATACTTCTTTCACCATCAGGAAAAATAAAATGTTATTATGACAAAATACACATGTACGATGCAAAATTAAGTGCAAAAGAAAAATATTTTGAATCCAAATTATTTAAGTCAGGAAACAAAATTAAAATAACAAATCTACCTTGGGGAAAACTAGGTTTATCTATCTGTTACGATTTAAGATTCCCAAGCATGTATAAAAAGATGTCTAAAAAAGGCGCAATATTTATAAGTGTTCCCTCCGCGTTTACTGAAACAACTGGAAAAAAACATTGGCACACTCTTCTTAAAGCAAGAGCTATAGAAAATTTTTCTTACATCTTTGCTCCTGGTCAAGCAGGAAAACATTGTAATGGTAGAAAAACTTATGGTCATTCTCTTGTAGTTTCTCCCGACGGAGAGATCTTAAAAGAACTCGGGACAAAAGAGGGTGTTATGACAACTACCATTGATCCTAAAATTGTAAAGAGGTTAAGAAAAACTATTCCAAGCGTTAAATTTGATTAAAAATGAGATTTTACCTCTTTAATGTTAGATCCTAAAATTTGATTAATCTTTAATTTAATTTTAGCTCTTTCGTCATTATATTTATAAACATTTCTAGACAACTTTATAAAATTTGGCCCAAAGTCATTATTTTTTTCAGCCTTTCTTTTTCCATCTTCTATATCCCAAAGCTTTAGGTTTATATCTTTTAATTGATCTTGATATTTAGAAATTTTAGATTTTTCGACAATAACTTTATTCATTGTATCATTTAAAGAAATAAGTTCTTTATCAACTTCTTGTAATTTTTCTTCATTAGCAATCCTAGACTTTTTGATTTCTAATATAGTAATTTTATCTATTAGTTCTCCAGCTGAAATTTCTGTCAATATTTTGTCTAATTTTGTATTCATTATATCTATTTTGGTTATACTAGTTAATAAATATACTTGGACAGAATTATGTCAAACATATTAATAATAAAACATGGTGCGTTAGGAGATTTAATTCAGGCTAATGGAGCAATTAAAGATATTAAAGAACATTATATTAATAGAAAGGTTTTTCTTCTTACATCAGAACCTTATGCAATTTTTATGTCTGAATGCCCTTATTTGGATGGCGTGATAATTGATAAAAGATTACCAAGATGGAATTTATTTTTTTTATATAAATTAAAAAAACTATTATCTAAATATAATTTCTCTAAAGTAATAGATCTTCAAAATTCAAGCAGAACCAATTTCTATAAAAAATTTATTTTACAAGGTAAAGAATGGTCGTCATCTTTAGAAACATTGAAACCAGGACAGACAAAACGAGATTTTGATAATCACCCTGTTTTAGATAGAATGGAACTCCAATTAAAAAAGGATAATATTCCTACAAAATACACAAAAGATATTGATTTAAGTTGGGCTTACGAGGATTTAACATCGTTGATTGAAAAGTTTACTAACCGTGACTACATTTTGGTTTTCCCATTCTGTTCCAAAAAACACCAAAATAAAAAATGGCCTTTTTTTAAAGATCTAATTTCTCAAATAAGAAGGGAATATAAAAATCATTATTCAATACTTATTGCTCCTGGAAGCGATGAGATAAATGATGCTAAAGAATTAAATGCTAATGTTGTTTTGGAAAATGGTGAACCTATAGATATCAAAAAACTAATTTCGTTGATTAAAGGCTCAAAGTTTGTAGTTGCGAATGATACTGGACCAGCTCATATTGCCTCTCACTTAAAAAGAAAAGGTTTAGTTCTATTTGGAAGTCATACCTCTGCCAAAAAAGTAAGTATTGAAAATCAAAATTTTAGAGCATTAAGTGTAGATAATTTGTTTGATCTTGATGTAAATACTGTCATGAAAGAAATAAAGGCTAATTTAAATTAATTTGATATATTTTTTTATAATTTTTTCCCATTTAAAATTTTTAGAAAATTCTAAAGCATTAATTCCTAATTTTTTATAGTTATCATTGTTTAATATTTTTAATAATGTGCTGTATAAAGCACTAAGATCACCACCATCACATAAATGTCCAGTCTTACCCTCTACTATTGCGTCTGCTTCTCCTCCATGAACTCCGCCAATAGAAGGCTTGCCATATGATGCTGCTTCTATGAATGAAATCCCAAACCCCTCGACTGATTTTTTAAAAATTACAGAAGGCATGATAAAAATATCAGATTTTTCAAGTAACGCTAATTTCTCTTGCTCAGAAGATTTATATATAAAACTTACCTCTTTGGTAAGACCTAATTGATTTTTTAATCTCTCTAAATTTTCTTTTTCATCTCCATCTCCAATTGAGACATATTTCAAATTAGGAAATCTCGGCAAAAGATTCTTGATAGTCATGAGTATATTTTGGTGACTTTTTCTTCCATCAAGTCTTGATACTGTTATTAACTTTGGAAAAGAATTTCCATAAATGGTATTTGCAAATTCTTTAGATGAAATTTCAACTTCTTTAGGGTAATTGCATCCAGGATTTATAACCTCTATATTTTTTTCTCTGTAACCTAATTTGATAATAAGATTTTTAGTAAAATTAGAATTTGCAATAACAAAATCCGCTTTACCAAGTGAAAGTATCATTCTTTTGTTTAAAGAAGATCCAGTTGGATGATTGATTTCTTTAGAATGAATTAAACAAAAAGATCTTGTTTTCTTTAAAACTTCACTATTTATATTTTCTATACTTTTCCAATGATCAAAAAACACAGCACGTAAACTGTTGTCTTTAATAAATTCATTTACAAGATTTGCTTTTCTATATTTTTTAAAAATTTTAAAACCAGATATACGGTGAATATCTAATTTAGATTTTTTGTCATAGTTATCTGAGTCTTTATAATTGTCTGCAAATACTTTTACTGGACCGTGGTTTAGTAATGCGTTTGAAAGACCTTCCATTAAATTTTGAATTCCTCCGATGTCAGGTGGAAAATTTCTAGTAGATACCAAAAACATTATTTAATCCATTTAATGTTACAGCCCATACTAGGCACTTGCTCTGTCGGACCTTTTTGAGTTTTTGCGATCATTGTCATCGCAGATCTTAAATCACTTACACCATTTCTTACAGGTTTTAAATTTTTAAGTTCCCTTATTCTACCTCGGTACTGAAGCTCTAAATTTTTATTATATCCAAAAAAATCTGGAGTACATACTGCACCAAACTTTTTTGCTATCTCTTGTGACTCGTCAATTAAATAATGTAATTCTCCAAAATTATTATTTTTTGCAAATAAAATCATTTTATCAAAAGAGTCTTCGGGATAATTCTTTGTGTCATTAGACATGATAGCTACAGAGTTAACACCTTCACTTTTTAAATTCTTACAATCTTCTACAAGATCTTTCACAATAGCTTTAACATAAGGACAGTGGTTACAAATGAACATAACTAAAGTACCATTTGTTCCTCTAACATCATCAAGAGAGATAAATTTATTATCAATAGATTTGAGTTTAAAATCCTCCGCTTTTTTACCGAAGTCACAAATAGGTGTTTTAGTTAAAGCCATAATATATTATAAGAGTTATAAATTATTTTTACAGCAATTTTATGATTTATAATTTTGAAGGCAAAACACCCAAACTAGACCCAAACAGTTGGGTGGCACCTAATGCTGTAGTGATTGGAAACGTAGAATTAAAAAAAGATTCGAATATTTGGTTTAATGTTACACTTAGAGGTGACGTAGAAACTATTACAATAGGAGAGGGGTCAAATATTCAAGATGGAAGTGTAGTACATACAGATCCTGGTTGTCCTGCACTTATAGGAAAGAACGTTACTGTTGGTCACTTAGTAATGCTTCATGGATGTATTATTGAAGATGATTGCTTAATAGGAATTGGAAGTACAATTTTGAATAAAGCTAAGATAGGAAAAAATTCAATTATTGGAGCAAACGCTCTAGTCACTGAAAATAAAGTGATCCCAGAAAGATCTTTAGTACTAGGTAGTCCTGGTAAGATTGTAAGACAAGTTACAGATGAAGAGATTAAAAGCATTAAGGAAAACGCAGAACATTATGTTGCTAATTACAAAAAATACAAAAAATAAAGTTACAAAAAACTCAGGGAACTAACCAACTATTCTTTTTATTTTCAATATTAAAAATAGCCCTTCGATGACCTTTAGCAGCCAAATATAGCCATTCAATAGATTTAATATTGCATTTGATTACCGTAAAATTTTCATATCCTTTTTCACTTTGCTCCATCGTATAATCAAAATCTTCTAACTTTGAAATCATACCTGACGTTGGATTTTCTGACATAGAGCCAGGTGCATCATCTGTAAGATAACATCGTCTACTAATATGTTGAGTTTTTTTCCAAGCTTCTTCAGTTATTGAATTTTTATTGTTAATTTCACAATTGACTTTAACTCTTAATTGAATTTTTTCTTCTTTATCGTAAAAAACTAAAGAAGCATTTTTATTTTTACTAAGTATTTCTACTTTTGGAGATCTTAGATCTGTATGAAATTGCAATACATTATTACTTTTGTCTGATTTTCTTAAAACTACTATTCTTCCATCTATATCCTTTTGATCAGCACAAATGAAAACTGGTATCCTAAAAGGTGAACTTCTATTAACTACAGCGTCATCCAACATAGACCACAACTTTTTTTGAATTTCATCAAAGTTTTCGTAGTACGCTGGTTGCATACTTTACTTTCTAAATCTTTTGATTAGGCTTGAAGTATCCCATCTTTGACCGCCCATCTTTTGTACTTCAGCATAATATTCATCAATGACTTTAGTAATTGGTAGGGGAGAATTATTTTTTTTTGCTTCGTCAATTGCTATTTTCAAATCTTTTCGCATCCAGTCAACTGCAAAGCCATAATCAAACTTGTCTTCAATCATTGTTTTATGTCTATTATCCATTTGCCAAGATTGTGCTGCGCCTTTTGAAATTACTTCAATTACATCATGCATATTTAAGCCTGCATTCATTCCAAAATTTATAGCCTCTGATAACCCTTGAACTAAACCTGCTATACAAATTTGATTAACCATCTTTGTAAGTTGTCCACTTCCAGAAGGCCCAAGTAATTTAATTTTTTTGCTATAACAATTGATTACAGGTTCAGCTTTTTTAAATGGAGTTTCGTCTCCACCAACCATTACAGTTAAAGTTCCGCCTTCAGCACCAGCTTGTCCACCAGATATTGGTGAATCTAAAAATTCAAATCCTTTTGTTTTTGCCACTCTATAAAGTTCTCTAGCAATATTTGCTGAAGCAGTAGTATTATCAATATAGATCGCTCCCTTTTTGGCAGTTTTAAATAATCCTTTATCACCTAATGTGACTTCTCTTAAATCATGGTCATTTCCAACACATGTAAAAATAAAGTCGCAGTCCTTAGCAGCATCCATTGGCGTATCAGCTGTTTTCCCTTTGTATTCTTTAGTCCATTTTTCTGCTTTTGATTTTGTACGATTATAAACAGTTACATCATGCCCACCTTTTGATATATAACCTGCCATAGGGTAACCCATGACACCTAAACCTATGAAAGCAACTTTACAACTCATAAATGATTAATCTCTCTTTAAATAAAAAAGTAATTATATTTGGTTTTATATTTACATTTTTTTCTAGTTTTGGACAGAGTTTTTTTTTGGGATTGTTTAACGCACCAATAAGAAATGAACTAGGTATTTCACACGGTCAATTTGGAAATATTTACGCTTCTGCAACAATTTTTTCTAGTATTTTATTAATTTGGGTTGGTAAGAAAATCGATGAGTATCGAATTATCTATTATTCTTTTTTTGTAATATTATTATTATTTTTATCATGTTTATTTTTTTCATTAATAAATAGTATTTATTTATTAGCCATAGGAATATTTTTAATGAGGTTTTCTGGACAAGGCTTGATGAGTCATACGTCTACAACAACAATTTCAAGATTTTTTGAAAGAACTAGAGGAAAAGCCCTTAGTACAGCATGGTTTGGTTTATCAACCGCAGAGTTTGTCTTACCAGTGTTGGTTACCTATTCATTCGCTATTTACTCATGGAGAACAGTTTGGCAAGGGATAGCTATTATAATTATTTTGTTTTTACCATTCATAGTTTTAAATACAATAAAATCTATAAAATTAGAATCTAGAGAAAAAGATTTAAATTCAAATATTAAAGATATCAAAATTAAGAATTGGAGAAGAACAGATGTAATTAAAGATTATAGGTTTTATATTTTATCATTAAATATGCTGGCTATGCCGTGGATAGCAACTGGAATTTTTGTCTATCAATCATTTATTTCTGAGTCAAAAATTTGGAATATTTACACAATTCCAAAAGCTTTTATGTTCTATTCTGTAACATCTATTGTTACTTTATTTTTTTCAGGTTTTTTAGTTGATAAGTTTACAAGCAGAAAATTAATACCAATAATGAATATACCTCTATTTTTATCAATGCTCGTATTGTTCTATTTTAAACATGAAATTTCTGCATACATTTTTTTAGGTTTGGTAGGTATTTCAAATGGTTTTGCAAATGTTTTGGGATCTTCAACCTGGGCAGAAATTTATGGAGTAAAATTTATAGGATCTATAAAAGCTTTAACAACATCTTTTATGGTGTTTGCAACTGCATTTGGAACAGCAGTTTTTGGATTATTAATCGATATTGGACTATCAATTGAAAATATTGCTTTTATTTCTGGGGTATATATCCTTATTTCATTGACTCTTTTAATAACTATTAGAAAAAAACTTGAGCCTGTTAAAGCATGAGAATAACATTGATTTATTAAGATTATTTGAATATATAAACTCCATCATGGCCAGAATTACTGTAGAAGATTGCTTAGAAAAAATAGATAATCAATACGACTTAGTTTTATTAGCTAAGGAGAGGACTGTTCAGCTGAATGCTGGATCTCCGATGCTAGTTGAAGAGAATAATGACAAAAGAACGATTATTTCTTTAAGAGAAATTGGTGATGGTAAGGTTTCAGTGAAAGACTTAGAGGAAAACGCTATCAAAAGATTAAGAAAAGAACCAGACGAAGCCGAGCAGCAAGAGGAAATAGAAGAGGAAACTAATGATGATTTTGAAAACCTATATAAGGGACAAATATCAAAAAGTGGAGTAGCTATACTTCCTTCTAAAAGAACACGAAGAATTCCTGAGATAAAAAAACCAAGTCTAGCCGATGAAGCATTATCCGAATTAAAAGCTGAGCAACCTGAAATAAAAGAAGAAAATTTAGAAAAAGAAGAAGCTCCATTAGAGTTAAGCGAAGAAGCACCATCTGAAGAAGAAAACAAATCAGAATAACTATGATTAAGTCAATTTCAGTTGCACCGATGATGGATTGCACTGATAGGCATGAGATATATTTCTTAAGTCTTATAAGTAAAAATGTACATTTATACACTGAAATGATTGTAGCTAGTGCTATTGTAAGAGGTGATAGAAATAAATTATTATCATTTAAGAAAGTTACTAACCCTGTAACACTTCAAGTTGGTGGATCTAATCCAGAAGAATTAGCTGAGGCATGTAAAATAGCTGAAGATTATGGTTATGAAGAAATAAATTTAAATTTGGGCTGCCCGAGCAGAAAAGTTCAAAAAAATAAATTTGGTGCATGTTTAATGGGAGAACCGGACCTGGTTGCCAAATGTATAGAGTCAATGACTTCAGCAACCAAACTTCCAATTACTATTAAAACTAGAATTGGTTATAATGATGTCGAAAATTTTGATTTTTTAAAATCTTTTATCCAGAGAACCAAAGATGCCGGATCAAAAAAATTCATTATTCATGCAAGAAAAGCTTTGTTAAAAAAATTAAGCCCTAAAGAGAATTTAAATATTCCACCATTGAAGTATGATTTTGTTTATAGTCTTAAAGAAAAATTTAAAAATGATGAAATTATTATAAACGGAGGAGTTAAAACTACTGAAGAAATTAAAAACCACCTTTTAAAAGTAGACGGAGTTATGATTGGCAGAGCCATTTATCACTCTCCTTATTTTTTAGCTGAAATAGAAAAAGAGATATTTAATAATAAAAATGTTCCTACAAGGTCCAAAATTATGGAAAACTTAATACCTTATATTCAAGAGGAAACATCAAAAGGAACACAACTAAACCATATCATGAGACATACCGTTGGTTTGTTTCATGGACAAAATGGTTCAAAAGTATGGAAACAATACCTTTCAAAAAATATGTGTATTAGAGATGCAGATCTTCAAAAAGTAAATCACATTATGGATCAGGTTAAAAAAACAAATCCTGTATCTTTAGAGAGATAGTTTTGGATACTCTTTCACAATCAGAAATTATCTATTTAATTTTTATTATGATAATTACTGCAATTCCTGCAGGATTTGCTGCAGGATTGTTTGGGATAGGTGGTGGCTTAATCACAGTTCCAATTTTATTTTATATTTTTAGTACATCAGGAATAGAACCTAATTATTTAATGCATTTAGCTGTAGGAACATCTTTTTGTATTATCATTCCAACTTCGATTGTTTCAGTAATGACGCATCATCAACATAAAGCTGTAGATTTTAGCATTGTAAAAGGTTACGGTTTTTTCGTTGCAACAGGAGTTATTTTGGGAACTATTCTTGCTGCAAGTTTAAAGACTAAACCTTTAATTTTGTTTTTTACTATTGTTGTTTATGTTTTATCATTTTATTTGCTCTTTCTTAAAGAGAAAGAAGAAAATTTAGATGTAAAAATGAGTTTACCAGCAAGATTAATATCAGGAATAGTTAGTGGCTTTATATCTGCTCCAATGGGTATTGGAGGAGCAGTTATGAATGTTCCAATTTTAAAATTCTTTGGTTATCCAATAAATAAAGCAATTGGAAGTGCCGCAGCTATTGGTTTTATTATTGCCTTGTTTGGTGCTGTAGGATTTTTAATATCTGGTTCGTACCTAAACGCACAATTACCTTTAAGTATTGGTTTTTTAAATATTCCAGCTTTTCTTATATTTTTTCCTATAACAGCTTTTATGGCCAGGTTAGGAGCTAAAGCCAGTCATAAGATTAATAAAAAGAAAATGACAAAATACTTTGGTTTGTTTTTAGTCGTAATAGGAACTAGATTTCTTTACGAATATTTTTCGCTTTAAATTTTTTGATCGTATTCTCCAATTTTACCAGTTTTTTGTAATAAATTATCAATAAATTGAAATATTTTCTTTTTACGTTCATCTGATGAAGGACTTTCTGTTACCACAACTAAAGAGGGTTTGTTAGATGAAGCTCTGATTAAACCCCAAGATCCATCTTCTAAAGAAAATCTTACACCGTTAACAGTTAAAATTTCTGAAATTTTTTGGTTATCAATTTTAATATTTTCTTTTTGAAGTTTTAGAACTTCTTTTACCATATCATCAACAACCTTATATTTTTCCTCATCTTTACAATAAGGAGCCATAGTAGGAGTTTGAAATGTATTAGGTAATTCTCTCATTAACTCACTCATTTTTTTATTTTGATCATTTATTAAATGACAAACTTGTATTGCAGAGTTAATGCCATCATCATAACCATATCCTAAAGGTTGATTAAAAAAGAAATGGCCGCTTTTTTCAAAACCCGCCAAAGCTTTTTCTGTATACACTTTTCTTTTAATATGTGAATGTCCTGTTTTCCAATAAATAGTCTCACTGTGATTATCTATTAAAATCTTATCTTTTGAATAAAGACCAGTTGATTTAACATCTACAATGAATTTAGAGTTCTTGTATTTTGGTGCTAAGTTTCTGGCTATCAATAATCCTATCTTATCAGAGAAAATTTCTTTACCAGTTTCGTCAATTACTCCACATCTGTCACCGTCACCATCAAAACCAAAACCAATATCAGCTTTGTTATCTTTAACTGCTTTAGAAATAGCATGAAGCATTTCCAGGTCTTCTGGATTTGGATTATATTTCGGAAACGACCAGTCTAGTTCACAATCTAATTCAATTACCTCACAACCTATACCTCTCAAAATTTCTGGTGCAAAAACTCCAGCTGTTCCATTTCCACAAGCGACTACAGCTTTTATTTTTTTATCAATTTTATTATTTTTGATTAAATCTTCCACATAAATCTTTTTAAAGTTATTAATTTTTTTAAAATCTCCTTTACCTGATTTAAATTTGTTATTAAGAGTTATTTTTTTAAGCTCAGACATTTCTTCAGGAGCATGTGTTAAACCTTTTTTGATACCCATTTTAACACCAGTCCAACCATTTTCATTATGACTTGCAGTTACCATTGCTATTCCATCAGAGCTTAAATTAAACTGAGCGAAGTAAACCATTGGTGAAAGAGATAAACCAATATCTTCAACTTTGCATCCAGTCGAAATTAAACCTTTTGTTAAAGCTTTTTTAATTTTTTCACTGTAAGATCTATAATCATGTCCAACAACTATCCTCGGATTATCTTTTTTAGTATGATTTATTATTTGAGTACCTAGACCTTTGCCTAAATTAGTGATTCCCTCAATATCTATCTCTTTTTCAAAGATCCATCTTGCATCGTACTCTCTAAAGCCATTTGGATTGATTTTCATCAGCTATAAATACTAAAGAATATAGGCATTTGTTATTAAATGTTTATTAACAAAACTTTCCACTTGCAAAATTAATTAAATGTTCTTATAATGTTCTATTGATTTCGATGTTATATAGTATATTAACATAAATGTAACACAACATGTAGTTGTTTTGTTAATAAATCGACTAAAAATAGGAAAAAAATGAATAAAAACGTATCATTGGCAATAGAGAAAGCTGTCGGCAGTATAAACCAAAAAAACCAAAACGAACTAAAGAATAATGGCCCTAAAAAGCCTGACCTTTTTTCATTGTCTGGAGACACAGAATTATTTCAAAACGATAAAGGTATAACGATTAAAATAGACAGGTCTAGAGACTCAAATTTAACTGATTTTGGAAAAGCAACTCTTAGAGATAGATATTTAGGTCAGAACGAGAGTTTCCAAGATTTATTTGCAAGAGTAGCTAGTGTTTACTCTGATGATAATTTGCATGCACAAAGAATATATAATTACATTAGCAATCTTTGGTTCATGCCTGCAACGCCTGTTTTATCTAATGGAGGTACTGAAAGAGGATTGCCAATATCTTGTTTTTTGAATGAAGCTAATGACAGTTTAGAGGGCATTACTAATTTATGGGAAGAAAATGTTTGGTTAGCTGCAAGAGGAGGGGGTATAGGTAGTTATTGGGGCAACTTAAGATCTATTGGTGAGAAAATAGGAAAGGTTGGAAAAACTTCTGGAATTATTCCTTTTATAAAAGTCATGGACTCTTTAACTTTAGCAATTAGCCAAGGTTCTTTAAGAAGAGGATCTGCGGCTTGCTATTTACAAATTGATCATCCTGAAATTGAAGAATTTATTGAAATGAGAAGGCCAACAGGCGGTGATGTCAATAGAAGATCTTTAAATTTACATCACGGAGTTCTTGTTACAGATGATTTTATGAGGGCTGTTGAGACAGATGGTCAATGGGCATTAAGAAGCCCATATGATGGATCTGTTCAATCTACTATTCCAGCTAGAAATCTTTGGATAAGACTTTTAACAGCGAGAATAGAAACAGGTGAGCCATACATTATTTATATAGACACCGTTAATCGACAAATACCACAACATCATAAATTAGCAGGATTAAAAGTGAAAACTTCTAATTTATGCAGTGAAATCACTTTACCAACCGGTTTAGATAACGATGGTAAACAAAGAACAGCAGTGTGTTGTCTCTCTTCTTTAAACATTGATACTTACGAGCATTGGAAAGATGATAGCCAATTTATTGAAGATGTTATGAGATTTTTAGATAATGTTATGAATGATTTTATTGAAAGAGCACCCGATGAATTTGCACACGCGAAATATTCAGCAATGAGAGAGAGAAGTGTTGGATTAGGAGTTATGGGCTTACATTCTTATTTTCAACAAAAAAATATTCCATTTGGTTCTGTGATGAGCAAAGTATGGAATAAAAAAATATTTAAAAACATACAAGAGAAGGTGGATAATGCATCAAAAACTCTTGCAGAAGAACGAGGAGCTTGTCCAGACGCAGAAGAATACGGTATTAAGGAGAGATTTTCTAATAAAACAGCAATTGCTCCAACTGCATCAATTTCAATTATTTGTGGAGGGTCTTCTCCTGGTATAGAGCCAATAGCAGCAAACAGCTACACACATAAAACTTTGTCAGGCTCTTTTAATGTTAGAAATAAATATTTGAAAAAAGTTCTTCAAAAATACAATAAAGATACAGATCAAGTTTGGTCGTCAATAACAACCAACCAAGGTTCAGTTTCTCACTTAGATTTTTTAACCACTGAAGAAAAAGATACCTTTAAAACTGCATTTGAAATTGATCAAAGATGGATTGTTGAACTGGGAGCTGATAGAACACCTCACATCTCTCAGGCACAGTCTATAAATGTTTTTGTACCAGCTGATATACATAAAAAAGAGCTTCACGATATTCATTTTCAAGCATGGAAAAAAGGGCTTAAAAGCCTTTATTATTGTAGATCTAAATCTATCCAAAGAGCTGAAAATGTAGAAGCAGGATCATCAACAGATGTGACGAAAAATGTTTATTCGAAGTCGAATGAATCAAATAATAAAGACAACAACTATGAGGAGTGTTTATCATGTCAGTAGCAGAAAAAACTAAGCCAACAATTATTCAACCTAATAAAATGGGTTTATTAGTAGAAAACCCAGTTTATAAACCCTTTAGATACCCATGGTGTTATGACGCCTGGTTAACTCAACAAAGAATTCACTGGCTACCAGAAGAAGTACCTCTTGGAGATGATGTAAGAGATTGGCAAAAAAATTTAACTAAAGAAGAAAAAAATCTTTTAACACACATCTTCAGATTCTTTACTCAAGCCGATGTTGAAGTTAACAATTGTTATTTAAGACATTACACAACTGTTTTTAAACCAACTGAAGTTTTAATGATGATGACAGCTTTTGCGGCCATGGAAACAGTTCACATTGCTGCTTACTCTCATCTCTTAGATACAATTGGAATGCCAGAAACAGAATATTCAGCTTTCTTGCAGTATAAAGAAATGAAAGACAAATATGACTACATGCAAGGCTTTGATGTTAAATCTAAACACAATATCGCAATGACCATGGCGGTCTTTTCTGCTTTCACAGAAGGCCTTCAGCTTTTTGCTAGCTTTGCAATACTTTTAAACTTCCCGAGATTTAATAAAATGAAAGGAATGGGTCAAATAGTAACTTGGTCAGTCCGAGATGAAACTTTACATTGTAATTCTATGATTAGATTGTTTAGAGATTTCGTAAAAGAGGAACCACAAATCTGGAATGATAAACTTAAAAAAGAAATAGTAGATGCATGTAAAACAATTGTAACACATGAAGATGCATTTATTGATTTAGCTTTTCAAATGGGTCCTTTAGAAGGTTTAACAGCAGATGAAATTAAGCAATACATTAGATTTATTGGAAATAGAAGACTTGAACAATTAGGTCTCGATCCAATTTATGATGTTAAGAAAAATCCTTTGACGTGGTTAGACACAATGCTTAATGGAGTAGAGCACATGAACTTTTTTGAAGGTCGAGCAACTGAATACTCTAAGGCTTCTACAAAAGGTACATGGGGCGAGGTTTTTGCTTAAAAAGTTTTTTGAAGCTGAAGTTTATTTTTCCCAATCAAATTTTGGAAAAGTATCAAATACTTGCAGTACTTTTTCAGACCACTGATTGCAAACTTTAGAATAATCTTCATCGGTAGTATTTA
>CACHLD010000009.1 GCA_902580565.1 uncultured Pelagibacteraceae bacterium | reverse complement strand
AAAATACCCTGCTAAACATTTGCCTGTTTACCAAGACAAAAAAGAATTGGATTTAGTTTTAAGTAAAGTGGAAAAATACCCTCCTCTAGTTTTTGCTGGAGAAACGCGTTCTCTAAAAAAAAACTTGGCTGATGTAGTTAAGGGAAAAAGTTTTTTACTGCAAGGAGGTGATTGTGCAGAGAGTTTTGCTGAATTTCATCCTGACAATATAAGAGATACTCTTAAAGTTATTTTACAAATGTCATTAGTATTAACTGCTTCAGCATCTGTACCAGTTATTAAAATTGGAAGAATAGCTGGTCAGTTTTCTAAACCAAGAAGTGCGCCAACTGAAAAAAAAAATGGAAAAGAATTGCCAAGTTATCTAGGAGATAACATTAATGGAATGGATTTTACTGAAAAGGCAAGAGTACCTGATGCAAAAAGATTATTTAGAGCATACTCACAGTCAGCTTCTACATTAAATTTATTAAGAGCTTTCTCTCAAGGGGGGTTTGCCGATTTGAGACAAGTTCATCTTTGGAATTTAGGTTTTATTAAAGACAAAACAAAAGGTAAATATAAAGAAATAGAAGACAAGATAAGTGACGCATTAGCTTTTATGGAAGCTTGTGGAATAAATTCAGATAATAATCGAAGGTTAAGAACAGTTAACTTTTATACATCTCATGAAGCTCTTTTACTTCCATTTGAAGAAGCAATGACAAGAGTTGACTCAACAACAGGGGAGTATCATGACACATCAGCGCATTTTGTATGGATAGGAGACAGAACTAGGCAACTTGATGGGGCACATGTTGAATTTTGTAGAGGAATTAAAAATCCTTTAGGATTGAAGTGTGGTCCGACACTTAAACCTGAAGAACTTGTTAAACTATGTAATACTTTGAATCCAGAAAATGAACCAGGTAGAATGACATTAATTTCTCGATTTGGAGCAGATAATGTTGATAAACATTTACCAAAACTCATTAGGACTATAAAAAAAGAGGGATTAAATGTTATTTGGTCGTGTGACCCAATGCACGGTAACACTATTAAAGCTGCTACAGGATTTAAGACGAGACCTTTTGATAGTATACTAAAAGAGGTAAAAAACTTTTTTTCAGTTCATCAATCAGAAGGAAGTTATGCTGGCGGATTGCATATTGAAATGACTGGTCAAAATGTGACGGAATGTACTGGCGGAGCTCAAAAAATCACAGAGACTGATTTATCAAATAGATACAGAACACACTGCGACCCTAGATTGAACGCTGACCAAGCACTGGAATTAGCTTTCTTAATTTCTGACGAAATTAAGAAAAATTCAAAATATTCAAAAAAAATTATTCAAGCCGCGTCTTAATAATTATTGTAATTATTAAGATCTAACCTTAAAAGAGAGGTAGGTATTAATTATGGAAGCAAAAAATAGAGCAAAAATTATCACTGATTGGATAAACAACTATTGTGAGACTACATCGTTTAGTCCGAAGGCTTTAGTAGTAGGTATTTCAGGTGGTATAGACTCTTCCGTAGTTAGTGCGTTATGTGCAAACACTAGAAGAAAAACAATTGTGTTAACAATGCCAATTAAACAAATAAAGTCCCAACATGACTTAAGCTTGAAGCATGCAAAATGGCTAAAAGACAAATTTAAAAATGTCGAACATCATTTAATTGAAATGGATAAGATATTTGGATCCTTTTCTGAAGTTTTAAATAACTTTAATAATGAACATGGATTTGCTAATTCAAGAGCAAGATTAAGAATGACAACACTTTATCAAGTGGCGGCAGCCAATTCTGGTATAGTAGTTGGAACAGGGAATAAAGTTGAAGACTTTGGCGTTGGTTTTTATACTAAATATGGCGATGGTGGAGTAGATATATCTCCTATAGCTGATTGTACAAAAACTCAAGTGTGGGAATTAGGAAAATATCTTGGAATATCTGAGGAGATAATAAATTCTCAACCAACTGATGGTTTGTGGGATGACGGCAGAAATGATGTCCAACAATTAGGAATGAGTTATAAAGATCTAGAAAATGCTATGGAAAATAAAGATGATCCAAATTATCAGAAATATTTAGAGATAAGAGAAAAAAATTTACACAAAATGAATCCTATACCAGTTTGCAAATTCAATGAATGATTTACATTTAACAAATTCACTTACAAATAAAAAAGAAATTTTTAATCCTATAAATCCTGAAAAAGTTTCTTTATATGCATGTGGTCCAACAGTTTATGATAATCCTCATGTTGGAAATGCTCGAGCTCTAGTAGTTTTTGATCTCCTCTTTAGAATTCTTGTCGAACTTTATGGAAAGAAAAAAGTTATGTATGTAAGAAATATTACCGACATTGATGATAAAATCATTCAAGCTTCAAAAGATAAAAAAATTAATATCTCAGATTTGACTGACGAAATTACTAAAAACTTTCATAAAGATTGTGAAACTTTATTTTGCTTAAAACCTTCAAAAGAACCTAAGGCAACTGATCATGTTGAAGAAATGATTAAGATGACAGAAAAATTAATAAATAAAAAAGCTGCTTACGAAAGTGGAGGACATGTTTATTTTTCTGTTGCATCGTTTAAAAATTATGGAAAACTTTCAAATAAAAATCCTGGTGATCTAAAAGCTGGCGCAAGAGTTGAGGTATCAAAATTAAAAAAAGATCCTTTAGATTTTGTACTTTGGAAGCCATCAGAAAAAAGTGATCCTGGTTGGGATTCGCCTTGGGGAAGAGGAAGGCCTGGATGGCATTTAGAATGCTCAGTTATGAGTGAGAAATATCTGGGAATTAATTTTGATATTCATGGTGGTGGGCTCGATTTAATTTTTCCCCACCATGAAAATGAAATCGCACAATCTTGCGTTTATAATGAGACAGATAAATTTGCAAATTATTGGGTTCACAATGGTTTTGTGACAATGAATAAAGAAAAGATGTCAAAATCATTGGGAAATATCACAACTATAGAAGATGCAACAAAAAAATATTCTGGCCAAGTTGTTCGATTATCTTTATTGAGCACACAATATAAACAACCATTAGATTGGAATAATGAATTACTTACAGAACAATCAAAAACTTTAGACAAATGGTATTCAATGTACTCATCTGAAGTAAGTGAAAAAACTCCCGATTGTTTTAGAGAATTACTCGATGATATGAATACACCACTTTATATTTCTAAATTACATGAACTATTTCAGCAATCACAAAGTGGCAATACTGACAAAAAAAAAGAATTTAATAAAGCATGCAGGTTAATTGGATTGTTTAACGAGACTGCTGAAAAAAGGGCAGATTATAAAAAAAGTAAAGTTAAAATCTCAGAGGCAAAGATACTTAGTAAAATTAAAAATCGAGATAAGGCAAAAAAAATTGGTGACTATAAACTTGCTGACGAAATTAGAGATGAATTAAACAAAGAAGGTATTGATATTAAAGATGAAAAAGGTAAAACGACATGGAATTATAAATGAGTAAAGAAAAAATATACATATTTGATACTACTTTAAGGGATGGCGCTCAGACCGAAGGAGTTGATTTTTCTGTAGAAGATAAAAATAAGATTGCAAAAATTTTATCTAATATAGGTGTAGATTATATAGAAGGCGGTTGGCCTGGAGCTAATCCAATAGATAATGAATTTTTCAATAGATCTCCTAATCTTGGTTCCTCTAAATTTACTGCTTTTGGAATGACGAAAAAAAATGGTGTAAGCGCGGATAATGATCCTAACTTATCACCCTTAATGAATGCTGATTGTAATACAGTTTGCGTTGTAGGGAAAACATGGGATTTTCATGTTAAAACAGCTTTAGGAATTAATAATGAGGATAATTTAAAAAATATTAAAGAAACAGCTAATCATTTTGTTAAAAATAAAAAAGAATTTCTTTTTGATGCTGAACATTTTTTTGACGGGTACAAAAATAATCCTAACTACGCAATTGACTGTCTGAAGCAAGCTTATGATGAAGGTGCAAGATGGGTAGTTCTATGTGATACTAATGGTGGAACTTTGCCCAATGAAGTAGGAGATATAGTCTACAAAGTTTCAAAAGTAATTCCTGGTAAAAGTCTCGGCATACATGCGCACAATGATACAGAAAATGCCGTTAGCAATTCTTTAACAGCAGTTTTAGCTGGAGCAAGACATATACAAGGTACAATTAATGGTTTAGGAGAGAGATGTGGTAATGCAAATTTAATATCTATAATACCAACTATTTTCTTAAAAAAGACTTTTAGCGATAAATTTGATTTGAATATTAAAAAAGAAAAATTAACTGCTTTAACTGAATGTTCAAGATTTCTAGATGAAATTCTAAACAAAAAACCAAATAAAAGCATGGCTTATGTTGGTGGTTCAGCTTTTTCTCATAAAGGAGGGCTACATGTTTCTGCGGTAAAAAAAGATCCAAAAACATATGAGCATATAGATCCCAAGGCAGTTGGAAATCACAGGAATATTATAATCTCAAATCAGGCGGGAAGGTCAAATATTATATCTAGACTTGAGAATTATGGAATAACAATCGACTCAAAAGACAGTAAAGTTCAAAAAATTTTAAATGAAGTAAAAGAGAGAGAGTTCACCGGATATTCCTACGATGGAGCAGATGCTTCATTTGAACTTTTAGCTAATAAGTTGCTTGGTAAATTGCCAGAATATTTAAAAGTTAAAAATTATAATGTTAATGTAAAAAAAGATAATGAACTTAAAACAACAGCTGAGGTAACTTTTATTATTGATGGAAAAGAAATTCATTGTGAAGGTGAAGGAAATGGTCCAGTCAATGCACTTGATAATGCCATTAGGTCAAATTTTAAGAAAGTAGAGAAATATTATAAGTATTTTTCAGACCTTAAACTATTAGATTATAAAGTAAGAATTCTTAATACTGGTACCGGTGCAACCACAAGAGTTTTAATTGAAAGTACAGACAAAACCGGAAAAAGCTGGTTTACTATTGGTGTGTCACAAAATATTATTGAAGCTTCGTTTAAGGCTTTGATAGATAGCTTAGAATATAAATTATTTAAAGAAAAAGCTCCCGCTAATATTCATGAAAAATAAGTTTGGTTTTATTTTAATAAAACCTCAATTAGGCGAAAATGTTGGCGCTTCTGCTAGAGCATTAAAAAATTTTGGTTTCACGACTTTATTGATAACAAATCCTAGAGATGGATGGCCTAATATTAAAGCTAAAGCAACATCAGTAGGTGCATTTGATATTTTAAAAAAAACAAAAATTTTAAAAGATACTAGTTTAGCAATACAAAATTTTGATATTGTTTTCTCTTTTAGCGCTAGAAAAAGAGATATTAACAAAAAACATATAAGTTTTATTAATTTTTTAAAAATTTTAGATAGGGTCAAAGAAAAAAAAATCGGCCTAATGTTTGGCCCAGAAGCATCAGGTTTGTCTAATTATGATTTATCATTTTCTAACTATGTCGTTCAGATTCCTTCTTCTAAGCATTTTAAGTCCTTAAATCTTTCTCATTCAGTATTTCTAGTTTGCTACGAAATATTCAAAAAAAATAACTATAAAATGTTTAATCAATCAGGTTTTAAAAAGGAGTTAGGTAAAAAAGGTAAATTAACAAAGCTTTTGAACTTATTAAAATCTAATTTAGACAAAAAAAACTTTTTCAAACCTCCCGAAAAGAAAAATTCAATGATAACTAACATAAATAATTTATTTTATAGAATGGAGCCAAATGATAAAGAATTAAGGATTTTGGCTAGTATAATAAGCTCATTGAGTAAAAATAAAAAAAAGCATAATTGACATTTACCCCCGAAACCCTGTAAACCCATCTCAAATAATGACAAAAAGATTAAAATCAAAACATAAAGTAGATAGAAGACTTAAGGCAAATTTATGGGGGAGGCCGAAAAGTCCGTTCAACTCTAGAGCTTACCCTCCCGGACAGCATGGCCAAACTAAAAAAGGAAAACCTACAGACTATGGAATTCAACTTCAGGCTAAACAAAAACTCAAAGCTTATTATGGTAATATAAATGAAAGACAATTCAGAAATATTTATAGAAAAGCTTTAGCTAAAAGAGGAGATACAACAGAAAATTTAATAGCTTTACTAGAGAGTAGGTTAGACACTGTAATTTATAGAGCTAAGTTTGCTATGACAGTTTTTTCAGCAAGACAAATGATTAATCATGGACATATTAAAGTAAATAAAAAAAGAGTTAATATTTCGAGCTACTTGGTAAAGGAAACTGATTTAATAGAAATAAGAGAAAAATCAAAAAAATTAACTGTTATAGATGGATCTCTTCAAAGTAAGGAAAGAGATGTACCTGAGTATATTCAATTAGATGATAAAAATAAAACTGCAAAACTAGTTAGAGTTCCAAAATTTTCAGAAGTTCCTTACCCTATAATAATGGAACCCAATTTAGTTATTGAATACTACTCTAGATAATTGAATTTCTTCAGCTTATTTAAAAGAAAATTTCTTTACAAAATTAAAAAAAAAATAAATGTAGATTTTGATAGCTACAATGATGAGAGCTTAGATGGACTTTTTCATTATTATGGTAGTGATAAGGCAAATATTTTTAAAAAAAATAATGATCAAGGACATGGTTTTTCGAGGTTTTATACAAAAAAGTTTGATCATTTAAAAAATAAAAAAGTTAAAATTTTAGAAATAGGATCTTTTGCCGGAGCATCAGCAGCAGCATTTTCAAAATACTTTAATAACGCTTCTATATATTGTTTTGATATAAATATTTCAAAATTTATTTATTCATCAAAAAAAATACAAGTTTATGGTCTAGACATAAAAAATAAAAATGAATTAGATAAGACTTTAAAAAGAATTAGCATTGAGTCTAAATCAAACTTATTTGATATAATAATTGACGATGGCTCACACTATTTAAAAGATATTTTATTAGGTTTAAAATTTTTATTTAAACACTTAAATCAAGGTGGGATATATGTAATAGAAGATTTTAAACATCCAAACTACTATAAATATAACAAAGACATAGATCACATATTTATTGATCAAGTATTAACAAATTTAAAAAAAAAAGAATTATTTAATTCATCCATTATCAGCAATGAAGAACAACTGTATTTACAAAATGAAATTGAAATAATTGATATTTTTAAGGGAAATTTAGAAGACTCTGATATTTGCTTTATAAAAAAAATTAAATAATCTTTTTTTCTTCCAAAAGAGATTTGAGTTCTCCTTTTTCAAACATTTCTTTAACTATGTCACAACCTCCTACAAATTCCTTTTTAACATATAATTGAGGTATTGTTGGCCAATCACTAAAATCTTTTATACCCTGTCTAAGTTTTTCATCTTCTAGAACATTAACGTCTTTAAATTTAACTTTTAGATGCTTAAGAACATTAGATACTGCCATTGAAAATCCGCACTGAGGTGAGTCGGCAGTTCCTTTCATAAACAAACAAACATCATTAGAGTCTATTAAATCTTGAATTTTTTGTTTTGTATCCATTATTTCTCCTTTGTAGTTATAGATAAAGCGTGAAGTTCATTTCCCATTTTTCCTTTTAAAGATTTATAAACAAGCTTATGTTGTTCAATTTTATTTAATCCACTAAACATCTTTGACTTAATTATAGCAGAATAATGATTACTATCTCCCATGAGATCTTTAATCTCTATGGTCGCATCTGGTATTGATGAGATTATAAGTTTTTTTATTTCATTAATAGGTAAAGGCATCAATAATTATTGTACCATTTATTGTTTAAATTATACAGTTTTTTAGTGTCAATTTTCAATTCTCCATCAACTTCAAAAAAGTCTTTTTGAGTTAGACCAATGATTTCATAAAATACATTATTATCTTTAAGAATTTTTTCAGTTTTTTCTAAGTTTTTTTTATCAATTTCTAAAATATATCTACTCTGATCTTCTCCAAAAAAATATTGATATAAATTCGAGAGTTTTTTTGGCTTATAAATTTTTATTCCATATTCAGAACCAATTGCCATTTCTGCTAATGCGACAATTAAACCACCACTAGATACATCATGAATTGAATTTACAAGCTTATTTTTTACTAACTCTAAAACACAAGTACCATTATTTTTTTCATTATTTAAATTTATTTCTGGTGGCTCACCTTCTGTTAAGGAATATATTTCTTCGTAGAAAGCGCTCTGCTCTAAGTGACCGAACGTTTTACCAATTAATATAATAGTGCTATTATTTTTCTTAAATTGGTGACTTAATTTATTTTTCAAATCTAAAATTAATCCTACACCTCCTATTACTGGTGTAGGAAAAATATTTTTATTATTAGTACCATTGTAGAAAGAGACATTTCCTGAAACCACTGGATAATTTAAAAATTCGCAAGACTCTTTTATACCAATTAAACACTCAGCAAACTCACCCATTATTTCTTGATTTTCTGGATTACCAAAATTTAAACAATTAGTAATGGCAAGAGGTTTTGCTCCAACTGAAATTAAATTTCTCCAATTTTCACAAACTATTTGTTTTCCACCTCTAATTGGATAAGATTTACAATAATTTGCTGAGGAGTCTACGGAAACAGCTATGGCTTTATTTTTGCCATGTATTCTAATTATAGCTGCATCAGCTCCAGATTTTTGAGCAGTATCACACATAACCATTTGATCAAATTGGTTTGTAATCCAATTTTTGTTTGAGTGATTCGGTGAAGATAAAATCTTAATTAGAGCATCTTCAATCTTAACTTTTGTAAGACTCTTAAAATCAACTTTATTTTTTGGTAATTTCTTTTTAACCCATTTTCTATCGTAAACTGGAGCTTTAGTTGATAGAGCACTAATTGGAATTTCACATTCAATTCTATTATTATATTTAAGTATTAATTTTTTTGTACTAGTTGTCTTACCGATTATGACAAAGTCTAGGTCCCATTTATCAAATATTTTTTTAGCTCTTTCCTCTTTTCCATCTTCAAGTATAATTAACATTCTCTCTTGACTTTCTGACAGCATCATTTCGTAAGGTGTCATGTTTTCCTCTCTACATGGAACTTTGTCTAAATCAAGTTCAATACCTAATTCTCCTTTTGATGCCATTTCAACACTAGAAGAGGTAAGACCAGCTGCACCCATATCTTGTATTGAAATTATTGAGTCATCTTTCATTAATTCTAAGCAAGCTTCCATTAATAATTTTTCTGTGAATGGATCTCCAACTTGAACGGTTGGTTTTTTTTCCTCTGAGTTTTCATCAAATTCTGCTGATGCCATTGATGCTCCATGAATCCCGTCTCTTCCAGTTTTAGAGCCTACGTAAACAACCGATTTGTTTAAACCTTTTGCTTTTGAATAAAAAATTTTATCTTTTTGAGCGTGTCCAACAGCCATAGCATTCACTAAAATATTTTCGTTGTATGTTTTATTAAATTTAGTTTCCCCAGCTACTGTTGGTATGCCTATACAATTACCATAACCTCCTATACCTGCAACTACCCCATTTAACAGACTTTTAGTTTTGTAATGTTCAGGTGAGCCAAAATGTATAGAGTTTAAAAGAGCGATTGGTCTAGCACCCATTGTAAATACGTCCCTTAGTATACCGCCTACACCTGTAGCTGCACCCTGATAAGGTTCAATGAACGAAGGATGATTGTGACTTTCAATTTTAAATATAATTGCATCATTGTCTCCAATATCGATTACTCCAGCATTTTCTCCAGGGCCTTGAATAACTTGATCTCCTTTCGTAGGTAATGTTTTAAGATGTTTTCTAGATGACTTATAAGAACAGTGTTCATTCCACATTGCAGAAAAAATTCCTAATTCTAGCAAGTTTGGATCTCTTTTTAATAATTTTTTTATACTCGAAAATTCGTCTTTTTTAAGACCATGTTTTTCAATGATTTCATTATTAATTTCCATATTTTAATTCATCAAACTAGAAAATAAATTTATACCATCAGAATTTGAAATCATGTTATCAACCATTCTTTCTGGGTGAGGCATCATTCCTAAAATATTTTTTTTCTCATTAAATATTCCCGCTATATTTTCAATTGAGCCATTAGGATTATTATCATCATTTATATTTCCATTTTTATCACAATATTTAAAAGCTATTAAATTTTCTTGAATTAATTTTTTCAAATGATCTTTATTTGTAAAATAATTTCCTTCGTTATGAGCAATATTAATATCTAGTATTTGATTAGCTTTATATTTATTAGTGAAATTAGATTTGTTATTGATTACCTTAATATTTACATTCTTGTTTATAAACTTTAAATTTTTATTTCTAAGCAATGCTCCTTTCAAAAGACCTGTTTCAGTTAATATTTGAAAGCCATTACAGATTCCTAAAATTAAACAACCATCATTAGCCGCTTTAATTACCTCATTTATTATTAAAGATTTACCTGCTATAGCACCTGATCGTAAGTAATCTCCATAGGAAAAACCACCCGGAATTACGATCAAATCTGATTTAGGAAGCTTAGTATCTTTATGCCAAACCATTTGATTTTTGAACTGCATTTTTTCTAATGCAACAGCTATATCTCTGTCACAATTTGAACCTGGGAAAATTATTACTGATGAATTCATTAAATCTTACTTATTTTATAATCTTCAATAATTAAATTCGCTAAAAGTTTCTTACACATCTCATCAACTTTTTTTTCTGCTTTATCTTGATCATCAATGCTTAAATCAATCTCAAAATATTTACCCTGCCTAACATTTGATAAGTCTCTCATACCAAGATTTTTTAATGTATTTTGAACTACTTTACCTTGTGGATCTAAAACATCTTTTTTTAATGTAACTGTGACTGAAAATTTCAACTTATTTTTTTTTAAATTTAATAGAAGTAGCTTTACCGAAGTTAACTTCACTTATATTTGTCTCTTCAGGCATTATCCGTAGTCGCCTTGCTACCTCTTGATAAGCTTGAATTACATTTCCAAGATCTTTCCTAAATCTATCTTTATCTAGTTTCTTTTCTGTCTTCATGTCCCAAAGTCTGCATGTGTCAGGACTGATTTCATCAGCAAGTACTATCTCATTTTTATTTATCTCTTTGTTCCAAGCCTTTCCGTATTCAATTTTAAAATCTATTAATTTGATACCTATACCTCTAAATATTCCGGTTAAAATATCATTTATTCTTAAAGTTATAATATCTATTTCTTTAATGTCTTTTTCTGTTGCCCAACCAAAAGAATATATATGTTCTTTTGAGACAATTGGGTCTTCTAATTCATCCTTTTTGTAACAATATTCAAGCAACGGCCTTTCAAGAACTGTTCCTTCAGGAATATCTAATCTTTTCGTTAATGAACCTGTAGCTACGTTTCTAACTATGAATTCTATTGGAAATATCTCCGCTTTTTTTATTAATTGCTCTCTCATATTTAAACGTTTTATAAAGTGAGTTTTAATTCCACACTGTGATAAATTTGTAAGGATATATTCAGAGATTCTATTATTTAATACACCTTTTCCCTCGACTTTTGCTTTTTTAAGATTATTAAAAGCAGTTGCGTCATCTTTAAAATGTTGAATTACCAAATTCTTATCTTTCGTTTCATAGATAATTTTAGCCTTACCCTCGTATAGTTTGTTGCCTTTATTCATATGTGATTTATTTTTTTAAACTTCTATTGAAAATTATATTAATTTTCTTTGTATGGTAACTAAAATTAAATAATTTTTTGAGTTTATTAACAGGTATTTTATTTGTTATCTTTTTATCCATAACAATATTTTCAAAGAAAGGTGTATTATCGTTCCAAGATTTCATGGCGTTTTTCTGTACTATCTTATAAGCATCTTCTCTAGTAAACCCAGCTTCGGTCAATTTTAAAAGAACTCTTTGAGAAAAAAATAAACCATTAGTCATGTTTAAATTTTTGATCATTTTTTTAGGATAAATATTTAAGTTCTCAATTAAATTATTTAGTCTACACAAAGCAAAGTCTAAAGCAATTGTTGCATCGGGGCCAATATTTCTTTCAACAGCAGAGTGAGAAATATCTCTTTCGTGCCATAAAGCTACATTTTCTAACGCAGGTATTACACTAGATCTAATTAGTCTTGCGAGTCCTGTTAAATTTTCACTTAGAATTGGATTTTTTTTATGTGGCATTGCAGAGGAACCTTTTTGTTTTCTTCCAAAAAACTCTTCCACTTCAAGTACTTCTGTCCGTTGTAAGTGTCTAATTTCTACTGAAAATCTTTCAATAGAACTAGCAATTATAGCTAACGTAGAAAAAAATTGTGCATGTCTATCTCTTGGTATTACTTGTGTTGAAACTGGCTCAATACTAAGATCTAATTTTTTTGCAACATACTTTTCAACACGTGGGTCAACATTAGCAAATGTTCCAACCGCACCAGAAATAGCACATGTTGATATTTCTTTAATAGAATTTTCTAATCTTTTTTTATTTCTTAAAAATTCTTGGTAAAAAGTTAACATCTTTAAACCAAAAGTTATGGGTTCTGCATGAATTCCGTGACTTCTTCCCATGCATAAAGTAAATTTATGTTTTATTGATTGTTTCTTTATTGTTTTTAATAATATATCAATATCTTTCAGCAATATCTTTCCAGACTGTTTTAATTGAAGATTAAAACATGTATCTAAAACATCTGAAGATGTCATTCCTTTATGAAGATATCTAGCATCTTTACCAACCTTTTCAGTAATTGATGTTAAAAAAGCAATTACATCATGCTTAACTTTACTCTCAATATTTAATATCCTTTTTACATTAATCTTAGATTTGGATTTTACTTTTTTAGCTATACCTCTAGGGATAATCTTTAATTTTTCCATTGCTTCTGCTGCAGCAAGTTCGATTTGAAGCCAAATTGTATACTTATTATGATCTTCCCAAATTAATTTAAGTTCTTTTCTAGAATATCTTTCAATCATTTTAACAGATTAATTTAATATCTTTGACTCCGTAAATATTTCGTAGCCATCTTTTGTTATACCAACAGTATGTTCAAATTGTGCTGATAAAGTTTTATCCCTTGTTACCGCAGTCCAACCATCGCTAAGCACCTTAGTTTCGTACTTTCCTAAGTTTATCATTGGTTCAATAGTGAAGATCATTCCAGCTTTAATCTTTTCACCTGTTCCTTTTTTGCCGTAGTGTAAAATATTTGGTTCAAGATGAAACGATTGTCCTATTCCATGCCCACAAAAATCTTGAACAACCGAGCAACCATTAGCTTCAACATATTTTTGAATAGTTGAACCAATATCTCCCAAATAAATATCTTCTTTTAAAATCTTAATTGCTTTCATCATAGATTTATAAGTAGTTTCAATTAATTTTTTTGCTTTTATTGAAACATTTCCAATCTCAAACATTCGACTAGTATCTCCATGCCATCCATCTTTTAAAGCTGTAACGTCTACATTTAATATATCTCCATCCTTTAAAACTTTATTCGAAGGTATTCCATGACACACCACATGATTTACCGATGTACAGCATGATTTAGGAAAGCCTCTATATAACAGTGGTGCTGAATAAGCTCCATGATCATTAATATATTCGTAACATAATTTATCAATTTCATTCGTTGTTATGCCAGGTTTAACTATTTTGGTTACTTCATCAAGTGCTCCAGCAGCAATAGAGCCAGCTATTTTGGTTTTGTGAAATGACTCTTTTATATCTTTATTCATTTAAAATAACTTTTATTCTGTTATTTAGTTTTATTCCTTTTAATGAAAATTTACAATCATAGCATATAATATTTAGTTTTTTCTTAACAGCTTTAGATAATAATTTTGAGTATTCTGGATCTATATCACTAGCAATAGTAAATTGATTACAATCTTCACGTTGAACAATAAAAGCAATATAGATCTCGTAGCCTTTTTTACTTGCTTTAATTAATTCAGCGATATGTTTTGTTCCTCTAGAAGTTATTGCATCTGGAAATTCCGCAGTTTTAGGTCTTCTTGTTAAAGTTACATTTTTTACTTCTAAAAAGGCTTTATAACTTTCTTTAGTAATGAGGAAATCAAATCTTGTATTGTCGCCAAATTTTATCTCAGGTTTAATTGTAATGTTTTTGTCAAATTCTTTAATCAGATTATTTTTTAAAGCATCTAATACAATTTTATTTGTCAAATGTGTATTTACGCCTACTTTTGACTTATTATCTTCAATAATTTGTAGTGTATATTTTAATTTTCTATCCGGATTATTTGATTTGCTTAGCCAGACTTTATTCCCTTCTTTTAAAAGACCTTTCATTGACCCAGTATTTGGACAATGCGCTGTAATTACTTTATTTTTAATTTGAACGTCTACAAAAAAACGCTTATATCTTTTTATAAATACTCCTGATATTAATTTATTCTCAAAGTTCATATATAATTATTAATCTATGAAGAAAAAAAACAAAAGAGTAAAAGCTGCAATTTTAATTATTGGAAACGAAATCCTTTCTGGTAGAACTGAAGATAAGAATGTCTCATTTATATCTAATTGGTTGAATTTACAATGCGGGATATCGGTCAATGAAGTAAGAATTGTTCCAGATATTGAGAAGATGATAGTCAAACATCTAATAGAACTATCAAAAAAATATAATTATGTATTTACCACTGGAGGTATTGGGCCAACACATGATGATATTACTGCGCAATCAATCTCAAGGGCTTTTAAGGTTAAATACGAATATCACAAAGAAGCATTTAAAATTTTAGAAAATTATTATGGAAAATCAAAATTTAATGATGGTAGAAAAAAAATGGCAAAAATGCCCAGAGGATCAAAATTAATTTATAATCCTTCAAGTGCAGCACCAGGATTCATCTTTAAAAATATACTTTCTTTACCTGGAGTGCCATCTATTTTGAATTCAATGATTGAGAATTGTAAAAAATATTTAATTAAAGGTTCTAAAATTCACAGCAAAACTTTAAATCTTTTTACTGTAGAAAGTAATATTTCTAAACAATTAGGCCTTATACAAAAAAAATATAAAAAATTTGTTGATTTAGGCAGCTATCCTTTTTTCAGATTAGGAAAAATAGGCGTTTCTATTGTAAGTAGATCAACATCAAAAACAAAGTTACAAAGTGTAAATCGAGATTTGATTAAATTAATTAAATTAAAAAAAATCCAAATATTAAAAATTTAAATATGTTTGTAAACATCATGTACAGTAATTGAATTGATGTCATCAGATTTATGCATTAGCTTGCTATCTAAAACTTTAATCGAGTCAATTTTTGGAGAAAATTTTTTTGAATCTGTAGGTCCAAATAAAACAATCATGGGAATATTAGCTAAACCCATCATATGCATGACTCCATTATCAATTGATATTGCTAGTTTTAATCTAGAAGTTAATGCTGTTACAAGGGCAGGGCATGAAATATTTGAGTGATGCTCTGGAAATAAAGCATTGGGTATCTTAGATTTAATTTCATTAACTATTTCAGTTTCTTCTTTTTTAATAAAAAAAACAGGTATCATACTTTTTTGATCAATCTTTGTTGCAAGATCCATGAAGTTTTTAATAGACCAACTTTTTTCTCTGTAAACATTGCCTTGAGTTAAAGAAAATCCTACATAATTTTTATCAGGTAACAATCTTTTTGCCTCTGATTTATACTTTTCTTCTAAATTATTTGGATTAAATTTTGATATACCGATATTTGTATTTAAAAAATTACTTAAGTTTTTAAGATGCTCTCCAGAGGAATATTCAGCTTTTTTTGTGCAAAATTTAAAGCTATAGGTAGATGAATAAAAATGATCATGAGGTATTTTATTTAAAATTATTGTGTTTCTTAATTTAGATTGTAAATCGATAATTAAATCCATTTTTTCTAAATTTTGGTCTAAGTATCTTTTCTTAGTTACTAGAAAATGCCACCATCTGAAACCAAAATATTTTAAACCTAGATCCAGCGTATGAACTTTAATATTAAATTCTTTTAATTTACCTTGAAAATGGTTTTCGTGTGCCCCTAAATAAAAAAACTCAGCTGATTTAAAATGGTTTTGAAGGCTCAATATTAGATCAAATAATTGAATAGAGTCTCCTAAACCACCACCTGAATTATAGAATAAGATTTTTTTCATTTGAAAATACTTTATAAGATTAGCAAAAAATATCTATCTATTACTTAACCAAATTGTTTCAAAGGGTTTTAATATTAAAAGCTTATTTTTTATTTCAATTTTAGATCCAATTAAATTACTCCAATTATGATAATTTTTATTTAGGCGTACTTTTTGAACTTTTGACGATAAATTTGTAATACAAATTATAGTTTGCGATTTATTCAAACTCATTCTTTTAAAAGAAAAAATTCTTGTACCAAGGTTTATATTTTGTCTTAAAGCATTTGGATGAAATGCTTTTTGTTTTCTTCTAACATCAAGTAAAGTTGAAATTTTCTTAAAAATTACGCTTTGTTTTGAATTTTTATTATTAAGTTTTTTTAAAATATTTTTATAATTCCATTTATATCTATTAACGTCTCTATTATTTCCTGTTATTATGTATTTGGTTTCATCATTAGATTTGCCAAACAAAGAATTAAAGTATAACGCAGGAATTCCTTCAAAAGAGATCATAATTGCATGTGCAGAAACATATCGTTCTAAAAAAAATTTTCCTTTAGAGTCATAATCCGATTTTTTAAGAGCATTATAAACAGTTATATTTGCTTCATAGACTTTTTTTGATTTATTTTTAATTTTTCTATAAGAAAACTTTGATCCATTTTTTTTTAATCTTTTAAGAAAGTTGTCTAATATTTTTTTGTTAAAAATTCCTTCTGTTGGCCTAATACCAATCCCATCATGAGATGATATAAAATTCAAGTAATTATTCCCGTTTTTTGTAATTGGAAGTTTTTTACTCCATTGGCTTAAATATTTACCATTCTCAAATAAAAAGGCATGAATTAATAATGGCGGTAGAGAAAAATTATAAATCCAATTAGCTTCATCATTTTTACCAAAATAGCTTAGATTTTCTTTTTCTGGTAAATTTGTTTCTGTAATAATTATGGTTTCGACACTTAGATAACTAGAAATTATTCTCAGAAGTTTAATTATTTCATGTGTTTGTTTTAAATTGATGCACTTTGTACCACTTTCTTTCCAAAGATAAGCAATTGCATCCAATCTAAAAACAGTTACACCATGATTAATAAGATTAATCATAATTTTTATAAATCTCAATAATACAGATGGATTTTTAAAATTTAAATCTAATTGATCAGCACTAAAAGTTCTCCAAAGGTATTCCTTTTTATTAAAAATTTTAATTTTTTTTAATAACTTATGGTCTCTTGGTCGTATTACTTTTGAAGTATCAAATTTAGAATCGATTGTTAAAAAATAATTTTTACCTGGATTTTTGTTTTTTAAAAAGTTTCTAAACCACAAACCTCTCGCTGATGAGTGATTAATTACCACATCAGCCATAATATCATTTGATTTTGAAATTTTTTTTATATCAGACCAATTACCAAGTTTGCTTTCAATTTTATAATGATCTTTTACAGAAAAACCACTATCACTGCTTGAGGGATAAAAGGGTAAAAAATGTATTGTATCGAAATAATTTTTTAATTTTTTTTGAAAAAAGGTCTTAAATAGTGTGATGGAATTTTTTTTATTTGAATAAATACTATCTCCATAACAAATTAATAATGAAGTTTTCTCAGAAATATTTTTTTTTCTTTTTGGATTTTTTCTATTAAAATTTTTAATTATTTGAATTATCTCATCTTCAAATTTATCAATATCTTTTTTAGATAAAGATATTTTGTATATATTATCTAGTTTAGATCTAATTTTTTTATTATCTTTTTGAGTTAACATTAATAATATTTTTTATTCAAAAGAAATTATCTAATCCTATTTTTGTCCTTATCAAAAAATAATACCTTATCTTTTGAAAAAGATATTTTTAATGAATGATTATCAATATTCTCCGATGATTTAATTATAATTTGATTTTCTAAATTTTTAGAATAAATGATTTTTTCAAATCCTAAATTCTCAACAAGATCTACTTTAACGTCAACCTGGATTTCATTATTACTTCTTAGGCTTATATCTTCAGGTCTAATACCTATATAAATCTCATCTTTAAATTTTAAATTATCAAAGGTTATTTTTTTATTAAATAAAAACAAAGTGTTTGAATTAAAAATATGTTCTTTATTAATCTTAATTATATTCATTTTTGGTGATCCAATAAATTCTGCAACAAAAATATTATTTGGATCTGAATAAATCTCATTAGGTGTTCCATATTGTTCGATATTTCCCTTATTAAGAACTACGATCCTGTCAGCCAACGTCATTGCCTCAACTTGATCATGAGTTACATATATTATGTTTGAATTCATCTTTTTATGTAGCTTGGATATTTCAACTCTCATTTCAGATCTTAAAGCAGCATCAAGGTTTGATAATGGTTCATCAAATAAAAAAACTTTAGGACTTCTTGTGATTGCTCTACCTATTGCAACTCTTTGTCTTTGACCACCTGACAACTGTTTAGGCTTCCTTTCAAGTAAATCCTCTATTTGAAGAGTAGCAGCAGCACTAATGACTTTTTGATTAATTTCACTTTTTGGAATTTTTTCCATTTTTAATCCGAAAGCCATATTTTCAAAAACATTCATGTGTGGATACAAAGCATAGGATTGAAAAACCATTGCAATTTCACGTTTAGAAGGAATTAGGTTATTTATTAGTTTTTTATCTAAATAAATTTCTCCTATATCAATAGACTCTAAACCAGAGATCATTCTTAAAAGTGTAGATTTTCCACAACCTGATGGACCAACTAAAACGATAAATTCTCCATCGTTTATTTTTATGTTAAATTTATTTATTACCTTGTTTGTTCCAAAACTTTTTTCGATATTTTTTAATTCAATAGATGCCATAAAAAATTCAACCTAGAGTTTAATTTAAATATTTAGATTTTATTTTAACCAAAAAATAACGTTAATGTAAAATTTCCTTACCTGCCATATTTTTTTTGAAGGGTTTATTATTTCTGTAAATTTGTTAGAATTTTTATAAAATTAATAATTATGGGGAGTATAATGAGAAAAATATTTATTTATATATTTGCTTTTTCATTTTTTGTTAACTCAAGTTATGCCGGAATAACGTTCTGGACTACTGAGGTTCAACCAGAAAGAATGGAAAAACAAAAATCAATGGCTAAGGCTTTTGAGTCTAAAACTGGTATTAGCGTTGAAGTAATACCTGTTGAAGAAAAAGATCTTGGAACAAGAGCTACTGCAGCAGCAGCAGCCGGAAATCTTCCAGATGTGATTTATCACACTTTACAATACGTTTTACCTTGGGCTGAAGCAGGCATATTAGATGTAGATGCAAATAATGATGTTGTTAAATCATTGGGAAAAAAAACATTTGCACCAGGCGCATTAAATATGGCCAAGAAAGGTGGAAAAATTGCAGCTGTTCCAGTTGATGGATGGACACAAATGGTTGTTTATAGAAAAGATCTATTTGCAAAAGCTGGTTTAGAACCACCAACATCATATGCAAATATAGTTAAAGCTGTTAACGCATTATCAAGCAACGACATGTTTGGCTTTGTAGCTGCTACAAAAACAGATGAAAACTTTATGAGTCAAGTACTTGAGCATGTACTTTTAGCAAATGGAGTAAACTTTGTTAAAAAAGGTGGAACTAAAAAGCAAGGTAAAGCTTTAAAGAATTCTTTAGAATTTTATAAAGTAATTGCTAAAGCGAGTCCTCCAGGAGAATTATTCTGGAAACAATCTAGAGCTTTATACTTTGCTGGAAAAACACCAATGGTAATTTGGTCACCATTTATAATGGACGAGTTAGCAGGATTAAGAGACTCTGCTCCACCAACAATAAATAGCGACCCTACATCACCTGAGCTAGCATCTAAAACTGGTTTTATTACTAATTTTAGCGGACCTAATAATAAAAAAGGAGCTGCTTGGGCTGACGTAAGATACTTTGGAATAACAGCGGATGCAGATACTGATGAAGCTAAAAAATTCATAGAATACTCAATGAGTGATGGATATACAGCGACATTAGGTATTGCTCCGGAAGGAAAATTTCCCGTAAGAAGAGGAAACAAAAGTGATCCTAGTGCTTATACAAAAGCTTGGAGTAAATTACCTGTAGGCGTTGATAGAAAAGCACCATTGACTGACCTTTATTCTGCAGATGTTATTGATAACATTGTTGCTGGTTTAGATACTGCAAACAGGTGGGGAGTTAAAGAAGGTGAACTTTCTCGAGCATCAAAAATCATTAATTCTCAGTTTTTAAATAGAATCACTAGAGAATATATTGATGATCAAATCTCAGTTGATGAAGCAGTTAAGAAAATTAACGCTGAATTAGCTAAGTTTTAAATAATAAATTTATAAAGAGCGGATAATAAAGTATTATCCGCTCTTTATTATGAGTGATACATTATCAAAATTAGAAAAAAGAACTGCTTACACTTTAGTATTGCCTGCAGTCTTACTAGTTTTTGCCATTGTTTTATTTCCTATATTTGCAAATGTTTGGATCAGTTTTAAAGATATTGAGTTAAAAGATATTAGAATTCCTGAACCGAGAGCAAAGAAAATTGTTAAATCAATTCCAGAAAATCAATCAGAATTAAAAATTATTTATAAATTAAGAAATAGTTCGTTGATTCAAGAAATAAGAAATGTTCAGTTCCAAGATAAATTTCCAAAAGATATTTCACCAATAAATCTAGATTCAAGATGTAATTTACAATCTAGAAAAGTGATTTGTAATTTTGGAAACTGGGAGGCAAAATATAGAGAAAATTTTGAGATAATTATAAGAAATAATAATAGTGAAATTATTGATAAAAAAACAATTAAATCTCAAAAACCGATTTTAAGTGGAAAATCAGATAATCCACTATTGTCTACAAATTTTACTTTAGAAAATTTTAAAAAAGTCTTCTATGAAAATAATTTTATTGAATTACTTTTAACTACCTTTTACTTCACTTTTTTTGGCACTGTTGGTGCAATTATCTTTGGAATTTTAGCAGCACAACTAGTTAACCAGAACATTCAAGGTCGAACTTATATGCGTGGTATTCTTCTTTTTCCATACGTTGGACCTGTTGTTGCTTTAGCTTATACTTGGACATTATTACTAGATCCTAATAGTGGAACTTTAAATGCATTATTGGTTAACTTTAATATTATAGAGAAGCCAATAAATTTACTGGGCCAAAAATACATAACAATGAGTATTTTAGGTTTTGAATTTAAATTAAGACTAGCTTTAACTACAGTAATATTTTTTGAAATTTGGCGTTATTTTCCACTGGCTTTTCTTTTTATTTTAGCAAGATTGCAAGCAATACCGCAGAGTTTATATGAAGCTGCGGATGTAGATGGAGCAAGCCCAATCCAAAAATTCATTCATATAACGCTACCTCAAATCACAGCAATAATTTCAATTTTATTCATGATTAGGTTTATTTGGAATTTTAATAAATTTGAGGATATCTTTTTATTAACGGGTGGCGCTTCAGGAACAAGAACACTTCCCATTAACGTTTACCAACAAGGGTTTGCTGTATCAGATATCGGGATGGGCTCTGCTGTCTCTATTGTGATTGTGATGTTACTTATCAGTTTTATGGTTATCTATTTTAGATTAATTGGAAAGAGGGCCAATGAAATATAAATCTTTAGTAGTATTTCTAATAGTATCGTCTTTTTTTCTGACATGTATTTTATCAATTTGGAAAATCATGTCTACCTTACAGGGTTTAAGTTTTACTAATTTAAACGTTACACAAGTTTTCTCAATTTGTATCTTGATATCTTTAGCCTTTGTCTTAATCGGTAATAAGCTTAATCACTTAATAAAGATTTTTTCATTATCGTTTATATTTTCAATTTTATATTTTTACTTAAATGAGACTTCTCCATATTGGTATACTTTTGGGGCTTTCTTAATCACTTTATTTTTTATGAACAAACTCAAAAAATATAGCATGGAGTCCTTGAAGGAAGATTTCATATCTGAAAAGATTATTTTTGATTTTATAACCTTGTTTGGCGTAGTCTTCTTTGCATTTGTGATTTTATTCCCATTTTACATTATGTTAGTGACAAGCTTTAAAACTCAGATAGCTTTATTAGTTAATCCACTTGATTTTAGTCTGGACTTTTCCAAAAGTTTGACAGAATTATTTAAATCTTATTTTGTAATTTTTGATACTTATAATTTTGGCAGATACATTTTAATTAGTTCGGCTGTTTCAGTCGGAACAGTTATTGTTACATTGTTATTTGCAATACCGGCAGCTTATGCTGTTGCTAGATTGAATTTTTTTGGTAAAAATTTTCTATCAACTTCAATTTTAATTATTTATATGTTTCCAGCTATAGTTTTGGTAATCCCATTATATACTGTGTTTAGTCAACTAGGATTAAGAAACTCAATTTTTGGTCTTTTGATAGTTTATACCGCTACTACTCTACCGGTAGCTATTTATATGTTGCAAGGGTATTTTAAAAGCATTCCTAAAGAAATTGAAGATGCAGGCATCATGGATGGCCAAAATTGGTTTGGTATAATTTTAAAAATTATTATACCTCTAAGTTTACCAGCGATTGCATCTGTGGCTTTATATGTTTTTATGATTGCGTGGAATGAATTTCTTTTTTCTTTAATGTTTTTAGATAGTCCTAAATCTTTTACTTTATCAAGAGCTATTCAATATTTAAGTGGGGATGCAGAAACTCCGCGCCAATATTTAATGGCTGGATCTGTTATAGTTACTCTACCAGTGCTTTTTATTTTTATATATTTTGAAAAATATTTGGTAAGCGGCCTTACTTCTGGTAGTGTTAAAGGGTAGTTATTGAACGAAATAAATTTACTTATTAAACTTGTTCAATTATATATATTAGCTTAAATACTCATGAAATTCATTAATGCCCTCGTGGTGAAATTGGTAGACACAAAGGACTTAAAACACCAGGGATTCACTAACTTCATTGTCTCGGACAGTCTCAGGTAGTCTCAAAACATTATCAATCTTAACTTTCTTATTTAACCTTTCAATTAACATTAGAAATCAAGACAAATTAATTTGTGCAGACTAGGTGCAAACTAGGAGACAGAAAGGGAAAATTTGGTAAGATTATTTATTGAAAAAACTTTTAAAATATAAATAAGGAGGTTGATATGGGAATACTAGTCAAAGGTGAAATTACAATTACTAAAGGATTTAAAACATGGAAAGAGATGGTCTATGCGCAGGATGGAAAATTAAAAGAGCATGGAATAAAATTTGTTTTTGCAGGCACACAAAAAGATGACCCGACAAAACTTCATACAGTAATGCAATTTCCAAACATGGAAGCACTCCAAGCTTTTAAGGATGATAAGGAACTTGCTGAGAAAAGAAAGGAAGCTGGAGCTGTTTTAGAAACTGCTGTAATGACTCCAATTTCAGATGAGCATCTTGCTAACTATCCAGATGCATATATTAAAAATTAAATGAAAAAACTTCTAATGATCATAGTTCTGGGTTTGTTGTGGAGCACCACCTTAATTGCAACACCACCAAAAAATAAATGGTCTCCTTCGTTAGAAAGATGGAAGAAGGATTTTCCAAAAGCAGAATACCCTCCTAATGATTGCAAGTTTTGCACAGAAAGACACGATTATTGGGCTCATGGCTATTACCGTAAAGCAAGTTTGAAAAATAGAGATCACAAAAATAATGGAGGGTTAAAAAGAATTGTAATACAACCAGCAAAAAAAACAATCAGACCAATTAAAAAAAATATAAAACCTCTTCCAAAAGAAATTTATGATTATGTATATTACAGAGATATCTCTAGTTTGATGGTATTTGATAAAGGAGAATTAATTCACGATTGGAAAAGAGATTATATTTTTAATAACAAACCTATAAATGGTGAGTCTAGGAGCAAATCAATAGTTGGTGTTGCTGCTTTAAAAATGGCTTGTCAAAATATTTTAGATTTAGATAAAACTCATGGTGATTACTCTCCAGAAATTAAAGACTCATTTTATGGCCATGTAAAATTAAAAGACTCCTTAAATATGTTGGCTAGAGATCAATTTGTAATAAATTATAATATTTTAAAGGAAACGCACAGAAAGAAATCTGACTTAACAACTATTCTTAATAAGCACCCTAAAAAATTAGAAACAGAAGGACCAAAAGAATTTAAATACTCAAATCCTAATACTGATTTAATAACATTAGATATGATCAATGTATTAGGAGGAAAAAAGAAGTTTGCTAAATGGTTTCAAAAAAATATTTCAGAAACTGCAGGTTTTGAGTCAAAGGGTAAAATATTATTAGACAAAAAGGGAGTTCCAATATCATCGTCATCTATCATGCTTACTAGAGAAGATTGGCTAAGGTTTGGAATATACGTTATTGAATTAATGAAGGATAAAAACTCTTGTGAGGCAAAAAAGTTACAAGAGGCTTTTAAGAATGCCGTTCCCACTAAGAAAAAATTTGCTCCTAAGTATGCAATGTTCTTTTGGTTAAATGGGTATAATGTAGAAAATTTAGTTCAAATGAGAGGACACGGTTTAAGACTATCTTTAATTGATTGGAAAAATGACAAAATAATTCAGACGAATGGTTTTGCTATTAGTTGGAAACCTCAAGAATTAGTAAATCTTGTTTGGAAACAAAACTAACTTATTGTCCTATAAAATATGGGAAGACTAGGTGCAAACTAGGAGATAGAGACGGAAAATAATTTTTTTTTTACTTCTTCAAATCTCTTGTGTATTAATATAATAACAATACCAACAAAAATAACGACGTGCCCTCGTGGTGAAATTGGTAGACACAAAGGACTTAAAATCCTTGCCCTTTTGGGAGTGCCAGTTCGAGTCTGGCCGAGGGCACCACTTATAGTAAAATGAATACAATAAAAATTATTTCAGATACAAATAAAAAATCTATAAAGATTAAGAATTTTTTAAGAAAGAATTTAAAATGCTATTCAGTTAATAGATCTAATTTAGTTATCGTTATAGGTGGGGATGGATTTATGCTTAAAACTTTAAAGAAAAATAAGAAGTCTACAAGTTTATTCTACGGAATTAATTCAGGTAATTATGGATTTCTTATGAATAAATTTTCTAGAAAAAACATTATAAAAAACTTATCTAAAGCAAAAATGATTAAGATTTCTCCTTTAGAGATGAAAGTTAACACTAAAAATAAAATAAAAAAATATTTAGCAATTAATGAAGTATCAATATTAAGACAGAGTAGGCAAGCAGCATCTATATCAATAAAAAATGGTTCGAAATATGTTATTAAAAAATTAATTTCAGATGGAGTTTTAGTTTCTACTCCAGCCGGTAGCACGGCTTACAATATGTCAGTTCATGGACCCATACTGAATTTGAATTCTAAAAAGATATCTATTGCCCCAATAAGCGCTTTCAGACCAAGACGTTGGAAAGGAAAAATTGTAAGCGATAAATCTAAACTCACTATTAAAAATTTAAACTCTAAAAAAAGACCTATTAGTGCTGTAGCAGACAATATTGAATTGAGAAATGCAAAGACAATTAATATAAAGACTAATAATAAAATAAAATTTAATCTTCTATATGATAGCAATAGTAGTCTTCAAAAAAAGATTAAGTTAGAGCAATTAAGAAAAGAAACAAACTAGTAGCGGTGCCCTCACACGGACTCGAACCGCGAACCTATTGATTACAAATCAATTGCTCTACCAATTGAGCTATGAGGGCTTGAAGATTTCTTTAAGGCAAAATATTATAAAACTCAATATAAATAAACTCTTATTTCTATTTTATTGATTGGTAAATATGATGACAAACCACAGAAACTGTATTTGAAATATTCAAACTCTCCATATTATCATTCATTTTTACTTTAAATTTAAAATCTGAGTGCGTCAAAGTTTTTGATCTTAAACCAAATCCTTCTGAGCCAAATAATAAAACATTTCTTCCTTTCCAGTCGTTGCTAGTAAAATCTTTATTTGCTGATACGTCAAATGCACTAATCCAAAATTCCTTAGTTTTAAGAAATTTTAATGCGGTGTTAATATTAGATACTTTGAATATCTTTAAATGTTCAGCTCCACCACTAGCACTTTTATAGAGCAACTTACTTTTGGAAGGAAAAGATCTTTCTTTAACAATTATCCCATCTATATTGAATGCGACAGCACTTCTTATTATAGAACCTATATTTCTTGGATCAGTTACTTCTTCCAAAGCAATTAAGTTCATATTTTTTTTTTTATTATCTAAGACAAATTCTTTTAATGTTAATTCTTCCAGTTGCTCTACCTCTGCAACTAATCCTTGGTGTGATGTTTCGTCTTTGCCACATAAATTGTCCAATTCTTTTCGAGATTTAAAAAAAACTGGTACATTTTTGAATAAATTAAGAGATTGATTTTCTCGATTTAATCTCTTTTGAGAATCTTCGGTTAAAAAAACTCTTACTATTTTTCTGGATGAGTTCTTTAGAGCTTCAAGGACAGCATGCTTACCAACTATTAAAAATGAGGTTTTTTTCATAATTTTTAAGTAATTTTTTTAAATAATTAGCATATTTCAAGGAAAAATGATTGATTGCATTTATTACATAAAAGCTTATAAAACGCTTGTTGTTAAATACTTTTTAAGTTAGGGGGTATCCCTAGTAATAAAATATAAGGAGGGGTACCAAAGCGGTCAAATGGGGCGGGCTGTAAACCCGTTGACTTCGGTCTTCGAAAGTTCGAATCTTTCCCCCTCCACCAAATTTAAGGTGTTTAATGACAAAAGAGCGTGTTAAGTTTGGATATTGCGGGTGTAGTTCAATGGTAGAACGCTAGCCTTCCAAGCTGGATGTAAGGGTTCGATTCCCTTTACCCGCTCCAAAAATAAAGATTAAAATATAAACAAAAAGTGAGGATAAAATAAAATGTCGAAAGAAAAGTTTCAGCGAAATAAACCGCATTGTAATATCGGTACAATAGGACACGTAGACCACGGAAAAACAACTTTGACTGCAGCAATAACCAAAGTGTTGTCAGAAGCCGGAGGGAAATCAAGTGCAAACTTCGTTGCCTATGATCAGATAGATAAAGCGCCAGAAGAAAAAGAGAGAGGAATTACAATCTCAACTGCGCATGTAGAATATGAAACTGAAAAAAGACATTATGCTCACGTAGATTGCCCAGGACACGCTGATTATGTAAAAAACATGATTACAGGTGCAGCACAAATGGATGGAGCAATTTTAGTTGTAAACGCAGCTGATGGTCCGATGCCACAAACAAGAGAACATATTCTTTTAGCTCGTCAAGTTGGAGTTCCTGCAATTGTAGTGTTTTTAAATAAGATTGATACTGTAAAAGACAAAGAGCTTGTTGATCTTGTTGAAGAAGAAATACGAGAACTTTTAACTTCTTATAAATTTCCTGGAGACAAAATTCCGATCGTTAAAGGATCAGCACTTAATGCTGTAGAAGGTAAGGATGAGGCAACTGGTAAAAATGCTATTATGGAATTAATGAAAGCTGTTGATGATACTATTCCTCAACCTAACAGACCTAAAGACAAACCTTTCTTAATGCCAGTTGAAGACGTCTTTTCTATTTCTGGCAGAGGAACGGTTGTTACAGGAAGAGTAGAGTCTGGTGTAATTAAAGTTGGTGAAGAAATTGAAATTGTTGGAATAAGAGATACCAAAAAATCAGTTTGTACTGGAGTTGAAATGTTTAGAAAACTTTTAGATAGTGGTGAAGCCGGAGACAATATTGGAGCTTTGTTAAGAGGTGTAGAAAGAGAAGATGTTGAAAGAGGACAAGTATTATGTAAACCTGGTTCGATTACACCTCATACAGAGTTTGAATGTCAGGCATATATTTTAAAGAAAGAGGAGGGTGGAAGACATACTCCATTCTTTACTAAATACAGGCCTCAGTTTTACTTTAGAACAACAGATGTAACAGGTGAAGTAACTTTACCATCCGGCACAGAGATGGTTATGCCAGGTGATGACGGAAAATTCTCTGTAAAATTAATCACACCAATTGCTATGAGTGAAAAATTGAATTTTGCAATTAGAGAAGGTGGAAAAACAGTTGGAGCTGGAGTAGTTACAAAAATTATAAAATAAACGCTTAGGAGCGTAGTTCAATTGGTAGAGCGCCGGTCTCCAAAACCGGAGGTTGTGGGTTCGAGTCCCTCCGCTCCTGCCAAAAAGTTATGAAAAATCCTTTAAAATTTATACAAGAAGTAAAACAGGAAACATTCCGAATAACTTGGCCTACAAAAAAAGATACTATGATGGGAGCAGTGATGGTTTTTGCATTAGCTTCTGTAGCTGCTATTTTTTTTCTTATATTAGATCAAATTTTAAGATTTTTATTAAATATAGTTTTAACAATAAGTTTTTAATTTATGAATTGGTATATTGTTCAGGCATATTCAGGGTTTGAAAAGAAAGTAGTAGAATCCATTAAAGATGAGCTTAAAAAACATAAATTACTAGATAATTTAGGTGAAATTTTAGTACCTACTCACGAGGTCACAGAGGTTAAAAAAGGTAAAAGAAGTAAAAAAGAAAAAAAATATTTCCCTGGTTATGTATTAGTTAAGATTGAACTTACAAAACAAATCTATCACCTTATAAAAAATCTACAAAAAGTAAGTGGATTTTTAGGTTCAGCGGATAAACCAACCCCAATATCAGATAATGAAATACAAAGAATTCTTGGGCAAGTTTCCGAAAGTGCTGTTAATCAAAAAACAGGTATAAATTTTGAAATTGGTGAAAAAGTAAAAGTTTGTGATGGACCTTTCGCCTCATTTAACGGTTTAATTGAAGAAATTGATGAAGAAAAATCTAGACTTAAAGTATCAGTTTCTATATTTGGTAGAGCAACACCAGTTGATTTAGAATTTAACCAAGTGGAGAAAAATTAGATGCCAAAAGAAATAGCAGGTTACGTGAAATTACAAATTAAAGGTGGTCAAGCAAACCCAGCTCCACCAGTTGGTCCAGCTCTAGGTCAAAGAGGAATTAATATAATGGAATTTTGCAAAGCTTTTAATGAAAAAACAAAAGCTTTCATGGGTAAACCTGTTCCAGTAGTAATTACGGTTTATAAAGACAAAAAATTTGATTTTATAATCAAATCGCCCCCAGCATCACATTTTATCAGAGAAGCAGCTAAATTAAAAAGTGGTTCTAAAGAACCTGGAAGAGTAGTCGCTGGTTCAATTACAATTAAACAAGCAGAAGCTATAGCCAAAGAAAAAATGAAAGATCTTAATGCTTTTGATATTAAAGAAGCAACGAAAATTATTTGTGGATCAGCTAGATCAATGGGTATTGAGGTTAAAGAGTAATGAAAAAGTATTCAAAAAGATATAAAGCTCTAATAGACTCAAGGTCTAAAAATAAAAAATTAGAATTAAAACAGATAATTGATGAGGTTAAAAAAAATTCAACAACAAAATTTGACGAGTCTATTGATGTAAGTTTAAGGATTAATATGAAACAATCAAAAGGTGGCGATTTGAGCTTAAGAACAATTATTAAATTACCTAACGGAACAGGTAAAAAAAGTAAAATCGCAGTTTTATGTGAGCCAGATAAAATTGATGAAGCAAAGAAAAGTGGAGCAGAAGTTGTAGGTTCAGATGATTTAGTTGATCAAATAAGTTCTGGTAAAATCAATTTTACAAAACTAATATGCACGCCAACAATGATGAGTAAAATAGGTAAACACGGTAAAGTATTAGGCCCAAAAGGTTTAATGCCCAATCCAAAATTAGGTACAGTCACAACAGATATTACAAAGACTGTTAAAGATTTCAAAACTGGATTAGTTGAAATTAGGAATGACAAAGATGGAAATTTGGGAGCTACGATTGGTAGAAAAAGTTTCTCAAGTGATAAACTTTTAGAAAATTATAAATATTTTATTGAAACTTTAAAAAAAGAAAAACCTGATACTATTAAAGGTGATTTTATTAAAAACATTTACATCACTTCAACTATGGGAATTTCTTTTAAAGTGGGAGCTAAATAAAAATGATGAATAGAGAGGCAAAAAAGAATTACGTTGAAGAGATGAAAAAGAATTTTACTTCTAATGATTCTGTTATGATAGCAAAATATCAAGGTTTAAATGTAAACGAGTTAGACGAATTAAGAAAACAACTTAGAGAAAAAGGTATACTTTTTAAAATTACTAAAAACAGAATAACCAAGATTGCAATTAAGGAAACACCAGTTAAAGAATTAGAAAAATATTTTACTGGTCCAACAGCAGCAGCTATTTCATCTGACCCAATCTCTACAGCAAAGATATTAACAAAATTTGCAAAATCTCACGATAAATTAAAAATCGTTGCTGGATTCATGGACGGTAAGGTTTTAGATCAAAAAGAAGTGGCTATTATCGCCACACTACCTTCACTTGAAGAAGCAAGAGCCAAAATTGTAGGAATTTTAGCATCCCCAGCACAAAAATTAGTGAGTATTTTACTTGCACCTGGCTCAAAAATTGCTAATTTAGCGCGCGCAAAGAGTTTAAAAAATTAATTCATAGGATTCAAAATGGCAGATTTAAATAAAATTATCGACGAACTTTCAACTTTAACAGTTGTAGAAGCAGCAGAACTTTCAAAACAGCTTGAAGAAAAATGGGGAGTAACAGCAGCAGCTCCTGTTGCAGCAGCAGCTCCAGGTGGTGCAGCGGCACCAGCAGGTGAAGAAAAATCAGAGTTTTCAGTTTTCTTAGCAGCTTCTGGAGATAAAAAAATAAATGTGATTAAAGAAGTAAGGGCAATAACTGGTTTAGGATTAAAAGAAGCAAAAGATTTAGTAGAAGCAGCTCCAAAAGAAATAAAAGGTGGTGTTGCAAAAAAAGAAGCTGAAGAATTTAAGAAAAAACTTGAAGCAGCTGGAGCTAAAGTAGAATTAAAGTAAACAAAATTTAAGACTAAATTTTACTGTGCCTACAAGTTCAGTAAAATTTTTTTATTATTGATGCAATTATCTTTTACTCAAAAAAAGAACATTAGAAAAAATTTCGGTAAACTTGTGGAAGGTTTATCAATTCCAAATCTAATTGAAGTACAAAAAAATTCTTATAATGAATTTTTAAAATCTAAAACTTTGGAGGAACAAATGAGCGATTTATCCAAAGGAATTGATAAAGTATTTAAAAGTATTTTCCCTATAGAGGATGGAACAGAAAAATCTACACTTGAATATATTTCTTATAAATTAGAGAAGCCAAAATTTGATGTTATAGAATGTAAACAAAGAAGTTTGTCTTATTCAGCAGCTTTAAAAGCAAACCTAAGATTAGTTGTTTATGAGATCGATAGTGAGAACAACACAAAACAAATTCTTTCCGCAAAAGAACAAGAAGTCTTTATAGGAGATCTACCTTTAATGACACCTAGCGCTACTTTTATTACAAATGGTGTAGAGAGAGTCGTTGTCAATCAGATGCATAGAAGTCCAGGTGTTTTTTTTGATCATGACAAAGGAAAGACACACTCTAGTGGAAAACTTTTATTTAATTGCAGAATTATTCCCGGTAGAGGATCCTGGTTAGACTTTGAATTTGACCCAAAGGATATTTTATATTTTAGAATTGATAGAAAGAAAAAACTTCCGATTACAACTATTCTATTTGCTCTTGGTTTTACTAAAGATAAAATTATTAACACTTTTTATAATATAAATGAATACTCATACGACTCTGAAAAAAAATTATGGGTTACAGATTTTAATCCTGAAAATTATAAAAG
>CACHLD010000008.1 GCA_902580565.1 uncultured Pelagibacteraceae bacterium | reverse complement strand
TTCCAGTTATCTCCTCAAAAGCTTTTGTTAAAACTTTTGACTCATACTCGTGAGTAGGAATAGTTTCTGACAATACCTTAATAGACATTCCTTTGAACGGCTTTGCAGCATCGTGAAACCATTGTAGTTCTTTTTCTCTCTCTTTAGCTGAAAGAGTTGAAAGACTAAACTCACCATTAGACCATTTCTTAATTGCAGCCATATGACCGTCTGCAATAGCATTAGAAATAGTAAGTATAGAAAATGAAACAGCAACAGCTATTATAGTTTTCAATGTTTTAAACATTAATTCCCCCGTGTTGTTGTTTATTATTTTTTTAATTGGAACAAAATCTCGATCAATTGTACAGATGTTTCTTTTGCAAATACAACTGCAGATTGATTTAATTTATCAATGTTCTTTTAATATTAGTAGACCAGCCTTTAATTAAAATATTTCTTCTCTTGGAATTCATTTTTGGTGAAAATTTTTTATCTATTTGCCAATTTTTAGAAATGTCTTTTAAGGATTTATAAATCCCAATTTTAAGACCAGCCATAAAAGCAGCTCCTGCAGCCGTTGTTTCTTGCACTTTTGGTCTAAGAACTTTTACATTTACAACATCCGATAAAAATTGTGAAAACCAGTTATTCCTGACCATTCCACCATCGACCTTTACTATTCTTGGTTTTAAGCCATCGTGTTTCATCGCTTCAAATAAATCATAAGTTTGGTAAGCCACTGCTTCAATAGTAGCTCTTACTATTTCTTCGGGGCTCGTGTCTCTTGTTATTCCACTTAACACACCCCTAGAATTTGCATTCCAGTGAGGTGCTCCAAGACCAGTAAAAGCAGGAACTAAATAAATTCCATTATTATTTTTTAGTTTTTTAATGATTTTTTCAGTTTCTGAAGCTTTTTTGAAAAACTTCATTCTATCTCTTAACCATTGAACACCAGCTCCCGCTATAAAAATTGATCCTTCCATAGCATAAGTTGTTTTTCCATTTATTCTGTATGCAATTGTAGTTAATAGTCTGTTTTTAGAGTAAATTTTTTTACTTCCTGTATTAAGTAATACGAATGCTCCTGTTCCGTATGTACTCTTTAATGATCCTGGTTCAAAACAACATTGGCCTATTGTTGCGGACTGTTGATCACCTACTACACCGTTTATAGGTATTGAAATACCAGTAATTGTAGAATGTGTATGACCATAATCATCTGCACAATCCTTAACTTCTGGAAGAATATGTCTTTTAATTTTAAGTAATTTTAAAATTGTATCATCCCATTTATTTGATGAAATGTTATAAATCATTGTCCTGCTAGCATTTGTAGCATCAGTCGCATGTACTTTACCCTTAGTAAGTTTCCAAATTAAAAAGCTATCAATAGTTCCAAATAGTAATTGTTTTTTATTCATTAAATATTTAGCTTTAGGGATATTGTCTAAGATCCATTTTATTTTTGTTCCGGAAAAGTATGAATCAATTAATAAGCCAGTCTTGTTAAAGATCATTGTATCTTTATTTTGTTTTCTTAATTTCTTACAAAACTCCTCCTGTCTTCTATCTTGCCAAACTATTGCTTTATAAACGGGTTTTCCGGTTTTACTATCCCATAGAACAGTTGTTTCTCTTTGATTTGTTATTCCGATACTTAGAATTTTACCTCTTATTTTTTTTACTTTAGTAATTACATCTCTTAATGTTTTTATCGTAGTTTTCCAAATTTCATCTGGATCATGTTCAACCCATCCGCTTTTAGGAAAATATTGGGTAAATTCTTTTTGAGATGAATAAATAGGTTTCCCTTTTAAATCAAACAAAATTGATCTATTGGATGTAGTACCTGCATCGATAGAAACTATAAATTTTTTCATTTTAATTATTTAAAATTCTTTTTTTTTCTTTTTCGTATTCATAGCCGCTTAAGACACCAGATTTATAAAGATCTTGTAAAATTTTAAGCTGATCAGAAATATTATTGTTAGCCTTAAAGTCTTGACGGTCATTTGCCAAGATCTGAGAATGAACAATAAATGTAAGAAATATTATCAATAATTTTTTCATCTAAATAAGTCCCAATTTAACTCAAGCTTTTTATCTTTCGTAATTGCATTAATCATAGCGATCATTAATGGCAATGTTTTTTCATCAAAATCTTCATTTATCTTTTTTGCAATTTCAATTGCTAAATCTGCTCCTTCTACAGTTACTTTTTCCATCTTAGTTTTTTTTGCTTCAGAAAAAGTTAATCCCTCCCCAATGTAAGATCCCATTTTTGCATTTCTACCTCCACCAGAGCTTACATAAAGATCTCCTAAGCCAGCAAGACCTTTAACTGTTTCTTTCTTTCCTTTCAGATGCTCTACAAATATTTCCATTTCATGAATTGACTGCTTAATAAGAGCAGATGCTGTATTTAGGTAATTTTTTTTTCTGATATCGTCAGAAACATTGTTACTACATAAGCCTTTTGCGGCTCCAACCGCCATTGAAAAAATATTTTTAATTGCAGCAGAAACCTCTACACCATTTAAGTCATCTGAATATGAGGTGTGGTAATAACTTGTATTTACCATATCAGCAATTTTTTTTGCAGTTTGTATATCTTTATTAGCTATAACTACACTACTATGAACTCTATTTGCTAATCCTGCCGCTAAACAAGGGCCTCCTACTGCTGAAATATTAACTTCGGTAATACCTTTGGATGTTAATAATCTTTTAAGTTTTTCAACTAATAATTCATAGTTATTTTCATAAATACTTAGACCTTTCGTTAACATAAGAATATTAGGTAATCTTTTATTTTTTGCTATTTTGATTAATTGGCTTGAAACCCATTCTATTCCTTTTGAGCTAACTCCTAAAACAATTAAATCTACATTTGATTTAAATATTTCTTTAAAGTTTTCAAACTTTAATATTTTTACACCCTCTGGGATATGGATTCCTAAGCTTGTATGTAAATTTTTATTATCTTTTAAATTATCAATAAATTCATTTTCTAAATGTGTTCCAACAATACTTGTATCGTGATTATTGTCTAAACATGGTAAAGAAAAAGCAGTACCCATGGCGCCAGCACCTATTATCAAAATTTTACCCATATTAATCTTTAAAAAATAATTTTTTGATTATTAAAAAAATTGATATTAGCTCAATTTTTCCAATAATCATAAACATTATCAAACTTACTTTAGATGTTGTTAGTAAATTAGAAAAATTCATATTTTCGATACCAAACATTCCTGAAATTGTAGTATTGGTTATAGTTAAAATAGATAATTTAAATGAATTTTCAAAATTAATATCATCTACAATTAATATACCTGAAAGAATAAATATGCTTATAAAAAATGAAATAAAAATCAAAAATGAATTTTTTATATTATCGTCGGTAATTTTTCTTCCTGTAGCATACATGTTTCTATTCACTACACTATTTGGACTTATTAATTTTATAATTTCTGCTCCTGTGGTTTTTGTTAGAATATAAAACCTCACTAATTTAATTCCTGATGAGTTAGAAATAACCGATCCTCCTATACAGGCTATCAATAAAAAATATAAACTTAAATTATTTCCCTCGTTTGTTAAGGATAGTCCTGAATTACTTAAACTACTAATAATACTAATAGTTGTTTCAATTCCCATATTTTCATTAAAATATATTAGTAAAATAAATATTACAGCTAAAATTATAAGGTATAAATCTTCTTTATGTTCTCTAATTAATATTTTTTTTTTAAAAATATTTAGAATTAAGAAAAAGTTTAACATTGAGATTAATAAAGAAAAAATAAAAATTATTTTTTGAAAATTAGTTTCAATGATCTTTTTTAAGGTATTAGTTGGTAGGAAACCACTGTTTGATATTAAACTCATACTTAAATTTAATGAATTAAACATTCTTACTTCAGCTAAGTTTAAAAGTATAAAAATTACAAAACTCAAAGTAGAGTATAAAATAAAAATTTTTAGGATAAGACTTTTGATATTATTTTCTGAGCTTATACTCCCATCTCCAGAAAATGTTAGATCATTCATTTTAAAGTTAAATTGTTTATTAGAAAAGATTATTATCAAAAAAATTAAAAAATATAATCCACCTATCCATTGAGATGAGGATCTCCAAATTATTAAAGTAGGATCTAGATATTTTATATTTTCAAAAATAGAGAATCCAGTTCCTGTAAGTCCAGATACAGACTCAAAAAATGAATTTAATAACGTAACTTGATAGTTGCTCAGATAAAAAGGTATAGATATTAAAGCTGAAACTAATGTATATACTAAAAATATTAAGATTAATTGTTCTATAAAATTGATTTTTTTTAAAGAATTTTTTCCTATTAAAAAAAAAGTTAAACCGATAGTTAGAGAGATAATAAGAGTTGTAATGTAAGAATTAATACTTAAAAAAAAGTCAAAGTATGAAGAATATAAAATATTAATAAATGCTAAAAAACTAATTGGTAAACAAAATAAACCTAAATAATAACTTATACCCTTAAAATTCATTTTTAAATTGAGCTTATACTAAAAATATTCTCAACTTCTTTTAATTGTTCTCGTTTAGCAAGCAAAACAATTAAATCACCTTTTTCAAAAATAAAATTAGATCTAGGTATTATAACTTGCTCTTTTCTAACTATAGCACCTATTCTAATATCCTCAGGTAAATTTGAATCTCTTATTTGCTTGTTTAATAGCTCTGATTTTTCTAAAATTTTAGCTTCTATAAATTCAAACTTTCCATCTAAAAGTGAATAAACTGTTCCTATAGTTCCCCTATGGACATGTTCCATAATTCTTGAAACAGTTGTCATACGTGGATCTACTAGATCGTCGATATTTAAAGAGTCTTGTAACAAGTTATAATTAGTTTTAGTAACTATCGCTATTGTCCTTTTCTTTAAACCTGTTTTCTCAGCTAACACACAAGCCATCATGTTGTTTTCGTCATCATTAGTAAGTGCTAAAACTGTTTCTGAGTCTTCTAGATTTGCTTCTTTTAATATATCTTCATCTAAAGCATCTCCATTTATAACTATTGTAGATGAAAGCTCATTTGCAATTTCTTCAGCTCTGATTTTATTTTTTTCAATTATCTTTATACGAACATCATCAAAATTTGTTTCAAGCATTTTTGCCAAATTTAAACCAATATTTCCTCCTCCAATAATTAAAATATTCTTTGCAATTTTTTCTTCGTGGCCAAAAGCTTTAAGAATTGCATTAAGTTGATTGCTGCTTACAACTACGTAAACATTGTCATCTTCAAGTATTTTATCATTTTTTTTTAAATAAATGAATTTATCTTTCCTTAAAGCACCAAGAATATTTGCTTTAAAATCTGGAAATTTTTTTGTTAAATCTTTGAGTGGAATATTTTTAATCGGACAATTTTTTTCAATCGAGATCTCCAGCATTTTTACTTTATCATTTCCAAATGGAACGTTATCCAAAGCCCCTGGAGCTTCAAGTCTTCTATATAAAGATTTAGCTACCTCTAGCTCTGGAGAAATAATTACATCAATAGGAATATTAGACTTATTGTATAATTTACTCCATTTTCCCTCTAAAAAGTCTTTTGTTCTAATTCTTGCAATTTTTTTTGATACATTGAATAGTGAACTTGCTAGCTGACAAACAATCATATTTGTTTCGTCATTACGAGTAACAGCGATTACCATATCTGCGTTTTCTGCACCTGCATTTTCTAAAACACTTGGAAGTGTAGCTCGACCTACTATACCTTTTACATCTTGAGTTTCATTAATCTTTTTAATGTCCTCCGAAGATTGGTCTATGACTGTTACGGAGTGACCTTGAGCTGATAATTGTTTGCTTATTGAAAAGCCGACTTTGCCAGCTCCACATATAATTATATTCATTTTAGTTGATGCCTTTTATGCCTAAAGATTTTAATTTTCTATGAAGAGCAGATCTTTCCATGCCTATAAAATCAGCAGTTTTTGAAATATTTCCATGATTTTTTTTTAATTGAGTAATCAAGTATTCTTTTTCAAAATGCTCTCTAGCTTCTTTTAAAGGTGAAGAAAAAGATTTTTCCATTAATGATAGGTCACTACTAGTGTTAGTTGAGGATAGTAAAATGTCATTCATAATTTTATTAATATTTTCTTTACTTTCATTCGCTGAGAGTATTGTTACTCTTTCCACTAAATTTCTAAGCTCTCTAACATTTCCTGGCCAATTGTAAGTATACAAATTGTCATTGTTAATATCAATGTCAGGTTGTTGAACTCCATTAATTTCAGAAAGTTTTTCCTTAAAATAATTTATCAATAATGGGATGTCTTCAGTTCGAGAACTCAAATGAGTTAATTCTAGAGGCACAACATTCAATCTATGAAATAAATCCTCTCTGAATTTTCCTATTTCTACAAATTCTTTTAAATTTTTTGAAGTAGAGGAAATAAGTCTAATATTTACAGTAATATCTTTAGACCCATTTATTCTTTTAAATTTTTGATCAATTAAAACCCTTAAGACATTAGCTTGAGTTTCATAAGGAATCTCTGAGACTTCATCAATTAACAATGTACCTCTGTTAGCTCTTTCTAACGCGCCAAAAGAAATATTTCCATCATCAAACTCCTGACCAAAAAGTTCTTTTTCGTATGTTTTTTCTTTAAGTAATGCAGCATTAAGTATTACAAACGGCTCTTTAGACCTTAAAGAATTTTTATGAATTTTCCTTGCGACTAATTCTTTTCCTGATCCTGTAGGTCCGGAAATTAAAATCCTGCTTTCTGATGTCGACAGTTTTTCTATCGTTTTTTTTGTTTTATTAATTGATGTACTTTTTCCAATAAGTTCAAAAGAATGAAATAATTTATTTTCTATAATATCTTTTTCAAGTTTGAGTGATGCATTTTCTAAAGCTCTTTTCACATAATTTAATATTTTTTCTGTTGAAAAAGGTTTTTCTATAAATTCGTAGGCTCCAATTCTAATTGCTTCTACAGCAATTTGAACAGTTGCATGTCCTGAAATCATTATAACTGGCGTGAGTTTACTTTTACTGATTATTAACTTTAAAAGGTCTATTCCATCTTTGTCAGTTTTATCTAATTTTATGTCAATAATAGCTAAATCTGGTAATTTTTTATTAATTTCCAAACATGCTTGATCATAATTTGCTGCTGAACGAACGTTAAAGTTTTGCTCTTTTAATATGTTGCAAATAAGAAAACGTATATCCGGGTTGTCGTCAATTACTAAAATATCTTTATGCATTTAATTTGGGAAATAATATTTCAATATTTATTCCTGTACCATCTTTCCTGTTTTGTAATAAGAAATCACCAGAATGTTCATTTATAATTTTACTTACTATAGGTAATCCTAACCCTGTACCCTTTATTTTAGTAGTGAAATAAGGCGTCATTACTTTTTTTGTATCTGATATACCGGTGCCATTATCTTTTAATATTACAACTATATAGTCATTATTATTAGTAATTTCTATGTCAATTTTACCTTTAAAATCAGTGTTTTTTTTAACTAAATCTAAGAATGCCTCTTCAGAGTTTTTAATTAAATTGATAAAAACTCTATTAAGTTGTTCAGCATCTCCATTAATAAATAACTTTTTAAAGTTTGAACTTAAATTAATTTCATTTTTTGATGTCATCTTAATAAAATCTATGGATCTTTTTGCTACATCTAAAAGATTAATCTTTTTCATAATAGGCCTAGGCATTCTTGCAAAATTAGAAAATTCATTCACTAAATTTTCAATGTCTTTAATTTGTCTATTGATTGTTTCTAGATATTTTTCAAAATCTTCTCCTTCGTTTTTAATTTTTGAAGAATATTTAGTTCTTAATCGATCGATTGACAGCTGTATTGGAGTTAGAGGATTTTTAATTTCGTGCGCAAGTTTTCGGGCAATACTTTCCCATGCCTCGTATCTTTCAGAGGCAAGTAATTTATCTTGTTGTTTTTTCAACCTATTTATCATTAAGTTAAAATTTGTATTTAACTGTTTTAGTTCCTCGTCTGCCTCTATATTAGGAACTTTTACATCGAGAGCACCTTTGCTGATAGACTCTGACGCTCTTATTAGATTAATTATAGGTTTGGTAAGTTTTGAAGCAAATGTTATTGCTATAGATGTAGATAAAAATAAAAGTAACGTTACAACAATTACATAAATTATTGCAAATGTGACTTTTATTCCTGTTTGGCTATTTTCAACTGAATAATAAAAACTAACTGCTTGTTCTGTCTCATCTAAATATTGTAAAATTTCAGAGTCGATATTTCTCGAAATATATAGATAGGTATCAACTAAAGAGGTAAGTTTTGTCATTACTGTTGTTTTATTTTTTAGATTATTTGTAATAAAAACTGTTTTTCCTTCTAATGCTTCATTGTAATCTTCGTCTGTTGGTATCACAAATTCATCAGCTATATCTCTAACATTTGAAATTAAAACATTGCCCAAGCTATCTATTAAATAAACATCATCTATTCTTCTTAAAATTTTTTCGGAATTCATTATTTGTTTAAATCTGTTAGTGTTTGAGTAAAAAAAATCTGAAGCTCTATTTAAACCTACGCTCATCAAAATAACATCTGATTTTACATTTTTTTTACTTTCCTCTAAATAATTTTTCGCTACATCATAAGAATTATTTACAGCTTTTGTAATTTGTTTATCAAAATAATTTTGAATTCCGAAATTAAAAAGAAATAATGAAAATATTGCAACAACTAACGATGGAAATAGAGTAAAAACTGAGAAAATTGAAATATATTTTAAATTTGTTTGTGAGCCAGTTTTATTTTTTTTTCCTGAGTAATAAAATCTATAAAAATTTTTAAAAATTAAACTAAAAAAAACAAATAGTAACAAAATGTCAATTATTAATAAAACTTGTAAATTTTGATCGGTAAGTGGGATAAATCCTTCGTTTATAAATGTAAGAAATGTTGTAATACCCATTAAAATACACAAAAATGACGATAAAATAATCCAATTAAAGTTTTTTATAATTTTAAACATTTTAAATAAGCGTTAATTATTCATTAAAATATAATATAAGTTTATAACATGAGTTTTTGTTTAATCATTCTTGCAGGTGGTAATAGCCATAGATTTAGGTCTAATATAGGCAAAGCATACCAAAAAATTGCGGGTAAATCATTAATAGAAATTAATGTCAATAAAGCACGTCATTTTAAACAAGTTAAAAAAATAATTCTTGTATATAATAAAAAAGACTCAAAAAGAGTCAAATCCCTAAAATTAAAAAATATAAAACTAATTGCAGGTGGAAAAAATCGACAACAATCTACTTTTAACGCTTTAAAACATCTAAAAAATACAAAAACAATTTCAAAAGTTTTAATTCACGACGTAGCAAGACCTAATTTTTCATTAAAGCTATTTGCTTCAATAATTAGAAATATGAAGAACGCTAGAGCTGTGGTACCAAAATTGGATATTCAAGATGCTGTAAAACAAAAAATAGACTCTAGTATAAGTGAATATATTTTAGGTAAAAATAGAGATAATTTATTTCTTACTCAGACTCCGCAAGCGTTTAATTTAAAAGAAATCTATCATTTACACAAAATTAATTCAGGTAAATATAAAGATGACGATATCTCGCTTTATATGGATTTGAATAAAGTTAAATTTATAGAAGGTGAAAAAAATAACTTTAAGATCACTGAATTTGCAGACTTTCAAAATTTAAAAACTATTTACAAATCAACACAAAGTGTCGGAATTGGCTTTGATGTCCATAGACTTGTTCCAAAAAGAAAACTTTATTTAGCAGGATTAAAAATTAAATCACATTTAGGCACTTTAGGTCATTCAGATGGGGATCCAGTATTACATGCGATTACAGACTCGATTCTTGGAGCATGTAAAATGGGTGACATAGGTCAAATGTTTTCTGATAAAAGTAAAAAATTTAAAAATATAAGATCAACAATTTTGCTAGAAAAAGTTGTAGAAAAAATAAAGGCAAAAGGTTATTTAATAAATAATATAGATTTAAATATTATTACTCAATATCCAAAAATTAAAAAATTTAAAACCAAATTTATAAATAATATTGCTAAACTATGTGAAATTTCAAAAAATCAAATTAATATAAAAGGTAAAACAACAGAAAAATTAGGTGTAATAGGAAAAGAAAAAGCTATTGCTTGTGAAGTGATAACTTCAGTAATTAAATATGATTAAGAATATAAATTTTTTATTCGTAACTTTTTTTGGAGTTGGAACTATAAGGTATGCACCTGGTACAGTTACCTCATTAATTACTACCATTTTTTTATTTAGCTCCTTCCATATTTTGGATTTATCTAAAAGTACTATCTTGATAATATTAATAGCAGTATTTCTTTACTCATTTTTAGCAGTTGCAAGTTATATAAAAGAAGATTCTAACAAGGATCCAAAAGAAGTTGTTATTGATGAGGTGATAGGTCAATCAATACCTATCTATCTTTATGAAATAGCGCATGGAACTAATAAAGAGTCTAAAGAGGCTATCTTATTTTATATATATATTTTTATTTTATTTAGGTTCTTTGATATTAAAAAACCATTCCCCGTTAATTTTATTGATAGAAAGTTTAAAAATAGTTTTGGTGTTATTATGGACGATGTTGTTGCAGGTTTTTATGTTGTTTTAACTTTAATAATATTTATGGTTATAAAATCAAAACTATTTACATGAATTTAAATAAAAAAATTGTATCAATTTTAAAAAGAAAAAATCTTAAATTAGCCATAGCTGAGTCCTGCACTGGAGGAATGCTTTCAAGTACTATTAGTTCTGTAAGTGGTGCATCAAAAATATTCACTATGGGTTTAGTTACCTACTCTAATCAATCTAAAATAAATATTTTAAAAGTTCCTAAAAAAATTATTCAAAAATATGGTGCTGTGAGTATTCAGTGTTGTTTATCTATGGTTAATAATCTTAGTAAAATTAGTAAAAGCAAAATATGTGTTTCTATAACAGGAGTTGCTGGTCCTCACGGAGGAACTAAACAAAAGCCAGTAGGTCTAGTCTATATTGGTATAAAAAGTGGAAAAAAAGTAATTGTCAGCAAAAATCAATTTAGAAATAAAGGTAGATCATCTATTCAAAGAGCGTCTGTCAAAAAATCTATTTCCCTTTTACTTAAATTATTGAAATAGTTTTAAACTGGATAAGCAAACTTTTGATGAACTATAGCTTCAAGCAAGTGAGCTATAAAACTATTAAACAATAAAAATATACAAAATACAGTTAGATACAACACGAATACCAGAGCATTTCTTGCTCTTTTTCTTTGTCTTAATTTATTATCTTCTGGAATCCAATCCTTATTAGGGGATCTAAAATCGTATGAAAACATCCAGTAAGTTAAATCGCTTTCATTTGGATCTCCTGTTCTAATTTTCTTTATATAATTAGATAATATTTTAAAAGAAAGAAAAAAAAAGATTAATAAAGATGAAACTAAAAACATTATTTAAATAGTTTAATTGCTCTCTCTTCAAAGGATTTAGCTATTTTATTCAAACCAATTTCGAAAGATTTTTTCATTATTCCATTCAAAATTGGATTTTTCAACTCAAAATCTATAAAAAATTCTAATTGAGTTGTATTATTTATTTCTTTGAAATTCCACTCATTTTTTAAATGTTTTAAAGGTCCTTCAAGATTTGAAACAATAATTTTATCTTTTTCTTTGTAATAGGAAACATGACTTGAAAAAGTTTCATTAAGTATACTTTTTCCAACTTTTAAATCTCCTTTAAAAGTTAATACATCATTGTTATCTATTTTATCATATAATTTGCCCTCTATACACCAAGGAACAAATTCAGGATACTTCTCAATATCAAGAACCATCTCAATTAATTGTTCTTTTTTGCAAGGTATAATTTTCTTTATAGTGGCTGATGACATTCAAGTTTTTTATTTCTCTCAACTTGTAACTTTCTAAAATCTTCATCAGCATGATAAGAAGATCTTGTAAGTGGAGAAGATGATACTAATAAAAAACCTTTAGTTTTTGCAATTGTTTCAAGTTCTTTAAACTCATCAGGATGATAATAACGTTGAAGTGGGTGATGTTTAGGGGAAGGTTGTAAATATTGACCTATTGTAATAAAATCTACCTCAGCGGATCTTAAATCATCCATTACTTGAATAATTTCTTCCTTATTTTCTCCAAGTCCAACCATTATACCTGACTTACTAAAAATTTTTTTATTTTGTTTCTTTGCATTTTTTAAAAGTTCTAATGAAGCAAAATATCTAGCTCCAGGTCTTACTGATGGATAAAGCCTTGGCACTGTTTCTATATTATGATTAAAGACGTCAAGATCTGCTTCAAGAATTTTTTTATAAGAGTCTCCTTTTCGTAAAAAATCAGGAGTTAAAACTTCTATTGAAGTGTCAGGATTCTTTTCTCTTGTAGCCTTTACAACTTTATAAAAATGTTCTGAACCACCATCTTTAAGGTCGTCTCTATCTACTGAGGTTATAACAACGTGTTTCAAATTTAATTTTTTAACTGCATTAGAAATTTTAATTGGTTCAAATATATCTAACTTTTCAGGTTTTCCTGTTTTTACGTCACAAAAAGCGCAAGCTCTTGTGCATGTATCCCCCATGATCATAAAGGTTGCGTGTTTTTTACTCCAGCATTCAGTTATATTTGGACAATTTGCTTCCTGACAAACAGTCACTAAATTATATTGATTTACAACTTTTTTAGTTTGAAAAAAAGTTTTTGAATCCAAGATTTTTGACCTAATCCATTCAGGTTTTTTCTTAATGGGATTAAAAGGTTTATTTACTTTTTCTGGGTGTCTTGGTTTGTTATTCATCTTAATTTAATTAAAATTTCATCTTCAGTGCCATATTTCAATTTCTCTCTGTAAAGCATATCTAAATAATCTAAATCATTGTTCGTTATTAAATCAATTTTGTGTTTCAAGCTATGTATCTCTGAAGTCAGATATTCTTCTTGTAACACAAGGTCTTTATAAAGTTTCTTTTTTTCAAAATATGAAACTAAACCTCTTTCTCCACCTATAAAGTTTATTCCAACATATAAAGTGAGAAATATATTAAATAATATAAGTTTTTTCTTTTTAAAACTTTCAATAAGTCGCATATCTAGATTTTAGCCATTTTAACTTGATTTCCAAGTTCTTCTTCTATGCGTAAGATCCTATTATATTTAGCTACTCTTTCAGATCTAGCCAAAGATCCGGTTTTAATCTGAGATGATTCTGTTGCTACTGCTAGATCTGCTATAAATGTGTCTTCTGTATCTCCAGATCTATGCGAAATTATTGTGTTAAAATTTGCTTTTTTTGCAATTGAGATAACTTCTAGTGTTTCAGATAAGGTTCCTATTTGGTTAGGCTTGATCAAAATACTGTTTGCGGAACTATTTTCTATACCTTTCTTTAATCTTTTTGAATTAGTTACTAGTAAGTCATCTCCAACGATTTGGACATTTTTGCCGATTTCTGATGTAATTTTTTTCCAAGAATCCCAGTCCTCTTCAGCGAAAGGATCTTCTATCGATTTAATAGGATAGCTTGCAGTCAATTTTTTATAATAACTGACAACGTCGTCTACTGGAGTAAAATTACTAGATTGAATTGAATATTTTCCTTCTTTATTAATTAATTCATTAGCCGCAACATCCAGACAAATTACAACATCTTTACCAGGCGTTAAGTTTGATTTATCTATAGAATTTACAATTAATTCAAGAGCTTCTTCATTAGTATTAATTGACGGGGCAAAACCACCTTCATCTCCAACGTTTGTGAGCATTTTTTTTGATTTCAATAAACTTTTTAAGTTTTGAATAACAAGAAAACATTTTTCTACTGCATCTAAAAAATTTTTTGCTGAGTCTGGCCTAATCATAAACTCCTGAATTTTTAAATCATTGTCTGCATGAACACCTCCATTAATAATGTTCATCAAAGGGTTAGGTAAAGAAAAAGATTTTCCTAAGTTTTTATAAAGGGGTTTTTTAACTGACAAGGCTGCTGATTTTGAATTAGCTAAAGATACAGCTAAAGTTGCGTTAGCTCCGAGATTTTTTTTATTTTCACTACCATCCAAATCACATAAAATTTTATCAATCTTAGATTGATCAGCTGGATCCAAACCCTTTAAACTTGATCCAATTTTTTTATTTATATTTTCTATAGCTTCCTTAACACTTTTACCTAAAAAATTATTTTGATCATTATCTCTTAATTCGTAAGCTTCAAAAGCTCCTGTAGATGCACCAGATGGAGATATAGCTGTAGCAGAAATATCATTATCTAAAAAAACTTCTGCTTCAACAGTTGGGTTTCCTCTGCTGTCAAAAACTTGACGACCTCTAACATTAGTAATTTTTACCATCTGATTATTTTTTAATTAAATTATCTATTTCAGTTAATTTTTTTAATAAATTTTTCATTTCATTTAATGGCACCATATTTGGACCATCTGATGGCGCATTATTTGGATCTTCGTGAGTTTCTATAAAAATTGCACCAACGCCTACAGCAACGGCTGCTCTAGCTAGATGCGGAACAAATTCTTTTTGTCCACCACTTTTCTCACCCATTCCTCCAGGTTGTTGAACTGAATGTGTAGCATCAAAAACGATTGGAAAACCATATTTTGACATAATGGGTAAAGCTCTCATGTCGGATACTAAAGTATTATATCCAAAACTTGCGCCTCTCTCAGTAATTAAAATATTTTTATTTCCAGAGTCTTCGACTTTTTTTATTACCTGAGCCATATCCCAAGGAGCTAAAAATTGACCTTTCTTAATATTAATAATTTTTCCTGTTTTTGCCGCAGATATAAGTAAATCTGTTTGACGACACAGAAATGCAGGTATTTGCAAAACATCAACATGATCAGAAACAATAGAACACTGCTCAGCTGTATGAACATCTGTCAAGACTGGAACACCAACTTCTTTTCTTATCTTATCGAAGATAGGTAAAGATTTTTCTAATCCTATCCCTCTTTTCCCTTTAAGACTTGTTCTGTTCGCTTTATCAAAAGAAGTTTTATAAATTAGATTTATTTGAAGTTCTGAGGTAATTTTTTTAAGTTCAGAGGAAATTTTTATTGCATGAGTCTCATTTTCAAGCTGGCAAGGTCCAGCAATTAAAGTAAATGGTTTATTGTTGGCAATCTCAAAATCAGAACATTTTACTTTATGATTTGTCATTTTTTCGAATTGATTTTTGCTGCCTTAATAAATGATGAGAATAAAGGATGTGGAGTTAAAGGTCTAGATTTAAATTCAGGATGAAACTGAACTCCTATAAACCAAGGATGATCTCTCAGTTCTACAATTTCTGGTAATTTATTATCTGGAGACAAACCTGAAAAAATCATTCCTTTATTTTCAAAATCCTCTTTATAATTGATGTTAACCTCATATCTATGCCGATGCCTTTCTTCTATCTTCAAAGAATTATAAATTTTACTTACTTTTGTGTCTTTTTTAAGTCTTGCCTCATAACTTCCTAGTCGCATAGTTCCGCCTAAATCTTTATCAGTTCCTTTCATTAATTTACCGTCCTTTACCCACTCACTCATCAATCCCACTACGGAAGCTTTAGAGGAACCAAACTCACTTGACGTTGCATTTTTTATATTTAATTTATTTCGAGCAAACTCAATAACGGCCATTTGCATTCCGAAACAAATGCCTAAAAATGGTATTTTGTTTTTTCTCGCATAATTTATTGCTGCAATTTTTCCTTCGGTACCTCTTTTTCCAAAACCGCCTGGTATTAAAATCCCTGATGCACCCTTCAACTTGCTATTTATTTCTTTTGCTTTTAAATGATCAGACTCAATTCTTATGAGATTAACTTTTAAATTATTAGCTATACCACCATGTGTTAGTGCTTCATCTAGGGATTTATAAGCATCTTTTAGTTCTACATATTTACCAATTATTGCAATATTTACTTTGTTTTTTGTATTTAAAACTAATTGAGTAATTCTTTTCCAAGGTTGAAGATTGACTTTTCTTTTAGATTTAATATTAAAAAATTTTAAGACTCTCTCGTCTAATTTTTCTTTATTGAAGCTTATTGGAGCCTCATAAATTGTTTTAACATCAACTGTTTCAATAACATCATCTATAGATACATTACAAAATAAAGAAATTTTCTTTCTTTGGTCCAGAGAAATAGGTCTTTCAGATCTGCAAATAATAATATCTGGTTGAATACCAATGCTTCTCAATTCTTTTACTGAGTGTTGAGTAGGTTTTGTTTTTATTTCATCAGAAGCTTTCATGAAAGGTACTAAAGTAAGATGTATGAATAAAGTATTTTTCCTTCCAAATTCATTTGAAAATTGCCTAATAGCCTCTAAAAAAGGGAGGCTTTCTATGTCACCCACAGTTCCTCCTATCTCACAAATAACAAAGTCTTCTTTTAATACATCGTTTTTAATGAACTCTTTGATCCTGTTTGTTATGTGTGGAATAACTTGTACAGTTTTACCTAAATATTTTCCTTGACGTTCTCTTTTTAAAACATCGTTATAAATTTTACCTGTTGTAATGTTGTCAGACTTTTTTGCAGAAATTCCCGAGAATCTTTCATAGTGTCCTAAGTCTAAATCGGTTTCGGCTCCATCGTTAGTTACATAAACCTCACCGTGTTGAAAAGGACTCATTGTTCCTGGGTCGACATTTAAGTATGGATCTAATTTTCTAAGTCTTACCTTGTAACCTCTTGATTGTAATAAATACGCAAGTGAAGCTGATGATAGTCCCTTACCTAAAGATGAAACCACGCCGCCAGTAACGAAAATGTATCGCGCCATGGAAGAATTTTATACGTTATAATTGATAAAAAACCAAGAAATAAATTTATTTTGATTGAGGGATTTGTGGAAGATTTGAATTTTCCTCTTCTTGTTTCTCAAGAACTGATTGTGTTTCACGAAGTTCATCTCTTGAAATAGCAACTATTGCTACGCTACAAATAATAAATAAAGTTGCGATTATTGATGTAAACTTAGTTAAAAAACTTCCTACAGCTCTCGCTGATGTGAAATTATCTTGTGAAACACCAAGACCTAGAGCACCTCCTTCAGATTTTTGAAGTAAAACAGAAATTACAAGAATAATTGCTAAAATGATATTAATTGTAATAAGTAAACTTTCCATAATGCTTATCTATAGTAATTTTTTATTATATCAATAAATTTTTTAGAGGATTTTGAAGCTCCTCCAACTAAAAACCCATCTATTTCACTAATTTGTTTCAACATATCTATATTGTTTCCATCTACTGAACCTCCGTAAAGAACAGCAGGACTTTTCTTTTTAAATATGTTTTTAAGCACCTTCTTTATGTGAGTAGTTGTTTTTTGTAATTCTTGTTTAGTCGGGATCTTTCCAGATCCAATAGACCAAATAGGTTCATAGGCAACTATAATATTTTTTTTATCAAATTTACTTTCTAAAACTTTAATTAATTGTTTTTTTAGTACGCTTAAAGTTCGCTTATTTTTTTTTTCTAATTTATTTTCACCGATGCAGAAAACAACTTTTAAATTATTTTTAATTGCGAATTTAACTTTATCTTTTAAAATAGAGTCGTTATCTCCTTCAGCTCTATTGTCAGAATGACCAATTAAGGTATATTTTGCGCCAACACTTTTTAACATGTAAGGACTAATCGCTGAAGTATCTGATGAAAAGAAGTCTTTTTGATAACAATTTTGAGATCCTATTAAAATTTTTTTTCTTTGAAAATATTTTGCAAAGCTTTCTATTAAAGTAAAAGGAGGAGTAATTATTACTCTATACTTATTTCGATTTTTATCTTTAGCATAAAATGAATTTATCCTATTTAGTATATTTACAGACTTTGGAACACCAAACATTTTCCAATTTCCAATAAAATACTTCATTATTTGCCTTAGTTTAAAAATTAATATAGGTGTATTAGTTTAAACACTTAATAGATTATTAAAATGGCAACTTCAATAGGAAAATTATCAAAATCGTTTTTGGTAAAAATTTTAGTGGGCATTATCATCCTACCCTTTGTGTTTTGGGGAATGGGAGATGTTTTTAGAGGAGGAAATCAAAATGTAATTGCTACAATTGACTCCAAAAAAATTAGCACTCAAGAGTTTGTAAAATATGTAAACAGGTTAAGATTGAATGATGATCAAATCAAAAATCTGCCTAATACAGATTTAATTGAAAAAATATTGGCAGAATTTATTGGTCGTAAAGTTATGGATTTAGAAATAAAGGAGTCTGGAGTCACAGTAAATGATAATTCCTTAAGAAATATATTAAAAAATGATGAATTATTTTTAAAAGATAATAAATTTTCAAGAACAAAGTACGAAAAATTTCTCCTTGAAAGTGGTTTAACCGCTCCTAGTTTTGAGCAAAATATTGTAAAACAAGAATCTAAAAGACAATTTTTAGATTTTTTAGCAGGAGGAATTATTATTCCTGAGGAATTAGTAGTTAATGCTTTCAATAAAGAAAATCAAATTAAAACTATAAAATATATTGATCTAAATTTATTTTACTTGAATAAAAAACCATCAAAAGAAAAAATCAATGAAATTTATGAAAAAAATAAAAGTTTATTTATGAAAGAATTAAAATCTTTAAGATATGCTAAAATTACACCTAGAGCAGTAACAGGTAGAGATGAGTACGATGATGAATTTTTTAAACAATTAGATATTTTAGAAAATAATATTTTAGATGGACAAGCTTTTGATGATGCTTCAAATGAAAATAATTTAGAAATCATAAATATTAGAAAAATAGATAACAAAAAAAAAGATGAAAATAATAAGGAGGTAAGTAACTTACCTGATAAACTTTTTGAAAAAATTTTTGATATCAAAAAAGTAAATTTACCTGAGATTATAAAAATTGATAGCGATTATTTTTTAAGTGAAATTATTTCTATAGAAAATTTGTCCAAACCCATTAATGATCCAGAAGTGTTAAAGATGATTAATGCTCAAGTGAATTTTCAAAATAAAATAAAAGGTAATAGTTCAATTGTAAAAGATATTAGCATGGGTGGATTTGACAGAAAAAAAATGGAAAAATTTGCATTAGAAAATAACCTCGAATTAAAAGATTATAAAATTTCTAATTTGAAACAAAATGACGTTTTTTCAGAAGGAATTATTAAAAGAATTTTTTTAACAAAAGATGGTAAAGTAGACCTTATAACGAATAGCACACTCACGAAAAATTTCTTAGTTTTAGTTGTCAAAACACAAAAAAAACAATTAGATAAAAATTCAAAAATTTTTGAGAGATATGAAGCTAAAGCTCGGTTAGACTTAATAAATCAAATTTATGCTACTTACGATCAAAATCTTAATGTAAAATACAATGTTGAACTTAATAAAAGAACTATTGATAGAGTAAAAAATTCATTTTAATGAGATTAAATACTAGTTTTGAAAAATTCAAAAGAACACATTTAAAAAGAGAGCATCAAGTTTTATTTAAAAAAAAAAGTTGTAAGCAATATTTTAAAGTAGAAAATTTGTTTAAATTCATATTAGCTGAAAAAAATAGTTTTATTTTTGAGTCAGTCGAAAGAGGCAAAGTAAGAGGTAGATTTACAATAATAGGATTAAATCCCGATAAAATCTGGGATATAAACAAAAATACAATTACAATAAATAGCCTTGGCAAAAAAAAAAGAATTAAAGCTGAGCCTCTAAAATATATTAATGAATTAATAGAAAAATTTAATATTAAAACACCTGTTCAAATACCTTCTATGGCATCAATGTTAGTTGGCTATTTCTCTTATGACGTAATTCGTTATATAGAAAAAATACCTAATAAATGTAAGGACGATCTTAATATTCCTGATGTAAGACTTTCTAGACCGAAAAATTTGATTATTTACGATAATTTAAAAAAACAAATTTATTATATAGAGAATGTTTATGCTGATACTAAAATTAAAAATTATAAGGAAATGTATGAGTCTGTAATTAAGAAATTTGATTTATACGAAGATCTTGAAAATATAAAATTACCAGAAAAATTAACTTTTAAACCAAATAAAAATTTAATTAAATCAAACACTTCAAAAAAAAAATTTAAATTATTAGTAAAAAAAGCAAAAAATTATATTGAGAAAGGTGATATTTTTCAGGTTGTACTAAGCCAGAGGTTTGAAAGAAAAATTAATAAAAAACCCATTGAGATTTATAATCATTTAAGAAAATCTAACCCTTCTCCTTTTATGTTTTATTTCAATTATGATGACTTTAATATTTTGGGTAGTAGTCCGGAAATTTTGGTAAGACTTAGAAAAAATGAAATAACAATAAGACCCATAGCTGGGACAAGACCACGAGGAAAAAACAACAAAGAAGATAAAAAATATGAGAAAGATTTACTTAATGATAAAAAAGAATTAGCAGAACACTTAATGTTATTAGATCTTGGTCGTAATGACGTTGGTAAAGTAGCTAAAATTAATTCTGTTAAAGTAACAGAAAAATTTAAAGTAGAAAAATACTCACATGTAATGCACATAGTTTCTAATGTGGTTGGTAAATTTAATAAAAAAAATTCTTTATTTGAAACCCTTTTATCAGGTTTCCCAGCAGGGACAGTTAGTGGAGCACCAAAAATAAGAGCTATGGAAATAATTGATGAACTCGAAAAAAATAAGAGAAAATTATACGCTGGTGGGATAGGGTATTTTACCTCAAATAACGAATTTGATACATGCATTGCTCTAAGAACTGCGCTTATAAAAAATAATAAGTTTTATGTGCAGGCAGGTGCTGGTGTGGTAGCTGATAGTAAGCCTGAAAAAGAATATATTGAAACTATAAATAAAGCTAAAGCTCTCATGAAAGCAATAGACTAAATGAAAATATTGTTGATAGATAATTACGATAGTTTTACATATAATTTATACCACTACATATCTAAATTTAAAAAGAATGTAGATGTTGTTAGAAACGATAAAATTAATGGGATATCTATTCTTAAAAAAAAATACGATAAAATTATTATATCGCCTGGACCAGGTAATCCTAACCAAGCTGGTAATTGTCTTAAAATTGTAAATGAAGTTTACAAAAAGATCCCAATTCTCGGTGTATGTTTAGGGCACCAAATAATAGGCCAAGTTTTTGGAGGAAAAATTATTTCTGCAAAAAATTTAATGCACGGAAAAACTAGCAAAATTAAACATAATAAAAAGGGACTTTTTCAAAATATTCAGAATAATTTCATTGCAACCAGATATCACAGTTTAGTAGTAGATAATAAAAATTTCCCTAAAGATTTAGTTATTACAGCTGTGACTAAAAATAACACAATTATGGGATTAATGCATAAGGAATATGATATTCATGGGTTTCAGTTTCATCCTGAGAGTATTAGTACTAAGGTAGGGTTAAAATTAATTAAAAATTTTATATTAAACTAAAATGCCAGAAATTATTGAAAATTTAAAAAAAGGCAAAGATCTTACATTAGAGGAAAGTAAGTCGCTTTTTACAGAATTAATGGAAGGTAAATATGATGAAGGTTCAATTATTGAAATTTTAGAGGCTTTATCGACAAAAGGAGAAACAAAAGACGAATTAGCTGGTGGTATATATGTTTTAAGAAACAAGGCGAATAAAGTAAATGCGGATCAAAATACTATTGATACTTGCGGTACTGGAGGAGATGGGCAAAATTCTTTAAATATTTCTACTGCGGCTGCAGTTACTCTAGCAAGTATGGGGGTAAAAGTTGCTAAACATGGAAATAAAGCTGTATCATCAAATTGTGGTTCTGCTGATGTTTTAGAAGCTCTAAAAATTAATATAAATTTAAGACCTAATGAGGCTGAAGAAAGTTTAAAGAAATTTAATTTTGCATTTATGTTTGCTCCTAATTACCACTCAGCGATGAAACATGTTGGACCGGCAAGAAAGAAAATGGGTAAAAAAACTATTTTTAATTTAATCGGTCCTTTAAGTAGCCCAGCTCAAGTAAAAAGACAAGTAGTTGGAGTGTTTAATAAAAAATGGATGAAGCCCTTTGCGGAAGCTTTAAAAGAAAATAGTGTGTTACACGCGTATATAATTCATAGTGAAGATGGGATGGATGAAATTTCTCCTTTTGCAAAAACAAAGATTGTTGAATTGAAAGAGGGAACAATTAATGAATTTATAATTGATCCTAAAGAAATTGGAGTTAATGCTAAAAATAGAGAGGAACTTAAAGGGAAAAATGCAATATACAATTCAGAAAAAATTATAGAAATTTTTAAAGGTAAAGAAAATGCATTTTCTAAGTCTGTTGCCTTAAATGTTGCGGCTGGTTTAATTGTATCAAATAAAGAAAATGAATTTAAAAAGGCATTTGATAGAGCAAATAATCATTTAAAATCTGGAGATGTTTTTAACCACTTTACAAAAATACAATCTTTTTAATGACTAATATTCTTGAAAAAATTATTAATGATAAAAAAGAATCTTTAAAATTGATTAAAAAAAGTTATTCTTTAAGTTCTTTAGAAAATTTAAATAAAGATCTTAATTTTTTTTTTAATTTTAAAGAAGCTATTCAGAAAACTAAAGATGTAGCATTAATAACAGAAATTAAAAAAGCTAGCCCCTCTGCTGGTGTTATAGTCAAAAATTTTAATCATATGAATATTGCAAGAATGTTTATCGCTAATGGAGCAACATGCTTATCAGTATTAACTGAAGAAAAATACTTTTTAGGAAAATTAGAATATATACGAGATATTAAAGATAAATTTAAAATTCCAGTTTTAGCAAAAGATTTTTTTATAGATCCTTACCAAGTTTCTTTATCGAAAAGTTTTGGGTGTGATTGTATTTTAATTATCATTGATGCAATTAGTCCCAGTCAAGCAGATGAAATTTATTCAGAAGCTATGAAACAAAATTTATCAGTTATTGTTGAGGTACATGATCAGAAAGAGGCTGAAAAAGCATTAAAATATGATCAGGCAATAATAGGGATTAATAATAGAAATTTAAAAACTCTTGAAATTTCTATTAATAATACATTATCAATTTTTGAAGTTGTTAAGAGCCACAAAGGACCTTTGTTGTCAGAAAGTGGAATAAAAAATGAAAATGATGCTAAGTATATATATGACAAAACGGGTATTAAAAATTTTCTAATAGGAGAATCACTTCTAGCTTCAGACAATCCTAATGAGTTAATGCAAAGATTTAAGCAAATTATTCAATAAAATAGACCTTTATTTGAAGTTGAAATTCAAATAGAACTTTTATAGAACATAGATGTACGAGGTTTGTTCTATGCTTACAAAAAAACAAAAAAATTTATTAATTTTTATAAATAAAAAAATAAGATCCACTGGAATATCTCCTTCATATGAAGAGATGAAAAATTCACTCAACCTCAAGTCGAAATCTGGAATACACAGACTTATATCTGCTTTAGAAGAAAGAGGTTTTGTTAAAAGATTAGCACATAAAGCCAGAGCTTTAGAAGTTGTCAAATTACCAGAAAATGCTAGCGCTAACGATATTTTTAATACTTTTACTCCAAGTGTAATTAAAGGCGGTTTAGATAAAAATAACAATAAATCATCAGATGTTTCCGTTTTAGGAAGTATCGCAGCTGGTACTCCTATTGAAGCTATTCAACAAGAAGTTGATAGAGTAGCATTACCAGAGGATTTGCAAAACAATGGCGAGCACTACGGTCTAAAAGTTAAAGGTGACTCTATGATAGAGGCAGGTATTGCTGACGGTGATACAGTAATTATTAAAAAAGTTTCAAATGTTGATAACGGCCAAATTGCAGTTGTATTGATTGATGATCAAGAAGCTACATTAAAAAGGGTAAGAAAAAAAGGAAATACTATTGCCCTTGAATCAGCTAATCGTAATTATGGAACAAAAATTTACGCTGCAAATAGAATAAAAATTCAAGGCAAACTTGTTTCTTTATATAGAAACTTTCACTAAAATAGTCTAATTAATATAAATGTCTTTCAATTGTAGGTTTGCGCCCTCTCCTACTGGGCCGCTTCATATAGGTGGTGTCAGAACAGCCTTATTTAATTGGCTTCTAGCGAAAAAAAATAAAGGAAATTACTTTTTAAGAATTGAAGATACAGATAAAGAAAGATCCAAAGAAGAATTTAAAAAACAAATAATATCATCTTTAGACTGGTTAGGTATAAAGCATGATGGCGCAGAATATATACAATCGAAACATGTTGATAAGCACATAGCTGTAGCTGAAGAACTTATTAAAAAGGGCTTTGCCTATCCTTGTTATTGTTCTGAAGAAGAGATTAATGAAATGAAAGAAAAGTGTAAAAAACAAGGTATACCTTATGTGTATAATCGAAAATGGAGAGATGCTAAAGATCTTGAGATACCGAGAAATGTAAAACCAGTTATAAGATTTAAAAGTAAGATTTCAGGTAACACAATCATAAAAGATTTAGTTCAAGGTGAGAGGAATATTTCTAATTCAACAATTGAAGATTTTGTTATTTTAAGAAAAGACAAATCTCCTACTTATCAATTATCAGCGACTGTAGATGATCATGAGATGAAAATTACCCATGTTATTAGAGGTGATGACCATATGATCAACTCTTTTAAACAAAAACAAATATATGATGCTATGAGCTGGGAGGTTCCTAACTTTGCACATATACCTTTAATTCATAGTGAACAAGGTAAAAAGTTATCAAAAAGAGACAATGCTTCAACTTTAGAAGATTATATCAAAATTGGTATTATTTCAGATGCTTTAAGAAATTATCTTTTAAGATTAGGCTGGTCTTATAAAGACAAAGAAATTTTTACTAAACAAGAGAGTATCGACCTATTTGATCTTAGTGGAGTTGGTAAATCGCCCTCTAAGCTAGATATGGCAAGGATACTATCTATGAATGAAACTTATATAAAAACTATAGATGAAAATGAATTATTCAAATTTTTTAAGGAATATATATCTAAATATAAATCTTTAATTGATATGAAAAAGGAGCCTACTCTTATAAAGTCAATGGGTTTTCTTAAAAATAAAGCTAAAACATTAGAAGATATGTGGAACAATGCTCAATATATAATCAAGGACGATATTGAAATCAGTTCAGATGATAAAAAATTACTTGATGATTTATCTAAGACAGTCATAAAAGAATTTATTATTGAATATGAAAAATTAAGCTCTTTCACCAGAGAAACTTTAGAGCCAGTCATTAAGTCTCTTATTGAAAAACATAAAACAAACTTTAAAGGCGTAGGTCAGCCTTTAAGAATAGCCCTAGTAGGATCGAGATTTGGTCCAGGTCTATATGATGTAATTTTATCTTTAGATAAAACTCAAGTCATTAAAAGATTAAAACAAATTTAATGAAAGACGCTGTATCTTTCAGAACAAGAAAAACATCAATTTACAATAAAGAATCTAATACACCTTTTAAAATAAGTAGATCCAAATTCTTTAATTTTCTGAGTTGTAAAAGATGTTTTTATTTAGACCGTGTAAAAGGTTTAAAAGAACCTTCTATGCCTGGTTGGGCACTTAATATTGCGGTAGATGAATTGTTAAAAAAAGAATTTGATTTGTATAGAAAAGAACAAAAACCACACCCTATAATGGTAAAACATAATTTAAATTTCGTACCCTTCCATCACAAAGAATTAGATACATGGAGAAATTCTTTAAAAGGTGGCATTTCTTATTTAGATGAAAAAACTAATCTTATTATTTATGGGGGTATTGATGATCTTTGGTTTGATTTAAATGAAAAAAAATTAGTTGTTGTAGATTATAAAGCTCAGTCATCAACTTACCCTGTCACAGTTTCATCTTACCTCGATTCTGAATGGCATCTAAGTTATAAACTACAGATGGATATATATGTTCATATTTTAAGAAAAATGAACTTTGAGGTTTCAGATCGAACTTTTTTTTATGTTTGTAATGGCGAAAAAACTAACGACAAATTCAGTAACAAAATGGATTTTAAAACTACGTTAATACCTTATCGAGTAGATACTTCTTGGATTGAAGAAAAATTAATTGAAATGAAAGAAGTTTTAAATCTAGATGAACCTCCTGAAATTGAAAAGAAGTGTGAAAAATGTGCTTATTTAAGTGGTGGTAGAAATTTTTTTAAATAGTTATCTATTATTATTTTCATCATCATTATTTGATGATTGATCTGTATTTTCTGACTGAGTTTCTTCTTGAGTATTCTCCGATTGAGTTTCTTCTTGTGCTGGTTCTTCTTGTGGTTCAGGTGCTGGTTCTTCTTGTGGTTCAGGTGCTCGTTCCTCTTGTGATTGTGATCTTGCAATATCTGCTGCACTTTGTGCTTCTGGCTCTCTTCTCATAAAGAAATAGGCTCCTGCTGCAATTACTGCTATCGCTCCTAGGATATAAAGAATTATGTTCAACCAACCGCCTCCTTCTTCTTTTTCTTCAGTTTCTTGAGTTGGTGTGAGCTCAGGGTCTTCAGGTTTAGCATCTTGTTCTTGAGCCTGTTCTTGAGTTACTTGCTCTTCGTTCGTTTCTGGTTCTTTTGCAGGTTCAGGTTCTGGTTCTGGTTCAGGTTCTGGTTCAGGTTCAGGTTCAGGCACTGGTTCTGGTTCTGGTTCTGGTTCTGGTTTTATCTCAGGTGGTGGAGCAACAACTTCCTCAGTTTTTATAACTTCCGCTTCCGCAATTTCATCATCTTTAGGTTTTGGTGATATTACTCCAGTAGCCACTAAAATAGCACCTATACCAATAACGATAATAAAGTCCATAGAATCACTATATTTTATTAATCATTAAATTCTAGAATATTATTTGAACAATATGTACGAATTGGGGTGTTGTGGATATTTAGTTTTTTAAAGCAAATAAATGCTGCTTAATACTTTCAGATAAAGCTAATAAATCATACCCGCCCTCTAAAAATGAAATTATTCTCCCCTTAGAATGTGTATTAGCTAGATCTACAATTTGTTTTGTAATTTTATAATAATCCTCCGATTCTAAATTGATATTAGCTAGAGGGTCTCTAAAATGAGCATCAAATCCAGCAGATATCAAAATTATTTCTGGCTTAAATTTATCCAATGGTCTTAATAATTTTTGATGAAATATTTCTAAAAACTCATTACCTTTAGTTCCTGTTTTTAAAGTAGCATTGAATATATTTCCTACTCCTTTTTCTTGTTCTGAGCCTGTGCCAGGAAATAAAGGAAACTCATGAGAAGAGGCATAAGCTACTGTTTCATCATTATAAAAGATTTCTTGAGTTCCATTTCCATGATGTACGTCAAAATCAACTATAGCTACTTTTTTAATTTTATATTTTTTTTGAAGATACCTTGCTGCTACAGCAACATTGTTAATAAAACAAAAACCCATTGCTTTTGTTGTTTCCGCATGATGACCAGGGGGTCTTATAGCGCAGAAAATCCTTTCATTTTTGATCATTACGTCATCAGCTGCAGCAATACCTGCACCACATGATCTTAGAATAGCATTTTTACTTTTAGAGCAAAGCATTGTGTCAGCGTAAGGTTCTTTCTCTATACCAATTAAACCAGTTTTTGGAATGTTAGAAAATATTTTTTCAATATGCTTTTTTGGATGAACTAAAGATATAATTTTCATATCTGCAAGAGGAGCATCTTTAAAATTAATTTTAAAATTAGTAATTTGTTTAATAGATTCTATAATACTATCTAATCTCTCTTTTCTTTCAGGATGATTAAATCCGTTATCTTTTAAAAGACAGTCAGAATGAGTGTAAACTATCATTACAAAAATTTATTTAATGATAAACTAGCTAATTCTGAAGATGACCCATTTATCTTTAGTTTGCTTAAAATTGTCTCAACTTTTTTTACTTGATCATCCATTTTACTTGGAGTTTCTAGAAAAGAATTCACTATATTAAAGATATTTTTAGCATTACAGTTGGATTGAAGTAATTCAGGTATGACCTCTTCATTAGCAGCAAAATTAACGATATTTGCAAATTTGGTTTTAACAAGACTTTTAACGATTAAAAAATTAATAAAACCCATTTTATAAATAATGACAGAAGGTATTTTTGCGTTACAAATTTCAAGAGAAACCGTTCCAGATTTTGCTACAGCAAAGATAGATTTTTGCAGTATGTGTGATTTAATCTCACTATCGCTCACTACTTCACAATTATTTAATTCACTTTTGTTAACGAAAGTTTGCATAAATTCTGAATATTCTTTTGTAGAATGAAATACATATTTCATATCGCTATATTTCTCGTTCATCAATTTAATAAAACCAATTAATATTGGCATTAAGACACTTATCTCTGATTTCCTGCTGCCTGCGAATACAGAGATTAATGCTTTATTTTTTCCAATTATTTGATTGATGTCAATTTTACTTCGTTCTTTATTTTGTAATAAAGGATGACCTACAAATTCACAACTTATATTTTCCTTTTCAAAGTATTTTTTTTCAAAGCTAAATAGTAATAAAATATGATCAACAAACTTTTTAATTTTTTTGACTCTACCTTCCCTCCACACCCAAACCTGAGGAGCAACATAATGAATAGTTTTAATATTAGAATTTAATTTTTTTACTTTTTCAGCAACCCTAAGAGTAAAATCAGGACTATCAACAGTAAACAGTACATCTGGATTATAATCTACAATTGATTTTACTGTTTCATTAATTTTTCTATTTATCTTAAATATATTTAAAATTACATTAGTAAAACCTAAATAGGTAATTTCTTTTAAATTATAAATAGATTTTATACCCAAGGATTGAAGGTTTTCTCCTCCAACAGATAAAAATTCGATATTTTGGTTTATCTTTTTTAAATCACTAATTACTTTTGAAGCTAATTTGTCTCCTGACGACTCACCTGTAAGAATAAATAATTTTTTCATTTATACATTCTCCAAAGCTGCCCGCTATCAGACAGCATATAAAGGTCTCCAGTTTCTTTTTGTATTTTTATGTCTCTTATTCTGCCTATATTGCCTTTAAAAATAATTTTCTCATTTAGAAATTTATCTTTTTTAAATTTAATTTTTCTCAAAGATTGATCTTTTAATGAAGCAATTAAAGCGTCACCATTCCATTCTTTAAATGTAGTTCCATTATAAATAGTCATTGCACTGACTGCTATTGAAGGAACCCAATATTTAATTGCTTTTGTAAAACCAGGTTTCCACTTTGGGCCTATTTTGGTTCCTGAATAATTAGTTCCACCCCATCCTAATATTTTCCATCCATAATTTTCTCCAAAATTTGCTGTACCAAACCAATCTCCACCTTTAGCTCCGTGATTGGTCATATATATTTTATCATCAAAAGGAGAAAGAGCTAATCCTTGAGGATTTCTAACTCCAATTTGAAAAATTTCAGGTAACCAATCTTTTTTACCATTAAATTTTGGATTATCTTTAGGAATGGAACCGTCCAAATTAATTCTAATAACACTTCCAGGGTGTTTACTGGCGTCTTGAGCTATCATTCCTTGTCCACGTTCTCCTGCAGTTATATATAAATGATCACCCTTAATAGCCAATCTTGAACCAAAGTGATAACCTGAATCAATTGGAGGTTCTGCTCTAAAAATATTTTTAAACTCAATATTTTTTTTATTAAATTTACCTTTTGCTACGGAAGTACTTGTCTTCCAATCACCTCTACTTTCTGAATATGAAATATAAACTTGATCTTTATTGTATAGAACATCAAGCAACCCACCTTGCCCGTCTTCTAAAATAGAAAGATTATGTTTTATTTCTGAAATTTTTTTATCTGTTAAATTTAAAGTAAATAATTTTCCCGATTTTTCCGTAATCACAACATTTTCTTGATCGATAAAAGAGAGACTCCATGGTTTTTTTAAATTATCAACAGTTTTTTCTAATTTGATTTCTGAAGCATATAAATTAGAAAAACCAAAAAATAATAAGATTGTAATTAATTTTTTCATTTTACAGAGATAAACATTTTATTTTTATTAGCAAAATTGATGCATTTTTTTCTTTCCAAAAAAACGTTTTGTCTACTTTTCAGTACAATTCCTTTAAGTCCCGCTGATTTACACTGTTTAAAAGTTTGTAAACCGACAGTAGGCAAATCAATCCTAAAGTCCTGTTTTTTTTTGGGTAATTTAACTAATACACCTTGATTTCTAAATTTTTTACTTTTACAACTTTTAAGCATTATCTGAGTTCCGCCTTTGCCTTCAATAGCAATCACTTTTTTACTTCTGACAACAGCTCCCTGGCTAAAAGTATATTTACCTGAACGATTCAAGGTTTTTATAGCTTTTTTAATATCAAGCTTATCTAATTTGTTAGGTTTTGTTGTTGTATAATTTCCTTTTTTTAATGTTAATTCAGGATTGAATGTTAAAGAACTAATCGTTTTAATCTTTTCTTTTTTAAAAATATTAATTATTTCTTTTAAAATAGCTGCATCGCCTAATTTTGAACTTTTTATAATTCTAGGCATATAATAAAATGCTTTTAAATCCATTCGAAGTTTAGAAAATTTAGGTTTATTTACTTTTCCAGCAAATAATACTTTTTTGCAATTATTTTCTTTTAAAATTTTTATGATCTTTCCAAATTGACCTAAAGATACTGAATAAGAAAATTTATCTTTTTTAAAAAATTTTTTTTTTGATAGATCAATGATTAGATATCTTTTTTTATTCTTTATTTTTTTCAAAATTTGTTTTGGAAAATCAGTTTCTCCAAATATTAGACCAATCATAATTATCTTAACTCAGTGGTGAACAAATAGGTCTTTTTTTATCTTTTTCTATGAAAGTTATGACTTCGTTTACCAATTCGTTACCTTTATGTTCACCATTAATTTTACTTAAATTTTCATGAAAATTTTTTGATGCAAAAATTTCTTTATAAGCTTTACTTAAACCCATTATTTTTTGATTATCATATTTCTTTCTCCTTAATCCTATTAAATTCAATCCTTGGAGATGATTTCTATTTCCTATAGATAAACCGAATGGAATGACATCCTTTAATACTCCTGTCATTCCACCAATCATTGCTAATCTGCCTATTCTTGTAAATTGTTGTACTGCTGAGTTGCCCCCGATAACTACAGAGTCCTCAATTGTGACATGGCCTCCTAATGGAACATTATTTGCAATAATTACATTATTACCTATTTTACAATCGTGTGCTACGTGTGAGGAAATCATGAATAAACAGTTATTGCCAATTTTTGTTTTTGAGCCACCACCTTCTGTTCCTGGATTAACCGTTACATACTCACGAATTAAGTTATTCTCACCAATATCTAAACTATTTTTTTCTCCTTTAAACTTTAGGTCTTGTGGCTGGGTGCCAATACTAGCAAATGGAAAAATTCTAGTACCTTTTCCAATCTTTGTATTACCTTCTATGTGAACATTAGAAACTAATTCTACACTTTCACTTAAAACAACGTTCGGACCCACATAACAAAAAGGACCAATCTTCACATTTTTTGAAATTTTAGCTTTAGAGTCTATTACACTTGACTTATGTATCATTATTTTCTGTCTACTATAGTTGCTGACCATTCCGCATCAGCCATTCTCTTTCCATCAACTTTTGCTGTTCCTTTGTATTTCCAAACTCTGCCGTGAGATCTTACGGCTTCTATTTCCAAATGTAATTCACAATCTGGAATTATAGGATTTCTAAATCTAGCTTTATCTACACTCATTAAATAAACTAACTTATTAGCATACTCCTTAGGATCAATACCATGTGCTGTTAGGGCAGCTGCCGCCTGGCCGAAAGCTTCAACAATCAAAACACCTGGCATAACAGGTTGACCTGGAAAATGGCCTTGAACATAAAAGCCATCTTTTTTTACATACATTATTGCTGTAGCAGATTTTAAAGGGACTATCTTTGTTAGTTTATCTATTAATAACATTGGTTCCCTGTGAGGTAATAAACTCTCAATTCTTTTTTTATCTATTTCGGTTTCACTCATTTATTTTTTCCAATTTTTAATAAAATCTTTAAATGGTATTGCAGGATATCCCATTACAACTTGATTATCTTCAATATCCTTTATAACACCACTTCCACCACCTATCTTAACGTTATTTCCTATAGTTAAATGTCCTGAGATTCCTGCTTGTCCCCCAATAGAAACATTGTTTCCAATAGTTGTGCTTCCAGCAAATCCAACTTGACCGGCAATCATGCAATTTGATCCTATCTTTACATTATGAGCGAGGTGCACTTGATTGTCCAAATAAGTATTCTTGCCAATTTCTGTATCATCTACTGATCCTCTATCAATTGTACAGCCTCCTGCGATCTCAACATTATCATTGATCAAGACTCGACCTATGTGAGGAAATTTTAAATTATTATCTTTTATAGGTATAAAACCATAACCTTTCAAACCAATCTTGCAACCATCTTGAATCATTACATTATTTCCCAGTATTGAGTTTTTTAAAACCACATAAGAACCGATAACGCAGTTGTTTCCTAATATAACATCATGTTCTATAATAGTGTTTGACCCAATAAAACAATTTTTACCAATTTTAACATTTTTACCAACTAAAACATTATTACCAAATTTTACATTTTTATAATTGTTTTTATTAGGTGATTTAAGAGTTAAATCTGGATAATCGATATCGGCAGAGGGATAAATTTTTTTTAATATCTTTGCAAGTTCATAAAGAACATTTTTTACTACTACTTTTTTAACTTTATTTGGCAAAAATTTTTCAAGTTTTTGTGTTGTTATACAGTAAGAAGCGTTAGTTTTATTAGCAACAGATTTGTACTTAATTGAGTCAAAAAAAGTTAAATCATATTTTCGAGACTTATTAAGTGATCGGATGTTTTTAATTTCAAGTTTTTCTTTACCTTTAAAATTAGAAAAAAAATCACCCAAGTAATGTTTATTTTTTTTTTTAAAAAATGTAGTAATTTCCATTAAACTATTTAGTTTAATTTTATTGATTTTAACTTTTTATTTAGTAGTTCTATAATTTCTTTAGTAATATCCAATTTTTCATCAGCAAGAAGTAAGCTTTTTTTATCAAGAACTACTCTAACATTATTTTTTTGCATATATTCCTGAATAATTGGGTTTAAATTTTTTAATAACTCATTTCTTGCTTTTGATCTTTGTTTGGCAATTCTATCTAGTAATTCGTTTCTTTCCTTTTGAAGAGATGCAACTTTTGTTCTTAAATTTGTAACTTGTTTCTTATACTCCTCTGCTGATATAACTTTTTTTTGTTTAATAATTTTTTTTTCTTCTTCTTGAATTGATTTTTCTTTATCTTTAATCTTTTTTATTCCAACGTTTAGACTTTTTTTTAGATACGCTTGGGCTTTTTTTCCTGCTTCACTTTGATTTAGAATGTATTTAAAATCTAAATATCTAGGTAAATCAGCTATTAAGTTGTTTTGTGTAAATAAGAGAAATATTACTATAATGCTTAAATTTTTGAATAGTTTCATATTAAAAAGTTGTACCTAAATTAAAATTAAAACTTTCAGTTTTGTCTGTCCCTGATTTAGCTAAGTTCGTTGATAAAATAAAAGTCATAGGTCCTAAAGGCGAAATCCAGCTTGCTGCTACACCGGTTGAAGATCTTATTTCATTATTGTCATCAATTGACCCGTCATAATCTACTCCCCAAATATTTCCAAAATCTAAAAATAAACCTACATCTGTATTAGATGATTCAGGTAGAAAATTTGGTAATTGTGCTTCAAAATTTATTGCTGCAGCATAATTTCCTCCTATGTGATCATCTCCATCTACTGGCCCCACTTTTCCTCTTTGAAAACCTCTTAATCTTTTTGTGCTTAAATTTTTTCTTTTACTAAGTCTAACATCTTCGCCGCCTAAACCATTAACACCAGTTAAATAAAATTTTGCTGCGCCAATTATATTTTCATTTACCGAAATATAATTACTTGAAGCAAGAGTATTATCAATAAATGCTTTATCTGCATAAAGGGGTAGGCTTTGCTCAAAAGATACTATTGATCCATCAGTTGGCATAAAGGCTCTATTTCTTTTATCGTAACTAAATCCATAGTTAGCTGATATTTCCGTAAATTCTCCACTTTGTTTTTTTAACGATGCAGAAGCATTATCCAAAGTTTGTAAGTCATCATAGGATACTGATAGACCTAATTTTGCAAAAATATCTTTATATTGTTCAAATCTAGTTCCTGCAGAAGCAGCAACAATTGTATTTTTGAAGCCTTGATCAGGTTTGTCATTTGTAGTGCTGCTCAAAGAATAAGACAATGAATTTCCTAAAAAATTATAATTTGGATCTACATAATTTAAAGAACCTTTTAAAGACTCTTCATCCACTTCAATATTAAAAGCAACGTTTTTACCCTCACCTAACCAATTATTTTCTCTAATTGTAAATGCAAAGCTTCCTCCATTCGTTCCAACTCCAGCACCCGCACTAACTTCTCCTGTTGGTTTTTCTTCAACTTCAATATTTATAACTTTTAAATCAGATTTTGAGCCGTTTAATACTTTGCTGGTGACTTTATTAAAGATATTTCTTGATTTAAGCTTTGAAACCGACTTATCTAAACTTAAATTTGTGAAAGGGTCCCCTTCATCAACTAATAATTCTCCTCTAATTACGTCTTCATTAGTGACATTGTTACCTAAAACATTTATTCTTTCTACTAAAACCTTATCACCTTCAAAAATGTTAAATTTTATTTCTATATTTCCATCTCCTAAAATTTCTTCAACGTTGTGTTCAACAAATTGTAAATTATTTTTTTCTATTATTTCGTCTATTGTTTCTAATAATTTTTTTATTTTAAAAGGAGAATAATAATTGCCTATAACTTTTTGATATTCATCGTTAAGTTCAAAAAATAAATTTTTATCAAAAGTTGGGTCTACTACAGTTGAAATTTTTTTAAATATATATCTTTTTCCTGCATCTATAGTATATGTCAACTGAACATTACCAGACTGGTTCAGCTCTGCAGAATTTGAATTAATATTTACATCATAATACCCTATCGACTTGTAATAATTTTTTAATAGTCTCATATCTAAATCTACAAGATTTTGATTAAAATTAGTATTTTTGGAAATAATTTTCCAAAATTTACTTTCTTCACTTGCTATAACGTCTCTTAATCTTTTTTCTTTAACTTTTTTATCTCCAGAAAATGAAATCTTAGATATTTTTGTGACATTACCTTTGTCGATATCAAGTACTAAATCAATTGTCTCCCCATCAATTTCTCTAACTTTAGTAGTAACATTTGTAAAATTGTAGCCAGCAGTAGAATATAATCTTTTTATAATCTCTGCATCACGAGCTAAATTATTTTTTATAAACGAACCTTTTTCTTTAGAATTAATAATTTTTTTGATTTGTTCTTTATATTTATTACTTGTTTCACCTAAAATTATAATATTATCAATAACTGAATATTCTTTTACAGTAACTTTAAGAACTCCATTAGCTGATTGAACACTAACATCTTCAAAAAAATTTGTAGAATATAAATTATTCAAAATATCATTTAAATCTATTTCAGAATAATTCTTATTTAATTTTATATCTCCATATAGCTTAATTGTTTCTTTACTTACTCTTTTATTTCCTTCAATCTGAATATTTTTAATCACCTCTGCTTTTGAAAATGACAGAAAAATTGTATAGATAAAAATAAATATAAAAACTTTTTTCATTGTTTAGTGCTAGAAATCATTTTTAACATTGTTTGTCTTGCCCACTGATCAATTTGCATTACTTGGTTAACATTTTTAGGTACTTTTATAGCATATTTACTATAATTTCTATCCTCCAGTAACTTAAATAACCGCCTAGAAAAGGAGATAAAGCTTATTTTTTTCTTTAAAAATTGATCAACTAATATTTCATTAGCCGCATTGATAATTATTGGCGTAGAATTATACTCACATAGCCTTTTTTTTAATTTAATAATAGGAAACTTTTTTTTATCAATATTTTTGAAATTTAAATTTTTAAAAAAGAAAATTTTTTTTTTATTTAATGTAGGTTTTAAAATATCTAGAATATCTACTTTATTATCAAAAATTGCGTTTGCTAAAGGAATTACCATCGTAGTTTCATGATAAATAAATTTAAAAAGACCATTTTTAAGTTCAATAATTGCGTGAACTAACGACTCTGGATGTATTACCATATCAATCTTTTTTAAATCAATTGAAAAAAATTTATTCGCCTCAACTATTTCAAGCATCTTATTCATTAATGTAGCAGAGTCTATTGAGATCTTTTTACCCATTTTCCATTTTGGATGTTTGATGGCATGAATAGGCTTAACTTTTTTTAGTTGTGAGATTTTATAGTTTAGAAAAGGTCCGCCAGAAGCAGTTAAATAAATCTTTTTAATTTCTTTTAGATTGTGATCTTTTAATAGTTGCATAATTGAAAAGTGCTCTGAGTCTACTGGAATTATCTTTGTATTATTTTTTTTGGCACATTTTTTAATTATATCCCAGCCACAAACAACGGACTCTTTGTTTGCTATAAGCACCTTTTTACTTTTTTTTACAATTTCAATAGTAGGATATAAGCCTGCTATTCCTGGAATAGCCGCTACAGAAATGTCTGATTTATTAAAAATTTTTAGGTTTGAATTAATTTTATTAATTATTTCTGTTTTATAGTTTTTAAATCTATTTTTTACTTTTTGATAAATCTTAGGATCATTAACGATAAAAATTTGTGGTTTATATTCTTTGATTTGACTGCAAATAAGTTTAAAATTTTTATCAGCAGCTAGAATATTTATCTTAAATTTATTTTTTTTTTTATTGATTATATTTAATACATTTAATCCTATTGACCCAGTGGAACCTAAAATTGAAATAAATTTTTTCATATTAATAAAATATTATTAATGCTAGGAACCCGAAAGGTATTCCTAAAATTATTCCGTCTATTCTATCTAAAATACCTCCATGACCTGGAAGAAAATTTCCTGTATCTTTCAAGTTTGATTTTCTTTTTAGATATGAAATAAATAAATCTCCTATTTGACAGACAATTGAAGTAATACAACCAACCAATATTATCAAAAAATCAAACCTTTCTGTTATATAAAAGAATATTGCAGAAATAAAAAATGATGAAAAAATTAATGATCCTATTGCTCCTGATATAGTTTTGTTA
>CACHLD010000007.1 GCA_902580565.1 uncultured Pelagibacteraceae bacterium | reverse complement strand
ATCTCCCCCTATAATTTCTATCGAATAGTCCCAGAATCTTTTTATCTTCTTGGAATTGTGAACCATTGAAATAAAACTTCAAATTTCTAATGTAGATATTATAAAAAAAATAAAATTTTTTAAGAAATGGGTATTTTTTTGAAAGTATATAAATTTTAGAATTTTTAGAGGACATTAAATCTTTGGTTTGAAAATTAAACAAACACCATTATTGCAATACCGCTTTCCAGTAGGTTCTGGTCCATCATCAAATATATGCCCATGGTGACCGCCACATTTTTTACAATGATATTCTGTTCTAGCGTAGCCTATGTGCATGTCTGTCTTTTCATTAAATACTCCGGGTAGTGATCTGAAAAAAGATGGCCAACCTGATCCACTTTCATATTTCGTATTTGACTCAAAAAGTTTTGTATCGCAACCTACACAATGATAACTCCCTTCTCTTTTTTCATTATTTAACACACTTGAGCCTGGTGCTTCAGTTCCTTCTTGCTTTAACACGTAATTTTGTTCAGGTGTTAAATTTGAGTCCCACTGTTTATTTTTCATCTATAACTTCTTGATCAACACCATACGGTCTAAATTTTCCTTTATTTCCAGTTTTAATGGCTTTAGCTGGAACACCAACCATAGTAGAGTCTTCAGGTACATCATTTACAACAACTGCATTCGCAGCAATGCGTGAACCACTTCCAACTTTTACAGGTCCAATTATTTGTGCTCCAGATCCAATTACAACATCATTTCCAATAGTCGGATGTCTTTTTTCATGTCTCTGTCTTTCACTATCAATACTTGGAGAAATTCCCCCAAGAGTGACAGCATGGTAAATGGTAACATCATTACCTATTTCAGAAGTTTCTCCTATTACAACGCCCATACCGTGGTCTATAAATAAATTTTTTCCAATTTTTGCTCCAGGATGAATTTCAATTCCAGTGAAAAATCTACTTGTTTGTGAAATGATTCTTGCTATTAAATCAAATCCAGCTAAATGAAAAAAATTTGCTATTTGATGAAAAAAAACAGCTTTCACTCCCGGATATGTCAAAATAATGCTCAAAGTTGATTTAGCCGCAGGGTCTCTTTTTTTTATAGACTTAATAAAATCATTCATATCTAAAGACTATATATAATGCCTACTTGAAAAATTTAAAGAATTAAATATATAAATCATATGAGTAATTCTTTTCATTTAGCACTGCCAGCTGGAAATATAGAAATAACAGAAAAATTTTATACTGAAATTTTGGGGTGTAAAACGGGAAACAGAGAAAAAGGTAAATGGGTTGATATAGATTTTTGGGGTAATGAATTAACTCTTCATCAAACAAAAATGAAATTGCCTAGAGAAAGACACGACGTAGACATGGGAAATGTTCCAGTTCCTCATTTCGGTGTTCATTTGAAAAAAGAGGTATTTAATCAAATAAAATCTAATCTAAAATCAAAAAATATTAATTATATTGATAAGCCTTATACTAGGTTTAAAGGTACAAAATTTGAGCAAAATACTTTTTTTATTGAAGATCCTAACGGTAATGTTTTAGAATTGAAAACATTCGAATAAAATCACAACTTTTCCACTATTTACAAGCTAGATTGTCTTGACGTATCATTTCCTTCTATTAGAAATAAATATCTATGAAATCAAAAACAAAAGTAGTGGTAGTTGGTGGCGGTGTAGTTGGGGTTAGTGTGCTGTATCACTTGGCCAAGAAGGGTTGGTCAGACGTAGCATTAGTTGAAAGAAAAGAATTAACTTCAGGATCAACTTGGCATGCTGCAGGATTATTACCTTTATTTAATATGAGTTATTCAGTTGGTCAACTTCATAGATATGCAGTTCAACTTTATAAATCCTTAGAAAAAGAAACAGGTAAAAATGTTGGCTTTAGTGTTGTATCAAATATTCGTTTGGCTCAAACTCAAGATCGTATGGATGAATATCATCAATACGCTGGTGTAGCTAAAACTATCGGGGTAGATGTAAAATTTTTAAAGCCTGAACAAGTAAAAGAAATTTGGCCATTAATTAATATTGAAGGTTTAGTAGGTGCAATACAACATCCAGAAGATGGGTATATTCAACCTGCAGATTTAACTCAAGCGTTGGCAACAGGTGCAAGAAACCACGGAGCTGAAATTTATAGAAACACAACAGTTTCAGGAATTAAACAAACTAAAGATGGTTGGATAGTTAAAACTGATAAAGGAGATATAGAGTGTGAGCATGTAGTTTCTTGCAGCGGAAACTTTGCAAGACAGACAGGAAGAATGGTAGGATTAGATATTCCTGTAATTCCAGTTGAACATCAATACATTGTTACAGAACCTCACCCAGAAATTCAAAAAAGAAGGAAGGAAGGAAAGCCTGAAATGGGAGTGTTAAGAGATAGTGACAACTCGTGGTACATGAGGGAGGAAGCTGGTGGATTATTACTTGGACCTTATGAAAAAGGAGCACCTTGTTGCTATGTTGATGGTCCATCAAAAGATAGTGAATATGAATTATTTCAAGAAGACTTAGATAGATTGGCTCCACATATCGAGGGAGCAATTAAAAGAGTACCAGCATTTGGAGAAGTTGGAGTTAAAAAAGTTTATAACGGTGCTATCGCTTACACACCTGATGGAAATCCAATTGTCGGTCCAGCTTGGGGATTAAAAAACTTTTGGATCAATGAAGGTCACAGTTTTGGAATTACTGCAGCAGGTGGCGCAGGTTGGCAATTAGCAGAATGGATTATAGATGGTGAACCAACAATTGATATGCTTGGTGTTGAACCTAGAAGATATGGCTCGTACGCAACTAAATCATATTTAAAAGCTAAAAATGAGGAGGCGTATGCAAATGTATTTACTGTACATTATCCAGACGAAGAAAGAGAAGCAGGTCGACCTTTAAGACAAGCTCCATGTTACGATCGTTTAAAAAAATTGGGAGCAGTGTTTGGTGCAAAATTTGGATGGGAAAGAGCAAATTTTTTTGCAAAAGAGGGAGAGAAACAAGAAGATGATTGGTCATTTAGAAGATCGAAATGGTTTAAAAATGTTGAACAAGAGTGCAAGAATGTAAAAGAAAATGTTGGACTTCTTGATATGACAGCATTTGGTAAATGTAGAATTAAAGGTCCTGGAGCTGAAGAATTTTTAGATAAACTTGTAGCTAATAAACTTCCTAAAAAGATCGGAAGAATAAACCTTTGTCACGCTTTAAATACAAAAGGTGGCGTTCACTCTGAATTTACTATTATGAGAGAAGCTGAAGATAGTTTTTATTTAGTTTCAGCTGGAGCTTACCAAAGATTAGATCATGACTGGATACATAAATGGATGCCAACAGATGGGAGTGTCCAATATGAAAATTTAACTAATAGTATGGGTGTTTTAGTGGTATCAGGGCCTAAAGCCAGACAACTTATGCAAAAAGTTTCTAGATCAGATTTTTCAAATGAAAGATTTAAATGGCTGAGTGCACAAAATATTAATATCGGTCTAGCTCCATGTAGTGCAATGAGAGTAAACTTTGTCGGCGAGTTAGGTTGGGAGCTTCATCATCCAATTGAATATCAAAATCATATTTTCGATCAACTCATGAAAGCTGGGAAAGAGTTTGGTTTAAAGCCATATGGGATTAGAGCAATGAATAGTTTAAGAGTAGAAAAATCTTACAAATTAGTTGGAACAGAACTATCAATTGAGTACTCGCCGTATGAGTCAGGTCTAGATAGATTTGTTCACCCTAATAAAGGAGATTTTATAGGACGTGCGGCATTAGACAAATGGAGAGCAAAAGGTTTTTCAAATAAATTAGTAACTATGGAAATTCATGGCGTTACTGATGCTGATGTTTTAGGAAATAATCCTATTTACGACAATGGTTCAGTTGTAGGAAGAGCTACAAGTGGTGACTTTGGCTTTAGATTAAAAAAATCAATCGCTTTAGGTATGGTTAAGCCAGAACTAGCTAAAGTTGGACAAAAATTAAAAATTGATATTCTTGGAAAAATGCATGAGGCTTCAATAGTCGAAGACTCACCTTATGACGCTGAAAATAAACTATTAAGAGCTTAGATGAAAATTCTCGTAGCCGTAAAAAGAGTAATTGATTACAACGTTCAAATAAGAGTTAAAGAAGACGGATCTGGTGTACATACTGAAAATGTTAAGATGTCAACAAATCCACCAGATGATAATGCTGTTGAGGAGTCTGTAAAACTTAAAGAGTCAGGTAAAGTTAAAGAAGTCGTTGCTATTTCAATTGGTGAGGACAAAGTACAAGAAACAATTAGAAAAGCATTAGCGATAGGAGCTGATAAGGGTATTCATGTTAAAGCTGAAAGCTATATTGAACCCTTAGGTATAGCAAAAATATTAAAAAAAATTGTAGAAAAAGAGAAACCAGATATGGTTTTCTTAGGTAAGCAGGCAATTGATGATGATTGTAATCAAACAGGTCAAATGTTAGCTGCAATGCTTAACTGGCCTCAAGCAACTTTTACATCTAAAGTTAATTTAAAAGACAAATCTGTAGAGATAATTAGAGAAATCGATGAAGGACTTGAAACAATAGAGGTTAACTTACCAGCGGTAGTTTCTTGTGATTTAAGATTAAATGAACCAAGATTCGCATCTCTTCCGAATATTATGAAAGCAAAAAAGAAACCAATCGAGCAATTAAATGCAAAAGATTTAGGCTTGGATCTCACAAATAGAATTCAACAAATAAAAGTTGAAGAACCTCCTAAAAGAAAAGCTGGAATTAAAGTTGCAAATGTCGCTGAATTGGTAAGTAAACTCAAGAATGAGGCTAAAGTATTATAATGTCAGTATTATTAATAGCAGAACATGACAATAAAAAATTAAAACCATTTACATTAAATGCAATTACAGCAGCATCTAAAATAGACAGTGAAGTACATGTTTTAGTTGCCGGAACTAATTGTGAAAATGTAACCAAAGAAGCAGCAAGTGTGCCTCAAGTAAAAAAAGTTTTATGGTGCGACTCACCTAATTACCAAAATTATCTACCCGAAAATTTAGCTCCTTTAGTTACAAAGACCGCTGAAAAATATGATCATGTCGTAGCATCAGCAAATACTTTTGGAAAAAATTTTATGCCAAGAGTAGCAGCGGCACTAGATATTTCTCAAGTGAGTGATATCATTAAAGTATCAAGCCCTGATACTTTTGTAAGACCCATTTATGCTGGAAATGCCTTCGCTACTGTTAAAAGTAATGATAAAAAAAAATGTATAACAATTAGACCAACTTCTTTTGAGCCAGCAGAAAAAACTGGCGGTTCTGCTCAAGTTGAAAAAATTGAAGCAGCTGATATCCCAAATATTTCAAAATTTATTAAAAGAGAGGAAACAAAATCTGAAAGACCGGAGCTTGGTACAGCGAGAGTTGTTGTTTCTGGTGGCAGAGGTTTAGAAAGCGGAGAAAATTTTAAATTAATTACTGACATAGCAGATAAACTTAATGCTGCTGTAGGTGCATCTCGTGCAGCAGTTGATGCTGGTTATATAAGTAACGATCACCAAGTCGGGCAAACAGGTAAAGTCGTAGTGCCAGACTTATATATTGCTGTAGGAATCTCAGGTGCAATTCAACACTTAGCTGGCATGAAAGAGAGTAAAATAATTGTCGCAATTAACAAAGATGGAGAAGCTCCAATTTTTAGTGTTGCAGATTATGGTTTAGAAGCAGATTTATTCAAAGCTCTTCCAGAGTTCTTAGCAGAGTTAAACAAACTGAATACTATCCAAAAATAATTGATTTGATATAGTCATTTCATGGCAAGAGAAGCAATGGAATATGACGTAGTTATTGTTGGTGCAGGACCAGCAGGATTAACTACAGCGATAAAACTTAAACAGCTCGACCCTAATTTAAATGTTTGTATACTGGAAAAAGGTTCTGAGGTTGGAGCTCATATATTAAGTGGAAACGTTTTTGAAACTAAAGCTCTTGATGAATTATTACCTAATTGGAAAAATGAAAAGACTCCAATTAAAACAAAAGTATCTAAAGAAAAATTTTTATTTTTAAGTAAAAATTCCTCTTTGAGTTGGCCGACATGGTTATTGCCAGCAGTACAAAAAAACCACAACAATTATATTATTAGTCTTGCAAACCTATGTCGATGGTTAGCTGAGCAAGCAGAAAAATTAGGAGTAGAAATATTCCCAGGTTTTCCAGCAAGTGAAGTTCTTTATAATAGTGATGGATCAGTAAAAGGTGTTGCTACATTAGATATGGGTCTAGATAAAGATGGTAATAAAAAAGATACTTATCAAGAAGGTATGGAATTACATGCTAAAGTAACAGTTTTCTCAGAGGGATGTAGAGGTCATTTAGGTAAAGAATTAATAAAGAAATTTAATTTAGATGAAGGAAAAAATCCTCAACAATATGGTATTGGACTTAAAGAGATTTGGGAAGTAAGCGAGCAACAACATCAAGAAGGTTTAGTTATGCATACTGCTGGATGGCCGTTAGATAATAAAACATATGGTGGAAGTTTTATTTATCACGCGGAAAATAAACAAATATACTTAGGATACGTTATAGGTTTAGATTATCAAAACCCTTACCTCTCCCCTTTTGATGAATTTCAAAGATTTAAAACACACCCATCAATTAGAAAAATGTTTGAAGGTGGTAAAAGAATTTCTTTTGGAGCAAGAGCTTTGATAGAAGGTGGTATTCAAAGTCTTCCTAAAATGTATATGCCTGGAGCTTTATTAATTGGTTGTGACGCTGGTACTTTAAATATGCCTAAAATTAAAGGATCACATACCGCTATGAAAAGTGGATTAGTAGCAGCAGAGTCTATAATTGAAAATATTAAAAATAAGGCTGATCTTTCGATTTATGAAAAAAAATTTAAAGAAAGCTGGGCTTATAAAGAGTTGTATATAGCAAGAAATGTTAAGCCTAGTTTTAGTTGGGGTTTAATATTAGGAATAATTTTTACTGGTATTGATCAAATTTTATTTAGAGGAAGGCTGCCGTTTACTTTAAAGCATAAACATGCAGATCATGAGGCTTTAAAACCTGCTAGCCAGATGCCAAAAATTGAATATCCTAAACCAGATGGCAAACTAACATTTGATAAAACAAGCTCCGTTTATTTAACAGGTACAAACCATACTGAGAACCAGCCTGTCCATCTTAGGTTAAAAGATCCTACTCTACCGATTAATTACACTTTAAAAGAGTATGATGAACCGGCCCAAAGGTACTGTCCTGTAGGTGTGTATGAAATTCAAAAAGAAAAATTTGTAATAAACTCTCAAAATTGTATCCACTGTAAGACCTGTGATATTAAAGAACCCTCCCAAAATATCACTTGGGTTACACCCGAAGGTGGCGGCGGTCCTAAATACGGAAATATGTAAAAAGGCTCTTGCTTTTGGTAGTGAGAAGGCATAAAGGCTTTCCACCATGAACAATATTGTCAAAAATAGTCCAGCTGTTTTAATTATTTTAATTGCAGGTTTGTTTTGGTCTTTTGGTCCATTAGTTGTGAGAAACATAGACGATGCTAACTCTATTGCTTGGCAATATCTTTTTTTTAGAGGAACAGCAATATTCTTGGTACTAAACTTTTACTTATTTTGTTCTGAAGGTAAAAAGTTTATAAATAATTATTATAGAGTAGGTCTTTCCGGTTTAATTGGTGGAGTATGTCTAGGTATTGGTATGATCGCTTTTATTCTTTCAATAACAACTACTACAGCTGCAATTTCAATGCTTATGCTTGCAGCAATGCCATTTATTGCTTCAATTTTAGCTTATATCTTTTTAAGGGAAAAAATTTCTTTTCCTACTTTAACAGCAATATCTATAGCTGCTATCGGAGTAATCTTTCTTGCATTTGATAGTAAAGGTGAGGGAACTTTATTCGGACTAGTTAATGGTTTGCTTTCGTCATTAGGTTTCGCTGGATTCACTGTTTCTCTGAGATGGAGAAAAAATACTCCTAAGTTTACTACAGTAGCTGTAGCAGGAATATTTTGTTCAATCTTCGCCCTTTGTGTAATTTTGTTAACTAATGATAACGTCTTTGTTTCAGTAAAAAGCTCATCACTTTCGGCTTTACATGGTTTTTTAGTTTGTTCTGGACTAATATTATATTCTGCAAAATCAAAGTATTTGCCTGCAGCTGAATTAACTTTGCTTTCTTTAACAGAGGTATTAGGAGGAATTTTTTGGGTTTGGTTACCTTTATTTGGTATCAACGAAGTTCCTACTACAAATACGCTTATTGGAGGAGCTATTATTTCTTTTTCAATTATATTTTATGCTTATAGTTCTAAAAGAAAAATGTTTAGATACTCATGATAAATTATTTATATCTACTAATCTATTCTTAAAATATTCTTCATAAGACTTGTTACAAGTCACAATATACTTATCTTTTAAATTATAAATAGAACAATCTATTCTCGCTATTAAAGTTTGTGCCATTGTTGAAACTGGAAACTTTTTGGGTCTTAAATCAAAGTTTGTAAGTTTATTGAGAAATTCATTTTTATTATTGCCTGAAATTTCAAAATAAACTTGGCCATAAGAATAATCAGATGCAAGTATCTCATCATTCATATTTAAATTTTCAACGATTTTTAAAATCTTTTTATAATCTTGTTCAACTAAATATAATAAACTCCATTGATCAAATGAATTTTTTGCGAAAATATATTTATCGTCACTTGAAATTTCCAAATTTTTTGATGGAGGGTTTATCGATGTTTCTTTAGCTATTATCTGATTAAATTGATCTCTACCATCACCTCTTAGCAAAACTTGTAGAAAATTTTTTTGAATAACATTTACACTGTCTGATGATAAAATTTTTGTCATGAGACTAACCTCTTATTTTCCGGGTCTATAAAAACTGGACTAACTACCTCTACTGGAATATTCTTAGTTCCCTTAGAAGTCGAGACAAACAATTTTTTACCTTTTAATTTATTTCCATTTTTAATCATAGCCATAGAAATACAGTGATTTAAATTGGGACTGTGATAACTAGATGAAATATGTCCAAGATATTCTATAGGTGTTTTAATTTTATTTGGTAAATTTTCACATTCAACTATATGCTGCCCTTCTTCAATAAATAATGATTTATCTATTGGTACAACTCCAACCAACTGTTTTCTATCCTCTCTTGCGGTATCACTTCTGGTTAAAGATCTTTTGCCAATAAAGTCTTTTTTCTTTTTTCCTATCATCCAATTAAAATTTAAATCTAGCGGAGTTACTGTTCCATCAGTTTCTTGGCCGATAACGACATAACCTTTTTCAGCTCTTAATAAATGCATTGTCTCTGTGCCGTAAGGAACTAGATTAAATTCTTTACCGTAATTAAATAATTGTTCCCATAATTCTAAGGCGTGTTTTGGACTAATATATATCTCATAACCTAATTCGCCGGTAAAACTTGCTCTCATAATTCTTGCTTGAGTATTTTTATAATCAAATGTTTTAAAAGTCATGAATGGAAACTTCTCATTGTTAAAGTCTATATCAGTAAATACTTTACTAATAATTTCTCTAGCTTTAGGACCGCTTATATTAAAAGTGGTGAATTGCTCTGTTATTGAATTTAAAAAAACTTGTAAATGTGGCCACTCTGTTTGAAGAAATTCCTCCATATGTGAAAGAACTTTAGGCGCACCACTTGATGTTGTTGTAGCTATAAAATGTTTATCATTTATCTTACAAACAATACCGTCATCCATTATCATTCCATCTTCTCCGAGCATAAGTGCATATCTTGAGGTCATGGGTTTCATTTTTGTAAATGCATTGGTGTACATCAAATTCATAAATTCCAAGGCATCTTTGCCTTTAATTTCAATTTTTCCTAAAGTGCTTCCATCAATAATTCCTGCTGTTTGTCTTGTTTGTTTTGACTCTCTTTGCACAGCTTGATGCATAGATTCCGACTCGTCTTTTTTGAAGTACCATGGTCTTTTCCACTGACCTACATCCTCGAAGACAGCATTATTTTTTATATGCCAATTATGGATGGGAGTTTTTCTTTCTGGATCATAGTATTCGTAAGTACTTCTTCCTGCTATAGCACCAAAACTCAATGGAGCGTAGGGTGGTCTATAGGTTGTAGTTCCAACTTCTTCAATTTTTTTATTTAAAATTTTTGAAACTATACCTAAAGAATTAATACTACTTATTTTTCCTTGGTCAGTTCCCATGCTATTAGTTGTATATCTCTTCAAATGTTCTATTCGATCGTATCCTTCATTGATAGCTTGTTTTAAATCTTTTGTTGTTACGTCGTTATGAAGATCAATAAAGGATTTAGACCATTTGGACATCTTATTAGTTTTTGTCTCCCATAACTCACTGATTGAAAAATCATCTCTAATATTTGTCTCTATATCTAAATTAAGGTCATTAACTTTTAAAAAAGACAATTTTTTATTAATTTCATTACAAAGATTTTTAAATTCGTAGTTTCCACTTACTGACCCCAATGTAATTGTGTTTTGAAAAGCTGTATCTGGTTTAAATGAAATAATTTTATCATCCCATTTTACTAGACCTTTTGACTGTGTAAATAAATGTATGTCAGGATTAAATCCACCTGAAGGACATAACATTGAAGTATTGATAGATGATATTTCTTTGTTGCTGCCTCTTATATAAACTTTTTCTACTTTTTTATTGCCTTCACAGCCCTCTACTTCAGATTCAGGATAAAATGGAATATTGTTTTTTAAAAGATAATCTTTAGTTTCATCTTCAATATCATTTTTGTTCCTTGAGTCTATGTATGCAGAAGGTTTACACCCTAAATTAATTAATGACTTGACCAGACTTATTGTAGACGAATTATTTGAAAAAATCACAGGCTTTTCATCTGGTGCAACTCCATATCTTTCAATATATTTTTCAAAAGAAGATGCCAGCATTACTCCAGGTAAATCATTATTTCTGAAAGAAATAAATCTTTCTATATGACCGTTTGCTAAAATTGTGTGAGTTGTTCTAATCTTGTGTAAAGTTAGTTCAGATTTGTTAGTGTCTATTTTTTTTCCTGCAAATTTATCTTCTAGTGCAATTAAATGATTTGTAAAATTATATGTAGTAACAAGAGTATTTTTTAGAATTTTTATATTTTTTGATCCTAAAATTAATTTTTCAGTTTCATTAACCCATTCAAAAACATTTTTACCATCAATGCTTTTTACTTTATTTGAATTTTTTAAAATTCCTCCCAGGAAGCAATCTTGTTCAATAATAAGAACTTCATTGTTTGTATCTATTAATTTTCTTGCTGCAATCAAGCCACTTAGTCCTCCTCCAACAATTAAGATATCAACGTTATGATTTTGGTGGATACTTTTTGATCTGAAATTTTTTGGAGGTTTTCCTAAGCCCGCTGTTCGTCTTATTAAAGGCTCATAAATTTTTTTCCAAAATCCTTTTGGACCCATAAAAGTTTTATAATAAAATCCTGCTGAAAAGATGGGTGATAAAATATTGTTTATTGATCCTATATCGAAAGCGAGTGATGGCCATCGATTTTGGCTGCTTATATTGATGCCATCATATGTTCTTTTGATAGTTGCCCTGGTATTGGGTTCGTTATGTTCATTTAATATTTGTACAAGTGCATTTGGTTCTTCAATCCCACAAGTATAAATACCTCTTGGCCTATGATATTTAAAACTTCTACCAATCAATCTAATATTATTTCTTAATAAAGCAGATGCAACAGTATCTCCATCAAGTGCTGAATAGGATTTTCCGTCAAAAGTTATTTTAATCTCTTTCTGAGAAATGTACTTACAATTTTTATTATTAATAGCTGACATCTATTTTTTTACAGCAAAGTTTCCTGAGCCAACTGATGGTTCGCCAGAAGGTGACTTTAGAGTACTTTTAAATTCACTTATATCTGGCCTATTATCATCTAATCTATAAATTTTTAAAAAAGTATCTGTTGAAGTATCCCTTACAGCATTAAACCATTTTCTACATCCATGAGTATGAACCCATCTTTCGTAGAAAATTCCTTTTGGATTTGATCGGTAAAACACATATTGTCCCCAGTCCTTATCACTTAAAGCTTCAGGATTTTTTGGTCTAGCTACGTGAGCTTCTCCTCCATTAGAAAATTCTGATTGTTCTCTCTCTCCACAATATGGGCAATTAATTAAAATCATAATTAATGAGCTACAGCAGCTGCGCCATGTTCATCTATTAATCTTCCGTCAGAAAATCTTTCTAGATTAAATGCTTCATTTATTTTATGCGGTTGATCATTAGCAACTGTATGAGCAAAAACATTTGCACTTCCTGGAGTGGCTTTAAATCCACCTGTTCCCCAACCGCAGTTAAAATATAAACCTTTAACTTCGCACTTGCTGATGATTGGACTTGCATCGGGACAAATATCAACTATCCCACCCCACTGTCTTAACATTTTCATTTTTCCAAATATTGGGTAGAGCTCTACTATAGCTCTAACAGTTTCTTCTATAACATCATAGCCACCTCTTTGAGTAAAAGAATTGTATCCATCAGTACCTGCCCCAATTACTAATTCGCCTTTATCAGATTGACTTACGTAAGCATGAACTGCATTAGACATTACAACAGTATTAATAACTGGTTTAATGGGTTCTGAAACTAGAGCTTGTAATGGTCTACTTTGCAATGGCAACCTAACACCTGCGGTTTGCGCGAGCACGCTTGTATGTCCAGATGCTACTACAGCAACTTTATTTGCTTTAATAAAACCTTTTGAAGTATTCACTCCCTCAACTTTATAATTGTCAGTTTTAATGTCTTTGACTTCACAATTTTGAATTATATCAACTCCCATTTCATTTGATCTTAATGCGTAACCCCAGGCTACAGCATCGTGTCTCGCAACACCTCCTCTTGGTTGAAAAGCTGCACCTAAAACAGGATACCTTAAATTTTTAGTATTCATTATTGGAACTAATTCCTCAATTTGTTTTGTATCTAGCCACTGAGTATCAAGACCGTTTAATCTGTTTGCACTTATTCTTCGTTTCATTTCTTTAATATCATGCTCATTGTGAGCTAAGTTCATTACACCTCTTTGGCTAAACATCATGTTAAAATTTAATTCTTCAGATAAATTTTCCCATAATTTAACTGAATGATCGTAGAGGTGGGCACTTTCATTCCAAAGATAGTTTGATCTAATTATGGTAGTATTTCTTCCAGTATTACCTCCACCTAACCAGCCCTTCTCGATAACAGCTATATTTTTAATTCCATGTTCTTTTGCTAGGTAATAAGCTGTCCCAAGACCATGTCCTCCTCCGCCAACAATTATTACATCATAACCTTTTTTAGGATCAGGACTTTCCCACATCTTTTCCCAATTTTCATTATTGGTAAAAGCATTTTTGATAAGGCTTAAAAATGAATATTTTTTTCTCATAATGCAAATTAGCAAAAAAGTAGAAAATAACAAAAGAATTCAAAAGCAAAAAGTATCAGTATTGTAGTGCATAAAAGGCTTATTTTGAGGGTTTTTACAACTTGACAATTAAACTTAATGATTGATAATCATTGAAAAGCGCTGATTTAAGTCAAATTGCTGAGCGCTTAAAAAATCCAGCTAAAGCGAATAAGTCTTCAGACCACCGCTTTAGTCGGTGGTTTTTTTTTGAGTTATCTCAAAACAAAACCAGGCATTTGAACTATATTGTACGCCTGACATTTCGTCGAAGTACTAAAAAAGGAGAAAAAAATGGCAAATTTTAAACATCCGGAAACAATCGGGTTGCACGGTGGAGAGTATAGAAGTGATCCTACAACCACTTCAGTAGCAGTGCCGATTTATCAAACTACATCTTACCAGTTTAAAAACGCTGAAACAGCAGCAAACTTATTTGGTTTGAAAGAGTTTGGTAATATTTATACAAGAATAATGAATCCAACATGTGATGTATTGGAAAAAAGAGTTGCCGCTCTAGAAGGCGGTTTAGCAGCTGTAGCAGTAGGTTCTGGTCAAGCTGCCTCAGCATTTTGTGTAAAAAATGTTGCTCAAACTGGTGATAATATTGTTGCTTCAACTGATCTATACGGAGGAACAGTGAACTTATTTAAAAACCAACTAAGATTAGAGGGTATTGAAGTAAGGTTTGCAGATCCTGCAGATCCAAAAAACTTTGAAAAATTGACAGATGATAAAACTAGAGCTTATTACGGTGAGTCTTGCCCTAATCCTTATCTTAGAGTTTTTCCAATCAAAGAAGTTGCAGATATCGGTAGAAAAAAAGGAATACCTTTAATCATCGACAACACAGCTTCTCCAGTTATCTGTAAACCTCTAGCTCATGGAGCTGCAGTAGTAATGCATTCTTTGACAAAATATATTGGAGGTCACGGAACTTCTATTGGAGGCATAGTTGTAGATGGAGGTAACTTTGACTGGACAAAAGATAGAAAAAGACAACCGTTAATGAACGAGCCTGACCAAAGTTATAATGGAGCTATTTGGGCAGACGCAGTGCCTCAATTAACTGGAGCTAATATTCCTTTTGCAATAAGAGCAAGAGTAGTTTTACTTCGAGATTTAGGCGCTCCTTTAAGCCCTTTTAATGCTTGGCAAATTATACAAGGTCTAGAAACAGTTGCGCTAAGAATGAAACAACACTGTGCTAATGCAGAAAAAGTTGTGACGTTTTTAGAAACACAAAAGAAAGTTACGAATGTAATCTATCCTACAAATCATCAAGGTGAGATTAAAGAAAGAGCTAAGAGATATATGGAAGGTGGATACGGGTCCTTAGTTGGAATGGATGTCGGAACAAAAGAGAATGGTGCGAAATTCATTGACAACTTGAAAATGCTTTATCACGTTGCAAATATTGGTGATGCTAGAAGTTTAGCTATTCATCCAGCTACAACTACTCATAGTCAATTAAATGATAAAGAGTTGTTAGCCGCTGGTGTTACACCTGGATATGTAAGACTTTCGATAGGTATAGAACATCCAGATGATATAATTGCAGATATTAAACAAGCATTAGCTGCTTAAATCATAATTATGGCCTCAATTTTATTTATTGGGGCCTAAACTTTTCACTTTTTTTTATTTTAGATTGAATGGCTATCGCAAGTTTTCGGGGAGACTTTTTTGTTTGAAAAAAACTAATTATTAAATCATTTTCTTTCTCTTCATCAACATTTTTAATTTTAATTTTTCTAGGATGCTTTTTAATAATTTTTAATGCCTTATCTTTTACAGCAGTATTAGTTAAAGATATTTGTTTCTTAGCAATTGTACAAAATTCTGATCTTGTGCTTTCAATAAAAGAAAAGCATGTTTCTTTTTTTCTCTCAGGATTTTTTTCCTCTGCATATGCCAGAGCGTGGCCTAAAGGCGTTTTGCCTGTTTTATGTTTGACTCCGTAGCTAATTACAGAATTTAAAGAGGATTGAAGCATTTTTCCGCTAGATGCTCCACCAACTGAACTACCTAGGAGAGCAACGGATTCTACGCATCCGTTTAAAAAAAATAAAGTTATTAGAATGGTAAATACTTTTTTCATAATCTGTGGATTTGCTTTAATTGCTTCCGTATATCTGCTTCTTTTTTAAATAAAAGCTAATTGTGATAGCAATTATTTTTATTAACACAACTCTTGGTAGTTAATTTTATCTTTGTTTGCTGCAGTCTTTTATTAAAGAAATTAGTCTAAGTATTTAATTTTGGATTTTGTTAAAATTAGTTGTTTTTTTAACATTAAACAAAGTTCTGAATTTGTTTTTTCAAGAAAAGATACGCATGGTTCTTTTTTTTTCTCAGGATTTACTTTTTCGGCATAAGCTTTAACGTGTTCTAATGGGGCTTTACCTGTTTGTTTTTTAACTCCATAGCTTATTGCAGAATTTAAAGAGGATTGGAGTATTTTTCCATTTGAAGCTCCGCCAATTGAAGTGCCAAGTAAAGCAACTGAGTCAGCGCAACCGTTAAGCATTAACATAGTTATAAATAAGACTAAAATTCTCCTCATACTTCTTTCTAAATTAATCTTAAGGTATTGAATTTATATAAAATTAAATACAATAACTCCGTTCATTATGAGTATATCAAATACAACCTGCAATGGAAGAGTCTATATTATGAAATTATCCTTAAAGGCTTACTATTAAGGCATCCTTCAAGGTTTTCGATCATTTGAATATAAAATTTTGAATAATTTTCTGCAGTAACATATCCAATGTGGGGCAATAGTAGCGCGTTAGGTAAAAATCTCAATTTATGATCTTGCGGTAAGGGTTCCTCGTTGAAAACATCTAGACCTGCACCAGCTATTGTTTCATCTTTTAATGCCTGAACTAAATCATTTTCATTAATTATTTGACCTCTTGAGGTATTAATTAAAAAAGCAGTTTTTTTCATAGTCTTTAATTCTTTTTTAGTGATTAAATTTTTGTACTTTTCTCCAAGCACAACATGAATTGAGATAATGTCTGAGTTTTTAAATAAATCGTCTTTATTCATGGGCAAAACACCAATTTTATTAGCGTGAGACAGATTTAAATTTTCACTCCAAGCGCATACATCCATCCCAAATGCTTTTGCTACTTGAGCGACTTGTGTTCCAATTTTTCCTAATCCTATTAATCCTAAAAGTTTTCCTTTTAGTTCAAGCCCTATTGATGATTGCCAATAACCTTGAAACATATTGTCAATTTCAACTTTTAGATTTCTCATTAAACCTAATATTAATGCCCAGGTAATTTCTGCAGCTGGATTAGAATTGATATCTGTTCCACAAACTATAACTCCTCTCTTTTTTGCCTCTTCTAAATCAATTGAATTATTTCGCATTCCAGAGGTCATAATATATTTTAGTTTTGGTAAAGCATTTATTAAAGATTTAGTAATTGGGGTCCTTTCTCTCATAATAAAAATTGCTTCAAATGTTTCTAATGCAACAATTGCATCACTTTCATTTAAAAATGGATCATTAAATATTTTAAAATCATACTTTTCTTTATATTTCTGAATATCTACTATTTGCTTAAATGCATTTTGATAATCATCTAAAATAGCTACCTTAATCATAAGTTTTCCTATTAGATAGATAAATGCCAGTTAATATGAAAGAAGCTCCTGCAAAATGATAAAGTTCAAATTTTTCTTTGAAAATAATTATTGCCAGAATAGCGCTAAATAGTGGCATCAATTGCACAAACATCGTAGCTCGATTAGGACCAATTATTTCAATCCCTTTTTGCCAACAATAATAAGCTGCTATAGCAGGAAAAACTACAACATAAAAAAGAATTAGAAAAAAAGCTTTATTAAAATTCACTTCTGCACCTATAGATTTCTCATAAAAGAATTGTGGTATTAAAAAGAGTATTCCTACAGTAACCATAAGCTGAATTAGAGTAAATTGTGAGAATTTAAACTTATGTTTTTTAAGTAAAGTTGAATAGAGAGACCAAGTAATAACACAAACTAACATCCAAACGTCACCTTTATTAAAACTCAAAGAAATTATATTTTGAATTTCTCCGTTAGAAATTATTGAACCTATTCCAATTATTGATAAAAACAGTCCAAGTAATTGAAAAATATTCGTTGTCTCAATCTTCATTAATGATGTAAGAACAATTGTAGCTGCTGGTATAGCAGCTAACATTAGAACAGCATTTACTACTTGGGTGTAATTAAGTGCATAATAGACAACTGAGTTAAAAGTGCTAATTGTAATTACTCCCATAAAACTAATTACAAGCCAGTTTTTTTTAATATAAGGAATATTATTATGAATTTCTTTATAGGTGAAAGGGATTAAAATAAACCAAACTGATATCCATCTAAAAACATTAAGAGTTAATGGAGGAATTTCAAACAGGGTAGCAAATTTACCAACAATAAAGTTACCAGACCAAAATAAAGCCGCTAATATTAAAAACAAATAAGCTAAATATTTTTTTGACAAAAAATCCTTAATTAAATCTTTTAGAGCTGTATGGAGATAAATCTAAATTTGTTTTTTCTTCCGCTACAATTCCAGAGACGATTTTGCCTGTTACTGCACCTAAAGTCCAGCCTAAATGATGGTGACCAAAAGCATAAATTATATTTTTATTATTGCGTGACGGACCAATAATAGGAAGAAAATCTGGAAGAGTTGGCCTAAAACCTAGCCACTCATCTTTATGTTCTCCTAATTGAGGAAGAAGTTCTTTGGCACAATTTACAATATAATTAATTCTCTTTTTTGACAAAGGGTTTTCTAAACCTCCTAGCTCTACAGTACCTACAGCCCTTAGCCCTTGATTCATTGGTGTCATACCAAAACCCCTATCCAAAAAAATAACAGGGCGGCTTATGAGATGATCCATATTTTCAAAATGAACATGATAACCTCTTTCAGTATCTAAAGGTATATTTTCTCCAAGTTTATCAGTTAAATTTTTTGAGAATGCGCCAGAAGCAATCACTGATTTTTCAAAAACATAATCTTCATTATCAGATTTTACTATTGTTTGATCTAGCTTGTGTTGTTCAATACTTTCAATATTTTCTTGTATAAATTTTCCTCCTTTTTTTAAATATAATTTAAAAATTTCTTTTAAAATTCCATGAGGATCCCTAGCATGCATAGCACTTTCATAAATAACACCAGCATCAAAAATTGGATTTAAATTTGGTTCTAATTCTAAAATTTCTTCCTTAGACAAAAGTTTCTGTTTAATTCCTAAGTCTTTTCTAACTTTTATCTCTAATTCTCTACTCTTTAAATTTTTGTTCGTCCAAACATAAATTATACCTTTTTTTTCAACTAGATTAGTTGTATCTATCTCTCTAAAAATTTCTTCGTAAGCATCATTAGATAAGCTCAAGATTTGATGCATGTATTTTGCTGTATGTAACATAGACTTTTCATTAAAATTTTTTAAATAACTTAAAAACCAAGGTAATAATTTTGAAACGTAATTCCATTTCATTGCTAAAGGTCCGTTTGAACTTAAAAGCATTTTTGGAACATCATATAAAATATCTGTTCTATTAAATTGTAAAACTGCGTAGGGTGAAAAGTGACCGGCATTACCATAAGAAGCAGGTTTAAATTCGAGTGATAATGGGTCTTGACGATCAAAAATAGTTACTGGAATTCCTTTTTTAATTAATTGTAATCCTATACATACGCCTTGAATACCAGCACCAATGATACCAACAGATTTACATTTATATTTTTCCATAAAGAAATTATAATGCAAACTTGTTAGATTTTATAGTGCGGTAGATTATGCCGGAATCTCTTTATCTTTATTTAATATATTTTCTGATCCGCCGTTATCTTTTGGTGTCTTTTCTTCTTTTGATTTTTTAAATAAAAAGTCAGGAGTGAGTTTTGATTTAGATCCAATAGTTTTTTTAATATAACCATCTATATCAGCACCATTTTCTGTTTTAAGATTATTTCCAAATTCAATATCTCCTTTAACTGTACCTGTGCTGCCTATAATCACATCATCACCTGATATTTTTCCATCCATATGGCCGTGGATTTCGACTCTGTCTCCCTCTATTGTTCCGGTAACTGAACCTGTTTCTCTGATAATAATTTCTTTTGAAATTACCGGACCTTTAATTAAACCCGCTATATCGATAGCCCCAGAACTATTAATGGTTCCTTCTATACTTACTGTCTCGCTTATTAACGATCTTTCAGTATCTTTAATTTTTTTCTTTTTATCGCCAAACATATATTTTTTAATAATCTAATCACCTATTTCTCATATTAACAAGCTTTTTTTAAAAAAGGATTTGGTCATAATAGGTTTTCTTTTTAATTTACAGGAATATCCTTATAAATTTTACACGCCATTGTTATTCCTAAACCTAACATTATAGCCATCATTGAAGATCCTCCGTAAGACATAATCGGTAGAGGAGAACCAACTATCGGCAGTAAACCTAAAACCATCCCCATATTTACAACAACGTAAATAAAAAACGCTGTAGCAAAGCTATAACAATAGAGTTTACCAAAATTACTTCGAGTAATATTTCCGATTTTTACAATTCTCCAAATTATGATGGCATAAAGTAACAATATAAATAATGAACCAGAGAAACCAAATTCTTCTGAAAACAGTGTAAATATAAAATCAGTATGTTTTTCTGGTAAATAATCTAAATAGCTTTGAGATCCATTCAAAAAACCTTTTCCAAATAGGCCGCCAGATCCAATGGCAATTTTAGATTGTATAATTTGATAACCTGCTCCCAAAGGATCTTTTTCTGGGTTTAAAAATGTTAATATTCTTGCTTTTTGATAAGGTTTTAAAAAAGAGATTGCTATTGGTAATAATGAAATAAAAATTAATGAAGCATATGCAAAAAATTTTGCTCTTACTCCAGCAAGCCAAGCAACCGTTATGCCGCCAGCAGCAATAAGTAATGCAGTTCCTAAATCTGGTTGCATAATAACTAAAAGAACTGGAGCGATTAAAACAACTATAGGAAGAAATAAAAACTTTAATCGATTAATGTTTTCAATAGATATTCGATGATAGTATTTTGCCAAAAATAATATTAATCCTATTTTCATTAATTCTGACGGTTGAAGATTCATAAAATAAAAATTTAACCATCTCTGAGAACCCGAAGATGTTAAGCCAAAATATTTAACACCTACAAGAAGTATGAAACAAAAAATGTAAATTAAATAACTAGTAGAATGCCAAAATCTGATTTGAATAAAAGATAAGAATAAAAACATTAGAAAAAAAATAGAAAATCTTAGTATATGACTTTTAGTATGATATTTAAATTCACCTCCATCAGTAGAATACATTGCAAACATACTAACTATTCCTAAAATTAAAATTGAGATTACCAAAACATAATCAATAGAAAGTATCTTATCTTTTATGCTTAAAGACGATTGTATTGATCTAGGTTGAAACATTAAATGGTGTCTCCTTGTAAATTATTTGAAAATTGTCTTAATTCATGCCTTTCCAAAACTTTTTTGATAACTTTTTTTGCTATAGGTGCAGCTGCTTTACTTCCTGACCCGCCGTGCTCAACTACTACACTAATTGCATATTTTGGATCACTAACTGGAGCAAAAGCAATAAATAATGCATGATCTCTATCTTTATAATTTAAACTTTCTTGTTTTACTTCAGCTTCTCTTTGAGCCTCTGTAAACTTTTTAATCTGTGATGATCCGGTTTTACCTGCAAATGTAAATCTTTTGTCCTCTAGTCTGGATCTATAAGAAGTGCCGCCTGGTTCGTTTGAAGATGAAAACATCGCGTCTTTTATAATCTTTATATTTTCTTGATTTTTAAATAAAGGTTTTAATTCAAAATTAGAAACTAATAATTCTTGTGGTAAAGGTTGCCCAGGATTTTCATTTTTAAATTTTAAATATTCTTTTAAATTATTTTTTTCTTTGTCATATATAATTCTTGGTCTTATTTCAAAACCACCATTCGCAATTTGAGCTGTCATTAAACAAAGTTGAATTGGAGTGCTTTGAAAATAACCTTGCCCTATTCCTGAGTGTAAAGTTTCACCTAAATACCAGTTTTGTCCTATAAATTTTTTCTTCCACTCTGTACTTGGCACAACGCCTGATCGCTCTTCAGAAAAATCTCTTAAAACTTTTTTTCCTAGACCAAATTTTTTTGCAGTTTCTGATAATCTATCAACTCCTAATCTTCTCGCCACTTCATAAAAATATACATCACAAGATCTTTTAATTGCTGATCGCATATTCACTATTCCATGACCTTTCTTTTTCCAGCAATGAAATTTTTCACCAAATAATTCTATTTTTCCAGTGCATTGAACAGTTTTAAGTGGTCGAACAATTTTATTTTCTAAAGCGCTTAATGCTACAAGTGTTTTAATAGTGGAGCCAGGGGGATATAAACCAGATATAGCTTTATTTATTAAAGGTTTCTTATTATCATTTATTAAATTTTCCCAATCTTTTTTTTCTATTCCATGCACAAAAGCATTTGGGTTATATGATGGTGATGAGACTAATGATACAATGTCACCATTGTAAATATCCATTACACACACTGATGCTGCTTTATCTTTAAGAATTTCATGAACAAAATTTTGAACTTCTAAGTCAAGTGTTGTTTTAAAACTTTTTCCTGCTTGACCTGGATCAACCATAATTTGTTTAATCCTTTTTCCAAAAGCATTTACTTCATATCTTTGAAATCCAACTTTTCCAATTATGTCCTCATCTAATCTTTTTTCTAAACCTGTCTTTCCTACAGCTATTCCAGGAACTGACATATCTTTAAGATATTTTTTGTCCTTTAAATCCTTAGCGCTTACTTGAGAAACATAACCTAAAATATGAGCTGAGGAGTCGCTATTATAAACTCTAGCTACTGATACTATAGGTTCAATACCTTGTAATTCATGAAGAAATAGATTTACCCTAGAAAATTCAGACCATGTTAAATTATCTGAAATTATAATTGGATCCCAAGGCTTTTGTTTTGCAATTTTTTTCTTTAATGAAAAAATTTTTTTATCACTAATATTTAAAATTGATTTCAATCTAAAAAACACCTCCTCTATACTCGGAGTATTTTCTGGAATTAAATGAATTTGGTAAACTTGTCTGTTTGATGCAATTTCTTTATTAAAAATATCTTTTATTATTCCCCTTTCCGGGGCTAGTTTCCATTCTCTAAATCTATTCTTGTCAGATAAGGTTTTATATTTTTTACTTTCATTGATTTGTAAAGAAATTAATCTACCTAATACTCCAATTAGAACAATGCCTTTTGCAGCAGTCAGTAAAAACATCCTTCTGCTTATAAGTTTTGATTTTATAAAAGTATTTCCAGAAGTAGAATTAAGCATTTTTACCTGATGTTATCATTGAGTTATAAAAATTAAATAGAAACCAAAAAAAAGGAAAAAAAATTAATGTAAAGAAAGTATTATAAGATATTTCAGTAATACTTACTGTTAGTTCTGAAAAATTAGAAACTAAAATATAGAATATTAGGTTTGAGAAAAATATCGCTATAAAAAAGGTAAACCAATCTGTTGTTATTCTTGTATTGACTGTCATGTTTTTCACATAAGTTGCAACTAGAGAGATTACTAAGTAAGATAAAGAACTTAAACCTAGAGGAAAACCCATAACTACATCATTAATTAAACCAGAAAAAAATATGTGTCCACTTCCTAATAATTCTGGTCTTTTTAACATCCAAAAATAAATAATAATTAACTGAATATTAAAAGATAAAATCTCAAAATAATTTTCAAAGTGTGAATCTATTTCACTTATAGATAAATAATATAGAAGTATTAAAGGTCCAAGATTTATTATCTTATTTATTGGATTTTTTATCACTTAAAATTCCTTTCCAAGTTCTTGAGAAATATCAATTTTTACAAATGAAAGCTGGCTAGGTTCAGAAAATAGTTTGACTTTGCCATCTAATGTTGTTGTTCCAATAGGAGAACCTGGTAAAAATATATTGTCTTTACCTGAAGTAAACACATCTATTCCTTCCTCAATTTCATAATCTTCAGGTAAATATTCTAAAACCGGTTTTGTTCCACTAGTTCCTTTTAAAATTGCTTGAATTCCATCTTCTCCAAATGTTACAGGAATTCTACTATTTAAATCATTTAAAAGAAGAACTCTTGAAGACAAATAATTTGTTTCAACCACTCTTCCTATAAGATATTCTTTATCTAATACTGCCATTCCTTTCAAAATACCTGAACTAGTTCCTTTATTTATTATTATTGATTTTAAATAAGGACTACTTTTATCAATAAGAACTTTTGAAAGAAGAATATTTTCTTTTTTAAGGTAAGTGTCTTCAGAATCTAATATTTTCTTCAAATTTTTATTTTGATTTAACAAATATTCTACATTAAGTTCTTTTTGTTTAAAAATTTCGATCTCTTTTTTCAATCTTTCATTTTCGCTTTTTATAGCTAAAAAACCTTTAATCCCTTCAGTTAGATCTGGTAAAAATCTAGATGGAGAGGAAGCAACCAAAGAAACTCTATAAACTCCATCGTTTATGATAGACCTTACCGGTTTCATAAAACCAAATCCAAAAACGTCTAAAAAAAATAAAATTGAAGCAACAAAAATAAGTGATATTAATGAAAATTTTTGCGCTGCACCTCTTTGCAAAAGAGCTGAGCGAAAAGCTATACCAAAATCATCTCTACTTGAAGACATTTATCTTTTTCGATAAATTAATACTCTGATAGCATCGTAGAGAACAATTCTTCATTTTCTAGTGCTCTTCCAGTACCAACAGCCACACAAGACAGAGGATCGTCTGCTATAGTAACAGGTAGACCTGTATCTTGAGATATTAATTTATCAATATTTTTTAAAAGTGCTCCACCACCCGTAAGAACTAAACCCATATCAATTAAGTCTGCAGAAAGTTCTGGAGGAGTATTTTCTAAAGCTTCTTTAATTCCACCTAAAATTTGATTCAATATTGGCATTAAAGCCTCGCAAGCATCTTTTTCTGTTAATTCAATTTCTTTAGGAGTTCCAGATCTAATATCTCTACCTTTCATTAAAAATGTATTTGGTGTTGAAGGTATTGCTGTTCCAAGTTCTTTTTTAATTTTTTCTGCAGTCGAGTCACCAATTAATAAGTTCAATTTTTTTCTCATATAATCTATAATTGATCTATCAAGAGCATCTCCTGCTACCCTTAAAGATTTTGAATATACAACTCCTCCTAATGACATTACTGCTATTTCTGTGGTACCGCCTCCTATATCAACAACCATTGAGCCGGTTGCTTCAGAAATTGGTAAACCTGCTCCGATTGCAGCTGCTATGGGCTCTTCGATTAATTGTACTTTTCTTGCTCCTGCAGCCAATGCAGAGTCTTGAATAGCTTTTCTTTCAACTGGAGTTGAACCAGTAGGCACACAAATTAAAATTCGTGGATTAGCAAAAGCATTTTTTTTATGCACTTTTTTAATGAAATGTTTAATCATCTCTTCAGTTACAACGAAATCAGCTATTACACCGTCTTTAAGTGGTCTGATGGCAGATATATTTCCAGGAGTTCTTCCTAGCATTGTTTTAGCCTCATCTCCTACTGCTAAAACTGACTTTTTTCCTCCATCATCGATTACTGCAACCACTGAAGGTTCATTTAACACCACCCCTTGATCTTTTAAGACAACTAATGTGTTAGCTGTTCCTAGATCGATAGCCATGTCTTGTGACCATAACGATGATAACCCTGATAATCCTTTAAACATTTTTTCTCCTTATATTTGTGCGCTCAAACTTGGGTCTGGCGCTGTTTTTTTTCTTTTTATGATTAATTTATTCAATGCACTTAAATAAGCATTAGCAGATGCAACTAAAGTATCAGTATCTGCAGCTTGTCCAACAGTAGTTTTACCTTTTTCTTCTATTCTTACACTCACAGTTGCTTGTGCATCCGTTCCTTCAGTAACTGCGTGAACATTATATAATAAAAGCTTAACTTCATGCGGATAAAGTTTTTTAATACATTTAAATATTGCATCAACCGGTCCGTCTCCTAATTCTGATGCTTTTTTAACTTCCCCAAATACCTCTAAAGTCATTTCTGCTTTTTGCGGTTCTCCAGTGCCAGCAAAAACTTTTAAAGATTTTAATTTAATAACATTATCTTCTGCTACAAGACTATCATCAACAATTGCAGCAATATCCTCATCATAGATATGTTTCTTTTTATCAGCTAAGACTTTAAACTTTCCAAATGCAGTTTGTATAACATCATCAGTTACTCCTACATAGCCTAGGTCGTTTAGTTTATCCTTGAACGCGTGACGGCCTGAATGTTTTCCCATAACTAGAGAAGTTTTATGAACACCTACACTTTCTGGTGTCATAATTTCGTAAGTATTTCGATTTTTAAGCATTCCATCTTGATGTATTCCTGACTCGTGTGCGAAAGCATTTTTTCCAACAACCGCTTTATTAAATTGAACGGGAAAACCAGTCGCGTTAGAAACTACTTTTGAGGCTTTACTTAAAAGTTTAGTATTAATGTTTGTAGTATAAGGCATTAAATCATGCCTTGTTCTCATGGCCATCACAACTTCTTCTAAGGCCGCATTTCCGGCTCTCTCTCCAATACCGTTTATTGTACATTCTATTTGTCTTGCACCAGCCATTACTCCTGCTAAAGAATTTGCAACTGCTAAACCTAAATCATTATGACAATGTGTTGAAAGTATAGCTTTATCTATATTTGGAACTTTATTAATTAGTGTCTCTATAATTTTTTTAAATTCAGATGGTACAGTATAGCCTACCGTATCAGGGATATTAATTGTTCTAGCTCCAGATTTTATGGCTAATTCTACTGTCTTACACATATAATCCATATCAGTACGAGTTCCGTCTTCACAGGACCATTCAACATCATCTGTAAACTTTCTGGCATAGGTAACACTTTCTTTAATCGCGTTTAAGACCTCTTCAGGAGATTTATTTAATTTATGCTTCATATGAAGTGGGCTAGTTGATATAAATGTGTGTATTCTAAAATTTTTGGCGTGCTTTAGAGTTTCGTGACAAGCGTCAATATCTTTTTTTGTAGCTCTAGCTAATCCTGCAGGAATAGATCTTTTTAAAGTCTTGCTAATTTCTGTTACTGCTTCAAAATCTCCTGGTGATGCAATTGGAAAACCCGCTTCAATTATATCAACACCAAGTTCATCAAACACTCTAGAGATTTGAAGTTTTTCTTCTAAACTCATTGACGCGCCAGGAGATTGTTCTCCATCACGCATAGTTGTATCAAATATTATTATTCTGTTTTTATCGCTCATATAATAAAAGTCTATATTACAAGTAAAACGAGAATATGCAAATACTTATGTATAAATCAGTTTATTTTTTTGATCAGATTGGGCTAATTCTTGTCTTTGTCGACCAATTTATTTTTTCCAATCCATGGCATCATAGCTCTCAATTCTTTACCAACTTTTTCAATAGGATGATCTGCTAAGTCTTTTCTCATTTTTAAGAAATTTTTTTGCCCTGACTTATGCTCATCCATCCATTGTTTAGTAAACTTACCAGATTGAATATCTTTGAGGACTTCTTTCATTTTTTCTTTAGTTTTATTATCTACAATTCTTTTGCCAGAAACATATTCACCATATTCAGCTGTATTTGAAATAGAATAATTCATATTTGCTATACCTCCTTCATAAATAAGATCTACAATTAACTTTACTTCATGAAGTGTTTCAAAATAAGCCATCTCTGGTGGATAGCCAGCCTCTGTTAAAGTTTCAAAACCATTTTTTATAAGCTCGACTAAACCTCCACAAAGAACAGTTTGCTCGCCAAATAAATCTGTTTCGCACTCATCTTTAAATGTTGTTTCTATGATTCCTGCCTTCCCTCCACCGACAGCTGACGCATAAGATAAAGCTAGATCTTTCGCTTTTCCGGAACTATCTTTATGTACTGCCATTAAACATGGAACTCCTCCACCTTTTTGATATTCACTTCTAACTGTATGGCCAGGTCCTTTAGGTGCAACCATAAAAACATCTAAATCTTTCCTAGCATTAATCAAATCAAAATGAATGTTTAACCCATGGGCAAAAGCTAAACTTGTGCCTTCTTTCATTCTTTGTTCAATATGATTTTTATAAATTTCAGATTGTAATTCATCAGGAGTTAACATCATGACTACATCGGCCCACGCTGCTGCGTCAGATAATGTCATTACTTTTAATCCAGCACTTTCTGCTTTTTTAATACTTGATGAACCATCTCTTAGAGCTACAACAACCTCTTTCACACCGCTATCTTTTAAATTCAATGCATGAGCATGTCCTTGGCTTCCGTAACCAAATATAGCAACTTTTTTATTTTTGATTAACTCGGGTTTTGTATCTTTATCGTAATATGTCTTCATAGTTTATTAGTTAAATATTTTTGCACCTTTTGTCATTGCCACAGCGCCAGTTCTAGATGTGCTTATAAGGCCAAATCTTTTTAAATCAAGAGCTAATTTATCAATTTCTGCTCTAAGTGCAGTAACTTGTATTACAAAAGATTTTTTTGTTTTATCCAAAACTACTGGATTGAATTTTTTACAAATTTTTTTTATTTTTTCTTGTTTTTGAGTGTTAGCTAACATTTTAAATAAAGCAAGTTCTCTAAATAAAATATCTTTTTCACCACGTTTAAAGTCAGCTACTTTGTGAACTGGAACAAGCTTCTTTAATTGTAAATTAATCTGCTCAATTACTTGAGGCGTTCCTTCGGTTACAATTGTAATTCTTGATATATGTTTCTTTTTATCTACCTCTGCAACTGCTAAGGACTCAATATTGTAACCTCTTCCAGAAAATAAACCCACTACCCTAGCAAGGACTCCTGCTTCGTTATCAACCCAAACGACAATTATATGTCGTTCTGTTTTACCGATTTTACCAGGTACACTGTATGCTGATTTTGATTTTGGCATTAGACTAAAATCTTACCTTCATCTGAAATTTCTTCATCTTCCTCTGGTCCTAAAATCATTTGATTATGTGGTTTGCCTGATGGTATCATTGGAAAACAATTTTCTGATTTATCTACTACACAATCAAATATTACTGGCTTTTGAACATCAATCATTTCTTTAATTTTTTCATCTAATTCATCGGGTGTTTTAGCTCTGATACCAACACACCCATAAGACTCAGCAAGTTTTACAAAGTCAGGAAGAGCTGCGGTATAACTTTCAGAATAATTTTTTTCATGCAATAGTTCCTGCCACTGTCTTACCATGCCCATATATTCGTTATTTAAAATAAATATTTTTATTGGTAATCTATACTGAACTGCTGTCGACATTTCTTGCATCGTCATTAAAACCGATGCCTCACCAGCTATATCTACAACTAATTTCCCTGGATTTGCTATTTGAACTCCAATCGCCGCTGGAAGTCCATAACCCATTGTTCCTAAACCACCAGATGTCATCCATCGATTAGGTTTGTTAAATTTATAATGTTGAGCAGCCCACATTTGATGCTGTCCAACTTCAGTAGTAATAAAAGTGTCCTGATCTTTAGTCAACTCATAAAGTCTTTGAACTGCATGCTGAGGTTTTATTATCTTATTGCTATTAACAAAATTTAAAGATTTTTTTTCTCTCCATTTGTCAATCTGTTCCCACCATTTAGATGTTTTTTGTTTATTGGAATTTAGAAAGTTTTTATTTTTTTCTTTAAATCTTTTGATCAAACTTTTTAAAAGTTCAGAAACATCACTGACTATTGCTAAATCAACTTTAATATTTTTTCCAATTGACGAAGGATCAATATCAACATGAATTTTTTTTGATCCTGGTGAAAATTCATCTACCTTACCAGTAATTCTATCATCGAATCTTGCCCCGATATTGATCATTAAATCACAATCGTGCATGGCATTGTTTGCTTCGTAAGTTCCGTGCATGCCAAGCATTCCTAAAAATTGAGGATCATCTCCCGGGTAAGCACCTAGACCTTGTAAAGTTGATGTTATAGGAAATCCAGTTAATGAAACTAGTTCCCTTAAATGATTGCTTGCTTCAGGACCAGAATTTATAACTCCACCTCCAGTGTAAAAGATTGGTCTTTTAGATTTTTTTATTAGATCAATAAATTTATCCAGTTCATTGTTTGATGTTTTGTAAGTAACTTTGCCATTAAGTTTTTTCTTTAAACTATTTTTTATAAATTTATATTTACCTTTTTTGAATTGTATATCTTTGGGAATATCAACTAATACTGGTCCAGGTCTTCCAGATGTTGCAACTTCAAATGCTAAATGTAAAACTCGAGAAAGGTCATTTACATCTTTTACTAACCAATTATGTTTTGTGCATGGTCGAGTTATTCCAGTGGTGTCGCATTCTTGAAATGCATCTGTTCCAATTAAATGTGTTGGTACTTGTCCTGAAATACATACAAGTGGAATTGAATCCATATAAGCATCAGTCAATGCTGTAACAGCATTAGTTGCTCCCGGACCAGAAGTTACTAGAAGAACTCCAGGTTTACCACTAGATCTCGCATAACCCTCTGCAGCGTGGCCTGCACCTTGCTCATGTCTTGCTAAAATATGTTTTATAGATTTATGATTTTTTAATTCATCATAAATTGGAAGAACTGCACCCCCAGGATAACCAAAAATATATTCCACTTTTTGATCCTCTAACGCTTTGAAAACTATTTCTGCTCCACTTATTAATTTCGGCATAGATACAATCTAGCCTAGAATGAGTTCTCGTCAAGTTTTAGCTTGCAACTTTTAAAACTTTTTTTAAAAGACTCGAGAAATCTTTATAATAAAGCTTATTCCAGTTCTTCATGTGACCTCGAGCCCAAGTTTTTTGTCTCTTGGCGTATTGGCGAGTTTTAATGTTTATTAGCTCTTTACATTTATTTAAAGAGATAGATCCTTTCAAATATTGATTTATTTCTTGAACACCGATTAATTTATTAGATGATAGAGTTTTGTTAATATTTAGCACATTAAATTTTTTTACCTCTTCTAAACAACCTTCTTGAAACATTAAATCTGTTCTAATTGAAATGTTTTTCAATAATTCTTCCTTTGATATATCAAGAAAAATTTTTTTTATTTCGTAATCTACAAAGTCTGATTTTGTATTTTCTATCCAATCGAATAATGATTTATTTGTTTTTAAAAAAACTTCATAAGCCCTTTGAGATCTTTGTGAATCATTTTCTAAAATTTTATTTTTGATTTTTGGATCAATTTTTAAAAGTTTTTTGTAAAACTTTTTTTTTCCTAAACTTTGAAAAAGCTTTCTTGTTTTATCTCTAATATTTTTGTCTATATGAGGTATTTTACTTATTCCTTTTGTAATTGTATTAAAATATAAACCAGTTCCTCCAACAATAATTGGAACCTTTTTATTAATAAAACATTCTTTAATTTTTTTTTTTGTAAGTTTGAGCCAATCTCCAGCTGAAAAAGGATTTTTTACAGATAAAAAACCATATAAGTGATGTTTGACATTTTTTTCTTCCTTTTTAGACGGCCTAGAAGACAAAATAAGAAATTCTTTATAAATCTGCATACTATCCGCATTAATAATTTCACCATTTAATCTTTTTGCTAATTGAATTGCTAATTTTGATTTTCCTGACGCAGTTGGACCAGCTATGAGGATCAATTTTTTAGATAAATTAATTGATTTTAACACCAAGATATCTTCTTCGATTATTATTATCAATTATAGAAAGAAGCAAATTGTTTTCTCCTTTTTTTAAATTATCTACAATATTTCTTAAGTCAGAAGAATTATTAATTGGTTTTCTTTTTGCCTCGATTATTATGTCGCCAACACTTAATAGGCTTTTTAACGGACTCTTGTTTGAAATTTCAGTTATTACTACTCCTTTTTTTATTTTGAGTTTTCTAGATAATATATCTTCATTGCTTAAGTCTCTTACATTTATCTTTAATTTTTGAATCTCTACTTCTTCTGGTTTTTTTGTTTTAGTCTTTTTTTCCTTAAACTCCTCTGAAGACTCAAGCCTTCCTAATTTTAAATTTTTAGAGATTAGTTGTTTATTTCTCCAAATTTTTATCTTTACAATTTTTCCTACTTTAGTATTTGCAACTACTTTTGGAAGTGTTCTCATGGTGTCTATTGTTTTTTCATCGAACTCTAAAATTATATCACCTGCTTTTATTCCTGCTTTATCAGCTGGACTCTTTTCGCCTACACTAGCTACGAGTGCACCTTCAGCTTTTTTTAATTCTACTGCTTCTGCAATTTCTTTTGTGACCTCTTGGATTCTAACCCCTAACCAACCTCTTCTTGTTTCACCAAAATTAATTAGCTGATCGATTACTTTCGAAGCTGCGTTAGCTGGTATTGCAAAACCAATTCCAATCGAACCAGATTGTCCTGGGGCTATTATTGCAGTATTAATTCCTACAACTTCTCCTTTTAAATTAAATAAAGGGCCGCCAGAATTTCCTTGATTAATAGAAGCGTCGGTCTGTATAAAATCATCATACCTAGTCATTCCAATATCTCTATTTCTTGCTGAAACTATTCCGGAAGTAACTGTTCCACCTAATCCAAAAGGGTTTCCAATAGCTACTACCCAATCTCCGACTCTTGCTTTGTCAGAGTCTCCAAATTTAACCGGTGCAAAACTATCGTTTGTTTGTACTTTTAATACAGCTATATCCATGTATGGATCAGCTCCAATAACTTTTGCTTTATATTCTTTAGAGTTTACTTTAACTAAAATATCATCTGCACCAGCAATTACATGATTATTGGTAATTACAGTTCCATTTTCTCTAATTACAAACCCTGAACCTAGCGATGAAGCTTTTCTTTCAGTCGGGGTTTGAAAATCTTTAAACATTTCTTCAAATGGTGAACCAGGGGGAAATTGAAAAGGAAATTGGTTAGAAGTAGTCCTTACAGTTTGAGTTGTTGAAATATTTACAACGGAAGGCATTAATTTTTCAGCAAGATCCGCAAAAGAATCTGGTACGGCCTTAACTGAATAATAAGGGCCGAAAATAAAGACAATTAAGATAAAAAATATTTTTTTTTGTAACTGCATCTAACTTTTTATATACCAAATTATTAGAAATCCTAAAATTAAGAATATTAACCCAAAAGATCGTAGTTTATTTTCAGGAGTATTCTTAATTAATTCAAGCATACTTTTGATTCTTGACGGGAAAATGGCAATTAATAAACCCTCTATGAAAAAAATTAAACCAATTGCTGTAATTATTTCGCTCATTGAGAGCTAAGTTATCTTTTTTTAATTGCAGGAGAAACAGAATTGCCAAAGAATTTGAAAAATTCACTGTCTGGAGACAATACTAAAGAAGTTTCTCCACCAATTAATGCCTTTTCATATGCTTGCATAGCTCTATAAAATGCAAAAAATTGGGGGTCTCTTCCAAAAGCACTCGCAAATATTTTATTTCTTTGACCGTCACCCTCACCTTTCATGATTTCAGATTTTTTATTTGCTTCGGCAATAATCACAGTAACGTCTTTATCTGCTGTTGATCTTATTTTTTGCGCAATTTCAGCTCCTTGAGCTCTGAATTCTTTTGCCTCTCTTTGTCTTTCAGTTTGCATTCTAGAATAAATCGCTTCACTGTTAGCTGGAGGTAAATCTGCTCTTTTAATTCTTACATCTACTATTTCTATTCCAAAGTTTTCAGCTTCTGTGTTTACATCATTTTGAATAATGGACATTTGCTTTGCTCTATCAGTTGATAACAATGTTGCTAATTCTTGTGTTCCTAATACTCCTCTTATTCTAGAATTTATAATTGTTGAAAGTCTAGATCTTGCTACTCTTTCATTTCCAACAGAAATATAAAACTTAAGTGGATCTACGATTTTAAATCTAGCGATAGCATCTACTATCAATCTCTTTTGATCTGCAGCAATTACTTCTTCTGGTGCGCTATCTAAATTTAGAATTCTTTTGTCTAAAAATACTACGTTTTGAATAAATGGTAGTTTAAAATTCAGTCCAGCTTTGGTTACAATTTTTTTAGGATCACCAAATTGTAAAACAATAGCCTGGCTAATCTCTTGTACAATAAATAAAGATTGAAATACCACTACCCCAATGATTACAATAGCTGGAATTATTAATTTACCTACTCTCATTAATTGGTACTCCCTGATTTTTTAAGCTCTGGCAAAGGTAAATAAGGAACAACACCAGATCCAGAATTTTTATCTATAATTACTTTATCGATATCTGCTAAAACTTTTTCCATTGTTTCTAAATACATTCTTTCTTGTGTCACCTGCTTTGCATTTTTATACTCGTTGTATATTGCTAAAAACCGGCTAGCTTCACCCTCAGCTAAAGCCACAACTTCTTTTTTATAAGCTTCTGCTTTTTGCAAAACTTGCTCTGCTTCTCCTCGTGCTCTTGGAATAACATCATTTGCATAAGCTTCGGCCTCATTTTTTGATCTCTCTCTATCAGCTCTTGCTGCTTGAACATCTCTAAATGCATCTATCACCTGCGCTGGGGGGTCGGCTTGTTGAGTTTGAACTTGAGTTATTTGTATTCCTGAACCATATTCATCTAAAATTTTTTGGGTGATCTCTTGAACTTCTATTTCTATGTTTGATCTACCTTCAGTTAGAATAGTTTGAATTTCGTTTTTAGCTATCACTTCTCTCATTGCTGTCTCTGAAGTAGCTTTAACAGTCTCTATAGGACTTTGAATATTAAATAAAAATTTTTGAGCATCTTTTATAACCCAAAATACAGAGTAGTTTATATCAACTATATTTTCATCTCCTGTAAGCATTAAGCTTTCTTCTGGAACATTTCCTACGCCTGAAGATCTTCCGCTATCACTAGCAGGTCTAAAACCAACATCAACTCTATTAACTTTTGTTACTTTAGGCGTCAAAACTCTCTCGAAAGGCATGGGTAAATGATAATGTAAACCTGGCTGAGTTGTATGTACATATTTTCCAAATCTTAAAACAACGCCTTGTTCATCTGGTAAAACTCTGTAAAGCCCACTTGCTACATAAAGTAGAACTAAAATTAATAGACCTATTATAATTGGTTTTGATCCACCAGACTTTCCACCTGAAAATTTATTAATCGTTTTTTGAAAATTTTTAATTACGTCATCAAGATTTGGCGGTTCTCTTCTTGTTCCTGAACCATTGCCATTTTGGCCTCCACCTCCTGGAGTAGACCCCCAAGGAGACTGATTGTTTAAGATTTTATCTTTAAAACTCATGACACTTTATATAGTGACTTTTTATACAAAAACAAGTTAAGTATTAGCGATATAATGACCAATAAAACAAAGTAACTATGAGCCAAAAACCTCCTCCTAAACAGTTTATTAAAACTCCAATAAATGGAACTAAATTTACTTTGCTTGTATCAAGTGCTAAAGGAGGGGTTGGAAAATCTACTATAGCAATAAACTTAGCGTTTGCTTTACAGAATCTTGGATTAAAAATTGGTGTCTTAGATGCAGATGTTTATGGTCCTTCTCTTCCAAAATTAATTAACTTAAAGGAAAAACCAAAAAGTGAAGATGGCAAAGCAATGTCTCCATTAGAAAAATATGATGCCCAATTTATGTCCATGGGGTTTTTAGTAGACGAACAAACACCAATGATTTGGAGGGGTCCAATGGTAATAAGTGCAATCAAAACAATGACTCAAAAAGTTTTATGGAAAGATAGAGATATTATTATAATCGATATGCCTCCAGGAACAGGCGATACTCAATTAACTTTTGCTCAAGAAGTAAAAGTAGATGGAGCAATTATAGTTTCAACTCCACAAGACCTAGCTTTGTTGGATGTTAAAAGAGGAATTCAAATGTTTGATAAAACTGGTGTTAAGATTTTGGGTTTAATTGATAATATGAGTTACTTTATAGGAGACGACGGTAAAGAATATAAAATTTTCGGTGAAAGTGGCGTTGAAAAAACTGCCAAGGAATTTAAAAAAGAATTTTTAGGCCATTTACCTATCCACAAAGACCTGCGAAATTCAGCTGACATTGGTAATCCTTTAACACATTCTAATCCTGAACATGAAGTTTCAAAGTTGTTTAGAGTAATAGCTGAAAAAATTAAACAATCTTTTCACTGAAACCAAAAGAAGTCATTAATTCATTCCACTCTCTTTTTGAAAGCCCCGAACTTTCATGGCTTACTTTTTCACCTTTAACCATTTGTTGAATAATTTTTTTACCTTTAGCTGAAACATGAACTGCACCTACTCTATAATCTAAAAAAGCAGCATGAGTTATGGGCACCCATTTTTTTACAGTATCTAACATAGCTTCTGCATAAACTCTTATCTCATACTGTGCATGACTATCAGCTCTGAGAAATAAAAAGTTTAATAAATTTAATAAATCTGTTTTCCAGTACCACTGAGTATAAGAATTTAAAGTTAGATTCATTCTAGCAAGTTCTCGAGCGAGACCCGCTTTACTCTCGTCAATTGTTGTTCCATCAAATCTTTCATTAAGCATTTTTTCGTAATTGTCGTAAGTTCTTGCTGCATCATCTTTTAAAATTTTTAAAACTTCATCTGCTTGTTCGCCAGTAATTAAATCTCCTCTTCCTTGACGATTGGATGTTGATTGAGCAGATAATTGCTCTTTAGATGGAATATAAAATTCTTTGTCTAGTATAGAATATCTAGCTGAATATTCATTAACATTGGCAGTTCTGTGTCGAATCCATTGACGAGCAATAAAGATTGGAAGCTTAACATGATATTTAATTTCACACATTTCAAAAGGAGTCGAATGCCAATGTCTCATTAAATATTTTATTAAACCTTCATCAGTAGAAACTTTTTTAGTCCCTTTGCCATAAGAAACTCTTGCAGATTGAACGATAGAAGTATCATCTCCCATATAGTCAACTACTCTTACAAAACCATGATCTAAAACTGGCAAGGCCTCATACAATATTTTTTCTAATTCCTTAGACGTGACTCTTTTTGTCTGATTTGTTTGAGACTGTTGTTCAGCAATCTCTTTTTTTTGGTCTAAAGTTAATTTCATTTTAATATTTTGATTTTAATACATCTAAATAAATCATGTTAGATTTAATTTCAAATATATAAATTTCAACCTTAAGAAGAAGACTATATAAATTTTGAAAAAAATTTGATTATTTTAAAAAAACCCATCCTAGGTTTTTTTGACGAACCTGTTGAATTATTTAAATGATTGTTATTATAATCCTCGAATGCCTCAAACATAAGATCAGCGTTTGATTTTGTCGTGTTAAATTTAAGCATTTGTTCAATTTTTGAAGTATCCATTACTAAGTTGCTTACTAGCATTTTGTTGTGATAATCACTGAAGTCTATTAATCTTAATTTGGATAAAATATTTAAAACACCAAGACCAAATTTTTTATTTAAATGACGTATCTTTGATTTTGATTTTCCCTTGTATACTAAAAAAGCAAACACTTTTTTTAAAGATAGAACTTTTTTTGAACCAATATTAAAGATATGTTTGCCACTTAAATCTAGTGATTTTTTAATAGATATAAATAGATCTTTTGCTGATACAATTTGTATCCTATTATTACCATCGCCAATTATCCAAACTGTTGCATTAGATTTAATAAACTCAAATAATATTGCTAATCGATGCGCTCTTGTTTTGTCAACTATTACTGGACATCTAAATATTATTATATTTATTTTTCCATTAAAGCCCATGAGTTTTTTTTCAGCCTCATATTTAGATAAACCATAAAAATTCCTACATGAAGGTGGTTCTTCCTCGGAAACAAGATAATCATAATTTTTTTCATAGATCGAAAAAGTTGATGTAAA
>CACHLD010000006.1 GCA_902580565.1 uncultured Pelagibacteraceae bacterium | reverse complement strand
ACTTTTCTCTTCCTACAAATAACGGAACTACCATTGAAGGAAATATAACTATATCTCTTAATGGAAGTAGAGGCTTAATTTGAGTTGCTTTCATTATTAACTTATATGATGATTAATATGTCAATTTCAAGAAACAAATTAATATTAGGCTACTGATGTTGATTGTTTCTTTCCATATGTGACAATAGGTTCTGAAAGGCCTTTTACTGCAGATTTATCAACCGTAACCTTAATTACGTCTTCCATATCAGGCAATTCAAACATTGTTTTTAATAGTATATTTTCTAAAATTGATCTTAATCCTCTTGCTCCAGTTTTTTTAGATATAGCTTTTTTTGCAATTTCAGAAATTGCATCTTCTTTAAATTCTAAAGTTACATTTTCAAATTCGAATAATCGTTGGTACTGCTTTATTAAAGAATTTTTTGGTTCTTTTAAAATTTTAACCAATGATTTCTCGTCTAAATCATCAAGTGTTGCTATAATCGGCATTCTTCCGATAAATTCTGGTATTAGCCCATATTTAATTAAATCTTCGGGTTCTAATTGTTTCATAATTTCTGAAAGAGGTAATTCTTTATAGTTTTTAACTTTGGCACCAAAACCAATAGAACTACCTTTACCCCTGCTATCAATTAGTTTGTCTAGTCCGGCAAAAGCACCGCCGCAAATGAATAATATATTTGTTGTATCCACTTGTAAAAATTCTTGTTGAGGATGTTTTCTGCCGCCTTGTGGAGGAACACTGGCAATAGTACCTTCCATAATCTTAAGCAAAGCTTGTTGGACTCCCTCTCCAGAGACATCTCTAGTAATAGAAGGATTTTCAGATTTTCTACTAATTTTGTCAACTTCATCTATGTAAACTATTCCTCTCTGGGCTTTGTCGACGTTATAGTCAGCTGCTTGAAGAAGTTTAAGAATAATATTTTCTACATCTTCACCCACGTATCCTGCTTCGGTTAGTGTAGTGGCATCAGCCATAGTAAAGGGAACATCTAAAATTCTCGCTAAAGTTTGTGCTAATAAAGTTTTACCACATCCTGTAGGTCCAACTAATAGTATATTTGATTTAGAAAGTTCTATATCTTTATTGCTTTTAGTATCATGATTTAATCTTTTGTAATGATTATGAACTGCTACCGATAAAATTTCTTTTGCAAACTTTTGACCAATTACATAGTCGTCTAAGACATTGCATATTTCTTTAGGTGTTGGAACTCCATCTTGGTGTTTTACTAAAGAACTTTTATTCTCTTCTTTAATAATATCCATACAAAGTTCGACGCATTCATCACAAATAAAAACTGTGGGACCAGCTATAAGTTTTCTTACCTCGTGTTGGCTTTTTCCACAAAAAGAACAGTAAAGAATATTTTTATTATTTTTTTCAGTCATAACGAATCAATAACCCTATATTAAATGTCTGAAATAATCTTATCAAGCTGAAGTTGCAAACAAACCCATATATTGTGCTTTATTTTCTTTTTTCCACAACAGAGTCTATCAAACCAAATTTTTTTGCATCTTCAGCGGTCATGAAATTATCTCTTTCTAAAGCTTTTGCTATTTCGTCTACCGATTTGCCAGTATGTTTTGAATAAATTTTATTTAATCTTTCCTTTAATGCAAGTATTTCTTTAGCGTGAATTTGAATATCTGTGGCTTGACCTTGAAAGCCCGCAGAGGGTTGATGCACCATAATTCTTGAATTTGGTAGAGAATATCTTTTACCTTTTTCGCCTGCAGCTAATAAAAAAGATCCCATTGAAGATGCTTGGCCTATACATAAAGTTGATACTGGTGAATTAATATATTGCATCGTATCATAAATACCTAGACCCGCTGTAACTAAACCTCCTGGACTATTAATATAAAAATTTATTTCTTTATTAGGATTTTCTGACTCTAAAAATAAAAGTTGTGCTGTAACCAAAGAAGCGACGGAGTCATTCACTGGGCCAACTAAAAAAACTATTCTTTCCTTTAATAGTCTTGAATAAATGTCATAAGCTCTTTCCCCTTTGCTTGTTTGTTCAACAACCATAGGAATAAGATTATTCATTTGTTCTTCAAAATCGCGACTCATAAGACGACTTATACAACTATTGGTTACTTTTTACTAATTTTTTTTGATTTTACTTTATTTTTATCCGGAGAACTAGATGTTTTTGTATTAGACTGTTCTGATCTAGGCTTATTAAATTCAGAAATAATTTTTTCAGCCTCTTTAGAATTTACACCTTTAATATTAATTTTGATTTTTGACTTAATTAAATTAATTATCTTTTCTTCGTAAAGTGAACCACGTAAACTTTGAGACGCATTTGGATTTTTTTGGTAATATTCTAAAATCATTTTCTCTTGTCCAGGCATACCTTTAATTTGTTTTTCAATCTCACCTTTTACTTCTTCGTCTGTAACTTTTAAACTATTTTTTTCTCCATATTCATTTAAGATTAAACCTAATTTAATTCTAGATTTAGCAATTTTTTCATTATTAATTCTGTGTTTTTCTTTTTCCTCTGCTTTCAAATTTTGTGTCATAATAGAAACTTCTTGATCAATCATATTTTTAGGTAAATCAAGCTGATGATTTTCTTCTATCTGGTCTAATATTTCTTTTTTGGTAATTGAATTTAAAGCTTGTGAGTACTGACTTGAAATTTGATTTTCTACCAACTTTTTTAAATCATTTAAATCTTTTGCCCCCATGCTTTTAGCAAAACTATTATCAATTTTATTTTCTACAGAATATTGCACTTTTAATATTTTGCATTCAAATATTGTTTTTTTATTAGCCAATTCTTTCTTTGGATGATTGGGGGGCAAGATTGAATTTATTTTTTTAATATCATTTTTTTTAACTCCCACTAATTGCTCGTCAAATCCTTTCAAAAATAAGTCTTTACCTAATTCTATTTGAACTCCTTTGCCTTCACTTCCTTCAAATTTTTTTTCTTCTATTGTAGCTGAGTAATCAAATACTACTTGATCTCCCATTTTAGCCTTTTCATCATCCTTTTTTTCTTCAAATTTTTTATTTTGAACTGATATTTCTTTTAATTTTTCGTCAATTATCTTTTCTTCAATCTTTACTTTATATTCGGTAGCTTTAAATTTACTAAAAGGCTCTAAATTAATTTTAGGGAGTTGATCAATTTGAAGTTCGTAATTTAAGTCCTTGCCTTCTCCGAAAGTCTTTAAATCTATTTTAGGTTGTCCGGCAATTTTTATTTTTTTTTCCTCTATAGCTTTAGCCGAAGTCTCCCTTAAAATTTTGTCAACTACTTCTCCATAAATTGATTTTCCAAATTGATTTTTTATGATCGAAGGTGGAACCTTGCCTTCTCTAAAACCTTTTAATTTTATCTCTTTTTGCAACTCCAATAATCTTTTATTCATCTTATCTTGAATAGTTTTTTTGTCGACAATTATCGAGAGAACTGTTCTAAGACCTTTTTTTGATTGTACTGTTATCTTCATATTTTATTTGGTGGGCAAGAAGAGACTCGAACTCTTAAGCCTTGCGGCACTGGTTTCTAAGACCAGCGCGTATACCAATTCCGCCACTTGCCCTATAATTAATAATCGAGGCTCTATATATCAAACTGATTTTATTTTTAAACGATAAAGTCGAATATAAAATATTGTATAAATTAACATTAAGCTAAAAAACCAGTACTTACATACTAAACTATTATCAGCAAAATAAATACTAGGAAGAACAAGGGCAGAATAAATGAGATTAATTAATGTAGAATTGAGATAATTTGCCTTTTCAGACTCTAAACCTTTATCAATTTTTTTAAAACTTAGCATGTGTAAATGGATATCATCAGGTCGAACTGGTGATTTTTTTTGATATATTTTTCTTATAAAAGAAAAGAATACCTCAAAAAACAAATAAAATAATAAAATACAAAAGAAAAAAGAAGAAATTTGTGGGTTTAGATTATTCGTTAAAATAACATTTAATGCTACTATTGATCCAAGTAAATAAGACCCGCTATCTCCTAAAAAAATCTTTGCTTTAGGAAAATTAAATAATAAAAAAGCAACAAGAATTATAATTTGACCAGTTAAGAAAAATGCGAATTCAAGATGATTGGCATTTAAATTTAAAAATAATAATACTGAATTCACAATAATTAAATTAATACATAAAAGACCATTAAATCCGTCAATCAAATTTGCTCCATTAACCACAAATAAGAAACAAATAAGGACAAAAATATTAGATAACATTTTATTTTCTAGCCAAAATTTCAAAAAGAAAATATCTAGATTTTGGATTTCAACTGAAAAATAATTAATGAAGAACAGCAAAGAAATTATCATAAAAATCAACCTTAAATTAGGACTTAATTTAAATTTTAAGTCATCTAAGTATCCAATTAAAAATAAGCTTAAGCCGATGAATGTGTACTCATATAAAATCTCATTATATAATAGATAGTAAATCCAAATAAATATCATTAAAGAAACAAAACATCCTATACCGCCAATTCGAGAAATTGGTTTTTCATGAAACGCTTGTGGTTTACTAAAATCTTCATCTATTAGGACTCCTTCTTTTGTTTTTTTTGAATAAATTTCTAATATTAAAAAAATAAAAAATGTGATCAATGCAAAGACTGATAAAAAACCTAATTCAATTGACTCTGGTTCCATTATAATTTTTTATACCTTTATTATTTTTTTTTACAATATAAATACCTAATATAATAACAACTAATGAAATTAAAACTCTCCAAGTTATTACTTCTTCCATTAAAAAATATCCAAACAAAACACCAAATATAGGAATCAAATAGGCTACTTGAGTTTGAAATACTATGCCATTTACAGTTAAAATTCTAAATCTAATTAACCAAGCTAATCCAGTTGCAACGACTCCAAGGTAAAGTAAAGACAAAGTTGAACCTAGAGTTGGCTTTAACTCCCAAGGACTTTCAAAAATTATAGCCAATGGAAAAAGGAAAATTATTGACCATAAAGTAGTTGAGGTTGTTACATTTTCATTTCCTTCTTTCTTTAATTTTAAAGTCATTATCCCGCCTATAGAGTAAAAAGTAGATCCTAAAATTGTTATTAAAGCATAAATGTAATTATTTTTATTTATTATCAAATTGTCAAAAAATAAGAAAATTACTCCTGCAAAACCAATTAAAATGCCTATTGATTTAAAAAAAGTTATTTTTTCATCTTTGGTAAAAAAATGTGCGAGTATAGATCCACTCATTGGTGTCGTGCTCATTAACATAGCCGCTAAGTAGCTATTAATTTGACTTGTGCCTATTGCAATTAAGGTAAAAGGTATTGCTATGTTGCAAAGACCAATTATTGCATAAGGTTTCCAGTTTTTTGAGAAAGCTTGAATCTTTATTTTTTTATATTTGCATAGTAAAATTAAAGGTACACTTGCGAAAATGACTCTTATTAAAGCTAAAGTAAAAGCTTCATATGAATAAGTTGCGATTTTAATATTAAAAAATGAGGAGCCCCAAATAATACCAAGTAATGTTAGTAATAAAATATCAATGGATTTTGCTTCTCTCATTTCAAGTACAGATTGTATTATGAATAAATTGCATAGCTGATATATACTAATTATTATATATTGAAAGCAATACTTATGTATGTTCAATGAAAAATTTAACCATTTATAAAAGACATAAGATAAAATGAGCTCTAAAAATATTCTTAAGTTAATGAAAGACAAACAAGTAGAGTTTGTTGATTTGAGGTTCACAGATCCGAGGGGTAAGCTTCAACATGTAACAATGGATGCTACCGTTGTTGACGATGATCTACTAAATGATGGCGTGTTTTTTGATGGCTCATCAATTGCTGGTTGGAAAGCTATTAATCAGTCAGACATGCTTTTAAAACCTGACTTATCTAGACCAATTATCGATCCGTTTAACTCTCATACAACACTTAATATTTTTTGCGATATTCATGATGCGGTAAAAAAAGATCCATACGAGAGAGATCCAAGAGGCACTGCAAAAAAAGCAGAGGCATATCTAAAAAAATCTGGAATTGGAGATAAATCTTATTTTGGTCCCGAACCAGAATTTTTTGTGTTCGATGATGTTAGGTATAAAAATGATATGAACGAAACAAGTTTTAGCATCGATAGTTCTGAAGGTCCGTACAATACTGGAAAAAAATATGAAAATGGTAACATGGGTCACAGACCAGGAATTAAAGGAGGATATTTTCCTGTCCCACCTGTTGATAGCGCCCAAGATATGAGAGGAGAATATTTAAAAGCTCTTAAAGATATGGGTGTTAAAGTAGAAAAACATCACCACGAGGTTGCCCCAAGCCAACACGAGTTGGGTATGTATTTTGGAACATTAACTAACATGGCAGATAATCTTCAACTCTATAAATACGCAGTTCAAATGGTTACACACTCTTTTGGTAAAACAGCTACTTTCATGCCTAAACCTGTTAAAGGTGATAATGGATCTGGTATGCACTGTCACCAATCAATTTGGAAAGGAAGCACGCCAGTATTTATGGGTAAAGAATACTCTGGATTATCTAAAACTGCTTTATACTACATAGGAGGAATTTTAAAACATGCCAAAGCTATAAATGCTTTTTCTAATGCGACTACAAACAGCTATAAAAGATTAATACCTGGTTTTGAGGCTCCTGTAATTTTAGCATATTCGGCAAGAAATAGATCTGCTTCATGTAGAATTCCAATAATAAATAATCCTAAAGCCGCGAGAATGGAAATTAGATTTCCAGATGCTGCTGGAAACCCTTATTTAACATTTGCTTCAATGTTAATGGCAGGAATTGATGGAATTAAGAATAAAATCGACCCAGGTAAATCTTTCGATAAAGATTTATATACATTATCTGAAGGTGAAGTTAAAAAATTACCAACAGTATGTGGCTCATTAAGAGAAGCTATGCAAAGTCTAGATAAAGATAGAAAATTCTTAACTCAGGGCGGAGTATTTACAGATGATCAGATAGACGCTTATATTGATTTAAAATTTCAAGAAATTTACAAGTTTGAACATACACCTCATCCTATAGAATTTGAAATGTATTATAGTGGTTAAACTTTAAAAGACTCTCCACATCCACATCTTTCGGTTTCATTGGGATTGTTAAATACAAACTGTGAAGAAAAATTTTCTTTCTTATAATCCATCTCTGTTCCTAATAAATACATTATGGCTTTTGGGTCTATTAAAACTTTAACTCCTTTATCCTCAATTACTTCCTCGTTAGGTCTCACATCTTTTGCATACTCCATAATGTAAGACATACCTGCACAACCTCCAGATTTTACTCCAACCCTTACACCTATGGTAGAGTTTTCGGCCTTAGACATTATTTCTTTAATTCTATTTACCGCATTGTTACTTAATTTAATTATTTGCTCACTCATAGATTTAATTCTAATTTAGCCGCTTCAGACATTTTGTCTTTACTCCAAGGAGGATCCCAAACTAATTTTAAATTAACGTCCTTAATGCCATCAACTTTCAATATATTATCTTTTACTGAATTTGGCAAACTCTCTGCTACTGGACAATTTGGTGAAGTTAAGGTCATCTCTATATCAACTTTTTTATCATCATCAATTTCTATCTTGTAAATTAGGCCAAGTTCATAAATATTCACAGGGATCTCAGGATCGTAAATCTTTTTAATTTCTGAAATTACTCTATCTTTTAAATCACTCATAATTATCCTTTTTTCTCTAGAGCAGCTAACAGCGTATGCCAAGCCATAGTTGCACATTTTATTCTCATAGGAAACTCTTGAACTCCCGATAATGAGGAAATAGTTGTAACTTGATCTTCAGATAGGCTATTTAAAGTAATTTTTGATTTATTCTTTAACATGTTTAAAAAGTCATCGGTTACTCTCTTTGAAAATTGTAAATCTCTTCCCTTTAAAGTATCGGTAAGTATAGATGCTGAAGCTAAAGAAATTGCACACCCCTCTCCTTCAAAGCTTATCCCAGAAAGATTTTTATTTTCATCTAGTTTTGCGTAAATATGAACCTTATCACCACACAATGGGTTATGCGCTTTTGCATCGTGGTTGTATCCATCACATTTCCCTTTATTTCGGGGATTCTTTGCATGATCCAATATTATCTCTTGATATAGTTCTTTTAAATCCATTTAAACTTTAAAAATCTTTTTACAATTATTTATAGCATCACTTAATATATCTATATCTTCTTTTGAATTATAAACTCCAAGTGAAGCTCTCGCAGTTGCAGGCATACCTAACTTATCATGCAAAATTTGACAACAATGGTGTCCTGCTCTTATAGCAACACCATCTTCGTCAAGAATTGTAGCGATATCATGAGGGTGTATACCTTTCATGGTAAAACATATCACTGAACCTCTGTCCTTTGGATCGCCAATAATATTTACCGAATTATTCTTTTTTAATTTTTCAATACCATATTCCATAATTTCGTTTTCATGGTTTTGGATATTTTTAATTCCTAGCTCTTGGATAAATTTAATTGCCTCAGAAAAGGCAACTACTTCAGCGGTTTGCATAGTACCAGCTTCAAACTTAGTTGGTGTTTCAGCAAAAGTTACTTTTTCTTTTAATACTTCACTTATCATTCCACCTCCACCTTGATAAGGTGGAAGTTCATCTAACCATTTTTTCTTCGCATATAATATTCCTAGTCCATTTGGACCATACATTTTATGGCAGGATATAGCGTAAAAATCACAACCCAGATCCTGCATATCTATTTCTAAATGTGGAGCCCCTTGAGTCCCGTCTACTAGAACAGGAATATTTTTTTCTTTAGCCAAATCAACTATGTTTTTTATAGGCATTATAGTCCCAGTAACATTAGAAATATGAGTTATGGCAATGATTTTTGTTTTTGAATTTATAAGTTTTTTAATTTCATCAATTTCAACTTCTCCGTTTTCATTTACTGGAGCAAATTTAATTATAGCACCTTTTTTTTGTCTTAAAAAATGCCAAGGAACATAATTTGAATGATGTTCTAATTCTGTCGTTAGAATTTCATCTCCTTCTTTAATAAATTTTTCTCCAAATGATGATGCTATTAAATTAATCGACTCGGTAGCACCTTTAGTAAAAATTATTTCTTCTCTTTCATTAGCATTTAAATAATCTTTCACTTTATCTCTAGAGTCCTCAAACCTATTTGTGGCTTTCACTGCTAAGGAATGAACACTTCTTCCTACATTAGAAAATTCAGTTTCATAAAAACTTGACATGCTATTGATAACCGTTTGTGGCTTTTGAGAAGAATTAGCACTGTCAAGATAAACCAAAGGTTTACCATTTATTTTTTGTTTAAATATAGGAAATTCAGATTTAATGTTTTTTATATTCATCTAATAATTGATTATCTAATTTAATTTTTATAAAGTTTTTAATTGACTCACTTTTAATCGAGTCAGCTACTTCATTTAAGAAACCATTAACTAACAATTTAGTTGACTCTTTTTTGCTTAATCCTCTGGTCATCAAGTAATATACAGAGTCTTTATCTAAACTACCTGACGTTGATCCATGAGAACATTTAACATCATCAGCATAAATTTCTAACTCGGGCTTAGAGTCAAATTCAGATCCATCGCTTAGTAGAATAGCTTTACTAAGTTGATAAGCATCAGTTTTTTGGGCTACGTCTTTAACAAAAATTTTACCTTGATAAACACCTTTGCTATCTGCGGTTAAAACATTTTTTACTTTCTGATAACTTTTACAATTTGGGAAAAGATGATTAACTCGTGTTTTCACCTCTTGATGTTCATTATTATTCAAAAAGGACGCTGATTGTAAATTACATTCACTTCTTTCGCCTTCTAAATTAATTTCTAGATCTAATTTATAAAATTTAAGACCAGTTGGAAAAATAAATGAGGTTAAATTTGACTGTGAAGATAATTTATTTTTTGAATATTTATGAAAATACCCTAAGCTTTTACTATTTTGAAGACAAATATTTTTTAAAATTGCTGAGTCATCCAAAATAATATCTTCATAAACATTATTAAAGAAGTTTCTTTTTGAATCATTAACTACAAATTCCAAGCAATGAAGTTCAGAATTTTTTCCAATTTTAATTTTATTTTTACTATTTAAAATATTTTCGTCTAAATCCCCAGTAAATAAATAATAAATTACTAAAATTTTTTTAAATTTATAGTTTTCTTTGACTTCTAAAAAATAACCTTTATCTGACAAAGCATGATTAAGATTTATCATTGGATTTTTTTCATTTTTATCAGAATAGTCATCATTTATAAAAGTTTGTAACTCAATCTTATTTTTTTCCTCATATTTAAAATCACTAGATACTAATTCACCATTAATGATGACAATATAATTATGCTCGAAGTCTTTTATGAAATCTATTTTTGGTTTTTCTGATTTTTCAAATTTTAAGTTTAGTTTATTGAAATTTTTCGAAACTATTTCTTTTAAATCTGAAAATTTCCAGTCCTCATTTCTTTTGTTAGGAAATCCAATATCATTAAAATAATTTAAATTTTTTATTCTAAAATCTTTTTCTTCTTTGGTAAATTTACCTATTTTGTCTATTTTATTAGTATCAATTTTAAAATTTAACATTTTAATTTATTCCCTTGTAACCTGTTTTCTCCAACTGCATTGCTAATTCTTTTGTTCCAGATTTAACTATTTTTCCATTTGCTAATACATGAACAAAATCAGGCTTAATAAAATTTAATAGCCTTTGGTAATGAGTAATAACTAAAAATGATTTTTTGCTATCCCGTGAAGAATTCACGCCATCAGCAACTATTTTTAAAGCATCAATATCTAGTCCTGAGTCTGTTTCATCAAGAATAATCAAATTTGGATCTAAAATTTTCATTTGCAAAATCTCATTTTTTTTCTTTTCTCCACCTGAAAATCCAACGTTTAATTGTCTTGATAACATTTTTTCATCCATACCAAGTTCATTTGTTTTTTCTTTAACTAATTTTATAAATGATAAAGCATCTATTTCTTTTTTCCCTTGAGCTTTACGTACTTTGTTAAGTGAAGTTCTAAGAAAATTACTTGTATTTACTCCAGGTATCTCTGTTGGATATTGAAACGCTAAAAAGATGCCTTTTTGTGCTCTTTCGTCAATTGGTATTTCATTAAGATTTTTTCCTAAAAAATTTAATTCACCAGATATTTTATATCCTTCTTTTCCTGAAAGAACATTTGCTAGGGTGCTTTTTCCAGAACCATTTGGACCCATAATTGCATGTAATTCTCCAGGTTTGATAGATATATTTAAACCTTTAAGAATTTCCTTATTATTTATAGAAGCATTTAAATTTTTAATTTCTAACATTAGCCTACGCTTCCTTCTAAACTAATACCCACTAGTTTTTGCGCTTCCACTGCAAATTCCATTGGTAATTGCTGTAAAACATCTTTACAAAAACCATTAACTATTAAGCTAACAGCTTCTTCTTGGTTTAGACCTCTTTGATTGCAATAAAACAATTGATCTTCATTGATTTTTGAAGTCGTAGCTTCATGTTCTATTGTTGATGAGGAGTTTTTATTCTTTATATATGGAACAGTATGAGCACCACATTTATTACCCATTAATAATGAGTCACACTGAGTGTAGTTTCTAGAATTTAATGCTTTTCTTCCTATATCAACTAATCCTCTATAAGTATTATCTGCTTTACCAGCCGATATTCCTTTTGAAATAATTTTACTTTTCGTATTTTTTCCAAGATGAATCATTTTTGTTCCAGTATCAGCTTTTTGATGATTGTTTGTAATGGCTATTGAATAAAATTCACCTACAGAATTATCTCCTTGTAGAATACAACTAGGGTATTTCCAGGTTATTGCAGATCCTGTTTCGACTTGAGTCCAAGAAATTTTGGAATTTTTCCCTCTACATGCACCACGTTTAGTAACAAAGTTATATATACCTCCTACACCGTCCTTATCTCCTGGATACCAATTTTGAACAGTCGAATATTTAATTTCAGCATCATCTAAAGCAATAAGTTCTACATTAGCAGCGTGTAATTGATTTTCATCTCTCATTGGAGCAGTACATCCTTCTAAATAACTTACATAACTTCCTTTATCAGCAATTATAAGAGTCCTTTCGAATTGACCGGTTTCTGCAGCATTAATTCTAAAATAAGTTGATAGCTCCATAGGGCATCTAGTATTTGGCGGTATATAAACAAATGATCCATCAGTAAATACAGCAGAGTTGAGAGTGGCAAAGTAATGATCTGAAATTGGAATTACTGAACCCAAATATTTTTTTACTAGATCAGGATGTTTTTGTATTGCTTCTGAAATCGGACAAAAAATAATACCCTTTTTTGTTAATTCTCCTTTAAAAGTTGTAGCAACAGAAACAGAATCAAATACAGCATCAACTGCGACACCGCTCAACTTTTTTTGTTCGTTTAAGGGTATTCCGAGTTTATTATAAGTCTCGATTAATTTAGGATCTACTTCATCTAGAGATTTTGGTTTGTCTTTCATACTTTTCGGAGCAGAATAGTAATACAAATCTTGATAATCAATTTTTGGATATTTTGGTTTTTGCCAATTTGGTTCTTTTGAAACTTTAAGTCTATTATATGCTTTAAGTCTCCAATCTAACATCCATTTAGGCTCTTTTTTAATCTTTGAAATAAATTTAATTGTTTCTTCTGATAGGCCTTTTGGTGCTTTAACATTTTCTATATCGGTAGTAAAACCGTACTTGTATTCTTTGTTTTGATCTAATTCTTGATTTTTCATAATATATTATTAATTCGTATTTTGTTTAACAAGATCCTGTAATTTTACTCTTTCAAAAAAACTATTGATATGTTGATCGAGTTCATCCCATAAATTATGTGTAATACATTTTGTGGATTTATTGTTGCAACCCTTTTTAGAATTTTTTTTACAGTTAAGCATTTTTACTTCTTCATCTACCGCATAGATAATATTAGATAAGTTTATTTCTGATGCAGGTTTTTCTAAAATATAACCTCCAGATGCTCCTCTTGCGCTTTTAACAAGTTTCTTATTTTTTAATTTAATAAAAATTTGTTCTAAATAAGCTAAAGATATGTTTTGTCTTGTAGATATTTCTGTTAAGCTGATTGGGCCAACTTTGGCATTGGATGCTAAATCGGCCATAGCCATAACTGCGTATCTTCCTTTTGTAGTAAGTTTCATAATATAAACGTTGTATTACAACAATTTTTAAACAATTCCTACTGCAATAGTCGGAATTAAAAAAATATATTTGCCGCATTAAAACGTGTTATAAAGTTCATCTTTTTTTGAAAATAATAATCATTACTAAAATGAAACCAAAAAGTTTAGAGATATTTATCCCCGGACCTGCGGGAAGACTGGAAGCTAAGTACTATAAAAATCCAAAATTTGGTTCTCCTGTTGCCATTGTTTTGCATCCACACCCACAATATGGAGGTACAATGAATAATAGAGTAATTCAATTAATGTACAATATTTTTTTAAAAAATGGTTTTTCTGTAATTAAAGTAAACTTCAGAGGAGTCGGAAAAAGTGAGGGAGTATTTGATAACGGTCAAGGGGAATTATCTGATGCAGCTGCTGCGCTCGATTGGATTGAAAGACAGAACTTAGATTATAGTCAATGTTGGGTTTCGGGATTTTCTTTCGGTTCATTAATCTGTATGCAACTTATTATGAGAAGGCCTGAGGTGAATAACTTTATTGCTGTTTCTCCTCAACCAAATGTTTACGATTTTTCTTTTCTAGCTCCCTGCCCAACTTCCGGTCAAGTAATTTATAGTGAAAATGATGAATTAGTAACAAAAGAAAGTATCATTGAGTTAGATAATAGAATTAAAAGTCAAAAAGGTGTAGAAGTACTTTTTTCAAAAATAAAGAATTCAAATCATTTTTTTAAAAATAAAGAAAAAGAACTTGTTTCAGAAATTGAAAAATATATTAAAGAAAAAACAGCACTAATCTAGTATTTGATAAATTCACCTCCTATTGATGGCTTACTACACCCAGTTGTTTCAGGAAAAGAGATTGGCAATTTTAATTTTGATCTGATAGCAAGAAAACCAAAAGCTTGGGACTCAACAAAGTCACCATCAACACCTTTATTATCTATTGGTTCTATACTTAAATTACTAGAGCTATAATCTTTAATCTTCGAAACCAAAGTTTTATTTTTTCTGCCACCTCCACAAATTAGTACTTTAGAAAATTTATTTTGTGTTTTTGACAAAATCATTTTTAAAGAAGAACTAATTATTTGAGCAGTAAAATCTGTTAAAGTAGCAGCTCCATCTTGTAAAGTTAGACCTCTGGCAAATGAAATATCAAAATCATTTACATCATAAGAAATACTTTTATGATCATTTTTGTTAGAAAATAATTCTTGAGCTTGCTCTAGTATTATTTCATTTTTTTTTCCTCTGGCAGCAAGATAACCATCTTTGTCATATTTTTGATCAGAATTTTTTCTTACCCAATTATCAATCATACAATTTCCTGGTCCTATGTCTTTGCTAAAAAATCCTAGTTCATTAGTAGTTTCACCAATAATACTTACATTTGATATACCTCCGATATTTAAGATACATATTGGTAAATTAAAATTGTACTGATCGGCAATAAGTTTATGAAAAATTGGAGCTAATGGAGCGCCTTCTCCTCCATTTATTAAATCGTTTTGTCTAAAATTAAATACTATATCTTTTTTTGTCAGTTGAGAAAGCAGTAGTCCATCTCCTAATTGTTTGGAAATTTTTATTTCTCCATTATGAAAAATTGTATGTCCATGGAATCCTATAATTTCAATTTTGTTTGATTTTATTAATTCTTGAACTGCTTTGGCATGAAAAATGGTTATTTGTTTTTCTAATGAATTTATCTCCTCTGAATATTTAATAAGATCTTTGGAATTATTGATTTTCTCTCTTAAATGATGAATATTATTATAAATTCCAACGTCATATTCAAAATACTTATCTTTTAAGACTCTATACTTAGTGTTTCCATCAGATTGAATTATAGAAGCATCAACACCGTCACCAGATGTGCCACTCATTAAACCTAAAGATGTATACTCTTTATTCATATTTTTATTTATTTATAATAATTTTTGTATAATAGTGGATTAAACAATTTGTTCTATGAAAAATACTTTTTTATCAGAAATGCAATCTAGAGGTTATCTCAATCAATGCACAGATTTAGATAAATTAATTGAAATTTCCAATAAACAGTCAATAACTGCCTACATTGGTTTTGATTGTACAGCTCAAAGTCTTCACGTGGGAAGCTTGTTGCAAATAATGGTTTTAAAATTAATGCAAAAATATGGACATCGTCCGGTTGTGCTTCTGGGTGGGGGTACAACATTAATTGGTGATCCTTCGGGAAAAGATTCAACTCGAAAAATTTTAACTGAAAAACAAATCAACAAAAATATAAAAGGTATAAAAAAAATTTTTTCCAATATTTTAGAAACTAAAAATAACAAGACAAAACCAATTTTTGTAAACAATTATGATTGGCTAGGTGATTTAAATTACATTGAATTTTTAAGAAATATCGGAGCTCACTTTACAATAAATAAGATGTTAACTTTTGACAGTGTCAAGTTAAGATTAGAAAGAGAACATTCGTTAAGTTATATGGAATTTAATTATATGATACTTCAAGCTTATGATTTCTATAAATTATTTATGAAAAAAAAATGTATTTTGCAAATAGGTGGTTCAGATCAATGGGGTAATATTGTTAGCGGAGTTGATTTAATTAGAAGATTGATAAAAAAGGAGGCTTTTGGTCTAACAACACCTTTAATAACTTTAGCCTCAGGAGCAAAAATGGGTAAAACAGAAAAAGGAGCAATTTGGCTTAATAAAGATTTATTTTCCTCTTACGATTATTGGCAATTTTGGAGAAACACTGATGACAGAGATGTAAAAAAATTTTTGAATTTTTTTACAGAAATCGAAACAAAAGAGATTAACAAACTTATTGAAAAAGAGAGAGATATAAATAAATTAAAAATTCTTTTAGCCAACGAAGCTACTAAGATACTTCATGGAAAAAATTCCTCTATAACCGCAGAAAAAACTGCTAAAGAAACTTTCGGATCAGGAGGTTTTGGTAAAGATCTTCCCGAAATTAAAATAAATCAAAAAGATTTAATTAACGGAATTAATATACTTGATTTACTTGCCTCTAATAAAATTTTTTCCTCAAAAAGTGAAGTAAGAAGGGCGATTAAAAACAATGCAATCAAGATAAATAATATAGTTTTATATGATGAAAAAAAATCTGTAAATATTGAAGATTTTGGTGATGATAAGATTTTGAAGATTTCTTTTGGTAAAAAAAAACATTACATTCTAAAAATTATTTAGGATCCTTTGATTTTTCTAATGCTTTAGTAATAAATCTAGGTGTCAATGTTTTAATTGGATTAATTGAAGTTTTAATTTCACCAGGCAGGCCCTTCATTTTGAAGCTTACTCCAAACAACCCTTCCCCAATTTCATCTGGAATAATAATTTTGCCTATAACTGGTATTTTGGACAATAATTTATTTAAATTTTTAGCAGGAACTAATGTGCCTTTTAAACTGGTTAAACCCCTCTGATCTTTATATCCTTCCATTAAAACTGAAATGCTTGGACCAACTGCATAAAGTTCATTTAATCTCAAAAATCCTTTTTCATTGTCTAAATTGATTTCCATTTTATCAAATGATAAACCCTCTCCTTCCGCAAGATCCGCAAGTCCTCCAAAATCAGCAAGAGATAAAAGCTTTACTACTCCTGGCGCATTTATAACTTTGAAATTATCAATGATTAGTTTTGACGTGGATGAGTCTTTTTCAATTATTGATGAGAAAGTTAAAATTCCACCAGATAAACCTTTGAAAAAACTATAATTAGAGAGTAAAGGTTGCGGTAAGTCTGAATATATTTCTAAATATTTTTTTTTGGTTTTTTCATCACTTTTCATTGAAATATCTAAATATTCGTTATTTCCGAAATCACCTTTAGACATAATTTTTACGAATTTGCCTTTTTCTATCACACCAATTAACTTAAAATTATTTAATTTTTTTGACATCGGAGTCTCAATATATTTTAAATCAATATCAATATCTTTATTTAGATTTTTAAAATAGTTATTGTTGTTTGTTGTATTAAAATATTTATTAAGATTATTCGCATCGTATTTATTTCCTGAGATGATAATCTTTTTTCCAAATTCAAAAGTAAAATCATTTTTTATTTTATCTTTATGGTAAGTCTTAACTTTAATCTTTTTTAAAGATGAAAATTTATCTTTATCAATTTCAAGATTTTCGATTGAAATTACATTCTTATTTTCTGAGTAATCAAATCTTTTTATTTGAAGGAAGTTTTTTTGTCTTTTTAAATCTATATTTATGTTAGCGACTTTGTCTTTTTCTTTTTTATAGTTAATTAAATCAAAATTAATTTCATCCTGTATATCAAATGACAAATCAAGTAATAAATCTTTATTTATAAAATTATTCTTTAAGTTGAATTTTTGAAAGTTTTTATTATCTAAACTATAAGTGCCAGAAGTGTTTAATCCATTTTTTTTATATGAATTAAAATAAGTGTCAAAAATTGTATCTTTTAGAAATAAATCATTGATATTATCTTTTAAAAAAAGATTTTTTATCGGTTTCTCAAATTTAAATGAAAGTTCTTGTGCTTTGCCTTTATTATTATACTCGTAATCTATCACTTTAAATGTTTTATCAAATGATATTTTTATAAAATTATCAATATTTGCAATGAGCTTCGTATCTTGATTAATAAAATTTAGATTCTTAAACATCGGTAAGTATCTTTTAATATCATCACCGGCTAAGTTAATTTCCGACGTAAATTCAGAATTTATTTTAATATCTTTTCCTTTTATAAATTGTAAACTTCCATCTTTTATATTAACTCCAACTGTAGAGCTTTTAATATTTTTGATAATTATATCCGATGAGTCCGCAAAAAAATTAAAACTTGTATCTTTAAATTTTAATTTTTCTTTAAATTTTCCACTCATTTTACTCACTGAACCTTTGAGAATAAAATTTTCTAATTTTAAATTTTCTTGAAAAAATAATTCTAAATTCATTTGCATTTTTCCTTTAATTACTCTATTTACAATTAAACTATTTAAACTTGATGGTTTTGTTTTAATGATTATTTTTTTAAGTTTATCAACATCTATTTCTTTCAAAGATAAATCAATTTTATCAATTTTTGGTTTTGAATTTACTAGAGACAAAAAGTTTAAATAAGTTTTTACTTTCTCTATAGGAACTTTGACATTATAATAATTTATCTCTGAGTTTTTTGTTTCTAAAAATAATTTTAAATCATAAATATCAAATTTAAATTTAATCTTTGCTAACTTGAGAGATATGTTTTTGTTATTTTCTGAGATTTTCTCTGATATTATTTTGTTAAATTTATCTGTTTCGTAACCTATTGTTGCAAGTATCAAAATTACTAAAAATAAAAATGAAATTAGTGTTATAGATATTGTAAGAAAAAATTTTTTCATTATTTATTCATGATCCCCGCTTCAATAAATTCATCTATGTTCCCGTCTAAAACATCTTTTGGATTGGTATTTTCTACTTTATTTCTTAAATCTTTTACAAGTTGATAAGGCTGAAGAACGTAAGATCTTATTTGATGGCCCCACCCTATATCTGTTTTAGAACTCATTTCTTCTATGTTCTTTTTTTCTCTTTTTTGAATTTCATGTTCATAAAGTCTAGCTTTAAGCATTCTGTAACAAGTATCTTTATTTTTATGTTGAGATCTTTCATTTTGGCACTGGACAACAATTTTTGTAGGAGTGTGAGTTATTCTTACTGCGCTATCAGTGGTATTTACATGCTGGCCACCAGCTCCGCTAGATCGATAAGTATCAATTCGTAAATCTTTTTCGTCAATTTTGATATTAATATCGTCTTCTACTGCTGGATAAACCCATACACTTGCAAAACTTGTGTGTCTTCTAGCACCGCTATCAAAAGGGGAAATCCTTACTAATCTATGAACTCCAGACTCTGCTCTCATTAGTCCATAAAGATAATTTCCGCTTACTCTTAATGTAGATGATTTAATTCCAGCCTCTTCCCCCTTGTGCTCGCTAATTATTTCATATTTAAATTTTTTTTTATCAAACCATTTCAAATACATTCTTCTTAACATATCTGCCCAGTCTTGACTTTCTGTTCCACCCGCACCTGCATGAACTTCAAGATAAATGTTTAAATTGTCGTTTTCTCCAGACAGAAAACAATTTACTTCATTTTCTTTGATAGATTTCAATAATTGATTTAATTTAATTTCACAATCTAGCAAAATATCTTCGTTTTTTTCTTCTTGCGCAAGATTATATAAATCTTTTAAATTATTTATATCTTTTAATGAGTTTTGAAAAGAGTTGAGAATATCCTCATAAATTTTTTTCTCTCTAACAGTTTTTTTTGCTTTGAGTTTGTCTTTCCAAAAATTGTTGTTTAAAAGTGTCTTTTCAATTTCTCTTAATTTTGTCTCAATATTATTGCTTTCAAAGATACCCCCTTATATTATTTAAGGATTTTTCTAGTTTGATTAATTTGTTTTCAAAGTTTTGCATTAATAAAATTGCCTATATTTAACTAGTTTATCATAACTATTTATCGAAATTAATTTGTTATTATAAATATTGTTAATATCTTTTGCTTTTAGTGCTTCAATAATTGTATCTTTTTCACCTAAAGTAGATTTTAAACCAGTATCGTAGTTTAGAGAAGTTAAGTATATTCCTTGAGGTATTTTAAATTCTTTAAAATCCTCCTTATATAAAGAATTTTTAACAAAATCTTTAAAAATTGGTAAAGCTGCTTTTGATCCAGTTTCGAATCTGCCTAGCGTTTTTGGATTATCAAAACCTATGTATACTCCAATAACAAGATTAGAGGAATAACCAATGAACCATGCATCATAATTTTTGTTGGTAGTTCCAGTTTTTCCTGCTAAGGGAACTTTTAAATCTCTTAATTTTTTTCCTGTACCTCTTTTGACAACGCCCTCTAAAATTGAAGTTATTTGATAAGCAGTTTCCTCACTAAATATTCTTTCTTTTTTATATTCAATTGATGGATATATATCCGAGTCATTTAAATATTTATCACAACCTAAACATTTTTTATTATCTAATTTGAAAATTGTTTTTCCTCTTCTGTCTTGTATTCTGCTAATTAAATTCGCATCAATTTTGTTACCTCCATTAACAAATGAAGCGTAAGCCGTAGTAAGATTAAGTAGAGAAGTTTCTGCAGCACCCAATGAAACAGACAATAATTCAGGTATATCATCGTAAATTTCTAATTGATTTGATAAATTTAAAATTTTATCTAACCCTAATGTTTTTGCAATTCTTACAGTCATTAAATTTCTTGAAAATTCAATTCCTTTTCTTAAAGTTGAAGGTCCGTAAAATTTTTTTCCATAATTTTCGGGTTTCCAATCTTTTAATCCTATTCCCTGACTCTCAACAAATGGTGCATCTAGAACTATAGAATTTGGAGAGTATCCGTTTTCTAGAGCAGCAGCGTAAACAATTGGCTTAAAAGCAGATCCAGGTTGCCTTTTTGCTTGTGTGACTCTGTTAAATTCACTTGATTTAAAATCAAAACCTCCAACCAATGCTTTTATATCTCCATTAAAAGGATCAAGAGCTACTATTCCACCATTAACTTTTGGGTATTGTTTTAAATTCCAACTACTATTGTTCTTTTTTATAAAAATTATATCTCCAACATAGAATTTATCTGAAATCTTATTTTTCTTTGGTACTGCCCAATTAAGTTGGCTCAAGTAAATATTACCTTCAATTCCTTGAAAAGTTTTAAACTTTATTCCATTTTCACTCACATTTAAAATTTCTGCTTTTATCCAATTTAAAGTTGGGTCTAGTTTAAAATTGTTTATTTTTTTTTCCCAATTTGAATCTTTATACTTATTTGTTACTGCACCTCTCCAGCCATGTCTTTTGTCATAAGCCTCTATCCCTTTTCTTAAAGAATTAATTGCTTGAATCTGGTATCTAATATCTAAAGGTGTTCTAATCGAAAGTCCTTCTGAATAAAGTTTTTTAAATCCATATTTTTCTTTAATAGATCTTCTAACTTCTTCCGTATAAGAATTAGCTTCATTCAAAATTTCAATTTTTCTCCTTTTTAAACTTATGGAAGAGTCTTTAAATGTTTTCATTTCTTCTTGAGAAATGTATTTGTTGTCTTTTAAATTTTGTAAAACTAAGTTTCTTCTAAATTTTGCAACATCGGGGTATCTAAATGGGTCATATTTACTTGGAGCTTTAGGTAAAGCAGCCAAAAGAGCTGCTTCCGTATAACTTAAATCTTTAACTGATTTATCAAAATATTCTAAACTAGCAGCGGCAATTCCATAAGTTCCCTGCCCTAAATAAATTTGGTTAAGGTACAGCTCTAAAATTCTCTCTTTTGAGTAAGCTCTTTCTATACGGAAAGCTAATATTGCTTCTTTTATTTTTCTATTTAACGAAACCTCATTTGTTAATAAAAAATTTTTGGCTACTTGTTGTGTAATGGTAGATGCACCTTCTAGTCTCTTATTATCCCTGATATTCTTTAAGTTTTTTACAATTGCTCTAACAATTCCTTTGGCGTCTATCCCTGGATGATTAAAAAAATTTTTATCCTCTGCTGATAAAAAAGAATTAATCACCTTTTTTGGAATTGACTCAAAGGGAATAAACAATCTTTTTTCTAAAGCATATTCTGCAATTAATTTTCCATCATTTGAGTATACTCTGCTAGAGATTGGAGGTTGATAATTAGATAGCTTCTTATAGTCTGGAAGGCCTATCGAAAAATACCATAGAGTAGAAAAAGCAAAAAATAATGAAATTAAAGCTAAAATTATAAAAAATTTTATCGAAAAATTTAAATATTTAAACATTCATTATATCTTAATGCATTAAATCTGGCTATCTTAGGGCATTACAAAATTATTATAAGTGCAATTAGTCATAAAATTGTATATTGTTATCATATGTTTATAACCAAAATTACAAATTTCAACAGATTAAAAGGAATTCAACTAAAATGGAAAAAAATCTTTATATTGATGCTTCGCATCCAAATGAAACTCGAATTGTTCTTAAATCAGATAATTCAATTGAAGAATACGAATTTGAAGATAAAAATAAATTAAACTTTAAAAATAATATTTATTTAGGTACCGTAAGTAGAGTTGAGCCATCATTACAGGCCGCCTTTGTCAACTTTGGCAGGGTTAGACACGGTTTCTTGGCTTTTAACGATATTCAATCAGATTATTATCAAGTACCAGCTGAAGATAAAGAAAAAATAAAAAGTGCTGAAGAAAAAATTAGAGAAAATCTAAAAAACAAAAATATAGAAGAAATATCAAGCGACAAAGAAAATGGAAATCAAATCCAAAAAAATGATGAAAAAATAGAGGATGATAAAAATTCACTTAAAAATGATGAACAAATCAAAAAAAATTATAGAGAAGAACTAAATTCTTCATTTGGATTAAAGAGATATAAAATTCAAGAAGTAATTAAACCTGGGCAAGTAATACTTATTCAGGTAATTAAAGAAGAAAGAGGTCAAAAAGGAGCTGCGCTTACTACCTTTATTTCTTTAGCGGGTAAGTACTTAGTTTTAATGCCAAACACTCCGAAAGGAGGAGGTATTTCAAGAAAAATTTTTAATTCATCTGACAGACAAAAAATAAGAAATATATTAAATCAAATTGAAATCCCAAGTAGCATGGGAGTAATTGTAAGAACTGCAGGTGCTAATAAAACAAAAAACGAGATAGAAAAAGATTTTCAAAACACTTTAAAAACTTGGGAAACAATTGGTATTAAAGCTCTAGACTCTAATGCTCCTTCACTAGTTTATGAAGAGGGTGATATTATTAAAAGAACTTTAAGAGATGTTTATGATAATGAAACGAAATATGTATTTATAGATGGAAATGATGCATATCAAAAAGCCAAAAAATTTATGAAAGAGTTAATGCCAAAAAATGTTAAGAATATCAAAAAATATAGAGGTAAAATTCCACTTTTTCATGACGCTAAAATAGAAAAAGAATTAAATAATATTTTTGAACCTACTGTTAAATTAAAATCAGGAGGTTATATTGTAATTAATCCAACTGAAGCACTAGTTGCAATAGATATCAACTCTGGTCAATCAACTAAACAAATTAATATAGAAAAAACAGCTGTTAATACAAATCTTGAAGCTGCCGAGGAAATTGCTCGTCAAATTAAATTAAGGGATTTGTCAGGATTAATTGTAGTTGATTTCATAGATATGATCAATTTTTACAATCGAAGAAATGTAGAGAGAAAAATGAGAGAAAGTATAAGAAAAGATAGAGCTCGTATTCAAGTTGGCAGAATTAGTAACTTTGGATTGCTCGAAATGACAAGACAAAGATTGAGACAAGGTTCAATAAATTGGAATACAACACTTTCTCTAGGATCTTTTTCTCAAAAAATTATTAAAAAAATTGAATTATTAGCTTTTACAAATAAAGTAAAAATTATTAAAACTTATATTCCTGAAAAAGTAAAACTTTTTATTAAAGCTAATTTGAACAAAGAAATTGAATATTTTGAGAAAAAATACTCTTTTAAAATTATATTTTCATCTGATAATAGACTTATAATTCCTGAATACAAAATAGAACTTTTGAATAAGTCAAAAAAGATAATAAATACTATTGAAAATTTTGATAAATTTGATGGTATTGATGAAATTTTTAAAAAGGATATTGATTCTTCGGATGAAAAAAAAGAAAGCAAAACATCATCCAAAAAAATAAAAAAAACTAAAGTACTAAAGAAAAAAACCAAAAAGCTCAGAACTTTGTGGGTTAGAAGAAAAAAAACTAAATCAAACCATCTGTAGGCGAACTTGGAGATGCAAAAAAATTTTTTTTCATTCTACCTGCTAGAAAAGACTCTCTGCCAGCGATTACAGCATTCTTAAATGCGGTGGCCATCATAATTGGTTTTTTTGCATTAGCGATTGCGCTATTAATTAAAACTCCGTCACAGCCCATTTCCATAGCTATTGTAGCATCGGACGCTGTGCCTATCCCAGCGTCTATTATAACAGGAACTTTTGATTGTTTTATTATTAAAGATATATTAACTTTACTTTGTATACCTAAGCCAGACCCTATTGGCGAAGCTAGCGGCATAATAGCAGAAGCACCATAGTCCTCTAATTTTCGAGCTAATAAAGGATCATCAGTGCAGTAAACCATTACTTTGAAACCTTCTTTAACGAGAATTTTTGTTGATTTTAAAGTTTCAACCATATTCGGATATAAAGTTTTTTTATCTCCTAGAACCTCGAGTTTTACAAGTTTCCATCCACCCATTTCTCTTGCCAATCTGAGAGTTCTTAAAGCATCTTGTGAGTTAAAACACCCTGCTGTATTTGGTAAATAAATAATTTTTTTTGGGTTTAGATAATCTGTTAATATTGGTTTTTTCCTATCAAATATATTCACACGTCTTACTGCAACAGTAACCATGTCTGCACCAGAAGCTTTTACTGCTTGGGCTGTTTCCTTAAAGTTTTTATACTTTCCAGTACCAACTATTAATCTAGAATTCAGTTTTATGTTAGCTACTTTAAAAATATCTTTCTTCAAATTACCCTCCACCTATAAAATATACCACTTCTACTTTATCGTTATTTTTTAAAAATTTTTTTTTAAGTTTAATCTTTGGAATAATAATACCATTATGTTCTATAGCTATTTTTTTATTATTTAATTTAAATCTTTTAAGTAAATCGTGAAGGGTTACTTTACTGCTTATTGTGACTTTTTTGCCATTTAATTGAATTTTTGCCATAATTGAGTTATTTAATTAATTTATAAAATTTATGATGAATAAAATTATAATTCTTAACGGACCAAACCTCAACCTTTTAGGTGAGAGAGAGAAAGAAAAATATGGCAATATAACATTAAAAGATATTGAAGATAATTGTGGTAAATATGCTAAAAAGAATAATATTAATGTTTCTTTATTTCAATCTAACATCGAAGGGGAATTAGTGGATGAGATACAGAAAGCCAGAAAAAATTTTAACGGTTTAATAATAAATGCTGGTGGTTATACTCATACTTCAGTTGCTATACATGATGCTTTAAAGGTCTTAGAAATACCTATAATTGAATTACATATAACTAATATTTACAATAGAGAAGATTTCAGGCATAAGTCTTTGATAAGTAAATTAGCTTCAGGAATAATTTGTGGATTTGGAACTGATGGTTATATTATGGCTTTAAATGCTATGAACAAATATTTGAAATGAAAATAGATAAAAAATTAATAAAAGAATTAGTAGATAGATTAACTGAATTTAATTTAACAGAATTAGAATATCAAGAAGGTCAAACAAAAATAAAAGTATCTAGAGTATCAAAAGGAATTGAACAAATAAAATCTTCATCAATTGTTTCACCAAATAAAGCAGTCCTTACTGAGTCAGATGAGAGTGATGGGATAAGAGTAAAATCTCCAATTATTGGCACTGCTTATTTAGCTCCAGAACCAGGTGGAAAAAAATTTGTAGAAGTTGGAAACAAAGTTAAAAAAGGTCAAACGGTAATGATAGTTGAAGCAATGAAAACTATGAACCATGTACCCTCTACAAGTGATGGTATTGTTAAAAAAATTTTAGTAAACGATGGCCAACCAGTTGAATTTGGTCAACCATTAATTATTTTAAAATAATATAATGTTTAAAAAAGTATTGATTGCTAACAGAGGAGAAATTGCTGTTAGAATTATAAGAGCTTGTAAAGAGTGGGGTATAGAGACAGTTGCAGTACATTCTGACGTAGACTCTGAAGCTATGCACGTTAGACTAGCAGATGAAAGTGTTTGTATAGGGTCCCATCAGCCTCAAAATAGTTATTTAAATATCTCTTCGATTATGTCAGCAGTAGATTTAACTGGTGCTGAAGCCATTCATCCTGGATATGGATTTTTATCTGAAAATGCAAAATTCGCAGATATTGTAAATAAACATGGTATAAAATTTATTGGACCAAGTTCTAATTTAATTTCCAAAATGGGAGACAAGATTGAAGCAAAGAGAATAGCTAAAAAATATGGTTTGCCTATTATTGAAGGCTCTGAGGGAGGAGTTAAATCTATTTCAGAAGCCAAGTCTCTATGTAAAGAAATTGGTTACCCTATTTTAATAAAAGCTGCAGGTGGAGGTGGTGGTAAAGGTATGAAGATAGTAGAGGAAGAAAGTCAATTGGAAAACTTGTTCGTAACTGCAAAAAGTGAAGCTAAAAAATACTTTGGCAATGACGAGCTATATATTGAAAAATATTTTAAACATCCTAGACACATTGAGGTTCAAATAATGTCTGGAAAAAACAAAACAGTCCATTTAGGCGAAAGAGACTGCTCGGTACAAAGAAGGCACCAAAAATTAATTGAAGAAACTCCTAGTCCTGTATTAACAAAAGAGCAAAGAAAAGAATTGTTAGAAAAAACAGTTAAAATGGTAGAACAAATTGGATATGAGGGGGCAGGAACGGTAGAATTTATTTATGAAAATGGAAAATTCTACTTTTTAGAAATGAACACAAGAGTGCAAGTTGAACATCCAGTGACAGAAGTTCAAACGGGAATTGATATCGTTAAGGAACAATTATGGATTGCGTTTACAGGTGAAACTGCTTTAAAGCAAACTGATATAGATCCAAGGGGTCACTCTATTGAATGTCGAATAAATGCTGAAGATCCTGCACTAAATTTTCAGCCAAGTCCAGGTACAATTAGTGTTTGCCATCAACCTTCGGGTTTTAGAACTAGAGTCGATGGATCAATTTTTCAAGGGTGTAAAATTACTCCTTATTACGACAGTTTAATTGCAAAAGTTATATGTAAAGGAAGAAATAGATCAGAAGCTATACAAAGAACATTAAGATCATTAGATGAATTTGTTTTGGAAGGAATAACAACCACTATAGATCTACATAAAAAGATTTTAAAACATGAGAAATTTATAAAATCTAATTTTGATACTAATTGGCTCGGTAAAGAAAAATTTTATTAAACGTTATGACAATTAATTAATTGTAAGTCATAAATTGCATGGTCAAAAGGAGCAATTGTTGCATCAGAAGAAAAAGTCCAACCGTTAAAAATAAAAACCTTTTCATCATCATTATCTGATAAATCTTTTACTTGTATGTAAGCAACTGTATCTTGCAAATTATTTGAAATAATTTTTCCACATTTTAAAACTTTTATTTCTAAAGGTCCAAATTTTGTAGTTTCACCCATGTTAACCCTTATTTCTGAAGTTTTAGCAGTAATTTTATCTAAACCGATTAGTACTACACTGGTAGCATTATAAGTAGGTGATAGTTTTTTATTCTTTATCATTTCATTATCTAGAGGCTCCTCAACTGATTCGTCTATTTCCTCAAAACTAGGTTTAAGCTCTTCTAGGTTAATTAATGGAGATGTTAGAATTTTTTCTTCTGCCGGTAAATTATTATTAATAAATAATAAAAAGATTATAAAAAAGATTTTTTTCATTTCCAAGTTTCGTATTTTTTTAATTGGCTGTTTTTTTTTATCTTTATAGGTTTATAGGCGTCCGGAGAACCAGTTTTATTCTCTAAATGTTTTTTTTGCCAATCAAATTTCTTTTCATTATCGTTTGGTATTTTGTCTATTGTATGATGCATCCATAAAAACCAATCAGATGTAATTTTGGTAGCCTCAATATTTTTATGATATATCACCCAACGTTTATCTGATTTATCTTTGTAATATTTGTTTCCAAATTCGTCTTTTCCAACATATTTTCCGAAAAACAAAGTTTTTAAAAAAGTTCCAAATGTTTGTCTATTCCACCACGTAAAAAAAATTTTAAGAGACATTTTTAAATCCACACAATTTATAAGTGTATAAATATTTATACCAGACACCTATGATTTTTGCTATATATGTTTAATCAAAAGATTCCTTAAAAATGAAAAAATTTTTAGTTGAAACATATTATACTTGCACATTTAAAACAGTGCACAAGCTTGAAAGCCTTAATGATCAGGAGCTGGACAAAATAGACCAAAGGAAGGATGGAGAGGTCGAAGTTATTGACGTAAAATTGAATAATCGAAAAACAAAAAAAATAGGAGACAGAAAAGATCCTATTAAAAGCATTCAAGAAAAGGATAAACTTTCACCCTCTTCAGTCACAGACAAAATTTTAAATTCTAATAAACAAAGAGTCGTAAACGAAAATAACCCCTTAAATGTTAAGAATAAAGCAAGATTCAAAATGCCTGATCGAAGAAAAGGTTATATTCAAAAAGCTCAAATAGGTGATCATAAAGTATATTTACATACTGGAGAGTATGATGACGGTAAAATTGGTGAGATTTTTATTGATACCAATAAAGAAGGTGAACTAGTAAAAGCCATGATGAATAATTTTGCTATAGCTATATCTCTTGGTTTACAGTACGGAGTGCCACTTGATGAATATGTTGATGCTTTTATTGACACAAAATTTGAACCGTCTGGAAATGTATTAGGAAATGATAGGATACTAAGTGCGTCATCAATTTTGGACTACGTTTTCAGGGAACTTGCAATTTCTTATTTAGATAAAGAAGAGTTAGCTCACACTCCTTCTATAGCGAGTACAACTGATTTAAATAATGATAGTACTGATGAGAAGTTTTTGAAAATAGTAAAAAATATCACCTCAAAAGGTTTTGTAAGAAGCAATTATAAAGAAAAACTAGTTGATCTCTCAGACGTTAGAATTAACTTAAAATCTAAAAGCTAATTTTTCTTAATATTCTTTTTTAAACCGAGTTCTTTAAGTTGTTTTTCATCTACCTCGGAGGGAGCTTTCATCATTAGATCTTGTGCATTTTGATTCATTGGGAACAAAGTTACCTCTCTTATATTTTTTTCATCTGCTAATAACATTACAATTCTATCAATACCTGGAGCGATCCCGCCGTGTGGTGGAGCTCCATAACTAAATGCATTTATCATTCCGCTAAATTTTTCATCTACTTGTTTTTTACCATATCCGGCAACTGAAAATAGTTTATACATTAATTCTGGTAAATAGTTTCTTATAGCTCCAGAAGATAGCTCTACTCCATTACAAACAATATCATATTGTTGCGCTTTAATACTTAAAGGATTTTTGAAATCTAATTTTTCTATATCGCCTTGAGGCATAGAAAAAGGATTATGACTAAATTTTATTTTTTTAGTTTGATCATCTAACTCATACATAGGATAATCAACAATCCAACAAAAAGCGAATTGTTCATTATTTATTAAATTAAGATCTTTTGCGATTTTATCTCTTGAAATTGACAAAATTTTTTCTATCTCTGTTTGTTTACCACATGCGAAAAAAAGGCTGTCGCCTACTTCAGCTTTAGAAATTTTCATAATTTCTTTTAGGGACTCTTCACTAAAAAATTTTCCAACTGGACCTTTTCCGCAAATTTTATCATCTTTTTCAAGTGTAAAATAAGCTAGACCAGATGCTCCCTGTTCTTTAGCCCACTTATCAATATTATCAAAGAAACTTCTAGGTTTATCTTTAGTATTTTTAGTAACTATACATCTAACTTTAGCTCCTGAATTTACTAACTTTTTAAAAATTTCAAATTTAACATCTTCTCTATTAAAAATGTTTGTCACATCACTTATAATTAAAGGATTTCTTAAGTCTGGTTTATCTGTTCCATATTTTAACATTGACTCATGATAGGAAATTCTAGGAAATTTTTCATATAACATTTTTTTAGAGGAAAATTTTTTAAATAATCTAACCATTAAGGCTTCGATAACTTTAAAAACATCATCTTGTTCTACAAAAGACATTTCAATATCAAGTTGATAAAATTCACCAGGACTTCTATCTGCTCTAGCATCTTCATCTCTAAAACAAGGTGCGATTTGAAAATACTTATCAAATCCTGAAACCATTATTAATTGCTTAAATTGTTGGGGAGCTTGAGGTAAAGCGTAAAATTTACCTGGGTTTAATCTACTTGGCACTAAAAAATCTCTAGCTCCTTCAGGGCTTGAAGATGTTAAAATAGGAGTTTGATATTCAAGGAAGCCTAACTTTAACATTTCCTCCCTAATAAATGAAATTACTTTAGATCTTAAGATTATATTTTTGTGCATTGCTTCTCTTCTTAAATCCAAAAATCTATATTTGAGTCTTATATCCTCCGGGTAGTCTTGTTCGCCGAAAACTGGCATTGGTAGATCTTTTGACTCTGATAAAATTTTAACAGATTGTATTTCTATTTCGATTTTACCTGTGCCAAGATCTAAATTTTCTGTTCCTTTTCCTCTTTTAACAACTTTTCCAGAAACTGTGATAACGGACTCTGATCTTAATTTTTCTAAAATTGGAAAGAATTTATTTTTATTTTCTATCACGCATTGAGTTAAACCAAAGTGGTCTCTTAAATCGATAAATAATAAATTTCCGTGATCTCTTTTTCTATGTAACCATCCTGATAAAGACACAATTTTCCCAGTGTCTTTTTCATTCAGTTCGTAACAATTATGAGTTCTATATTTATTCATTAATTAATACTTTTTTTATTAAATTAATATTTATCGATTTTCCAGAAGATAAAGATAAGTTGTCAATATCTTTGATAAATTTGAATACTTTCTCATAAGACCTATCAATATTCTTAATAATATATTCAGTGACTTTTGGGCTAATATTAATTTGTTTATCTGAAAATGTTTTTGAAATTATTACTCTTAATAAACTATCGGTAGGTAATTCGATTCCTAGACCTAAAAAACTGTCTGTTCTAGATTTTAAGTCTTTTGTTTCAAATTGCATTTCCTTTATTGGAAAATTTGAATTTATTAAAATATAATTATTAAATTGTTTAGACTGATTTAATATTGAGTAAAAAAGATTTTCTTTTATATTATTTTGAAAATCCTCAATTATTAGACATTCAAAATTGTTAAATTTTGACATAATTTCGCTATTGATTTTGTTTGCATCTAGAATTTCAACAGAATTAATTTTTTTTCTTAGGATATTTGCTAAATGTGTTTTTCCACAACCTCTAGGTCCAAAAATATTTACCCACTTTTGTGGCCAATTTGGCCAGCCTTCAATTAACTTATAAGCTGAAAAATTATTGCTTGAAACATAATAATCCTGTTCGTAATATTTTATTTTGAAAGGAAATTTAAATACAAGCTGACTCATTTCAAATTATATTTAATTCCCATTCATTTTGAATCATTTTTAAAATCATATTTTGGTCCTCAAGTTTTTTAATAATTTTTGTAATTTTTCCAAGATATTTAATTTTTATTAAGATATAATCTTTGTTAAGTTCTTGTACATAAAAACTATCTATTAAATCTATATTTTTTAATCGATTATTAAATTCAAAAAATTTATTTTTTTTTCTTTTCTCAAGATTGATCTTTACATTTAAGAATGACGGTGTTCTTACATCAATTAAATTTTGTGATTTAACCAAATCTTGTATCACATTTTTAGTTTTAATAATTATTTTATCATAAAATTTTTTTTTACTTAAATCTCTTCTTTCAATTTTAAGAGTTTTGTTTATTTTTTTATTTTCAATTATCGAGTTTAGAAAAATTTTAGCATTTTTTTCATTAATTTCTATAGCAGCAAACACTTTATTATTATTATCGTATTCTTCAAAAAATTTTGAAATATCGAGTTTAAAAATATTTTGTTTATTGCTTTCAATTCTTTCTATGTTTTCTATCTTTTCAACAGGTAAAATATATTGAATTAAATTGTTTGGATTGCCTGTCTCATTATTCCAATTTTCATAAAAATAATTTTTACTATAAATAAAATATTTCTTTTCATAAATTAACAACGGAAATATTACTATTTCGGAATTAATTAAATCAGAATAAAGAATATTTCTTGTATAAAAAAAATCATGTAATTTTTCTTTATCAAAAAAAATGTTAATTATAACTGTATCTTCATCTTTTTGTTTATTTTCTTTTTCTTTGATTTGATAATATGAAATCAAATTTTTAATTTGATTTAAATTAGAAGTTGAAAGTTTCTCAAAATCATCTTTTATTAAAAGTCTATTGGTTAAATTATTAAAACCCTGTTTAAATGCCTGATCAATAATTTTTTCTTTATTTTTGTAAGTTTTTTTGTTTATCTCAATATTATTAACATTAAAAATGTTATTTTCTGATAAAACATTTCCAGTTTGAAATAAAACAATTAAAATGAATTTGATAAATATTAAATTTCTCATACTTTTAACTACCATTTTTATAAATGAAAAAAATGCAAAATAGTTATAAAAAAAGCGGTGTAGATATTTCTATAGCTAATAAATTTGTTAAGCACATTGCTAAATTATCCAAAAAAAATGTCAAAAAAAGGAATACTTCCTTTAATGCTAGTAATATAGGAGCTTTTGGATCTAGTTTTGACATAAGTAATATCAAAATTAAACAACCAGTAATTATCTCTTGTACAGATGGTGTGGGTACTAAAATTGATTTGGCAAATAAGTTTAAAAAATTTGACACAATAGGTATAGATCTTGTTGCAATGTGTGTAAATGACCTAATTGTTCAAGGAGCAAAGCCATTATTTTTTTTAGATTATATCGCTATTGGAAAACTTGATCTCAACAAAACTAAAAAAATTCTTAAAGGTATTTTAAAAGGTTGCAGAATTTCTGACTGTGAACTTATTGGTGGAGAAACAGCAGAGATGCCGGGAATTTATTCAAAGGATAAGTTTGATCTCGCTGGATTTAGCGTTGGTATTGTTTCCAAAAAAAAAATATTAAATAAAACTAGAGTTAAAAACAAAAATATTATATTGGCAATACCTTCAAGTGGTATTCACTCAAATGGATATTCCCTTATCAGATCAATTTTAAAAAAAGTAAAAATAAATAAAAATTTAAGAAAAGAGTTACTAAAACCAACTAAAATTTATGTCAAAGAAATAATGAAATTGGTTAATAAAAATTTAATTAATTCAGCATCTCATATAACTGGAGGAGGTTTAATAGAGAATATTTCAAGATCAGTTCCAACAAACCTCTCAATTAATATAGATTTATCTAAAATAAAGACTAAAAGAGTATTCAAATGGATAAAATCAAAAAACATTTCTGATCCAGAAATGCTTAAAACATTTAATTGTGGAGTTGGATTTTGTTTAATCGTAGATAAAAGTAAAAAAAATCAAATCAAAAAATATTTTTCAAAAGAATTTATGCCATACGAAATTGGTCATATTTCAAAAGATAAGAAAAAAATTAATTTAGTTAATTCATTATCATGGTGAAAAAAAATGCATGTGTTTTTATTTCAGGTTACGGATCTAATTTAAAATCTTTAATAAAAAGATCTAGAGATACTAATTTCCCGATAAATATTAATCTAGTAGTCTGTAATAATTTAAAAGCAAATGGTGTTAACCACGCCAAAAAAAATTCAATACCTTTTTTTATTATAAACACTAAAAAAAGAAATTTTGAAAATTTTATATTAAATGAACTTAGAAAGCATAATATATCTTTGATTTGTTTAGCTGGTTATATGAAAATCTTATCAAAAAATTTTATAAGAAAATTCGGAAAAAAAATCATTAATATTCATCCATCTTTGCTTCCAAAGTATAAAGGGCTAAATACTTATGAACGAGTGTTAAAAAATAAAGAGACAAAAACAGGTTGCACAGTTCATTTTGTTAATGAAAATTTAGATAGTGGAAAATCTATTGTACAAAAATTTTTTTTTATAAATAAAAAAGATAAAGAACAAAATTTAAAAATTAAAACTCATAAACTTGAACAAAATGCTTTTTCTGAAGCAATTATAAAAATTTTTAGATATTATTAATTCTTAAAAAAAAAATTGATTTCTTTTTTTGCGTTATCGACAGAATCTGACCCATGTACTGAATTTTTATCTATAGATATGCCATATAACTTTCTTATTGTATTTTTTTCTGCGTTTTTTGGATCTGTAGCACCCATTAATTTTCTGTTTGATAACACCGCATTTTCTCCCTCAAGAATCATAACAACAATGGGTCCAGAAGATAAATAAGAACATAAATTGTCATAAAAAGGTTTAGATTGATGGACACTATAAAATTCAGCTGCTTCTTCTTTTGTCAAATGTATTTTTTTTGTCTCTTTAATGTTTAAATTATTACTAGTAAAAATTGACTTTATATTTTCAATTAGATTTCTTTCAACAGCATCAGGTTTAATAATTGAGAGAGTTTGTTCTATATTACTCATAATTCTCTTCTATGAGTTGGTTAAGAAGTCTTACTCCAAATCCTGTTGCTCCTTTTGAATTTAAAGCGCCTCCATATTTTGAGAATGCCATTCCAGCAATATCTAAATGCGCCCAGGGAGTTTTATTTAAAATAAATCTTTGCAAAAATTGAGCTGCTGTTGTTGATCCAGCTCCACCAACGTAATTTATATTTTGCATGTCTGCATTTTTAGAATTCATAAGTTTATCATAATTTTTATGAAGAGGCATTCTCCATACCTTCTCCTCAACCTTTTCGCCAGCTTTATAGATTTGTTGAGATAAATTATCATCATTTGAAAAAAGACCCGCATACTCAGATCCTAAACAAACAATGATCGCACCAGTTAAAGTTGCTAAATCAATGATAAATCTTGGTTTGAATTTTTTTTCTGTAAAAGTCAATGCGTCTGCTAAAACTAACCTGCCCTCTGCGTCAGTATTTAATACTTCGATGGTTTTACCGCTATAAGATTTTACAATATCTCCAGGTCTTTGTGCATTCCCGCTAACCATATTTTCTACAAGCCCAACAACACCTACTGCATTGACTTTTGCTTTTCTTAAAGCTAGGTTTTTCATTAAACCAACTACCGTAGCCGAACCTGCCATATCATAAGTCATATCTTCCATAAATCTAGCTGGCTTAAGAGAATATCCTCCCGTATCAAAACAAACTCCTTTTCCAACAAAAGCAAGGGGTTTAGAATTATTTTTTGCTCCATTCCACTCCATTGTTACAAGATATGATCCCCTTACACTTCCTTGACCAACACCAAGTAAGGCATACATACCTAATTTTTTTAATTTTTTTTCATCATAAATATTTATTTTTAAACCATCTTTTCTTAAAGTGCTTAATCTTTTTGCATACTCATCGGGATGTAAGACATTTCCTGGTTCAGACACTAAATCTCTTGCATAAAATGTTCCCTCTTCTAATGCGTTAAATTTTAATTGATTTTGATTTGAGGGTTTTTTATTTCCAACTACGTTTAAAGATATAAGTCTTGTTTCTTTTTTTGTTTTATATTTTTTAAATTCATAAGATTTTAGTTTCATTCCATGCAGGAAATGCCCTAAAAAATTATTATTTTTACTCATAATACTTTCTGAAATTATAAAATACTCACTATTTTTTCCATAATTAATACGTCCATAAAATTCTGCTCCAAGATTTTCTATATCAAAAGTTTTTAAATTATTTTTAATTGAGATTAAAACTATCTTTTTTTTTGAATTAACTTCAAATACAAATAGGTTTTTTTTCAAATCACTACTTTTTAACAAATCATTTACGTAAGAAAATTCGTTGCTTGAAAGATCATTTTTTAGATTATTAATATTAAACTTATCGTTAGAAAATAAGACCAAATTGCCTGAAGGCTTGTGACTTGTTTTTTTTGTATAATTGATTTTAATAGACATAAATTTTCAAATAAATCTCTTTGAGTAAAATGGTATATAAGACCTAATATATCTGTTTTCAACGGAAAATTGGTCTTATTTAAACCATAGATTGAATTTTTTGCAAGGTTGCTTTATTTATATACATTAAATTACCATGCTACAAAACAAAATTTATCAAAATTTTATTAAAGAAATCCTTAAGACATTTTTTATAATATTGCTTGGATTATCTTTAATTGCCTGGACGGTAAGAGCTGTAAATTTCTTAGACCTAATTGTAGAAAGTGGGTATTCGGTTTCAACTTATTTTCAATACTCTTTTTTAAACCTTTTTGGAATATTGACTAAATTTATACCTTTGTCTTTTTTATTGGCTCTTATTATTTTTGTTTTAAAGCAAATTCAAGAAAATGAATTCATAATATTATGGACATCTGGAGTAAAAAAAATAAAGGTTGTAAATGTTTTTCTTGTTATATCTTCATTTGTATTAATATTTTATTTGATTTGTGCTTCTATAATTACTCCTATAGTTTTAAATAAATCTAGAGTCTTGATTGGCACTCAAGGATTTAATTCATTTTTACCTACAATAAGAGTTAAACAATTCAGTGACTCCTTCCAGGGCTTTACGTTTATGGTTGAAAAAAAATTTAAGAATGAAATTCAAAATGTTTTTATACATGATAAATCAAATACATTAAAAAATTTAACATCAGATAAATCAAATAAATCTTCAACTACCATTTTGGCTGAAAAAGGAATTGTTGGAGAAAAAAAAATGGTATTATTTAACGGTCAAATTATCTCTACTGATCAAAATAACTTAAAAAATAATATAGTAAAATTTGAACAACTAAACATTGACCTTAAAAATTTGCAAACTGACACAATTAAACAACCTAAACTTCAAGAAACTTCAACCTTAGATTTATTAAGATGTAGTTTATTTCCTGACTCTTCAATTAATGTAATAGTTAATTGTAATACAAATACAAAGAGCGAGATAACAACTGTACTAAATAGAAGAATTATTCTTCCTTTTTATATACCTATAATTTCTCTTTTGTGTTCATTTTTACTTATAAAAAATCAAGTAAGAAAAAAAAGTAACTTTAACAAATATTATATTTTTATCCTAAGTTTTATAATTTTGCTTTATGCAGAATTAATAATTCGTTTTACAGGAATATCAAAATTAATTGGAATTTTATTTGTAATTTCTCCTTTTGTACTTATTCCGATCATATATTTTTTATTAATCTATAAATTTTCAAATGAATCGATTGTAAAATGAATAAAGTTTTATTTCAGTATTTATTGTCAAATTATTTTAAAACTATATTAAAAGTAATATTAATTTTTTATAGTTTCGGAATAATATTAAATTTATTTGAGGAAATAGAATTTTTTAAAAATATTAACAGCTCACTTTTTTTACCTTTAGTTCTTACTTCTTTGTTTATACCCAGTCTAATTATTAAACTATTACCGTTTATTATATTTATTTCAAGCATGTGGTTTCTTTTGCAATTGAGGAATAGCAAAGATCTTATTACATTAAAAATATTTGGGTATTCAAATTTTAAAATATTTTTTATGTTAGGCATATCTAGTTTTATGCTTGGTTGGTTTATATTATTTACAGTGAATCCAATAACCTCAACGATGATGAAGTATTACGAACAAACAAAATCTCGTTATTCTTTAGATATTGATCATCTTGTTTCTATCAATAAAAATGGCCTTTGGATTAAAGAAAACTCTGATAATGGGTACAGAATTATTTCAGCTGATAAAACAAGAAGTAACATTCTTACCAATATCTCAATTTTTATTTTGGATAAAAATTATTTATTGAATAAAAAAATTACTGCAAAATTTGGAGATATTGCAGAAAATGAATGGGTTTTAAATGATGTTATAATAGAAAAATTTGAAAGCGATTTGATTGATAAAAGAATCAAAGAGTCCGTTTCAACTTTAATGATTTATTCTGAATATAACTTTGAAAAAATTAATAATTTGTTCAAAAATTTTGACACAATGTCATTTCTTGATTTGATACTAAATTATAAAAATTTACAAAATGAAGGTTATAATAAATCCTATTTAGATCAAAATTTAAACTCTATGTTATCTTTACCTTTCTTCTTATTTATAATGACCGCTCTTTCGTCAATTTTAACTATGGGAGCACTTAAACAATCTAACAATTTTACATTTATAGTTGTGGGTATAATAGCTTGTGTAGCAATATATTACTTTAAAGATTTATCTTTAGCTTTAGGACAAACTGATAGGATATCTTTATCTTTATCAGCCTGGATACCTGTTGTGACAATTGGATTATTAAGCTCTATAGGAATTTTACAAATTAATGAAAAATAAAATTATTATATTTTTGTTCTGTTTATCATTTTTAAATCATTCGAATGCAGAAAATTTGAATATTGAAGCTTCAAGTATAACTTTTGATAAAAAAACAAAATCTACAATTTTTAAGGGAGAGGTAATTGCGTCAGATACTAAAAATAACATATTTAAAACAAATTTTGCAGAGTATGACAAGGAACAAAAATTACTTATAAGCAAAGGAGAAACCACTATTTTAACCTCTGAGGGAATTTCATTGACTGGCAAAGATATTATTTTTGATAATAATAACTTTTTTATTAAGTCTGATAAACCAGCTTTAATTCAGGATTTAGATAAGAATGAAATATTTTTAGAAAATTTTGAATATTCTACAAAAAATTATTTTTTTAAATCGGTTGGAAATATAAAATTATTAGATACAAAAAATAATTCCTATAACTTTTCTCAGATTTATATTGATGAAAAAAAAAGAGAAATTATAGGTACAGATATAAAAGCATTTTTGAATCAAGACTCATTTAAAATTAATAAAAAAAATAAACCTAGAGTTTTTGCTAACACTATGAACTTTAAAGAAGATCAAAGCAAATTTTCAAAAAGTGTTTTTACAATTTGCGACTACAGAAAAAATGATAAGTGCCCTCCTTGGTTATTACAAGCTAACAATATGATTCATGATAAAAAGAAAAAAACAATTTATTATGATAATGCTGTTCTTAAGATCTATGATTTACCAATATTTTATTTTCCAAAGTTGTCTCATCCAGATCCAACAGTAGAAAGAAGATCAGGTTTTTTACCACCTTCTTTTTCAGACTCTAAAAATTTAGGTGCAGGTTTTGGTGTTCCATATTATTGGGATTTAGGAAAAAATAAAGATTTTACATTAACAAGTAAATTATTTACATCTGAACATCCTTTATTTTTGGGTGAATATCGTCATGCTTTTGAAAAATCTTATCTTATTTCAGATTTTGGTTATACAGAGGGATACAAAAAAACAACTTCTACTAAAACATCTGGTTCTAAATCACATTTTTTTACCAAATTTATTAAAAGTTTTAGGGGAAACAATAATTCTGAAAATAATTTCGAATTAACTTTTCAAAATGTTTCAAATAACAAATATTTAAGATTATACAAAGTAAAAACTGATTTAGTGGAATATGAAACAGATTCTTTAGAAAATTCATTAAACTTCTCTCATGAAGATGAAGACCTTTTCTTTGGATTTAAGGCTAGCGCATATGAAACCCTTAAAGATAATTACAATGATAAATATGAATATATACTTCCTGAAATTATTGTAGATAAAAATTTATTTACAAATAATAGATTTGGTAATGCAGATTTTCAATCAAATCTAAAAGTACATAATTACGATACTAACAAATTTACTAAATTTTTCGTTAACAATATTGATTGGAAGTTTAGAAATTTAAATTATGACTCTGGTTTGGCTGGAAGCTTTCTTGGTAAAATAAAAAATGTTAATTATGAGGCTAAAAATACTGATGAATATAAAGATGATACAACAAGTGAATTATTTGGTGCTTTGGGATTTTTGACTAAAATTGATTTATTCAAAAAAACAGTCGATAATGGAACTCACTTTTTAACTCCTAAAGCCTTATTTAGATATTCACCGGATCATATGAGAAAAGAGACTGATTCAATAAGATTAAGCAATCTAAATATTTTTACACTTGATAGATTGGACTCTGTTAATAATTTTGAAAGTGGATCAAGTGCTACCTTAGGGTTTGATTACAAATTCGAAAGAGATAATCTTAATAAAATAAATTTTTCTTTAGGACAGATATTAAATGTTAAAGAAAATAATAACATGCCTTCTTCGTCTGGTTTAAATCAAAGATTTTCTGATGTTGTTGGTTCGTCTAATTTTAGATTAAATGATAATATCAACTTTTCATATAATTTTTCACTAGATCAAAATTATAAAGATCTAAACTACAATGAATTGGAGACAAAATTTGATTTTAATCCTATTAAATTTAATTTAAATTATCTTGAGGAAAAAGAACACATTGGAAATCAAGAATATCTAAAAGCAGGTCTAAAAATTTCTAAAGGTGAAACTGGTTTATTTGAAGCTTCAACTAAACGGAATTTAATAACAAACTCTGCTGAATATTATAACTTAAGTTACGAGTATATAAACGATTGTCTAAGAGCTGGTTTGGTATACAGAAGAGAATTCTATAATGACTCAGAATTAGAACCTGAAAATTCTCTAATGTTTAAAGTAACCATAGTGCCTTTTGGTAATATTAACTCTCCATCGTTCAGCCAATAAATGAAAAGTTTATTCAAGATAATTTTTATTATTCTCACTTATTTAATATTAATAAATGTCTCATTTGCAAATATTCAGAATAAAATTATAGCTAATATAGGAAATCAAATAATTACATCTCATGAGTTAAAAAACAAAATTATCACTAATCTAATTTTAAATAATCAAGAGATTAATCAATCTAATGTGAATAATGATAAACAATCTGCATTAAGATCCCTAGTAAACTATAAATTGAAAAAAAATGAGGTAAATAGAGTTAAAATTTCAACAAATTTACAAGCAGTAAATGATCATTTGGCAAAAATTTCTTCAAGATATAATACAGACGTAAACGGCTTAAAAAATATTTTTTTGTCCAACAATCTTAATTTTGAATTATATGTTGATGAAATTAAAACTGAATTTGCATGGCAAAAATTAATCTATCAACTGTACAAAGAAAAGATTTTTTTAGATAAAGAGCAAATAAATGATGAATTGAAACAAATTATTGCAAAACAAAAAAATCTTGTTGAGTATGAATTAGCCGAAATAGAGTTGCTTAACGAAAAAACAGGCTCAGATGATAAAATTAAAAAATTAAAACAAGAAATTGATTTAATAGGCTTTGAAAATGCAGCGATAAAATATAGTATTTCACCATCGAGTATGGATGGTGGTAAACTTGGATGGATTAGTATCAATTCTTTATCTAAAAAAATTGCAGGAATTTTATCTAAAATGGAAAAAGATGAAATCTCAGTTCCGATTTTGAGGGCAAATTCTATTTTGTTTTTAAAAATATTAAACAAGCGTGAAACTAATTTAACCCAAAAAAATATTGAATTGATAAAAGATAAGATAATAGTAAGTAAAAAAAACGAGTTATTAAATCTTTTTGCTAATAGTCATTTAACAAAAATTAAGAATAACACTTTAATAAATATAAGATGAATAAGAAAATAATAATTGTTAGTGGAGATCCCTTTAGTATAAATTCTGAGATAATTTATAAAACATGGAATAAATTAAATATTAAATTAAAAAAAAATATTTTTTTAATTGGTAATTATAAATTAATTTCTAAACAATTAATAAAATTAAAAAAAAAAGATATTCTTCTTAAAGTAAAAAATATTGCATCAAGTATGAATTCCCCTAAACTAAAGATTATTGATATCTCATTAAAATATAAATATCCCTTTAAAATTAGAATTAAAGATTCAGAAAAATATATTATTAAAAGTTTAAATATGGCTCATGAATTAGCATCTTCAAAAAATGTTAAAGGACTAATTAATTGTCCAATTGATAAAAAATTAATATCTTCAACAAAAAAAATTGGTTTAACTGAATTTTTTGCCTCTAAGTGTCAAGTTAAAAAAGACTCTGAGGTAATGCTTATATATAATAAAAAATTATCAGTACTTCCCTTAACTACACACATTGATTTGAAAGATGTGACTAAATCAATAAATAAAAGATTAATTATAAATAAAATAACTACATTAAACAAATTTTATAAAAAAATTTTAAAGAAAAAACCAAAAATTGCAGTTTTAGGTCTTAACCCGCACAATGGTGAGTTTAAAAAGAACTCAAAAGAAATCAAAGAAATCTATCCAGCGATAACACATTTGAGAAAAAAAGGATTGAGTATTGAAGGCCCGATATCAGCTGATACAATATTTATTGATAAATTTAAAAAATTTGATGTGGTTGTAGGAACTTACCATGACCAAGTTTTAACACCTTTTAAAACTTTATTTAAATTTGATGCCATAAATCTTACTTTGGGTTTAAAGTATATAAGAGTATCACCTGACCATGGGCCTGCAGTTGATTTAATTGGAAAAAATAAAGCAAACTGTTTGAGTTTGCTTAAGTGTGTAAACTTTATTGATAAATTAAGTTAATGAATTTTCCAAAAAAATCTCTTGGACAAAATTTTTTATTAGATAATAATATTATTAAAAAAATCATTAGTTTAACAAATATTTGCGATAAAAATGTGCTAGAGATTGGTCCAGGCAGAGGTGCTCTGACTAATGAAATTTTAAAAAATAAACCTAAAACTTTAACTCTAATAGAAAAAGACTATTTTTTATTTAAAGAATTAATACAAAAATATCAAAAAAACAAAAAAGTAAATATACTAAATAAAGATATTTTAAAATTTGATATTGAAAAAAAAATTAAGAAAGATAGTATTATTTTTGGAAATCTTCCTTATAACATCTCATCTCAAATTCTAGTTAAAATGATTAAGTTTAAATCATGGCCTCCTAACTACTCAGATGTAATATTTATGTTTCAACAAGAAATGGCAGATAGAATAATTGGAAAATTTAACACATCTAAATATGGAAGGTTATCTATATTGTCTAATTATAGACTTAAAATAATAAAAAAATTTAATGTCTCTCCAAATTGTTTTTTTCCAAAACCAAAGGTGATTTCGACTGTTTTATTTTTTAAACCTAAAAACAATCAACCTAATGATATAAAAGACATCAATAATTTAGAAAAAATAACAAATATATTTTTTTCTAACAAAAGAAAAATGATTAATAAGAGTATTAAAAAGATATTTAATAAAATTGATGATAAAAAGATTTTTAACAATTTAAATTTAGAATTAAGACCTTCAGAAGTGAAACCAGAAAAATATTATGAGATTACTGAATTATTTGAGAGAAGTTAGAAAATTCTCTTTTATGATTTGCGATGATTTTTTCTATTTGTTTATAACAAGTTTCAAGATTTTCATTAATCAACACATAATCATAATCTTGCCAGTGAGTAACATCTTCATCAAAAGATTTAAATCTTTTTTCTACTTCAATAAGAGAATCTGAGTCTCTTTTAATTAATCTTTTTTTTAATTCGTCTTTATTAGGTGGTAATAAATAAATCTTTACAAGATTTAAATTTTTAAATTGAGAAAGTTGCTTGGTTCCTTGCCAATCTATATCAAATATAACATCATTTTTTTTAATTAAATCATCTACAGTTTTTTTCAATGTCCCGTAATAATTGTCAAAAATTTTTGCATATTCATAAAATTGTTTTTCATCAATTAGTCTTTTAAATTCCTCATGAGACACAAAGTTGTAATCTATACCGTTAATTTCGTTAGATCTTGGTTCTCTAGTAGTATGCGAAACAGAAATTTTGAAAGACTGATATTTTTGTTGGATTTTTTTTGTTATTGTTGTTTTTCCGGCACCAGACGGAGATGACAATATTAGCATGATATTTTTTACATCATGGCTCATTTTTATTTTTATAACTATTGATTAGCTTTGCTCTCAATAAATTTGATTGCATCACCTACTGTCAATATTTTTTCAGCTTCACTATCTGATATCTCAGAACCAAATTCTTCTTCAAAAGCCATGACCAATTCAACAGTATCTAAACTATCTGCACCTAAATCATCAATAAAACTTGCTTCTTCGGTAACTTTTTCTTCTTCTATTCCAAGATGATCGGCAACTATTTTTTTAATTTTTCCTTTTATTTCTGACATTAATTCCTTTTTTTTATTTATAGTAATTTCTTATTAGATTATTGAATGAAATTGTCAAGCCATATACATTCCACCATTGATATGGATGGTTTCTCCATTAATATAATTTGACAAATCTGAAGCTAAAAATACTACGCAATTTGAAACATCATCACCGGTACCTAGGTCCCCAGCGGGTATTTTATTTATCAACATTTTTTTATATTCCTCTGGAATTTTGTCAGTCATTTCAGTTTTTATAAAACCTGGGGAAACACAGTTGATATTAATATTCTTTTTAGCATATTCTAAAGCAAGGCTTTTAGAAAATGCCACTATTCCTGCTTTTGATGCAGAATAATTTGTTTGTCCAAAGTTTCCAGTATGACCAACTATTGATGTAATATTTATAATTTTTCCGGATTTATTTTTTAACATTTTTTTTATTGCAGATTTACACATTAAAAATGTTGATGTAAGATTTATGTCCAAAACTTTTTTCCAATTCTCTTCCGAGAGACGTATTGTTAAACTATCTAAATTAATACCTGCGTTATTTATCAGAACATCCAAGCCTCCGAGTTTCTGATTTGCTAATTCTATAAAAGGATCTATTTTGGAGTGTTCCCCTAAATTAAACTTTTCTACTTGTATATTGTCGAATTCTTTTTGAAGAATGTTTAATTTATCTTCTTTTGTTCCTGTGGCCAATATCTTAGCACCCGCCTCAGAAAATTTTTTAACAAGACTATTTCCAATTCCACCAGTGGCTCCGGTAATAATGACTTTTTTATTATTTAAATTCATCGATTGTTTTTTTCATATCATCTATTGTATTTATACTAAAGCATTTTATATCTTTTAATGTTCTTTTAACCATTCCAGATAAAACTTTTCCAGGTCCTATTTCAATGAAATTATTCGTTTTTTCGTTAGACATAGTAATTAAACTCTCCCGCCATCTTACTGTAGAATATATTTGTTCGATTAATAAACTTTTTATATTTTCAGGATTATTTTCAGGTTTTGAGGTAACATTGCATACAATGTCAAAAACGGGTTTTTTAAAATTAACTGAATTTATCTTTTCTTTCATCTTGTCAGCTGCAGGTCTCATTAAAGAGCAATGAAAAGGTGCGCTAACATTCAAAGGTATAAATTTTTTTTTATTATCTTTTAAAATATTTTTAAACAATTCTATACTTTCTATATTTCCACTAACAATTGTTTGTCCTTCAGCATTATCGTTTGCTATTTCGCAAACACCTTTTTTTTTAGCTTCCTCTAAAAAATTTTTAATTTCATCTATTTTCGATCCTAAAACTGCAATCATGCTTCCTTTGCCAACAGGAACTGCTTCTTGCATAGATTTACCTCTTTCGTAAAGCAAAAATAAGGCGTCTTTAAAAGTTAAAGAACCAGAGCATAATAATGCACTGTATTCTCCGAGTGAGTGACCTGCAAAATATTTTGTTGATTTAAAATTAAAGTTAAACTCTTTTTTTAAAACAGAAAAAATTGCGTAACTTACTGTCAGTATGGCTGGTTGAGTGTTTTGAGTTAACTTTAATTTATCTTCTGGTCCATCTAAAATAATTTGAGAAATTTTATAATTAAGTTGATCATCGGCTTCTTTAAAGATTCTTTTCACAATTTCAAAATTGTTATAAAATTCAGAGCCCATGCCTACTATTTGTGAGCCCTGGCCTGGAAAAAGTATAGCATTCATATTGTTAGCTTTTTAATCTAAAATAATTAGTATTGATATAAATATCTAGTATAGTATAAAGCTTTTTTTACAATTATGTACTTTAAAGCTAATTAATAAACGATATTTTTAAATTATGTCATTTTACGAAAATACTTTAATCGCTAAGCAGGATTTACCTAAATCTGAATTAGACAATATTAAAGATAAATATAACGATCTCATAAATAATAGCTCTGGCAAAGTAATAAAAATTGAAGAGTGGGGACTGTTAAATCTTGCTAGAAAGATAAAAAAATATAACAAAGCATTTTATATTCATTTTAAATTCAAAGGAAATAAAGAGACTCTAAAAGAAATAAATAAAAAGATTAAAATTGATAGCTCAATTATTAGACATCTAATAGTTAAATACAAAAATTTAGACACTAAAAATGAATATTTTAAAAAGGTAAAATAAATGAAAAGAAAAAACAAAAAATTTCAAAACAGAGGTGGTAATTCACTAAATAAACTAAGTTTATTCCAAAAATCTGACGGTAGATTTAATAAAAGTTGTCCATTATCGGTTAAAAATGCTCCAATTATAGATTATAAAAATATTAATCTTTTGAAGAAATATATTTCAGAAAATGACAAAATTCTATCATCAAAAATAACATCTGTTTCAAGTGGAAAACAAAAAAAACTAACAAAAGAAATAAAAAAAGCAAAAATTTTAGGTTTAATATAATTATGGAATTAATTCTTTTAGAAAATATAATGAATCTTGGTAATATAGGTGACAAGGTTAATGTTAAACCTGGATATGGTAGAAATTTTCTTTTAAAAAAAGGAAAGGCTTTAAGGTTTAACAAAGAAAATTTAGAATTTGTTTCGAAAAAAAAAGATGAATTAAATAAAAAAAATATCGAACTTAAAAATAAATTAAAACAAACAGCTAAATTAATTAATAATAAGTCATTTGAATTTAATAAAGAGAGCAAAGAAAATGGTGAATTATACGGTTCAATTAAACCAAGAGAAATATCAACGGCAATTTTTGAAAAAATTAAAGTCGAGATTAAACCCTCTCAAATTATCTTAAAAAATGAGTTAAACAAAATTGGAACATATAAAGCTGATTTAATGTTCCATCCTGAAGTTTCAGCGAAAATAACTATCAAAATAGATAAAATTCAGTCAGCATAACTTTTCCACAGACCTCTAAAAAGGGTGTGTAACTTTTAACTTTAATTGTTTAATCGACCATCTAATATATTTTGATGGAAAAGATTAAATTATCAAATAGCGGTGTAAGTAAAAAACAACCTTCTAATCTTGAGGCAGAACAAGCTTTAATAGGATCAATTTTAGTCAATAATGATATTATTGATGAGGTTTCTACGATTATAAATCACACAAGCTTTTATGACCCGGCTCATACTAAAATTTATGAAGTTATCGAGACTTTAAATAATAAAGGTATGATTGCTAATCCAATAACATTAAAAAATTACTTTGAAAAAGATAATATGTTAAACGAGGTTGGTGGGACTGAATATTTAGTAAAATTAACAAGATTTTCCGGTTCAGTAAAACAAGCAATTGATTACGCCAAAGTAATACATGAAATGTATTTGAGGAGAGAATTGGTAATGATTTCAGACAATTTATCCTCTGAAACTTTGAATTCTAAAGATCAAAGCGCAGAAAAAATTATTGAGAGCACAGAAAAATCTTTATTTGACTTGGCTGAAAGAGGAAGCTTTTCCCAATCATTTTTAAAATTTAATCAAGCATTAGATCAAACTATTGAAATGGCAACTTTAGCTATGAAAAACGATAGAGGGATTGTTGGAGTTCCAACCGGTTTGACAGACTTAGATGAAAAATTAGGTGGATTACATAAATCAGACTTAGTGATATTGGCTGGAAGACCCTCCATGGGAAAAACTGCTCTAGCAACTAATATTGCATATCACGCTGCACAAACTATTTTAAGTCGACAAGAAAAATCGTCTGTTGCCTTTTTTTCTCTTGAAATGTCTTCTGAGCAATTATCGACTAGAATTTTATCTGAGCAATCTAGAATAAGATCGGATGATATAAGAAGAGGAAAAGTAACAGAGGAGGAAATTAATAGGTATATTGAAACTTCTAGGAATATTTACAATCTTCCACTTTTTATAGATGAAACGCCGGCCATAACAATTGCAACTTTGAGTAATAGAGCTAGAAGAATTAAAAGACTTTTTGGTGTAAGTTTAATCGTAGTAGATTACATACAATTAATGAGATCAAGTACTTCAAAAAATGAAGGAAGAGTTCAAGAAATTTCAGAAATTACTCAAGGGTTAAAAGCACTCGCTAAGGAACTTGGCGTTCCTGTTCTTGCACTATCTCAATTATCTAGAGCAGTAGAACAAAGAGATGATAAACAGCCTCAATTAGCTGACTTAAGAGAGTCTGGTTCTATAGAACAAGATGCAGATGTGGTAATGTTTGTTTATAGAGAAGCCTACTATCTAGAGAGAAAACAACCAAAATTAGGATCAATAGAGCATGCAGAATGGCAATCTAAAATGAATGATGTAAATGGACTTGCTGATATCATTTTAGGTAAGCAGAGACATGGGCCAACCGGTACAGTAAAAGTTGAATTTGAAGGAATTTACACGAAATTCAAAGATTTAAGGAAAAATTAGACATAATTTTTTTGCTTTAGTTATAAAAAAATTAGGATATATCTGAAATATCTCAATGTGGTCTAATATTTATAAAAAAATAGTTATAGATTTTCCAAAAATAACACTTTTGCTATTATCAATTATAATAGTTTTTTCATTATACCAAGCAAAAAACTTTAATTTAGACGCTTCCTCTGATGCATTGCTTTTAGAGGGAGATAAAGATCTAAAATATTTAAGAGAGGTAAATAAAAGATATGGATCTAAAGATTTTTTAGTTCTTACTTATACTCCTGTATCTAGTTTCGTTGAAAAAGAAACAATTATTAATTTACAACTTTTAAAATCAAAAATAGAAAAATTAACGTGGGTAGACAGTGTAATTACTGTTATTGATGTTCCTTTATTAAAGAGTACAGACGAAGGTTTAATGGAAAGGCTTAAAAATTATAAAACTTTAGCTTATCCAGAAATAGACAGAAAAAGAGGATTTGATGAAATAATAAATAGTCCTATATATAAAGATTATGTAATTAGCAAAGATGGCAAAACATCTGGAATAGTTGTCTATTTAAAAAAGGATAAAAGATTATCCGAATTTATTGAAATTAAAGATAAATATTACAATCAATTAGTTGATCAAGGTTTAACAAAAGTTGAGAAAGTTAATTATAAAAAATTTCTTACAGAGTACGAAGATTATAAAAATCTTTATAACAAAAGAAATCACCAAAATATTTCTGAAATAAGAGATGTAATTAATAAATATGGTGAAAATGCTAAAATTCATCTAGGAGGTATTCCAATGATTGCCAATGATATGATGAGTTTTATAAAAAGTGATATTATAGTTTTTGGAATCGGAGTTTTTATCTTTATAATATTTACTCTTTGGTTCATATTTAGAAACATCAAATGGGTGATCCTCCCCTTGTTAGGTTGCGCGACATCAGTAATCATAATGATTGGATTGTTAGGGTTAATTGGCTGGAAGGTTACTGTTATCTCTTCGAATTTTATTGCCTTAATGCTTATTCTTAACATGGCAATGAATATTCATGTAACAGTAAGATTTCTTCAATTAAAAAAAGAATATCCCTCCCTGAACAAAAGTGAAGCAGTATTAGATGCTAGTAAAAAAATGATGCTACCAATTCTTTACACTGTACTAACAACCATTTGTGCATTCATGTCTCTAGTTTTTAGTGGTATCAAACCCATTATTGATTTTGGATGGATGATGACTATGGGGCTTATAGTGTCTTTATTAGTAACATTTCTTCTTTTGCCTTCTCTATTGAATATCTTTTCTTCAGAGAACGAAATAAATGTTAAAGATACAGAAAAATCCAAAATTACTTCATTATTAGGATCTGTAGCTAAAAAAAGTCGAATTTTAATTTTTGGTTCAACTTTATTAGTTATTTTAGCCAGTATCTTTGGGATCTCAAAATTAGAAGTCGAAAATAGCTTTATCAATTATTTTGACAAAAAAACTGAAATTTATAAAGGTATGAAAAAAATTGATGATGACCTTGGTGGTACAACACCTCTAAATATCATCTTAAAATTTCCATCAAAAGATACAAATGAGTCCAGCGATGATGAATTTTCAGAGTGGGATGAAGATGAAAAATCTGATGAAGATAAATCGAAATATTGGTTTACCAGAGATAAAATGGATAAAATTTTAAGAGTTCATGATTATTTAGACTCACTCCCAGAAATAGGTAAAGTACTTTCATTTGGATCAATTTTGAGAGTAGCAGAAGATTTAAATAATAAAGAATTACAAAGTTTAGAAATAGCAGTTTTATACAGTAAAATTCCAGAGGAAATTAAAAAAGAAATTATTTCACCTTATATTTCGGTTGATGATGACGAAGCTAGAATAACCGTAAGAATAAAAGACTCTTTAAAAGATTTGAGAAGGAACGACTTGATTAAAAAAATTGATAATGAGCTTAATACAAAATTAAATTTTCAAAAGGATGAATATAAATTAGCTGGTGTTTTAATATTATTTAATAATTTGCTGCAGAGTTTATTTAAATCCCAAATTCTTACACTAGGAATTGTAATTTTAGGTATTTTTGTAATGTTTTTTATATTGTTTAGAAATATTACTCTATCATTAATAGGTGTAGTACCGAATTTTATTGCTGCTTTTTTTATATTGGGAATTATTGGTCTAATGAATATTCCATTGGACATGATGACTATCACAATTGCTGCAATAACTATTGGTATAGCAGTTGATAATAGTATTCATTACATTTACAGATTTAGAGAAGAGTTCAAAAAGATAAATAATTATAATAGAACACTTGATAGGTGTCATAACACTGTAGGGATAGCTATTTTAAATACGTCTATAACAATTGTTTTTGGCTTCTCAATTTTAATTTTATCAAATTTCATTCCAACAATATACTTTGGTATATTTACTGGTATCGCAATGTTATTAGCTATGATCTCTGTGTTAACCTTGCTTCCTAAATTATTACTAGTTTATAAACCTTTTGGCGAAGATAATTAAAAAATTTTATGATAACGAGTTTTTTTGAAAATTTAATAGATAATATTAACATTTTTGATATTTTAGTTACTATAATTTTTATTTACTGCATTGTTCAATGTTTTTTAAAAGGCTTTTCCTTAAGTTTGATCTCTTTCATGAAATGGGTTCTATCAGTTGTTGTAACAATAATCCTTGTTCCAAAGTTTCAACCAATTGTAGCAGAATATATTGAGTCAGAATTTATAAACAACGTTGGTCTTGGAATAGCTATTTTTACTTTTACTTTATTTTTAACTATAGTAATTGGAAAAACTTTAAGTAAAGCAGTAACGTGGACCGGCGTTGGATCAATCGACAAAGTTTTTGGCTTATTATTTGGTATTTTTAAAGGTTACGTTGTGTCAGTGTGTATATTTTCTATATTAAATTGGTTTTATCCATACAAAAATTGGGGTATATCAACTAAAGATGCGATCTCGTTTAATTTAATTAATAAAGGTAGTGAAATTTTGATAGAAGAATTTCCTTCTGGTGAAGATTTTATAGACACAAAAGAAAAAATTGAAAAAATTTAAATTTGATAAATTAAGAGAGGAATGCGGAATTTTCGGTATTTCTGACCATGAGGACTCCTCAGCCTTGACAGCGCTTGGCTTGCATGCATTACAACATAGAGGGCAGGAAGGATGCGGGATAGTTTCATTTGATGGAAAAAATTTTCATTCTGAGAAGAGACAAGGATTAGTTGGAGATCACTTTACAAAACCTGAGGTAATAAAGAAACTTCCCGGTAATTTTGCTATTGGCCATAATCGATATTCTACAACAGGAGAAACTTCTCTAAGAAATATACAGCCATTTTTTGCAGACCTTCACATGGGAGGATTAAGTATTGCTCATAATGGAAATTTAACTAATGCTCTAATTTTAAGAGAAAGCTTAGTAAAAGATGGAGCTATTTTTAGAACAACAAGTGATACAGAAACAATTGTTCAGTTGCTAGCTAAATCAAAAAGAGAAAAAATGATTGATAAATTAGTTGATACACTCTTTCAAATACAGGGTGGATACTCTCTAGTCATCATGACAAACAAAAAGCTCGTAGGAGTGAGAGATCCTTTTGGTATTAGACCTTTAGTGATAGGAAAATTAAAAGACTCTTTTATTTTTGCTTCTGAAACTTGTGCTTTAGATATAGTTGGAGCTACGTTTATAAGAGAAGTAGAAAATGGAGAGATAGTTATTGTTGAAAAAAAAGAATTAAAAAGTATTAAACCTTTTCCAAAACAAAAGGTAAGACCTTGTGTATTTGAATATATATATTTTGCCAGACCAGACAGTTTTATTGACGGGAAATGTGCTTATGAATATCGTAAAAGTTTAGGTAGAGAACTTGCTAAAGAAACAGATATTAAAGCAGATTTTGTTGTTCCTGTCCCTGATTCTGGAGTGCCTGCAGCTCTAGGTTATGCAGAATTTTCAAAAAAAAAGTTTGAATTAGGTTTAATTAGAAATCATTATGTTGGTAGAACTTTTATTGAACCAACTCAAAGTATTAGAAGTTTGGGTGTGAAGCTAAAATTAAGTTCTACAAAAAGTATAGTAAAAAATAAATCATTAATCTTGATAGATGACTCTTTAGTAAGAGGAACTACTTGTCTTAAAATTGTTAAAATGCTTTATGAGGCCGGAGCTAAGGAAGTCCACGTGAGAATAGCTTGTCCTGAGATTAAATTTCCAGATTATTATGGCGTCGATATGCCTACAAAAAATGAATTACTTGCTCACAAAAAAGATATTACTGATATGTGTAATTATATTAAAGCAAAATCTTTAAAATTTTTGAGTTTAAAGGGTTTATATGAAGCTTTAGGAAAGGGAAAACGAAATAAATTATATCCTCAATTCAGTGATCATTATTTTACAGGTGAATATCCAATTAAGCCATTAGATAAATTAGGAGAAACTAAAATTACTCAGTTGTCTCTTTTGAGCGGCAGATCTAATAATTAATTTAAAATTATTAATTTATTTTTTTTACTTAAATATAATATTGAATTATTTATAAAAATAGGTGAACTACCAAGCTTAGCAGGAAGTTTTGTAATATCATTTATTTTTCCGTTTATATTAAACTTAACTAAATAAGAATTTTCTAAAAAGATGAATATTTCGTTATTGGCTATAAAAAAGGACTTAACTATTATGTTTTTCTTTTTAGTATTTAAAAAGCTTGCAATTTCATTAGTAATATTTACAGAATATAATACTTTTTGCGCCTGTAAATCTTTGTAAACAAGAAGATTATCATTAGATATTAAAAACAATCCCTTCTTTGTAATTATTGGTTTTGAGATTGAAGTAATTGGTTCTTTTATAATTGTAGAACCTGAGTTTGAATTTAAGATATATAAGAAAGGTACTGTCGAGATTATGACTTTATTTTCATCAGCCACTATAGAATTAGAGTAAAATAGATTATTCAAATTTAGATCTACAGATTGGTTCATATTTAAAAACCAATTTATTTTTAATGTTTGTCTATCAAGTGCGTATATTGTTCCAAAAGTGTTTAGATAAAAAATTTTACTATTTGTTAAAGCAAGAGAATTTATAAAATTATTTTTTAAAGTTTTTTGTTCAGTTGGAATTGATTTTAATTTTTCTCCATTTTTTTTATTAATTACTAATAATGAATTATCTTGGTCTGACAAAACAATTTTATCATCTACAATTTTAATATTTGATCTAAAAGGGATCTTATAGTTTTTTGCCCATATTAAACGCTTATTTAAGTAATCTAGGGCATATAGATAACCAATATTGTCAGCTACATAAATTATATTACTATCTATAATAGTGTTTAATTTCTTTTTTTTTCTTTTATATTTTTTTTGATAAAAATTGTATTTAAATATACTCTCAAGTTTATCGATTGAGTAAACAGTTATATTTCCCTTTTCATCATTTAAAATTAAATTATTTCCGTCATATAATATTTTTTCTCCAGCAATGTGTTTCGTTAGTTTCTTACTTTTAAATGTAATTTTATTCTCATTTTTGTAGCTAAAATTATCTAAATTATTATTTTCTTTGAAGAACTCATCTTTCCATTTTAAGTTTACAACAGGCTTATCGATAGAGATTTTAAGATTTGATGGTGGTATTATTAATCTATCAAACAATTTTTGTTTTGAATAAAGAGTTTTGAAATCTTTAAATTTATCTTCGTTTTTAGAAATCGTTATATTGCTGTTTTGCCAAATACCAGTTTTATTATCAAAAGAACAATTTGTTAATAAAATACAAATAAGTACAATTATTTTTCTCATTTTCTAAATTTTGAAATTTTTTATCCTACTTTAATAATTCTAAAGCTGTGTCTTTCCATGTAGAATTTTCTGAAATAATTTCCTCGAGTAATTTATTTCCCTCCTTTTTTTTAGAGTATTTTTTCAAATATAGTGCCTTTTTTAACTTTATTAAATCTTTATTGTCTTTATTCATTTTAATACTTTCAACTATTTCAAAAAGTTTTAAAACTTTCTGATTATCATTTTCTAAATTATTTTCTATAATGCTGTTTAATGCTAGAGATGAGTAAAATTTATTTTTTGCAAGTACAACTTCTTCATAAAGTTTTTTGGAGTTTAATCTGTCCTCAGATAAAAGGAACAAGCCGGCTGTTATATACTTTTCAGCTATTTGTTCATTATTTTTTTTTTCAGTATAATTAAAGTAAATTAAACCTAATAAAATGCACAAAGAAACTGCTATTAAAGATAAAAAAATTTTAATGTTATCTCTTAAAATATTTTTTAATTTTTCAAATGTATTAATTTCTTTATTTTCTAACTCATTTTCCATATAAAAAATTTTTATTTTTGGGAAATTTTCTAGTTTTAACTTCTTTAGTATATTTTTTTACAGCTTTTTCAATTATTGAATTAACATCAGCATATTTTTTAACGAATTTTGGGTAAAAACCACTCATCCCAAGAATGTCATCTGTCACTAAAATTTGTCCATCACAGTGAGAGGAAGATCCAATTCCTATTGTTGGTATTTTTAAAGACTTTGTAATTAATTTTGCCGTACTAGGAGTAATACACTCTAAAACAATTGAAAAGGCTCCAGCTTTCTCTATAGAGATTGCTTCTTTTAATAATTTTTTGATTTCATTTTTATTTTTTCCTTCTACTTGAAATTTATTTTTAAACTGAGGTGTATAACCTATATGTCCCATAACTGGTATTTTAGCTTTTATTATTTCTCGAATTATCTTAAAGTTTTTATTATTACTTTCTATCTTAACAGCATCACATTTTGTTTTATCAAAAATTAACTTTGCATTTTTTTTTGCCTGTCTTGGGTTTTTATAAGTACCTTTGGGCATATCCACAACCATCAATGATTTTTTTACTGCTGCCTTAACACTTATACTATGAAGTATAATTGTATTTAAACTTAGTTGATGAGTGTTTTTCATTCCATACAAAGCGTTAGCAAGAGAATCCCCAACCAATGTAATATCACAATATTTATCTAATATTTTTGCGGTATTTTTAGAATAAGCTGTTAAGCTTACAATTTTAATTTTATTTTTTTTTTTTAAAATATTTCTTATTTTTGTTAACATTATTCTAATTCAATAGTGCTGGGTGGCTTAGAAGTTATATCATATACTACCCTATTGATTCCTGGAACTCCATTTACTATTTTGTTAGAAATTTTGTCTAAAAAATCCTTTGGAAAACTAAAATAATCTGCTGTCATTCCATCTTCCGATATAACAGCTCTTAATAGACAGGTATACTCATATGTCCTGGAGTCTCCCATTACTCCAACTGTCTTTATAGGTAACAATCCCGCATATGCTTGCCATATATTATTATAAAGATTATTTTGAATAAGTTCTTTAATAAAGATATTGTCAGCTTCTTGTAAAATTTTAATTTTCTTAGGCGTAATTGGTCCAATAATTCTTATAGCTAAGCCTGGACCTGGAAATGGATGTTTATTTCTAATGCTATTTGTCAATCCTAAAGACTTTCCCAAGATTCGCACTTCATCCTTAAAAAATTCTTTTAAAGGTTCTATGAGTTTTAAATTCATTCTTTTTGGTAAACCACCAACATTATGATGGGATTTAATTTTTGATGATTGACTTCCACTAGAAGATCTACTTTCTATTATATCAGGGTAAAGCGTTCCTTGTGCAAGATATTTTATATTCTTGTGTTTTTTAGACTCTTTTTCAAATATCTTGATAAATAATTTACCTATGATTTTTCTTTTTTTTTCCGGATTAGATATGTTTTTTAAATTTTTAAAATATAATTTTGAAGCATTAATTAGCTTTACATTTAATTTATATTTTTTTTTAAATAAATTGTAAGAATGTTTAAATTCATTTTTTCTCATTAATCCAGTGTCAACCATAATACAAACTAATCTTGTTTTTATAGCTTTATGAACCAATAAAGCGACAACACTGCTGTCTACTCCTCCTGAAAGCGCGCAAATTACTTTATCTTTTTTTACTATTGTTTTGATTTCCTCTATTAATCTTTTTTTTTCATTAAATACATGCCACCTTTTTTTTATATTGCAAATTGAAAATAAGAAATTCTTAAATATCTCCTTTCCATTTTGAGTATGGGTAACCTCTGGATGAAATTGGATACCATAAATTTTGTTTTTAGTATTTTCTATGATTGTTAATTTCGACTCTTTAGTTGAAGCTATGATCTTAAAATTTTTTGGTAATTTGGTTACTGCATCTTGGTGACTCATCCACACTAAGCTCTTTTTTCCTTTAAAGAAGTTTTTAATCAAAACTGAATTTTGTCTTTTTACTAAACTAGCTCTACCAAATTCTCTTTGTTTTTTTAATGACTTAATGGTTCCTCCAAATAATTTAGCTATTAATTGAAGTCCATAGCAAATTCCTAGGATCGGAATTTTCTTTAAAAGAATTTTTTTAGGTATTTTTAAAAAATTTTTTTTTGTAACAGTTGACGGACCACCAGATAAAATAATTCCCTTTATTTCACTAAAATCTTTTACTTTATACAAATCTTTAATAGTTATTATTTCTGAAAAAACACCAAGATCTCTTATTCTTCTTGCAATTAACTTCGTAACTTGAGATCCAAAATCTATAATAATAATTTTCTCTTTACGATTTTGGATTAACATTTATTTCTTTAATGAATTTTCTATCTCAACCCTAAGACTCTTACCTTTTTGACAATATTTTTTACAAATTTTAAGAAGTTTATCAGTCAAATTTTTGCTTTCTTTATAATTTGACTGACTTAATCTAAGCTCAGCAAGATTAAAAACAGCTTCTTCATTATTTGGATTTAATAATATAACAGTATTTAGATTTTTTTCTTCTAGTTCCTTTTCTTTTTTTATATTAAAAATTTTTGATAAATATAAATAAGACTTTTCACTTTTGGGATTAAATACTATATCTTGCTCAAATTTAAATTTTGCTTTATCAAATTCTCTTTTTTCAAATAATGTCAGTCCTTCACTAAAATAACTATTATTAGCGTTTACATTATTAGTTATGAAAAGTATTATTATTAGATATCTTATAATTCTCATATTATTTTTATAGTTTATAATTTGGCGTACTTTCTATCATTTTTACACTATGTACCATGCTTTCATAAAAACCAGCTTTTGTTATTTTTATAAATTTTGCATTTCTTTTAATTTCTACTAGTTTTTTTGCTCCTATGTAACCCATTGATGATCTCAACCCTCCTTGTAATTGATAGATTATTTTAGATACATTCCCTTTATATTCAACTCGGCCATCAACCCCTTCTGCAACAAATTTTGATTTATCTTTGTATTTTTTTTGGAAATATCTATTCGAAGAACCTTCTGACATAGCTCCTATAGAACCCATACCTCTATATCTCTTATAAAATTTATTCTTTATCTTAATCTTTTTTCCAGGACTTTCATCTGTACCAGCAAATATAGATCCCATCATAATCGCATCTGCTCCAGCTGCGATGGCCTTAACTATATCACCTGAAAATTTTATACCTCCATCGGAAATTATTTTTATATCTTTTCCTTTTAAAGCTTTTTTTACGTCCATAATAGCTGTTATTTGTGGAACTCCAATTCCAGCTATCATTCGTGTTATACATATAGAACCAGGACCAATCCCAACCTTGATTATATCAGCACCTGCATTATATAATTTTTTTGCAGCTTCTCCTGTAGCAATATTTCCAACACAAACTGGAATTTTAGGGTTAATTTTTTTAACTCTTGATAACATTTGCAAAACTTTTTCACTATGACCATGAGCGGTATCAATTACTATTAGGTCTACCCCAAAATCTATTAAACTTTTTGCTCTAATCAAATCCTCTTTTGTTGTCCCTATTGCAGATCCAACTAATAAATTTTTTTTTTTTACTTTTTCTACTTCTCGACTTTGTTTTTTTATATTTAAATTTCTATGAATGACTCCAATACCTCCTGAAGAAGCCATAGCTATGGCCATCGTGGACTCGGTGACTGTATCCATGGCAGACGACAAAAACGGTGTTTTTAATTTTATCTTTTTTGTTAGATTTAAAGAGATATCGGTTTGAGAGGGCAAAACTCTTGAAAATCTTGGTAAAAGTAAAACATCATCAAAAGTTAGAGCTTCTTTAATTGCTTCCATATAAACTTATATACAATTTTTAAAATTTATAAAGTCTTTAATATAGCGCAGTGTAAATAAGTTTCTTTTGATTCGTTTCTGCTAGCTTCAGGTTTAAAAAACTGCACTTTATAAAATCTTGATTTTGCTAACTCTTTTACTTGAAGAAAGTCCTCTCCCATGAATAATTTTGATATTAAAACTCCGTTTTTTTTCAAATTTTTATGTGAAAATTCAATAACTTCAGAACAAAGTTGATTAGTCCTTATACAATCTAATGACTTATTGCCGGTTGTGTCAGCAGCCATATCGGAGAGAATTACATCCAGATTTCCTTTAAAAAACTCTGAAATTTGAATTTTTGCTTTATCTTTTAAAAAATCACCTTGCAAAAAGCTTACTTTTTTAATCTCATCCATTTTTTTCAAATCTATAGATAATATTTTTCCAGAAGAGATAATTTTTTTGGCAACCTGAGACCAGCCTCCTGGATAAGACCCAATATCTAATAAATTTGTATTTTTTTTTATAAAATTAAATTTTTTATTGAGTTCAATAAGCTTAAATGCAGATCTTGATCTAAAGCCAAGTGTTTTTGATTTTTTAAAAAATTGGTCTCTATGTTGTTTAATTTTCCAAGTATTGCTTTTTTTCTTTTTTTTTGATTTTTTCATTACAAAACATCTTCGTGCTCATCTTCCGATGTTTCTAAATTTTCTTTTTTACTTTGATTACTATACATCATAAAGCTTAAAGGTATTGATATTAGATATACAAAACTCATTATGAGGAGGGTTTCAAAAGTAAAAAACATTAATGAAATAAAAACTATTCCTATACCTAATAGAATAAAACCGGTTGTTTTAGGAGAAATAGATATCTTTTTTAGAGATAAAGTAGGTATTTTGCTCACAAGTAAAACTGCAATTAATATAGTAAAAAATGGAGTTATGCTTTTGATGCTAAAATTTAAATTTAAATTTGATAGTTCAAAAATTAAAGGTGTCAGGATTAATATACCACCTGCAGGCGCTGGAATGCCTTCAAAAAAATTTATTTTCCAAGATTGATTTTTTTCAAACTTGGTAAGATTAAATCTTGCTAATCTTAATACACAACAAACTGAATAAATCAGTGTAATTGCCCAACCAATTTTTCCATAATTATTTAGTTCCCAGAAGTAAAGTATTAAAACAGGTGCTATCCCAAAACTTACAAAATCAGTGAGAGAGTCTAATTCTTTCCCAAATTCTGAAGTTCCTTTTATTAAACGAGCTACTCTTCCATCAAGTGCATCTAAAATCGCTGCCAGCAGAATAAAGATTACCGCTAAGCTAAAGTTATTATCTATCGAAAACTTAATTGAGCTTATGCCAAGACAAACACCACCTAATGTTAGAATATTTGGTAATAAATATCTTGTCTTTTTTGATGAAACAATTTTAAATTTTTTATTCTCTTCCATTACTTAGAAGCTATTAAACTTTCCCCTGCTATAACATTCTGTCCTATTTTTGCTAAGATCTTTTTATTTTTAAAAAAAATATCCACTCGGCTGCCAAAACGTATCATTCCAATTCTCTCTCCTTGAGCAAGTTTTTGACCTTGTTCTACCTCGCAAACTATTCTTCTTGCTATTAAACCGGCGATTTGAACCATAATAATTTCTTCACCAGAAACGTTGCATTTAATTCTGTAATAATTTCTTTCATTATCTTCACTTGCTTTATCTAATGATGCATTTAAAAATTTTCCAGGTTTGTAATTTATTTCTTCAACTTTCCCAGATAGAGGTGTTCTATTTACATGACAATTAAATACGTTCATAAAAATACTTACTTTGGTAAATGTTGTATTTTCTAGTTGTAATTCCATAGGCCCTTTTTGTTCATTTATAGAGATTATCTTTCCATCAGCTGGACTAACCAAAAAATCATTGTCATTAATTGAAAATCTATCTGGATCTCTGAAAAAATAATAAATCCATATAGATATTACAATAAAAAATAATCCAAAAAAATTTGAAAAAAGTAAAATTATAAAAGTTGCAATTATCGAAATAGCTAAGAATTTGTACCCTTCTTTATGAATTTTTGGAAAAACTGTGTTAAACATAATTTTAAGTTTGCTAATTTTTTCTTAATATGTATAAAAATCCTACTTAATCAATCTATATTTTATTTTATGGCTAAAATTAAAGTTAAAAACCCGGTAGTAGAGCTAGATGGTGACGAAATGACTAGAATAATTTGGTCATTTATTAAGGATAAGCTCATCAAACCTTACTTAGATATTGACTTAAAATACTACGATTTAGGGATGGAAAATCGAGATAAAACTAATGATCAAATTACGATTGATTGTGCTAAATCTATTCAAAAATATGGTGCAGGTGTAAAGTGTGCAACCATTACTCCTGATGAAGCGAGAGTAAAAGAGTTTAATCTTAAAAAAATGTGGAGATCTCCCAATGGTACAATCAGAAATATTGTGGGTGGAACAATCTTCAGAGAACCTATAATTTGTAAAAATGTACCAAGATTAGTGCCTCATTGGACAGAAAGTGTAATTGTGGGAAGACATGCTTTCGGAGATCAATATAAAGCAACAGATTTTAAAGTTCCAGGAAAAGGAAAAATGACAGTCAAATGGGAGTCTAATGATGGCAAAAATAAAATTGAACACGAGGTTTTTAATTTCGATGGACCTGGAATTGCACTTTCAATGTATAATTTGGATGACTCTATAAAAGATTTTGCTAGAGCGTGTATGAATTATGGTCTAGTAAGAAAATGGCCAGTTTATTTTTCATCAAAAAATACAATTTTAAAAGCATATGACGGGAGATTTAAAGATATATTTGAAGAAGTGTTTCAAAATGAATTTAAAGATAAATTTGAAAAATCAAAAATAACATATGAACACAGATTAATTGACGACATGGTTGCATGTGCAATGAAATGGAGTGGAAAATATATTTGGGCATGTAAAAACTATGATGGAGACGTTCAATCAGATACAGTTGCACAAGGATACGGTTCATTAGGATTAATGACAAGTGTATTGAGAACTCCAGATGGAAAAATAGCTGAAGCTGAAGCAGCTCATGGAACAGTAACTAGACATTATAGACAACATCAAGCAGGAAAAGAAACATCTACAAATCCTATAGCTTCAATATTTGCCTGGACGAGAGGGTTATCTCACAGAGGAAGTCTTGACGGAAATCAAGAGCTTATTAAATTTGCAGATACCCTTGAAAAGGTTTGTATAGAAACTGTAGAAAGCGGTTCTATGACAAAGGATTTAGCAATATTAATTAGTAAAGATCAAAAATTCTTAACAACAAATCAATTCTTAGAAGCAATAAATTCTAATTTAAAAAAAAAGCTTAACTAATTTTATCAGTTATTGCTTTAAAAACATCATCTATTTTGTTTTTTTTAGTACCACCGGCTTGAGCAAAGTCTTTTCTTCCTCCTCCTCCTTTGCCTTCAAGTATTTCTGAAGCAATTTTTACAAGACTTACTGCGTCGTATTTAGAAACAAGGTCATTGGTAATTCCAATTGCAACTCCAACTTTTTCCTCAAAAGTAGATATACTTATAATTATACCTTTATTAATATCTCTTTTTCCTTGATCTACAACGCTTCTTAATTCTTTCGGCGGAAAATCATCGAGAATTTGTTGCCTTAAAATAAAATTATCAATCTTTGTATCTTTAATTTTATTTTTATTTTTATTTTTTATAACGTTCTGGATTTTAATTTTTTCTAATTGTTTTGTTAAAAGTTTTAAATTTTCTACTAAGTCCTTATTATCATCTAAATCAGGTCTAATTTTATATACCAATAATTCTTTTTTAATTTTTTCTATTTGATCTTTAGTTGTTTTTTCTTTTGTCGATTTATCTTGTTTTTGAGATTTCTCATATTCTAATAGTTTTTTATCTCTTAAAGCTTCAACCCTTCTTACCCCTGAAGCAATTGATGACTGACTAATAACTTTAAACTTTCCAACCTCTTTTGTATTTTTTACATGTGTCCCTCCGCAAAGTTCTGTTGAAAAAAAACTATTAGACTCTTTACCCATAAATACTACTCTAACTTCTTCTCCATATTTTTCTCCAAAAAGAGCCAGAGCACCCATTTTAACGGCTTCTTTAGGGGTCATAATTCTTGTTTGTACCTCAGTTGAACCTTCTACTATTTCGTTTACA
>CACHLD010000005.1 GCA_902580565.1 uncultured Pelagibacteraceae bacterium | reverse complement strand
TTTAGTCAAAGATACACCGCTAATCTTTGTAGTTGGTCTATTAGAGTTAGCAGGAATGGTAAATTTGGCAAAAACTAATCCAAAATGGCTTGGAATGGCCATGGAGGGGTATGTATTTGCAGGTTTAGTTTTCTGGATTATTTGTTATGCTATGAGTAGATATAGTCAAAACCTTGAAAAAAAGTTGAGCACTGAAAGACATTAAATGAGTAAAATTATTGAATTGAAAAATGTAAACAAATGGTTTGATAAATTTCAAGCACTTAAAGACGTTAACCTTGAAGTAAACACTCAAGAAAAAATTGTAATTTGCGGCCCGTCTGGCTCAGGAAAATCTACATTAATTAGATGTATTAATCGTCTAGAAGAACATCAAGAAGGTCAAATAATTGTTGATGGAAAAGAAATTTCAGAAAATACTAAAGATATAGAAAAAATAAGAGCTGAAGTTGGCATGGTATTCCAACAATTTAATTTGTTTCCACACTTATCAATTTTAGACAATTGTACACTCGCACCTATCTGGGTAAAAAAGTTACCTAAAAAACAAGCTGAAGAAATTGCCATGAAAAATTTAGAAAGAGTGCAAATAGCTGATCAAGCTAAAAAATTTCCAGGACAATTATCTGGAGGGCAACAACAAAGGTCTGCACTCGCTAGAGCTTTATGTATGGAACCAAAAATAATGTTATTCGATGAGCCCACATCTGCTCTTGATCCAGAAATGATCAAAGAAGTTTTGGACTCAATGGTTGACTTAGCTAAAGCAGGAATGACAATGATTGTAGTGACTCACGAAATGGGTTTTGCTAAAGAAGTCGCTGACAATATGATTTTTATGGATGAGGGGCGAATTGTTGAAAAAGCTAAAACAAAAGACTTTTTTGATAATCCTAAATCAGATAGAACAAAGCTTTTTCTTAGTCAAATACTATAACCATTTTGGGACTGGTAAATTTTTACTTTTTAAAAATTCTTTATTAAAAATTTTGCTTGCATATCTTTTTCCGTGATCGCAGAGAATAGTTACTATTGTTTTTCCTGGTCCAATTTTTTTTGCTAATTTTATCGCTCCGGCAATATTTATACCTGAAGAACCCCCTAGAACAATTTTTTGTTCATCAATTAAATCATATACTAAATTAAGCGCTTCAACATCATCTGTCTGAAAAGCGTCATCTATTATTGCTTTTTCAAAATTTTTTGTAATTCTACCAGTTCCGATTCCTTCAGTAATAGATGATCCTGTATTTGCTAATTTATTATTTTTGACATAAGAATACATAGATGAACCCATAGGATCCGATAAAGCTATTATAATATTTCTATTCTTATTTTTTAAACCAATAGAAACACCGGAAAGAGTTCCTCCAGTGCCAACAGCACAGGTAAAAGCGTCAACTTTACCAGCAGTTTGACTCCAAATTTCTTTTGCAGTTGTTTGAATATGAGCTTCAGTATTAATTGTGTTATCAAATTGATTAGCCCAATAAACACCATTTGACTCTTTTTTATCTAATTCTTCAGCAATTTTCTTTGACTGTTTGATATAATTATTTGAATTTGAATAAGGAACAGCTTCTACTTCTATTAATTCAGCACCAAGTTTTTTTAAAGTTTCTTTTTTTTCAATAGATTGTGTTTTCGGTATAACAATTTTTAAATTTAAGCCATACTCTTTACAAACAATAGCTAATCCAATTCCAGTATTTCCAGCTGTCCCCTCTACTATTGTCCCGCCCTTCGATATTAATTTCCTTTTTAAAGCATCTTTAACAATAAAAAGTGCAGCCCTATCTTTTACTGACTCACCAGGATTAAAATACTCTGCCTTTCCATAAATATTACAACCAGTCAATTCTGAGGCTTGTCTTAATCTTACTAATGGTGTATTTCCAATTTGAGATATTACTGTGTTATTTTCCATAATCTAAAGTATATGAAAAAAATTATCCTTTCAATTATAATATTTATTTTAAGCTCTAATGGTTGGGCTCATGTTGAACATTATTCAAAATTTAATTATTTGGAATATGAGTTGTTTAGGAATAATCAATCAATAGGCTATCATAAATATGACTTTGAAAGATCAAACGAAATTTTAAAGATTAAAAGTGAAGTAAACTTTAAAATAACAAAACTTGGAGTGGATCTTTATAAGTATTTTGCAATAAGTGAAGAAATCTATAAAAATAATGAATTTTTTAAATTTTCATCCAAAACCAATCAAAATAAAAAAGAAAAGTATGTGAATATAAAACTTGATAAACAAAATAAATCTTTAAATATTGATGGTTCATCCTATAAAGGCAATGCCTCAATAGACACAATTGTAGGAACATGGTGGAATCATGAAATTGTAAAGGCAAAAGCTCAAATAAGCGCAATATCTGGAAGAGTCATTCAACAAAAAGTCACTTTTATAGGTAAAGAGCAAATAATTATTAATGGAAAAACTTTTAATACACTTCGTTTTAATTTTAAATCCGCAGATGAGTCATTACCTAAAAATAAAAAACTAAATACAGACGTTTGGTATGATGAAAAAACATATCTTTGGGTTAAAGCTGCTTTTGATAAAACAGGACATTGGGAGTACAGAATTAAAACTTATAAATAATTTATATTTTGGTTGCTTTTTTTACAGTTAAGTCAATAGTTTTTATCTATTTTTTTTGCCTTTTATCAGGAAAAAATGGCTAAATTTTTTTTACCCAAAGTGAACTTTTACTGTTGCCAAAGTCTAAAAATTAGGGTTGTATAATTAAAAAAAGGGAGTTCAGGTGGAAGAAAATTTTAATGTTCATTTGGGAAAGAAGTTAAGAATTAGAAGATTATCTCTAGGATTAACCCAAACTAAAGTAGCTCAAGCAATAAACGTTACATTTCAACAAATTCAAAAATATGAAAAAGGAACTAATGGAGTAAGTTCTAATCGATTGATGCAACTTTCTCAGTTTTTAAAAGTTCCGATAATCTACTTTTTTGAGGATTTTAAAGAATTTAAAGATGTAAGCGGTAATTCTGAGCAAAATGAAGATTTAAATTATTCTTTTTTATCAAGAACATTTTCTTCTTTATCAAAAAATCAAAAAGATAAAATTTTACAAATCTTAAATAATACAGCCAAATTTGAAAAAGTAGGTTAGTCAATTTCTGGCTCCTCGGGCAGGACTCGAACCTGCGACCAATTGATTAACAGTCAACTGCTCTACCAACTGAGCTACCGAGGAATAAAATTAACATACTTTTTTTTAAATATAAAACAACCAGTTTTTGGAGGCTACGCCCAGAATCGAACTGGGATAAAAGGATTTGCAATCCTCTGCGTAACCATTCCGCCACGTAGCCTAATCTTATCATAAAAAGTGTTTAAATCATTTAAGTACTTCAATAAAGCGAAATCTATCCCTTTTAGGTTTTTAATCATTTGATATAAAGTAATATTGAATTAATCAAATAAAATGGAATTTAAAAAATACAACCACATAAAGGAAGAAAAAAAAATATCCAATTTTTGGATAAAAAATGGTTGTTTTAAACCAAAAAAGAATAAATCTAATAAAAAATTTTCAATAGTAATACCTCCACCGAATATAACTGGAAGACTTCATATGGGACATGCTCTTAATAATAGTTTGCAAGATGTTTTAGTAAGATTTTATCGGATGAAAGGTCTTGAAACTTTGTGGCAGCCCGGTACTGACCATGCTGGTATAGCTACTCAAGCTGTTGTAGAAAAAAATCTTGAAAAAAAAGGAATTAAAAAAAATGACCTTGGAAGAGATGAATTCATTAAAAAAGTCTGGGAGTGGAAAGAAGAGTCTGGTGGCATTATTCTAGAACAATTAAAAAAACTAGGCTGTTCTTGTGATTGGTCAAGATCTAGATTTACAATGGATAAAGATCTTTCTCTAGCGGTAATTAAAGTATTCGTAGATCTTTATAATAAGAATTTGATCTATAAAGATAAAAAACTTGTAAATTGGGATACCCATTTACAGACAGCTATTTCAGACTTGGAAGTAGTACAAAAAGATGTGCAATCCCAATTATATTATATTGACTACTTTATTGAAGATACGAGTGAAAAAATAACAATTGCTACTACTAGGCCAGAGACAATGATGGGTGATACAGCAGTAGCGGTAAACCCTAGGGACAAGAGATATTTAAATTTGATAGGAAAACAAGTGAAAATACCAATAGTTAACAGAAAAATTAAAATCATAGCTGATAATTATGCTGATCCAGATCAAGGTACTGGCGCTGTAAAAATTACTCCGGCCCATGATTTTAACGACTATGAAGTTGGAAAAAGAAATAAATTAGAAATTTTGAATATTTTCGAAAAAAACGGAAAGATAAATCAAAATGGAATTAAAGAACTAATAGGATTTGACAGATTCGAAGCCAGAAAAATTTTAGTAAAAAAACTAAAAGAAAACGGAAATCTTATAAAAATTGAGAATATTAAAAATAAGGTTCCTTATGGAGATAGATCAAACACTATAATTGAACCTCTTTTGACTGAACAATGGTTTGTTAATGCAAAAAAATTATCTAAGAAACCAATAGATATAGTTAAAAAAAATAAAACTTCTTTTTTTCCAAGCAATTGGACTAAAACTTTTTTTCAGTGGATGAATGAAATTGAACCTTGGTGTATATCTCGACAAATTTGGTGGGGGCATAGAATTCCAGCTTGGTATGATGGAAACAATAATATCTTTGTGGCAGAAAATAAGAAAGATGCACTAATTTTAGCAAAAAAAAAAAATAAGAATAAAAAATTTTTGTTAAATCAAGAAACAGACGTTTTAGACACCTGGTTTTCATCAGCCTTATGGCCGTTTGCAACACTAGGTTGGCCTAGCAAAACAAAAGAGCTTAAAAAATTTTATCCAACTTCAGTTTTAGTGACTGGCTTTGATATAATTTTTTTCTGGGTAGCAAGAATGCTTATGATGGGAAATTATTTTAATAAGAATACTCCATTTCACAAAGTATATGTCCATGCTTTAGTGAGGGATGAAAAAGGTCAAAAAATGTCTAAATCTAAAGGAAACGTAATTGATCCACTAGAATTAATTGATAAATATGGTGCGGACAGTTTAAGGTTTACTTTAATTTCAATGGCATCTCCTGGAAGAGATGTAAAATTATCAAAAGATAGAGTAACGGGAAATAGGAATTTTATCACAAAAATTTGGAGTGCAAACAATTTTTTAAAATTAAATAATTGTAAATTAGATAAAAAGATAGATATAAATTCAATTAAACTTCCTATTAATCTTTGGATATTTAATGAGTTTGTTAAAGTTCAAAATTTAGTAACAAAAAATATTGAAATTTTCAGATTTGATGAAGCAACAAAGCACGTTTACCAATTTGTATGGCACTCTTACTGTGATTGGTACCTAGAGTTTTTAAAGCCAGTTTTTAACTCAAAAAATAAGAGTGAAATAAGAGAAGCTAAAATATTTTCATCATTTATGATGGCTAATATCTTAAAAATTCTTCATCCATTTATTCCGTTTTTTACTGAGTCGGTTTGGGAAAAAAATAATTTTAAGGCAATATACAAGGATTATTTAGTATCTTCTTCTTGGCCAAATTATAGAATTCAAAAAAAATTTAATAAAAGTCAAAATGACATTAATAATTTGATAGAAATAATTTCAAGTATAAGATCTACTAAAGCGGAACTTAAAATAACACCTAAACTTTATTGTGATATATCTTTTTCCGAAAAATCTGGCAAAATTCTTAAATTGATTCAAAAAAATCTTAATCTAATTAAACAAGTCGGTAGAGTTAATGACATTTCTAAAAGCAAAAACAATGATAAAAATTCAATTGATATTTTAGTTCTTAAGGAAAAAATTTCTCTCACATTCAATGAAAACTTGAATTTAGTATCTCAGAAAGAAAAAATCTTACATAAAATAGAGAATATTAATAAAAAAATTTCTAATTTGAATAATAAGCTTAGAAATAAGGCCTATGTACAGAATGCGCCTAAAGATATTGTTCAAAATGATAAAAATTTAGTCAAAGAATTAACTATTGAAGATAAAAAATTAAGAAGTATTGTATCAAGTATTAATTAAATATGTCTAAAATCGATAAAAACAAATTACCTAGTCGTCATACATCTTTAGGTCCAGATAGAGCTCCGCATCGATCTTTTTATTACGCAATGGGTGAAACTGAACAAGATGTTGCTAAACCTTTTGTTGGTGTAGTTTCAACGTGGAATGAAGCGGCTCCCTGTAATACTGCTTTAATGAGACAGGCTCAATCTGTAAAAAAAGGTGTTAAACAATCTGGAGGAACTCCAAGAGAATTTTGTACAATAACTGTAACTGATGGTATAGCTATGGGTCACGAGGGAATGAAGTCATCTTTGATTTCTAGAGAAGTTATAGCTGACTCAGCTGAATTAACTGTAAGAGGTCATTGTTATGATGCTCTGGTTGGTATAGCAGGATGTGATAAATCATTGCCAGGATTAATGATGTCAATGTTACGGTTAAATGTTCCAAGTGTATTCATTTATGGTGGTTCAATATTACCAGGTAGATTTAAAGGTAAAGATGTAACCGTAGTTGATGTATTCGAAGCGGTTGGAAAACATTCCTCTGGAAAAATGTCAACTAAAGAACTAAGAGAATTGGAGCTAGTAGCTTGCCCGAGCGCAGGTGCTTGCGGAGGTCAATTTACAGCTAACACTATGGCGTGTGTATCAGAAGCGATTGGGCTAGCACTCCCTTATTCAGCAGGAACACCTGCTCCTTATGAAGAAAGAGATAAGTATGCTTACGAAAGTGGTAGAACTGTAATGAGTCTTCTAGAAAAAAAGATTAAACCAAGAGATATAGTAACAAAAAAATCTTTAGAGAATGCAGCAACCATTGTAGCAGCAACTGGCGGGTCAACTAATGCTGCACTTCATTTACCAGCTTTAGCAAATGAGATAGGAGTAAAGTTTGATTTAATGGATGTAGCAAAGATATTTAAAAAAACTCCGTACTTAGCAGACTTAAAACCTGGAGGAAAATATGTTGCTAAAGACATGTGGGAGGCGGGTGGTGTTCCCATGTTGTTGAAGACTTTGTACGACGGAGGGTTTATTCATGGTGATTGTATGACTGTTACAGGAAAAACAATGAAAGAGAATTTAAAGAATATTAAATTTAATTCAGATCAAAAAGTTTTAAGAAAATTTAGCAATCCTTTATCACCTGATGGAGGAGTAGTCGGCTTGAAGGGAAATTTAGCCCCAGAGGGAGCTATCGTAAAAATAGCTGGATTAAAAAAACTACAATTTTCTGGTAAGGCAAGATGTTTTGATAACGAGGAAGATGCAATGAAAGCAGTTCAAACTAAAAAATATAAAGATGGAGACGTGATTATAATTAGATATGAGGGTCCCAGAGGAGGCCCAGGTATGCGGGAAATGCTGTCAACTACTGGTGCCATTTACGGACAAGGTAAAGGAGAAAAAGTTGCTTTAATAACTGATGGAAGATTTTCTGGTGCAACAAGAGGTTTTTGCGTTGGACATGTAGGTCCCGAAGCGGCTTTAGGAGGACCAATAGCTTTATTAAAAAATGGCGATACAATAGACATTGACGCTAAAAAAGGAACAATAAACGTAAGATTGACCAGAGCTGAACTTGCTTCTAGAAGAAAAAAATGGAAAGCAAAAAAATCAGCATTTGGTTCAGGTACATTATGGAAATACGCACAAACAGTTGGTCCTGCTTATTTGGGAGCACCAACTCACCCAGGTAAGAAAAAAGAAGTTAAAGATTATTCAAAAATTTAATGAAGATTAGACCAGTTATTTTATGCGGAGGTACTGGAAGCAGGTTATGGCCTCATCTTAAGATATATCAAGCTAAACAATTTATAGACTTTGGTGGATGGACATTATTTGATAAAACTTTAGAAAGAATTAAAAATCCTTTATTCGATGAACCCATAATAAGTACTAATTTAAGATACCTTAATAAAATAAAGAAATACTTAAATAAATTTCAGATAAAAAAATATAAGATTATTTTAGAACCTTTTAAAAAAAACACAGGACCAGCTATTCTGTCAGCAGCATTAATAGACGATATTCCTAATGAACAACCTTTGTTTTTTTTAACTGCTGACCATTTAATTGAAAAAACAAAAAAATTAATTAATAAAATTGAAATTAAAAAAAAATTTTTAACTAATAAAAATATTTTTATTTTTGGTATAAAGCCTAATTTACCTTCTGATCAATTTGGATATTTTATAACTAAAAAAAATAGAAATTTGAATGTTGTTTCAAGATTTATTGAAAAACCAAATATAGAAAAAGCTAAAACTATTATAAAAAAAGGTGGATATTGGAATTCAGGAATGTTTTTTTTAAGAAAAGACTCATTAATAAACAATTTTAAAAGATATCAAAAAAAAATTTATAAACATTCTTTATTAGCAGTTTCTAAAAGTAAGCTAAAGAATAATATATATTATTTAAATAAAAAAGCTTTTATTGAGAGTCCATCTAAATCTTTCGATAGTGCAATCTTAGAAAAGACTAAAGATATAAATGCTTTAAAAATTAATATTCCTTGGTCTGATCTTGGCAGCTGGAAAGAAATTCTATTAATGTTTAATAAAAACAAAAGAAAATATTTCAAGAAAAAAAATATCTTCTATAGACCTTGGGGGAGCTACACGAATTTATATAAAGGTAATAATTTTCTTATAAAAGAAATTTCAATAAATCCAAATGGCATATTGAGTTTACAAAAACATTTTTTCAGATCTGAACATTGGGTTATCATTCAAGGAAATCCAAAAATTACTTTAAATAAAAAGTATTTTTCAAAAAAACCTAAAGAAACAATATTTATACCAAAAGGAGCAATCCATAGGATACAAAACCCTAACAAGAAAAAAGTTAAAATAATGGAGGTTCAACTAGGATCAGTTTTAAAAGAAAGTGATATTGTTAGATATGACGATGTGTATGGGAGAACTAATTAATTTCTAATTCAATTGGAGTGTGGTCGGAGGGTTTTGTTTTTGATCTTGGTTTTTTATTTATATTAATAGTCAAAATATTTTCAAGCAAATTATTTGATAAAAGAAAATGATCTATTCTCATCCCATAATTTTTTTGCCACGAACCAGCAAAATAATCCCAGAACGTATACTCTTGTTTATGTTTATATTTGAACCGGTAAACATCATGAAAACCTAAGTTAATTAATTCACGAAATTTTTTTCGAATTTCTAATCTACCAAGAGCATCATTTTCATATCTTTTAAAATCATAAACATCAATTTCCTCAGGAATTATATTAAAATCACCAGCTATGATCAAATTAGAATTTTCAGAAAGTTTTTTTTTAACACTAATGATAAATTTTTTTAACCAATCTTTTTTGTAATCATATTTTTCCGTTTCTATTGGATTACCGTTTGGTATATAGATATTAATTAACTCTATTTTCTTTTTTTTTAAATAAATTTCTCCTGTTATAATTCTTGATTGATTTAAATTATCTTTGATAAAATTTTTATTTATATTTTCAACTTTAATTTTTGCAATGATTGCAACACCATTATAACTTTTTTGTCCATATACATGTGATTTATAGCCAAGACTTATAAATTCTTCATATGGAAAATTTATATCTTGGGTTTTAGTTTCTTGTAGCAATAAAATGTCTGGTTTTGATTGTTTTATATAATCAGAAATATTTTTAATTCTTGCTCGCACTGAGTTTACATTCCAAGATATTATTTTCATTAAACTGAAAATGATAAACCACAACCGCAGGAAGCTGATGCTTTAGGATTATTTATTATAAAAGACTCACCAATCATTTCCTTTTTAAAATCAATAGTTGAACCCTCAATTATACTCAAAGATATTTTGTCAATCACCGCTTGATCAAATAAGATATCATCTTTCTCGACTTTATTGTCAAATGTAAAATTATATTTGAAGCCAGAACAGCCACCACCTTTTACAGCAATTCTAAAATATTTTTTAGCGTCACTCTTGGTGATTTTACTAATTTGGTTTTTAGCTCGTTCAGTAAATTCTAATTTTTTTTCCATAATTATTTAGTATATAATCCTTTTATTAAGCATGCAAAAAAAATCAAATCATTCATTATCAATACTAGCAACACCGTTAAAGTCAAAAGGCAGGTTCTTTAAAGAGAAAAAAACTCATTTAAGAACAGATTTTCAAAGAGATAGAGACAGAATAATTCATTCAACAGCTTTTCGAAGGTTAAAACATAAGACACAAGTTTTTGTGAATACTTCTGGAGATCATTATAGAACCAGGATTACTCATTCATTAGAAGTAGCTCAAATTGCTAGAACATTATCTAAATTTTTTAACTTTAATGAAGATTTATGTGAAACGATAAGTTTAGCACATGATTTAGGACACACACCATTTGGTCACGCAGGTGAGCACGCTCTTAATAATTGTATGAAAAAATCTGGAGGATTTGATCATAATGTACAAACTTTACGAATAATTTTATTTCTTGAAAATAGATATTATGAATTTAAAGGCCTGAACCTAACACTAGAAACTTTGGATGGACTATTAAAACATAATGGACCATTAAAAAATGTAAAAAAGTATGAAAAAATTTTAGGTAAAAATGTTTTTAAAAACAAAATAAATTTTTCTTCAAGTCCTTCATTAGAAGCACAAATAGCCTCAATATCTGATGATATTGCTTATAATAGCCACGATCTTGAAGATGGTCTAAAGTCAAATTTATTTAAACTTAAAGATTTAGAAAACATTCCTGTTTTAAAAAAAATAGTTTTTAAACATAATCAAAAGATTAAAAATTTTTCTATTGAATTAATTATAAGACAAATTGTAAGAGATATCATTAATGAAATGGTCAAAGATATAATAATAACAACTCAAAAAAATATTAAAAGATATAAAATTAAAAATCTTAATGATGTTTATAGAACTAAAAATTCTATTGTTGAATTTTCTAAAGAAATGAAAGACTTTGATAAAATTATTAAAAAGTTTTTAAAAAGAAAAATGTATTATCATAAAGATGTTAGAATTAATACAAACCGAGGCAAAAAAATTATAAATAAATTATTCAATTCTATTAAAAAAAATCCCTACAGATACATAAATGTTAGTAAGTATGATAAAACTAATATTGATAGATCGATCTGTGATTTTATCGCTGGAATGACGGATAGATATGCAATAAATCTCTATAATAACATTAAATGAATATATTTGAAAATTACTTATCACAAATAATTAAACTTATTAAACTCAATAAGGATGTTCTTAAGTTACAAAATCTTGATAATCTTAAAAATGTAAACCTTGAAGTTCCTCCAGCTCATATAAATTTTGATCTATCTACAAATATTTCATTGGTTTTATCTAAAGCAAATAAGATTAATCCAAATAATTTGGCTAATAATATTAAAGATTTACTATTAGATAAGATTACCCATTTTGATAAAATTGAAGTAGCTGGACCAGGTTTTTTGAATATTAAACTATCTAAAGAGGGTATTATTTCAAATATTAATGATATTTTTAAAAATAGAGATGTTTATGGCTCAAAAAAATCAAATGAAAAATATAATATAGAATTCGTTTCAGCAAATCCTACAGGTCCGATGCATGTTGGGCATTGTAGAGGAGCAATATTTGGAGATGTTTTATCCAATTTGCTTTTATTTAACGGTAATGATGTTGTTAAAGAATATTATATTAATGATTACGGCAACCAAATTAAAAACTTTGTTGAGTCAGTATATTTAAGATTAAGAGAAATTAAGTTTAAAGAAAAATTTGTTGCAAAAGAACATTTATATCCTGGAAACTACATTAAAGATATAGCTTCAAAAATTATAAAAAAAAATGAAAATATCAAAATTAACAATTTCAAAGACTCATTTGAAAAATTAAAAGAACTTTCTTTAGAGGGTTCCATGTTATTAATCAAAAACGATTTAAAACAACTCGGTATAGTACATGATAATTTTTTTTCAGAAACAAATTTAGTAAAAAAAGATTTAGTAAACAAAGCGGTAAAAGAACTTCAAAGTAAAAATTATGTTGAAAAAGGCTATCTAGACCCCCCAAAAGGAGAACTCACAAAGGATTGGAAAAAAATAAAAAGACTTATTTTTAAATCCACAACATTCGGAGATGATACTGACAGAGCTTTGCAAAAAAATGACGGAACTTGGACTTATTTTGCAAATGATGTGGCATATCATTCTGATAAGATAAACAGAAAGTTTAATAAATTGATAAACATTCTAGGTGCAGATCATACTGGATATATTAAAAGAATTTCAGCAGCTGTAACAGCCTTGTCAGATAAAAAAGTAGAACTTAATTGTAAAGTTTGCCAATTAGTAAAACTTTATAAAGATGGAAAACCATTTAAAATGTCCAAAAGAGCTGGAGATTTCATATCAGTTCAAGACTTGTTAAAAGAAGTTAATAAAGACTCAATAAGATTTATGATGTTGAGCAGAAGTAATGATGTAGAGTTAGATTTTGATTTTGATAAAGTTAAAGAAAAAACAAAAGATAACCCAGTGTATTATGTTCAATATGCATATGCGAGAATTAATTCAATTATAAAAACATTAGATAAAAATTTGTCAGATAATATTATTATTAACTCTGAATCGTTTAATCTAAATGAATATGAAAAGAAGATTTTAAGAAAAATTTTCGAGTGGCCAAAAATTGTAGAGTCCGCCTCTTATAAATTTGAACCTCATAAAATACCTTTTTATTTATATGAGCTTTCAACTTTATTTCATTCATATTGGAGCAAAGGTAATGAGGATGAAAATTTTAAATTTATTGAAAAAGGTAAAATAAAAAGATCAGAGTCATTATCTTTTATTTATTTGATAGCGATTGTAATTAAAAATGGAATGAAAATTCTAGGTGTATCTACACCTGAAAAAATGTGATGTTAAAAAATATTGTTAATTTATTCTTAATTTTATGTTGTATTTTATTTTTCATATTTATTTATAGATATTATTTTTCAATTCAAAATATTACTAATGTGACAAACAATAGAACTAACATAGAGACAAATTTAAAAGACAAAAGTGTAAATCTTCCAATATTGAAAAATGATACAAACAATGTGATTGAGTTTAATTCAGGTTTTAATGAAGAAATTAATGAAACAAAGACCAGAAATTTTTGGAATTTATTAAAAATAAAATGAAAAAAAAGGCTATTATAATCAGCATTAAAGGAATTGAACTTACAACTAAAGAAAAACAATTGATAAAAAATGAAAGACCTTGGGGTTTAATACTTTTTAATAGAAACGTAAAATCTATATTTCAATTAAAAAAACTTACAAAAGAAATACGCAGAATAAGTAAAGATAAAAAATTTCCAATTCTTATTGATGAAGAGGGCGGAAGAGTATCAAGATTAAGAGGTATAATACAGCATAAAGCTACACAAAAACTATTTGGAGATATTTTTAATATTTCTCCAAAAATTTCATTAAAGATTTATAAAGATTATATAAATGCACTTTGTTTAATTCTAAAAAAAATTGGAGTTAATATTAATACCGTACCTGTCCTAGATGTATTGCAAAAAAAAACTAATAAAATAATTGGTCATAGAAGTTTTTCTAAAAATCCTTTAATTGTAAGAAAATTAGGCGAGGCTTGTATAAAGAATTATAAAGTTAATAAAATAGCAAATATAATTAAACATATACCGGGACATGGATGTGCATCATCTGATAGTCATATAAATACACCAAAAGTAAAAGATAAATTTAGCAAGCTTAATAAATCTGATTTTTTTCCTTTTAAATCAATCTCTTCACATTTTGCAATGACTGCTCATGTACTTTATTTAAAAATAGATAAAGAAAATGTTGCAACATTTTCAAAAAAAATAATCAAAAAAATTATTAGAAAAAAACTAAAATTTAGAGGAATATTAATTTCAGATGATATTTCAATGAAAGCTTTGAAGTTTGATTTAGTTACAAATGCCAAAAAATCATTATTAGCAGGTTGCAATTTAGTTCTTTATTGTGCTGGTAATTATAAAGATACAATTAAATTAATAAAATCAGTCCCATATATAGACGCTTTCACAAGAAAAAAAACTTCAGAATTCTACAAATTTTTAGGTTAAAATAAGTAGATGGAATCAAACAATCTAAATCAAATTTCAATTGATATTCCAAATTATAATGGCCCACTTCAAGTTTTATTGGATTTAGCTAAATCTCAAAAAGTTAATTTAGCAGAAATTTCAATAACTAAATTAGCAGACCAATTTTTAGATTTTATCAAAACAAATGAAAATTTAAATTTAGAAACTGCCTCTGAATATTTATTAATGGCAACTTGGCTAGCTTATCTTAAATCAAAACTATTATTACCCGAGGATGAAGATGATGATTTTAAGGCTCAAGAAGTTGCCGAAAAATTAAAACTTCAATTAAAAAAACTTGAATTAATTAGAATTCTTTCTGATCAGATGTTAAAAAGAAAAAGGTTAGGTGTTCACATTTTTACCAGAGGTATGAAAGGAGGTATAAGATCATTAAATACCCCTGAATACGATATTTCACTATATGAATTATTAAAAACATATTCAAATATGCAAATGCAAAGAACGTTTCAAAAAATCAATATTCCAAAACTTCCAGTCTTTGCTACCGAAGAAGCGATTAAATTAATTGAAAATAATTTCGATAAACTAAATGATTGGAAGAATATCTATGAATTAATCCCAAAATTTTATTTAAATAAGAAAATGAAAAAAACAGGTTTAGCTGGAATATTTGCAGCTAGTTTAGAATTAGTAAAGTCTGGCAGTATTAGTATTTTACAACATAAAATTTTTGAAAAAATAATGATTAAAAAAACATAAATTAATGAAAAATAAAAATAATATTATTTCATTTTCACCTGGATCTTCTAAAATTGAACGTCAAGTTGAGGCTATTCTTTTTGCTGCATCCGAACCATTAGACATTGAGACTATTGAAAAGAGAATTCAGTCTAATGTAAATGTTTTAAAGATTTTAAATAAACTTAGAGAAACTTATAAAAATAGAGGAATAAATTTAGTTTGTTTAAAAAACAAATGGTCTTTTAGAACAGCTGAAGATTTATCAAAACTTATGTCTTTACAAAAGTCAACTCAAAAAAAGTTGACAAAGGCAACAATAGAAACTTTATCTATCATAGTTTATCATCAGCCTGTTACAAGATCAGAAATAGAAGAAATTCGAGGAGTTTCATTTGCTACAAACACCCTAGATGTTTTGCTTGAACTCGATTGGGTTAGACCTGCTGGGCGTAAAGATGTTCCAGGCAAACCAATTCAATATGGTACTACTGATAATTTTCTAAATCATTTTAACATTCAAAAATTATCGGATTTACCTACTATAGATGAACTAGGATCAGCCGGACTAATAGATACATCTACCATAGATAAATCTATTTTTGGTACTGGAAAGTTTTTTAAAGAGCAATCTATAAACGAAAAACAGAATATTTACGACGATATTGAAGACGCAATTAAAAAAACTACCGATTCAGATAAATAAAGATATTTATTTAATTAAGATTATTGTATATAAATAATTTATGGGAAATATTGGTTGGACAGGCATTATAATTATTGCAATACTTGTTGTTATACTTTTCGGTAAAGGTAAAATTTCGAGTATCATGGGAGACCTTGCTAAAGGAATTAAAAGTTTTAAAAAAGGTATGTCAGATGATGTAACTTCAAAAAACGAAGACAATAATAATAATTCTGATAATTCAAATTCCGAAAACAAATAATCTTAAATGCCTCAAATTGGTTGGTTAGAGATATTAGCAGTAGTTATCATTGCTATTTTAGTTTTAGGTCCAAAAGAATTTCCCGTTGCATTAAAAAAAATAGGATCTTACGTGGGCAAATTAAAAAATACCTTCAGTAATTTTCAAAAAGAAGTTTCTTCAGTAACTGACGAAATTGATTTAGATAAAGAAATTTCAAAAAAAGACAATACAAAAGATAAAACAAATGACTAACCCAAATTCATTTGCTAGTCATTTTGTTGAGCTACGATCTAGATTATTAAAATCAATTATATTTATTCTAATCATTTTTATCCTTTCTTATACATTTGCTGAGCAAATTTATAATTTTTTAGTTGAACCATATGCAAATGCTGTCAAAGATGATTTAAATTCTAGACGCTTAATTTTCACAGCGTTACATGAAACTTTTATCACTTATTTAAAAGTTGCTTTTTTTACAGCTATATTCCTAGGAAGCCCAATATTATTAATACAAATATATAAGTTTATTGCCCCTGGATTATATAAAAATGAAAAAAGGGCTATCCTTCCGTATTTAGTATCTACTCCAATACTTTTTCTTTTAGGAGGTGTATTAGTTTATTATTTAGTCATGCCTTTAGCTATAAAATTCTTTTTATCTTTTGAAACTATTGGATCTGGTTCCAGTTTGCCGATACAGTTAGAAGCTAAGGTTAATGAATATTTATCCTTAATAATGAGATTGATTTTTGCTTTTGGTATAAGTTTTCAATTACCTATATTATTAAATTTGTTAGCACGAATTGGAGTTGTAAATTCAAGGTACCTAAAAAGTAGACGAAGGTATGTTATAGTTATTATTTTTACTGTTGCAGCTATATTAACACCGCCAGATCCTATTACTCAAATTGGTCTAGCAATACCTTTATTATTACTTTATGAACTATCTATTATCACTGTAAGATTTACTGAAAAGAAAAAAACCGAAAATGAATAGTAATGCATAACATTAAAGATTTAAGAAATAATTTAGAAATGTATAAAAAGAAATTTAAAGACAGAAATTTAGATTTCGATGTAAAAGATTTTGAACAAAAAGATAAAATCAATAGAGAGCTTATTAATAAAAAGGAACTTTTGGAACAAGAAAAAAAAGCTTTATCAAAATCAAAAGAAAAATCTAATTTTGAAAAATCAAAAAAACTTTCAAATGAAATTGAAAAGATCATATCCAATCAAAAAAATACTCAAAGGGAGATTAATCAAATAATTTTTAATTTGCCTAACATCGCAACGGAAGATGTACCTGTTGCTAAAGATCAAACGGGGAACAAATTAATAAGGAAATTTGGTAATATAAAAAAATTTGATTTTAAATTAAAATCTCATGTAGAGTTAGGACAAAAAAACAAAGGTATTGATTTTGATACATCTACAAAATTATCAGGATCAAGATTTGTATTGTTACGAGATAATTTTGCAAAATTAGAGAGAGCTTTGATTAACTTCATGTTAGATATTCATGTGAACCAATTCAAATATATTGAAATCTCACCTCCATTAATAGTGAATGAAGATGTAATGTTTGGAACCGGACAACTTCCTAAATTTGAGGAAGATCAATTTGAATTAAAACTTAATAATTCTGATGAAAGAAAATTTCTTATTCCTACGGCAGAAGTCGTCCTTACAAATATAGTAAAAAATAGTAATTTAAATTTAAAAGATCTTCCTATGAGATTCGTGGCATCTACTCCATGTTTTAGAAAGGAAGCTGGAAGTTATGGTAAAGATACAAGAGGAATAATGAGACAACATCAATTCTATAAAGTCGAACTAGTAAGTATTGTTGAGCCAAACAATTGTAAAGATGAATTAGAGAGAATGTTAAATTGTGCTGAAGAAATTTTAAAAAAATTAGAGATACCTTATCAAGTAATGCTATTATCCTCTGGAGATATGGGATTTAGTGCTGAAAAAACTTTCGATATAGAAGTTTGGATACCTTCAGAAAATAATTATAGAGAAATTTCAAGCTGTTCTTCATGTAGTACATTTCAAGCTAGACGTATGGGTGCAAAGTTTAAATCTACAAAAGGAAGTAATTTTGTTGGAACACTTAATGGCTCTGGTTTGGCAGTTGGTAGACTAATGATTGCTTTGTTAGAAAATTACCAAAATTCTGATGGCACAATTACTATCCCAACAATATTAAAAAAATATATGAATAATTTAGATAAAATTTGATTATTATTTTCTTGTTTAAAGAACACTTTTATTATAATTATCTTTTATGAGCGACGGTATAGTACAATTCATTCCATTAATTTTAATTTTTATAATTTTTTATTTCTTTTTAATAAGACCTCAACAAAAAAGAGTAAAAGACCACAAAGCAATGGTCGAGTCTTTAAAAAGAGGCGATGAAATAATAACTTCGGGCGGTATTATAGGGATTATCGACAGAGTGATGGAAGATGATCGTATAGAAGTTAATATAGGCGACAATGTTAAAGTTCAAATAATAAAGTCAACAATTACAAGTTTGCTTAAAAAAGAAGAAGTTAAAAAGTAGTTCTTTTTTGTGTTAAATTTTTCTAAAATAAACGTTTTTTTAATTTACTTTATTTTTTTAGTTATAGGTTTGTTCTCCCTGTTAAATTTTCAAAATGAAAGTAAAATTTATTTAGATAAAAAAGTAAATTTAGGACTTGATCTGCAAGGAGGGTCTTATCTTCTTCTTGAAATTGACTCTGATCCACTTGTTAAAGAAAAGATGCAGTCAAAAGTAATTCCCTTAAAAAAGATTTTAAAAGATAATAATTTGGATTATTCAAATTTTAAGATTGAAGATAAAAAATTAAGTTTTGTATTATCAGATATCGAAAAATTTAAAGTTTTATTTTTTTCAAAAAAAGATAACATGGTCAATCCCTATATTGACAAATATAATTCATACGAATTAGATTTGAAGATTAATCAAAAAAGAATTGAAGTTTTATTTTCAAAGTTTGGTTTACTATCAATAAATAATTCAGCTTTAAATCAATCTATTGAAATTGTAAGACGTAGAATAGATGATGTCGGAACTAAAGAACCAACTATTTTACAAAGAGGAGAAAAAAGAATTTTAGTAGAACTCCCTGGTTTAAAAGATCCTGAAAGAATAAAAAATCTTTTAGGAAAAACAGCTCAATTAAATTTTAGACTCGTTGAGGATAATGAAGAATTTGGTGTAGAGAAACTTATCTCTGAAATTGGTGAAGAGCTAAAAGTTAGTAAAAGAATAGTTATGAGTGGAGAAAATCTAATTGATGCACAACCAAATTTTAACAATCAGGCAAATCAACCAACTGTGTCTTTTACTTTAGATAGATTAGGAGCACAAAAATTTGGAAGAACTACTACAGACAATGTAGGAAGAAGATTAGCAATCGTTTTAGACGGAAAGATAATTAGTGCACCATCTATTAATGAACCTATTACTTCTGGAAATGGAATGATATCAGGTAATTTTTCATTTCAAGAAGCAACAGACCTAGCCTTATTATTAAGATCTGGAGCTCTACCAACACCTTTGAACGTTGTTGAAGAAAGAACAGTTGGACCTGACCTTGGTCAAGACTCAATTAATTCTGGAATTAAATCACTAGCCATTGGCTTTATTTTAGTCATTATTTTTATGTTTTATAAATATAAAATTTTTGGGATAATTGCCAATTTGGCGCTTATAGCAAATTTAATAATGTTAGTAGGAATTTTAACTATTTTTGAGGCAACACTTACATTACCAGGAATAGCTGGAATAATTTTAACAGTTGGAATGGCTGTTGACGCAAATGTTCTTATTTTTGAGAGAATTAAAGAAGAATTAAAAACAGAAAAATCAATTATTCACGCTTTTGATATAGGCTATTCTAGAGCAAAAATAACTGTTTTGGATGCAAATATTACAACTTTAATTGCTGCAATTATACTTTTTGCATTTGGATCAGGACCTATTAAGGGATTTGCGATTACATTAGGAATAGGAATATTAACTACTTTATTTTCTGCTTATTTTTTAGCTAGGCATCTAACTTCGTTAATAATTTTGAACAAAAAGGAAAGTAGAATAAGTTTATGATTGATAAAAAAATCAATTTTTCCTCAAAATTTAAAACAGCAAATATTATTTCTGTAATTTTCTTTATTTTAAGTATTATTTTCATTTTTTTAAAAGGTCTTAATTTTGGTATCGACTTTAAAGGAGGTACATTAATTGAATTAAGAACAGAAAGTACAAAAGTAGGTATTTCTCAAATAAGATCAACACTTTCATCTATGAATTTAGGAGACGTAAATGTAAAAGAATTTGGTGAAAAGGGGGATTATTTAATTAAAGTTGAACAAAAAAAAGAAAATAATAACAATCTTATTCCAGATATTAAAAGAGCTTTAATTAATAATCTTAATACAGAAGTAAATTTTAGAAGGGTAGAAAATGTTGGCCCCAAAGTAAGTTCTGAACTTTTAAAATCTGGAATTATAGCAATATCTTTATCTTTAGCAGCGATGTTATTTTATATATGGATCAGATTTGAATGGCAATTTAGTTTAGGTTCTATCGTTGCATTATTTCATGATGTAATAATTACAATTGGAATATTTTCAATTTTGTCCTTAGAAATTAATCTCTCAATTATTGCTGCAGTTTTAACAATCGTGGGATATTCTATGAATGATACAGTTGTAATTTATGATCGTATTCGAGAAAATTTATCAAAATACACAAAATTAGATATAAGTGATATTGCAAATCTTTCAGTTAATGAAACGCTTTCAAGAACAATAATTACCTCTCTTACTACATTATTAGCTTTATTATCTATTTATATCTTAGGTGGAGAAATTTTAAGAGGTTTTTCTTTTGCTATGATACTGGGTATCTTTATTGGAACTTATTCTTCAATTTTTGTAGCCTCTCCAATTTTAAAATATTTTAAAGTAAGTTATAAAACTCTTGAAAAAAAAGAAGAAAAAATAGTTCCTTAAAAATTAATATAAATTTTGAGCTGCTACCATAGAAAGCAACATTGGAAAAGAAAGTAAAGTATTAGTTCTTGAAAACAACATTGCAGTTTTTGCTGATTTTGCTTTTTCTTCAGGAGTAGAGTCTATAATCCCTAGTGCTTTTTTTTGATTAGGCCATATCACAAACCATACATTATAAGCCATAATGATACCTAACCACATTCCTATTCCAATGGCAGTATTTTTTCCATAGCCGTTTCCAATACCTAATGTCATAGCTTCATGTGTGTATCCATTTAAATATGAAACAATTAATCCGGTAATAATTGTTCCTAAAGCTGCCCATCTAAACCAAAATAGAGCTTTCGGTGCTATAACTTTTCCTATAGCAGGTTTTTGTTCATCAGGGATATTAGGCATAGATGGTATTTGAACAAAATTAAAATACCAGAGTAAACCTATCCACATAATCCCGGTCAAAACATGTAAATACCTAAACAACCAACTAAAAAAATATCTATCAAAAGCAAATCCATCACCACCAAAATGCAGACCAAGTAGTAGCAGTATTGCTAAGCCTAATGATATATGAACTGTTTTAGAAAGCGATTGAAGTATTGAGATCATTACAAATTATAACATAATTTAAATCAATTATGCAGTTTTTTTCATATTAGAATTCCCCAACAATTCTTTAATAAATTTGCCTGTATAGCTTTTTTCCACTTGTGATACTTGCTCAGGTGTTCCTTCAGCTATAATTTCACCTCCATTAATGCCTCCTTCAGGCCCCATATCTATTATGTGATCAGCAGTTTTAATAACATCTAAGTTATGTTCGATTACAACAACTGTATTTCCTGTATTTGCAAAAGCTTGTAAAATTTCTAATAATTTTTTTATATCATGTGAATGTAGACCTGTAGTTGGCTCATCAAGAATATATAAAGTTCTACCGGTAGGTCTTTTTGATAGCTCTTTAGCCAATTTAATTCTTTGGGCTTCACCTCCAGAAAGTGTGGTCGCTTGTTGTCCTATTTTCATATAACCTAATCCAACATGTTTTAGAGTGACTAATTTTGACTTTATATTTTGAATATTTTCGAAAAATTTACACCCTTCTTCAACTGTCATATCTAAAACATCTGCAATATTCTTATTTTTAAACCTAATTTCTAAAGTTTCTCTGTTATATCTTGCTCCTTTGCATGTATCACAAGGAATAAAGACGTCAGGTAAAAAATGCATTTCATAAGTAATTACCCCATCACCTTCACAAGTTTCACATCTTCCACCTTTAACATTAAACGAGTATCGTCCAACTTTATATCCTCTAGCCTTAGACTCTGGAAGTCCAGCAAACCAATCCCTTATCGGACCAAATGCACCGGTATATGTAGCTGGATTAGATCTCGGAGTTCTTCCAATTGGAGACTGATCTATATTAATAATCTTGTCTATTAATTCTGTTCCTTTGAAACCTGTGAAGGCCTTAGGCACTTTTCTACTTTTATTTTTGTTTAACATAAGATTAAACGCATTATATAAAGTATGTAAAATTAAAGTAGATTTTCCACTACCAGATACACCAGTTACACAAGTAAACGCTCCTGCAGGTAATTTTAAATTTACTTTTTTTAAATTATTTCCACTCGCTCCACTTATCTCTATAAATCTTCCATTTTTTGCTAATCTTCTTTTTCTAGGAATCGAAATAAATTTTTTTCCTGACAGGTAATTACCGGTTATACTTTTTTCATTCTTTATTATTTCTTTAACATTGCCCTCTGCAACAATTTGACCACCATTAAGTCCTGCTTCTGGTCCAATATCAATAATGTAATCAGAATTTTCCATTGTTTCAATATCATGTTCTACAACTATAACTGTATTACCTAAATCTCTTAATTTTTTTAATGCTTTAATTAATTTCTTATTATCTCTCTGATGTAAGCCGATAGAAGGTTCATCTAAAACATATAAAACTCCAGTTAGTCCTGAACCTATTTGTGATGCTAGGCGTATTCTTTGAGCTTCTCCACCAGATAAAGTTCCAGACTCTCGAGATAAGGTTAAATAATTTAGACCAACGTTAAGTAAAAAATTTAATCTTTCATTAATTTCTTTTAAAATGTGTTGTGCTATTTTATTTTCTCTTTCGTTTAGAACGTTTACTAAATTTGCAAACCATTTTTGTGCATCATCAATTGATTTTTCAGTAATTTGACTAATATTTAGTGAATTAATTTTAACGCAAAGAGCCTCATTTTTTAGTCTCATTCCCTTACATTTTTCACAGCTCGACTCACTTTGGTATTGAGAAATTTCCTCTCTTTTCCATTCACTATCAGTTTCTAAATAACGTCTTTCTAAATTATTTATAACACCTTCGAATGTTTTTTTTGTGCTATATATCTCATATCCATCATCGTAATTAAATTTGATTTCTTCATCATCTGAACCATATAAAATTATTTCTTGAATCTTTTTAGGTATTTTTTTCCAAGGGTCTGAGAGAGAAATTTTATAATGTTTTGCTAATGAGGCAAGAGTTTGTGCGTAGTACATAGAGGTAGATTTAGCCCAAGGTTCTATAACTCCATCTTGTAAACTTTTTTTGGGATCTGTCACAACGAGGTTAGGATCTACATTTAGATTATGTCCAATTCCTTCGCATTCCTCACACGCTCCATAAGGTGAGTTAAACGAGAATAATCTAGGTTCAATTTCTTCTATAGTAAAACCACTTTCAGGACATGAAAATTTTGAGGAGAACATTATACTCTCAATTTTTCTATGCTTTTTGGGCAAAGTTTCATTTTCATATTCAACTACTAATAATCCATTAGATAGGTTAAGCGCAGTCTCTACACTGTCTGCTAATCTGTTGCCTAAGCTCGAATTGATAATTATTCTATCTACTACAATTGAAATATCGTGTTTTACTTTTTTATTTAAATTAGGAAATTCATCAATATTTAGATATTTGCCATCAACTTTAATTTTAGAAAAACCTCTTTTCTTATAATTAAGTATTTCTTTTTTATATTCTCCTTTTCTGCCTCTTACTATTGGGGCTAATAAATAAATAGTATTATTTTTTGGTAATTTTTTAATTTTATCAACCATTTCGCTTATTGGCTGAGATACAATTGGTTTTCCTGTGAATGGAGAATAGGGTACACCAACCCTAGCAAACAAAACACGCATATAATCATAAATTTCGGTTACAGTAGCAACTGTAGACCTTGGGTTTTTAGATGTATTTTTTTGTTCTATCGATATTGCTGGACTCAAGCCTTCTATTAAATCTACTTTTGGTTTTTTCATCTTATCTAAAAATTGTCTTGCATAAGATGAAAGACTCTCTACGTATCTTCTTTGACCTTCAGCATAAATAGTATCAAAAGCTAAAGATGATTTTCCAGAACCAGATAGACCTGTAATGACCACAAGTTTTTCTTTAGGTATTTCTACAGAAACGTTTTTTAGATTGTGTTCTTTAGCGCCTTTTACAACGATTTTTTTCAACATTTTTTTTTATTAAATAATAATGATCTTATATTTATTAATCAATTATGCTATAAATATTAAACTTTTAATAAATAAATTCATAAAACTAGTCAAAATTATTATGGCAGGCAGTTTAAATAAAGTACAATTAATAGGTCGTTTAGGCGCAGATCCTGATATTAAACAAATGGTAAATGGCAAAAATGTCGCTAGGTTGAGTATTGCTACTAGCCAGACTTGGAAAGATAAATCTAGCGGAAAGAGAAAAGAGAAAACTGAGTGGCATAGAGTTGTAATATTTAATGAAGGTTTAGTTAACGTGGTTCAACAATATTTAAAAAAAGGTGCAAATGTTTATGTTGAAGGTCAGTTAAGTACAAGAAAATGGAAGGACGAGTCAACTGGACAAGACAAATATTCAACCGAAATAGTTTTACAAGGTTATAATTCAAGTTTGACTATGTTAGATAGCAGAAATAATAAAAGTGATAATTCAAACTTAGTGAAAGAGGAAAAAAGTTCTTTACCCAATGATAATCTTAATCAAGATTCTTCTGATTTAGACGACGAAATCCCGTTTTAATATTCATGGAAAAATCAAGTATAGAAAATATCAAATTTAAACCTATCTTTGTTCAGGATGAAATGAGTTCATCTTATTTATCTTATGCCATGAGCGTGATAGTAAGTCGAGCCTTACCAGATGTAAGAGATGGATTAAAGCCTGTTCACAGAAGAATTATTTATGCAATGTATAAAGGTGGCTATGATTGGTCAAAGCCTTTTCGAAAATCTGCAAGAATAGTAGGGGACGTAATCGGTAAATATCATCCTCATGGCGATCAATCTGTCTATGATGCCTTAGTAAGATTAGTTCAAGATTTTTCTATGAGTCTACCACTAATTTCTGGTCAAGGAAATTTTGGTTCTATTGATGGTGATCCTCCAGCAGCAATGCGATACACTGAAACAAAATTAGGAAAGATTGCACAATATTTAACAGAGGATTTAGAGAAAAACACTGTTGATTATAGAAATAATTATGACGAGACTGAGAAGGAACCAGTAGTCCTCCCATCCCAGTATCCAAACATTTTAGTTAACGGAGCTGGTGGTATTGCTGTTGGCATGGCAACAAGTATACCTCCTCATAATTTAGGTGAAGTTATAAATGCTACTATCGCTTATATACAAAATAAAGATATAACTATTTCACAATTAATGAAGCATGTACCTGGTCCTGACTTTCCAACAGGAGGAATTATAATTGGAAAAGATATTCTTAAACAAGGTTATAATAAGGGAAGAGGTTCTTTTAAAATTAGAGGAGAAATTGACTTAGAAGAAAAAAAAGGAGGAAGAGAATGTTTAATTATTAAATCAATTCCTTATCAAGTTAATAAATCGATTTTGATAGAAAAAATTGCACAACTAGTAAGAGATAAAAAAATTGAAGGCATAAGAGATATTAGAGATGAATCAAATAGAGAGGGTATAAGGGTTGTTATTGAATTAAGAAAATCTGTAGAACCGGAAACAGTAAGAAGACAACTATATAAATTAACCAATATAGAAAATTCTTTTGGATTTAATACTTTAGCAATAGTTAACAGTAAACCAAAAATTTTAAATTTAAAGGAATTTATTTCTGAATTTCTTAAATTTAGAGAAGATACAGTTATTAAAAGAGTTAAATTTGATTTAAAAAAATCTGAGGAGAGAGCTCATATCCTTATAGGTTTAGCAACTGCCGTCGAAAATATAGATGAAATTATAAAACTAATAAAAAATTCTAAAGATACTGAAATTGCAAGAAAAAATCTTTTATCAAAAAAATGGAAAATTAAAAAAAGTATAAAATTAATTAATCTAATTGAAAAAAAGAAAAACATAACAACTTACTCATTATCAATTGATCAAGTTCATGCAATTTTAGAACTTAGACTTCAAAAACTTACAGCTTATGGAATAGGTGAAATTGAGCAAGAAATTAATAAACTTTCTGATTTAATAATTGAATATAATAAAATTTTAAATTCAAAAAAAGAATTATACAAGTTAATTTCTAACGAATTAGAAAAAATTAAAGAAAAATTTGGATCACCAAGAAAGACAAAAATAATAGACGCCGTACTCAACTATAATATTGAAGAAACTATTCAAAAAGAATCAGTTGTTATAAGTATTACAAATCAAGGTTATATCAAAAGAAGTCCTCTAAGTAGCTTAAAAGCTCAAAAAAGAGGTGGAAAAGGAAAAACAGGAATTTCAACTAGAGAAGAGGATTTTGTTGTTCAAATATTTACTGCAAACACTCACACACCTGTTCTATTCTTTTCTACTCAAGGTCTAGTGTACAAAATAAAAGCGCATAAAATTCCAGAGGGCACCGCAGCATCTAAAGGAAAATCAATATTTAATATTTTACCGCTTAAAAGTCATCATGCTATAAGCTCCATAATGCCATTACCTGAGGACGAGTCTGAATGGAAAAATATGATGATCGTCTTTGCTACTGCCAAAGGCAATGTGAGAAAAAATACTTTAGAAGATTTTATCAACATTAATAATAGTGGTAAAATTGCCATGAAACTAGATGAAGATGATAAGATTATTGGTGTAAAAATTTGTAAAGATGATCAAGATATTCTATTGAGTACTCAATTCGGAAAATGCATAAGGTTTAAGTCAAAAAAATTAAGATTATTCAAAGGCAGATCTTCAAAAGGAATTAAAGGAATAAAATTAAATGATAAAGATAAAGTTATATCTCTATCAATTTTAGACAATTCAAATATTAGTTCTAAAACAATAAATAAAGATAAAAAAATAAAAAATGCCATTGATAACTACATTTTGTCAGTTTCTGAAAATGGCTTTGGAAAAAGATCATCCTATCTAGATTATCGTGTTACTAATAGAGGGGGTAAGGGTATAATTGGTATAATAAATTCACCAAGAAATGGAAATATTGCAGCTTCTCTTGTTGTTAAAAATGAAAATGAGATCATCCTTTCAACTGACAAAGGAAGTATTATGAGATGTGCGGTAAAAGAAATTAGAATTGCTGGAAGAAATACTCAAGGAGTTAGAATTAAGAAATTATCAGGCAATGAAAAAGTTGTTTCTGTTATTAAAATAGAAGATAATATTCACTAATTATGAAGACAGCTATTTACCCAGGAACTTTTGATCCTATAACTTTAGGACATATTGATGTAATAAAAAAATCATTAAAAATTTTTGATAGAATTGTAATTGCAACTACTGACAACATAAATAAAGATTATTTTTTTTCAATAGACGAGAGACTTTCAATCATCAAACACTCATTATTTAAAGATCTTAGACTTAATAAGAATAGGATAAAAGTCGTCCCTTTTGATACACTAACTATTAATTTGTGCAAAAAATACCAAGCTTCAGTAATAATTCGGGGTTTAAGGGCTGTATCAGATTTTGAGTACGAGTTTCAGTTAGCAGGAATGAATAAGAAATTGAATTCAACTATTGAAACAATGTTTTTAATGTCAGATGTGGAAAACCAAATCATTTCATCTAACTTTGTAAAAGAAATTGCCAAACTTAATGGAAATATTGATAAGTTTGTCACCAAATCAACTGTAAAAATACTCAAAAATAGATTTTGATGAAGAAATTTACTTGTTTATTTATTTTAATTTTTAGTTTAATAAATTCAAATCTATTATCTAAAGAAAATGTTATGATATTAAAATTAAAAGATGGAATTGTTGAGATAGAACTTTATCCAGATAAAGCTCCAAATCACGTTAAAAGATTTCAAGATTTAGCAAATCAAGGCAAATACGATAACGTAGTTTTTCACCGAGTAATTGACGGATTTATGGCTCAAACAGGTGATGTAAAATTTGGTAACTCTAGTAGTCCAGAATTTAATATAAATTTAGCAGGTACTGGTGGATCTGATCTACCTAATTTAAAAGCAGAATTTTCAGATATAGCCCATGTAAGAGGAACTTTGTCAGCGGCTAGATCAGCTGATCCTAATAGTGCTAACAGTCAATTTTTTATTTGTTTTGAATCGGCCCCTCACTTGGACAGACAATATTCAGTTTTTGGTAAAGTTGTTAAAGGTATGGAGTTTGTAGATTTAATTAAAAAAGGAGATCCTAATAGCGGATCAGTAAAAGACCCAGATAAGATTTTAAGTCTTAAGTCTAAATAACTTAAAAATGAAAATCAAAGAATTCTCCTTTGAGTTAAAAACTCAAGATGAAGACGCTAGATTGGGTAAAATTTTAACTCCAAAGGGCTGTATTGATACACCTGCTTTTATGCCTGTAGGAACTCAAGGCACTGTAAAAGGAGTTTTTACTGATGATCTTTCAGACACAGGTTCACAAATAATTTTAGGTAATACTTATCATTTGATGATTAGGCCCGGGATAAACATTATTAAAAAATTTAATGGTTTGCATAAATTTATGAATTGGGAAAAACCAATATTGACTGACTCTGGAGGATATCAAATTATGTCTTTATCAAAACTAAATAAAATTGATAAGGATATCGGAGCGATTTTTAAATCACATTTAGACGGTAAAAAGATAATCTTAAGTCCTGAAAAAAGCATAAAAGTTCAAAAAGCTTTAAACTCAGATATTATTATGGTCTTAGATGAATGTCCAAAACTTACTAATGATAAAAAAATTTTATCAAATGCAATTGATACCTCAATTAACTGGGCAAGTCGTTGTAAAGTAGAATTCGGCAACAACAAATCTAAAGCGCTTTTTGGAATCACTCAAGGGGGATTATATAAAGACTTACGTGAAGATAGCATTGAAAGATTAAAAGAACTAAATTTTGATGGTTATGCCATGGGTGGACTTGCGGTAGGAGAGTCTCAATCAGAAATGTTTAAAATTTTGAGTGAAACAGTTTATTTGTTACCAAAAAACAAACCAAGGTATTTGATGGGTGTTGGAACACCTTCTGATATATTGGGGGCTGTAAAATATGGAATAGATATGTTTGATTGCGTTTTGCCTACAAGATCTGGTCGAACAGGTGTTGCTTTTACATGGGATGGAAAGTTAAACTTAAAAAACTCTAAGTATCAAAATGATAAGTCGCCATTAGATCAAAATTGTAAAATTCGAGGTCTTAATCAATTTTCAAAAAGCTATTTAAATCATTTAATTAAATCTAATGAAATGATGGCGTCTATGTTAATTTCACTTCATAACATCTATTTTTATCAACAATTTATGTTGAAAATCAGAGGAAGTATTAGAAGCGGCACTTTTTCATCTTTTTATAAAAAATATATTGATTATTTTTAATATTAGTATTTGAATTTTATTAAATTAATATATAAAAGAATTTCTTTAAGGGCCCTTAGCTCAGTTGGTAGAGCACCTCCCTTTTAAGGAGGGTGTCGATGGTTCGAGTCCATCAGGGCTCACCAATTATCCTAAGTTTTTAATGGAGGATACTCAATTATAACTTTATCGATCCAATTTTTTAAATTTTCGATTCGTTTAGTACTTGACGGGTGAGTACTTAAAAATTGAGGAGGCTCTTTACCTTTATTCTTTTCAGCCATTCTATTCCACAATTTAACTGACTCTCTTATATCATAGCCGGAAAGTGAAGAAAAAATCAATCCTAAATAGTCTGCTTCTGTTTCTTGTTTTCTTCCAAATGGATTCATAATTCCAATTTGAAAAATATCAAGACCGGAATTTCTTCCGATGGTATTTCTTGTTTGACTTACCTTTCCACCTGTTAATATATCAGCGATAGTGGTTGTTAAATTAATAGTCATTGCTGCACTAGCTCTTTCTATCGAGTGCTTAGCAACTGCATGAGCAATTTCATGGCCCATGACAATAGATAGAGCATCAGTATTTTTTGTAACTTTTAATAAACCAGTATAGACTGCAATTTTACCGCCAGGCATACACCAAGCATTTACCACTTTATCGTTATCAACCAAGATATAATCCCATGCAAAATTTCTTGTAGGATCTTCTTTGTTTTGAGATTCAAAAAAAGTACTTACTGAATTTTCAATTTTTTTGCCTATATTAATTACACTTTCTAACTGAGAACCTTTAGTTATTAGTTTTGTTTTTGTTCTGAATTTTTCGTAAGCTGCAGCAGCTTGATTATTTATAGTTGCTTCAGGAATAATTGTTAACTGTTTTCTCTCAGTTATAGGTGCAGTAGAACAAGAAGGCAAAATAAGTGAACAACAACTACACCCAAATAAGCCAAGAAATTTTCTTCTATTTATGCTATACATAATAAGATTCATGATATTAAATAATAAATTACTAATTGCAATTTTTATATTAATTTTAATTTTTATTATTTTTTCAAGTTACTCATAAACAATGTCTAAAAATATAACAAAAAAATCATTTTTTTCTAAAATTAGAAATAATTTTATTGCAGGGATTGTGGTGCTTATTCCAATAGGTATAACATTGTACCTTACAGTTTTTCTAATAAAGATATCGTCTCGTTTAATACCAAAGGAAATAAACCCAAATAATTACCTTCCCTTTGACATTCCTGGATTAGAAATTTTAATCGCAGTTATATTAATTACTTTTGTAGGTTGGGTATCACTTTCTTTTTTAGGAAAGAAATTCTTTGAACTTTTTAACAGTATTTTAAAAAAGATACCCATTTTAAGAACCATTTATTCCGCTATAGGTCAAATGACAGAAACTTTTACAAATAGTGATAAGGAAAAAAGCAGTGTTGTGCTTTTAGAATATCCTAGAAAAGGTGTTTGGGCAGTAGGTTTCGCTACAAGAGAAAATCAAGGCATTATTTCAAAAAAAACTAATGAAGAATTAGTAAATGTTTTTTTGCCAACGACTCCAAATCCAACAAGTGGTTTTTTACTTATGGTTCCAAAAAAAGAAATTATTTATTTAGATGTATCATTTGAACAAGCTTCTAAGTTTATTGTTTCTGCCGGCACTTCTAATATTGATTAATCAAACTCCTGATTAATAATTTCTGCTTTATCAAAGAGTTTTAGTAAAAATGTAAATCGATTTTCATCATCTTTATAATCAAAATTTTTAATATAATTTTCGGCTAATAAAAACATATCTTGATGAATTATAGGATCAGCAAACCTAAAGTTTTTTGTACCACTTTGTTGATATCCTATTAAATCCCCAAATCCTCTTAATTTCATATCCTCCTCAGCTATGTAAAAACCATCATCAGAATTTTTTAATGTTTTAATTCTTTTTATGGAATTTTTACTCAAGCTTTTTTTAAATAGTAAGATACAAATACCCTGTTTATCTCCTCTTCCTACTCTTCCTCTTAGTTGATGTAATTGTGCTAGACCAAATTTATTAGCATTTTCTATAACTATTAAATTTGCATTTGGAAAGTCTATTCCAACTTCTATTACTGTTGTTGAAACAAGAATATGTATTTCTTTATTTAAAAATTTATTTAATACTTTTTCCTTTTCATTTTTATCTAGTGCTCCATGAATTAAACCAACTCTTTTAGGAAATTTTTTACCTATTAATTCAAACTTATTTTTAACTGAAGAAAAGTCTACAAAGTTAGATTCTTCAATTAAGGGACATATCCAAAAAATTTGATTATCGTTATCGATTTGTTTTTTAATAAAAGACCACAACTCATTAATCTTTGACTCTGGTTTGCTCAGTGTAATAATTTTTTTTCTAGATGATGGTTTTTCTGTTATCTTTGAAATATCCATATCTCCATATATTGACATCATCATAGTTCTCGGAATTGGCGTTGCTGACATCAAAAGTAAATCACAATTTTTTCCACCTTTATTTGCTAATTCTCCTCTTTGTTTAACTCCAAACTTATGTTGTTCGTCTATAATGGCTAAACCTAAATTTTTAAAATTAATTTTTTTTTGAAAAAGTGAATGTGTTCCTATTAAAAAGTTAATATTTCCTGTCTCCAAATCATTTATTATTTTTTCTCTTTTTTTTCTTTCGGTTTTACCAGTTAAAATTTCAATTTTAATATTTGTATTTTTAAATATTTTTTTTGTTAAAATAAAATGTTGTTTAGCTAAAATTTCTGTAGGTGCCATAAGTGCACATTGATAATTACTTTCAATAACATTTCCTGCTGCTAATAAAGAAATTATTGTTTTGCCCGATCCAACATCTCCTTGAATGATACGAAACATTCTGGTTTCAGAGATTAAATCATTATTAATCTCTCTAAGTACACTTTTTTGACTATTTGTAAGTTTAAAAGGTAAATTATTTATTATTTTTTTTTCATAGTAAAATCTAAAAACTTTTTTTCTTTTTTTTTTTTTAATTTTTTTTCGATTTTTTGACAAAACTAAAAGATTAGCGCAAATTTCATCAAATACTAATCTTTTATATGCTTTTGACTTAGGATTTTGTCCTTCTTTAGTCTTATGTAAAGTAACAATATTTTCTCTCCATTTGATAAAATTATTTTTTTTCAAAAAACTTTCATCATGCCAGTCATCAATATTTGGTAAATTATTAATAACTTCGTCTGATAAAGCTCTATATTTTTTTTCATTAATACCCTTTGTTAACGTATATTTTGGTATAATTTTTTTTACATAATCTTCTTTGTCTGTATCAGTTACATAATCTGGATTTGTAATTTGATATTTTTTATTAAAAAAATTTATTTTTCCACTAATTATGACGGTTTCGTTAATTTTAAATAGTTTTCTTAAATATCCTTCTCGGCTGTTAAAATAAACAATTTCTATTTTCCCAGTTTCGTCTTCGCAAATTATTTTATTAGGTAAATTTCTTATTCTTGGAAAATTTAATTTCTTTACTACTACTTTTATTGTTTGAATTTTTCCAATTTCTAATTTATCTAATTTTACTAATTTTGATCTATCTGTCTCAGAGTACGGTAAATTAAGTAAAATATCTTTTATCTTTTCAATTTTTCTATTTTTAAGATATTTTGATAATTTTTTTCCTATACCCTTTAAAAATGTCACCTCTTTAAAGATTATATCTTTCTTCATTAAATCCATTAGATTATGTATATTATACTCTTACTAATGAACAAATTAGAAATTTTTAAAAAAAAATTAATCTACAGGTCAAATTATAGAGGAACCAAAGAAATGGACTTATTATTAAGTCAATTTGTAAAAAAAAATATTAATTTGTTTGATCAAACACTTCTTAAAGAATTAGATAAGTTTTTGGATTTTGAAGATGAAGTAATTTTAAATTATTATCAATATGGAAATATTAAAAATAATATTGATAAAAATAAAATATCGAAAATCTTTAAAAAATTTAAAGTTTGATGGCGGAGAGGGTGGGATTCGAACCCACGAACGAGTTGCCCCGTTGCTGGTTTTCAAGACCAGTGCTTTCAACCGCTCAGCCACCTCTCCTTGAATTTATTTAACTACCTTTATTACTATCAAAGCTAATAAATAACAATGTTCATATAACTTATTTCTGATACTAGTTAATAGTCGACATTTATGATATTGAAAAAAATGCTTAAAAACTTAATAAGTTTTAATTTAATTATATTCACAATCATTTCTTTTACATCAATTCATGCAGATGACACAAAATTTAATTTGTGGGTAGAAAGTTTTAAAAAAAGAGCAATTGGATCTGGAATCTCAAAAAAAGTAGTTGATGATGTAATGTCAAATGCAAAGTTTTTGCCTAAAGTAATTGAGTACGACAGGTATCAACCTGAATTTTATGAGGACACATTTACTTATATTAAAAAAAGAACAAGTTCTAGAAAAGTTAAAAAAGGATTGGATCTCTATAAGAAAGAAAAAATTTTAATCAATAAAGTAGAAGAAAAATTTTTAATTGAAAAGGAATTACTATTAGCACTTATGGGTATAGAAACAAATTTTGGAAAATATTTAGGTAAAATGGATATTATTTCCTCATTAGCCACTCTAAGTTTTGATAAAAGAAGAAGTGAATTTTTCACTAAGGAATTATTGATTTTATTAAATTTAATAGATAATGAGATTATAGACAAAGATATTTTATTTGGATCATGGGCAGGAGCTTTTGGTAATTTTCAATTCATGCCAAGAACAATTAAAGATTATGCAATTGATTATAATTTGAATAAAACTATTGAGTTAAAAAATATTGAAGACTCTTTTGCTTCTGCAGCGAACTACTTGAATAAAATTGGATGGAATAAAAATAAACCTTGTTTTGTAAAAGTTGAATTAGAAAATAATATATCCAAAAAATATTTAAATTCTTCTGCAAGAAACATTAAAAATAAAAAAAAAGTTAAATTTTTCAAAAAATATATTAAAGACTCATCAAAATTGTTAATAGATGAAAATACGTTATCAGCTATTATTACACCAGATAAAGATATAATTCCAGGAGCAAAGACTTATACACCTGCTTATTTAGTTTTTGATAATTACGAAATAATATTAAGCTGGAATAGATCATTAAGATTTGCGCTAGCTGTTTGTACATTAAAAGATAAATTAAAAAATGAAATATAAAATTCTTTTGATATTATTGATACTTATTAATGGTTGTTCATCTCATGGAAACTATTCTCACAAAAATAAATTATTTATGGCTAAAGGTTTTGCTTATATTTATACTGAGGAGGATTATTTGAATAAGGTTATAAATAAAAAGTTTGATAATAATATTTATCAAGTTAGTCAAAACAGTCTTAGAACTGGCTCTTTAATCAAAATTATAAATTTAAAATCAAATGAGTCTATTACTTTGAAAAATTCTAAAAGAACTAATTATCCTGATTTTTATAAGATATTAATAACTAAACCAGTCGCAGAAAAATTGAAATTATCATCTTCATCACCACTAGTAGAAATTGTCGAAGTAAAAAGAAATAAATCCTTTATTGCTAAAAAAACAAAAATTTATAAAGAAGAAGAAAAGATTCACAGCAATGCTCCGGTCGAGTCTGTTAAAATTGATAATATCTCTAAAGAAAAAAGAAATAGTAAAAAAAAATCTAACGAAAGATTTACTATTTTAATTGCAGAATTTTACTCTAAAGAATCTGCTTTAATACTTAAGCGAAGAATCACGCAAGAATTAACAAATTTTAATAGTAAAAAATTGTTTATAAAGTCGAATAATGCTAATAAAACAACTCTGTTATCAGGCCCTTATAACTCTATTAATTTAATGAAAAATGATTACATTGAACTTAAAAAATTCGGTTTTGAAGATTTAGATTTAAATATTTATGAATAGGCTAATAGTAATAATAATTTTTATTTTATCATTTTTAAATGTAAATACATTTATTTATGCTAATCCAAAAATTAATGCAAGAACCGCAATAGTTGTTGATTATCATTCAGATAAAGTTTTATATGAGTATGAACCTGACATACAAATTTATCCTGCATCAATGACTAAAATAATGACAACAATTGTAGCATTTGATCTATTGAAAAAAAATAAGATTTCTTTAGATGATAAATTTGTTGTTTCAGAAAATGCTTGGAGGCTGTCTGAAAGTGGTTATTCATCAATGTTCATAATGATTAACGATGAAGTTTCAGTTGAAAACCTGTTATATGGAATAATTGTAGCTTCAGGTAATGACGCTTGTGTTGCATTAGCTGAGGGTATTGCTGGATCAGAGGAAATATTTACAGAAATGATGAATGAAAAAGCAGCTGAAATTGGAATGTCATCAACAAACTTTTCTAATTCATCTGGTATTAATGATCCGGATAATTATTCAACAGTTAGAGATATAGCTTTAATGTCAAAATATTTGATCAACAATTATCCTGATTTTTACGAATGGTATGCTGAAAAAACTTTTACATGGGATAGAACAGGAGGAGATCCTATTAAGCAGGGCAACAGAAATCCATTACTATATAAAAATGTAGGTGTAGATGGAATTAAAACTGGCTATTTAGCAGTTGAAAAATACTCATTAGCAAGTTCAATGCAAAAAGATACTAGGAGAATAATAGCTGTAGCCTCTGGTTTTCCAACTAAGCAATTTAGAAGTACAGAATCTTTAAAATTATTAAACTGGGGTTTTAGGAATACTAATACTTACGAGATTTCAAAAAAAGGTGAAACTTTTTTTGAACTAGATACGTGGCTAGGCAATAAAGATAAAATCAAAGCAATAACTAAAGAAGATTTTTATATAACATTAAGCAAAAAAGATATGCGAAATTTAAAAGTTTCTTTAGTTTATAAAGGTCCTATTAAAGCACCTATACATAAAGATCAAAAAATAGCTAATTTGATTATATCAAATAAAGATGAAGAATTAAAATCTCTCCCTTTATACGCATCAGAAAAAATACAAAAAGTAAATTTTTTTAAAAGTTTAATTACTTCAATAAATTATTTGATTTGGGGTGATGTATAAAAAAAAGCCTTTTTTAATTGTTTTTGAAGGTATCGAAGGTTGTGGTAAATCCTTTCAAAGCAAAAAACTAAAAAAAAATTTAAAAAAAATTGGTTTAAATAGTATTTTAACAAGAGAACCAGGAGGAACAAAAAGTGCTGAATTAATAAGAACATTAATTTTAAAAGACTACTTTAACAATAGTAAAAAAGATAAATTTGATAAGTATACAGATACTTTATTATATCTAGCTGCCCGTAACGAACATATTGTTAATAAGATAAATCCAGCATTAAAAAGAAAAAAAATTGTAATTTGCGATAGGTTTATAGACTCAACTATTGCGTACCAAGTTTATGGAAAAAAGGTCAAAAAATCTTTTATAGATAATATACATAGAATAATTTTAGATAATATCAAACCAAATTTAACTTTTATTTTGAAGGTTTCATATAAATCTTCAGAAAAAAGATTAAAAAAAAGAAAGAATAAAAATAGATATGATAAATTTCCGAGAGCATTTTATACTAAAGCGCAAAATTCTTTTTTAAAGATTGCGAAAAATAAAAAGAATTATTTTATATTTGACTCATCAAATAATGACTCAAACTTAGAAGAAAAGATTTTTCAAATAGTTTGTAGAAATTTAAAAAGATAACTATTATGGAAGCTTACAATCCAATGAATTCATTACTACTTTATAAGTTAGGCGAAAAATTGGAATTTTTAATTAACCTATATAAATCAAATAAATTTCCAAAAGTCCTAATGTTATCTGGAGAAAAAGGGATAGGAAAGTTTACACTAATAAATCATTTTATGTGTTATGTTTTTGATGAAAAAAATTACAATTTGGATAAAAGAGAAATAAATAAAAATTCAAAGTTTTACAAAGATAATTTAAACCAAGTTTTTTCAAATATAATACATCTTTCTGGTGAAAATTTTAACAAAGCTAAGATTGATAATATAAGGGAGTTAAAATCAATACTTTTAAAAAGTAGCTATTACAACAGAGAAAGATTTATAATTTTAGATGATATAGAGTTATTTAATTTAAATAGTATCAATGCTCTCTTAAGAGTTATAGAAGAACCGTATGAAAGAAATTATTTTATTTTAATCAATAACAAAACGAAGACCTTGATTGATACTATCTCATCTAGAGCGATTGAATTTAAAATTTTCTTAAACGACAAAATGAAAATTGAAATTATTAAAAATTTAATAGAAACCTTCAAGATAACCTCTCATATTGATTTTTATTCTATGAATATAAGTCCTGGAAATTTTTTATTATTCAATAAAATATGCGAAGAACATAAGATTAATATTTCAGATAACTACTTAAGAAATTTTGAATTATTATTAAAATTATTTAAAAAAAATAAAGATTTTAATATAATAAATCTAATTAAATTAATTACAGATATTTATTTTTTAAACTTAAATAAGAAAGATAATCAAATTGAAAGAAATATTAATGACAAACAGTTTGTAATTAACAATATTAATAATTTTATAACTTATAATTTGAATCATACGTCGTTATTAAACGCTATAAATGATAGGATAATAAATGAGTAAAAATTTTTATATTACAACTCCGATTTATTATCCCTCAGGAAAACCTCATATGGGGCATGCATACTCAAGTATTATAGCGGATATTTTTGCAAGATTTAAAAGATTAGAAGGATATGAAGTTTTATTTCTAACTGGAACAGATGAACATGGTTTAAAAATTCAAAGAGAAGCTGAAAAAAATAAAAAAGATCCTAAACTGTTTTGTGATGAACTGTCAAAAAATTTTAGAGATTTAACAAGTATTTTGAATTTATCTAATGATGACTTTATCCGAACCACTGAAGAAAGACATTATAAATCTGTAAAGGATGTATGGAATAGATTAGTAGAGTCTGGTGATATTTATTTAGGTAAGTACAGCGGGTGGTATTCTGTTTCAGATGAAGCATATTATGATCAAGACGAAATAGAGGAAATAAATGGAAAAAAAGTCGCAAAAACTTCATTGTCCACAGTTGATTGGGTAGAGGAGGAGTCTTACTTTTTTAAATTATCATCATGGTCGAAAAAATTATTAAAATTTTATGAGGAAAATGAAGATTTTATTCTTCCAAAGTCTAGAAGAAATGAAGTTGTAAATTTTGTAAAAAAAGGCTTAACAGATCTTTCTGTTAGTAGAACATCTTTTTCATGGGGAATACCAGTGCCAAAGAATAATAAGCATGTAATATATGTATGGTTAGACGCCTTAACAAATTACCTGAGTGCTTTAAATTTTCCTAATACAGATGATAAAAAATTTCAAAAATTTTGGCCAGCAAATGTACATATAATTGGAAAAGATATTTTGAGATTTCATGCTATTTATTGGCCCGCTTTTCTTTTAGCAGCAAAACTGCAGCCACCCAAAAAAGTTTTTGGTCACGGATGGATACTTTCTGATGATAAAAAAATGTCAAAATCATTAGGAAATATTTTGGATCCAATTGAAATAATTAATAAATATGGAATAGATCAGTTAAGATATTACTTAATTAAAGAAGTTTCTCTAGGAAACGATGGAAGCATTTCTATGGAGAATCTTAAGAATTGTATAAATAACGATTTAGCAAATAATTATGGAAATTTATGTCAAAGAGTATTTTCTTTTATAAAAAAAAATTGTTCTAATAAAATACCTAAGCCTACAAATCTATCTGAAAAAGATAATAAATTATTAAATCAATTAAAAAATGACATGCCTACACTAATTAATCTTGTAAACAATCAAAATTTGAATGAATTTATCAAGAAAGTTGTAAGTTATTCCTTTGAAGCAAATAAATATTTTAATGACTCTGAGCCTTGGAGCGTTAAGAAAAAAAATTTAGAAAGAATGCAAAATATATTATTTACAATTTGTGAGCAAATAAAGAATATAAGTATTTTGTTAAATTGTATAATTCCAGTATCTACAGGCAAAGTCTTAAAAGCTATGAATGTCGAGCCAAATATGATTTCAATCAAAAATATTAATAATATGGAATGTTTTAATTATTCTAATGAATTAAAAAATTTGAATATTTTATTTAACAAAGTTGAAAATGATAATTGATTCTCACTGTCATCTTACATACGAACCTATGTCTTCATCTTTAGATGAAACAATTAAACGCGCAAATATGGATGGAATAAAATTCTTATTAACAATATCAACAGAAGATAAAAGTTTTGAAAATATTTTGAAAATTTTAGATAAATATAAATGTGTATACGGTTCTTATGGAATTCATCCACATGAAGCAAAGAATCATAAAAATATAAATTTTAATGATATTGTAAAAAATGTTAAAAAAAACAATAAAATTATAGGAATTGGTGAAAGTGGATTAGATTTCTATTACAATCATTCTGCAAAAAAAGATCAAATAGACTCTTTTTTAGAACATATAAATGCATCAAAAAAAACCAATTTACCAATTATTGTTCATACAAGATCTGCCGAAAATGAAACTTTTGAAATTTTAAGTAAAGCGGTTAAAAAAGAAAATCTTAAAATTTTAATTCATTGTTTTACTGGATCAAAAGAATTTGCTTTTAAATTACTTGATATAGGAGCTTATATTTCTGCAAGCGGTGTAGTTACTTTTAAAAAATCTCAAGAACTAGCAAATACATTTAAACAAATTCCTCTTGACAGATTATTGGTTGAGACTGACGCTCCTTATTTAGCACCTGAACCATTACGTGGAAAACCAAATGAGCCAAGTTATATTGTGCATACAGTTAAATTTTTATCTAAATTAAAAAATATTTCGTTTAAAAATTTGTCTGAAATAACTACTCAAAATTTTTTTAAACTCTTTGGTAACCTAAGTTGAAAAACAAATTCACTATTCTTGGTTGTGGTAGTTCTTTGGGTAGCCCATGGATTACTAATTATAAAGGTAATTTAAAAAAGACTCCAAAAAATGTTAGAACAAGATGTTGTGCTCATTTTTATTATAACGGACTATCTATTTTAATAGATACATCTCCGGATATTAAGTATCAATTTTTAAAGAACAAGATCACTTCCTTGGATGCAATAATGTATACACATGACCATTCTGATCAAACTTCAGGAATTTTTGAAATGCGCCCCTTCTTTTGGAAAAATAAAAAAAAAATCCCAGTTTATGGAAGTAAAAAAACAATGAATTCGTTAATAAAAAAATACTTATTTTGTTTCAAACCTAGATTTGGTTATAAACCAATTATGACATCAAATATAGTTAAGGATAATTTTAAAATAAAAATAGGTAAAAAAATTTTAAAAGTTAGAGCTTTTGACGTAATTCATGGTATGATAAAGGCATCAGGCTTTCTTTTTAAAAAAGTAGCATACATTAGCGACTGTAATAAAATACCATTATCCTCTTTAAACAATTTATATAATCTTAACTATTTAATCATTGATTGTTTAAAAATTGAAAAACATCCTTCTCATTTTAACTACCAAGATGCTTTAAATCTGATAAATGAAGTTAAACCCAAAAAAACTATTTTAACCAATCTTCATACAGATCTAGATTATAAAATACTTAAAAAAGAATTACCTAAAAACGTAATACCTGCTTACGATGGTTTATCTTTTAATTTTTAATCTCAGTATCGATTAATTTTAAAAATTTTTTTGATGTAGGCTTTGTAAATGAAGCAAAAGTTCCTGCAATTTTTCCATCTTTACCTACTATTATTTTGTGAAAATTCCATTTTGGTATAGCTCCAATTCCGTAATTATCTTTTGCCCATTTATAGAAGGGATGAACTTTGTTTCCTATAACATTTACTTTTTCAGTCATTGGAAAATCAATACCAAAGTTCGTCTCGCAAAATTCTTTAATTTCCTTATTTGAGCCTGGTTCTTGTCTAAAATTATTTGTAGGAACACCAATTACAACTAAATTTTGATTTTTGTATTTACTCCAAAGTATCTGCAAATCCTCATATTGAGGAGTGTAACCACATCGACTGGCAACATTTACGACCACTATTACCTTATCTTTAAAGTCTTTAAGTTTTATCGAATCTCCATTTATACTATTAAACTTGTAATCATATGCTAAGCTTGAATAATTTCCTGACACTTTTGTAAAAAAACTAAGCATAATAATTAAAAAAAAAAATTTCTTAAACATTATTTTATCTTAAATGCTTTTAAAAAAGCATCCATAGGCAATATGACACAATTAAATCTATTGATATTTTTTTTGTTTATTAGTTCTTTAAATTCTTTAAATTTTTTTGGTAATACATAATTTGAATTTTTCTTAATCATTTTCAATCTTTTAATTTCTTTTGTCAAATCTTTAATCTTATTATTTTGTATTTTTCTTGATAATAGACTTGCGGACGCTTCACACAAAATACAAGCATCAGTCTCATATCTCATAGATTTAATTTTTGATTGATCAGCAATGATCTCTATCTTTATATAATCTCCGCACAATGAGTTTTTTATAGAAGTTTTATGAGTAAATTTATTCTTTAATCCAGAATTATTTGTAAAAGAAGCAATTTTTATAATTTTTGGGTTAATCATTTTTTTGAAAAAATAAGTAATAAAAAATACCCAAATAAAGTTGAAAGAAGAGAACCAGTTAAAACACCTATTTTTACTCCGTTCATATATTCCATATTATTTATGAATGCTAAGTTCCCAACAAAAAGACTCATTGTAAAACCTATACCAGTTAAAATCGATACTCCATATAACGCTGGCCAAGTTGAATTATTAGGTTTATCTGCAATCTTTAATTTTACCGCTAAATAAGAAAGTACAAAAACTCCTATTTGTTTTCCAAAAAATAAACCTAATACAATACCTAGCGGAACAGGGTTCAACAATGAGGCAAATGTTAATCCCTCTAAAGAAACTCCTGCATTGGCAAAAGCAAATATAGGCATTATCAAAAAAGCTACATAAGGTGACAGAGCATGTTCTAATTTTAATAATAAAGAATCTTTGTTTTTTTTTGTATTATGTGGAATTGTGAGTGCTAATAAAACTCCAGCTATTGTCGCGTGTATTCCTGATTGATGGGTAAAGTCCCAAAGTAAAACTCCGACTACTAAATAAGGTAGAAATTTTATTATCTTAAGTTTATTGAATCCTATTAAAATAACTACAGATATAAACATAAGAATTAAATATTTAATTTCTATATTTCCTGAATAAAAGAAAGCTATGATAACTATAGCTCCTAAATCATCAATAATAGCTAAAGCAGTTAAAAAAACTTTTAAAGAAATTGGAACTCTTTTTCCCAAAAGAGATAAAACACCTAAAGAAAAAGCTATATCAGTAGCCGATGGTATAGCCCACCCATTTAGTGTTTCACTATTTGAATAATTAATAACAATATAAAATAGTGCGGGTATAGCCATTCCACCAACTGCACCAATAATTGGTAGCAATGCTTGTTTAGGATTAGAAAGTTCTCCTTGTAAAAATTCTCTTTTTATTTCTAATGAAACAAAGAAAAAAAATATGGCCATTAGCACATCATTTATCCAATGAAGTACACTTAATTTTAATCCAAAATCTTTAAATCCTAATACTATGTATTTATCTAATGTAGAAAAGTATACTTCACTAAAACTTCCGTTACTTATTATCAGAGCAAGAATAGCAGCAAAAAGTAAAACCAAACCTGAAGCAGCTTCTAACTTGAAAAAGTATTTAAAAGGTTTTGTAATGTGTTGGATCATAGCTATTATTTACTTCTATAGAGGCTATCTTTCAATTGCCAAAAAGGCATAATTAACCTATAAAAACAGTCGTTCGGGGCGTAGCGCAGCCTGGTAGCGCATCTGGTTTGGGACCAGAGGGTCGCAGGTTCAAATCCTGCCGCCCCGACCATTCATTATGAATATTAATAAAGTTGTTGTGATAGGCTCTGGTACAATGGGAAGCGGTATAGCAGCCCATTTATGTAACGCTGACATACCAGTTGTATTACTTGATTTAAAAACAGAAATTGTAGAAAATGCTAAAGAAAGAATTTTAAAATCTAGACCACCTTTATTATTTGAAAAAGATAAAATTAAAAGTTTAAAAATTGGTAATATCGATGAAGACTTCGATAACGTTGCTGACGCTGACTGGATAATAGAAGCAGTTGTTGAACGTATTGATATTAAACATCAAATTTATAAAAAGATTTTTGATAAAAGAAAAAAAGACTCTATAGTTTCATCTAACACATCTACAATTCCTTTGAAAGTTTTATCAGAAAAATCTAATCTGGAAGACAAAAAAGACTTTTGTATAACTCACTTTTTTAATCCTGTAAGATATATGGGATTGTTAGAAATAGTTAGAGAAAAGTCAAATGATTTAAATAAGATAAATTCATTAAAGAAATTTTGTGAAGAAAAACTTGGCAAAGGTGTAATAATTTGTGGTGACACTCCTGGTTTCTTAGGTAATAGAATAGGCGTTTACGCTATGCAAGTTGCAATGACTGAAGCCGTTAATATGAGTCTTTCGGTAGAAGAAGCTGATGCTGTTTTTGGTAGACCTATGGGTATACCCAAGACAGGTGTTTTTGCTTTATACGATTTAATAGGCATAGATTTGATGTCAGATGTTTTAAAAAGTTTCCAAAAAGAATTATCAAAAAAAGATGAGTTTCAAAAAGTTGTAACTGGCTTGTCTGTTATTAAAAAATTAATTGAAACTGGATATACTGGAAGAAAAGGTAAGGGAGGTTTTTATAGAATGAATAAATCAAATAATAAAAAAATTTTGGAAGCCCTTGACTTAAAAAAAAATGAATATTTTCCTGTAAAAAAGATTGATTTAAAAATCGATAAAATTAATCTTTTAGAATTAATTAATAGAAATGATAAATATGGAAAGTACGCTTGGTCAGTATTATCAAAAATTATCTTGTATTCTTCTTCTTTGGTGCCTGCAATTACAGATGAATATAATGATATAGATGAGGCTTTAAGACTAGGTTTTAATTGGTCTATGGGCCCTTTTGAAATGCTTGAGTCTATAGGATTAAAAAATTTTTTTTTAAAGTGTGAAAATCTAAATGACAATAAATTTTTAAAAAATTTAAAAGAAAAAAAATTAGATAATTTTTATGACGAAAGGCAAAAATATACAGATTTACAGACTCTTGGAAAAATTAAGAAAACAGTTATCAAATTGGACAAAAATGACTCAGCAGAAATATTCAGATTTAAAGACTTTAATATAGTTGAATTTAATACAAAAGCTAATGCATTAGATTATAATTCTATGGATGCTTTACAAAAAGCTACTGATAAACCTTTGATAATTATGAATGAAAGTATGCAATTTTCTGCTGGTGTTAATCTTAACTATGTAATGAAATTTATTAAAAATAATGATTTAAAATCTGTAGAAAAATTTATTAAATATTTTCAAGAAACTTGCAAACATCTTAAGTATTGTAAAAACCCAGTCATATCTGCACCATCTGGTCTAGCTTTAGGTGGAGGAGAAGAAGTAGTCCTTCAAAGCAATCATGTTGTTTCACATACTAATATTGTAATGGGCCTTGTAGAAACTATTGTTGGTTTAGTTCCTGCAGGAGGTGGATGTAAAGAATTACTTTGGAGATGGTCACAGACAAAAGATGCTAAGTCTGATCCAGATTATGCATCATTAAAAGTTTTTGATATTATAGGTTATGCGAAAACTGCTTCTTCTCCTCAAGAGGCTAAACCTTTATTATTTTTAGACAATAATTATAATGTTATTATTAATAGAAACGAATTGTTACCTGCTGCTAGAAAATTGCTTAATAAAAACGTAAATATGTCTCCTCCAAATGAATGTAAATTTAAATTATCTGGAAAAAATGTTAGAGAAAAGATGCACAAAATACTTGAAGCATTATATAATGATAAAAAGATTCTAGATCACGGTATGGAAGTAGGCAAAGAATTAGCATATGTTTTAAGTGGTGGAGATACAGATTTAAATAAAGAAGTAACAGAGGATCAAATGTATAAATTAGAATTAAACAGTTTTATGAAATTAATCGAAAATAAGAAAACTCAAGATAGAATTACTTATACATTAAGTACAGGAAAACCATTGGTAAACTAAATGACTACATATAATGCGCCAGTTGAAGATATGATGTTTCTTTTTGATAATCTTAAAGATAACAAAGAATATAAAGAAATAGATAAGTTCAAAGAAATTAACTCAGACTTAGTTAAAGATATTTTAGTTCAAGCAGCAAAAATTAACCAAGATATTGTTCATCCTTTAGCAAAAGCTGGAGATGATAACCCGTGTGTTTATGAAAATGGTATTGTTAGATCTCCTCCAGGTTATAAAGAAGCCTACAACAAATTTATAAATGATGGCTGGACATCACTTTCGTGTGATCCTAAATATGGTGGTCAAGGGATGCCTAAAACGGTAAGTACTTTTTTTGAAGAAATGTTATCATCTGCAAGTTTGTCATTTAAACTATATAGTGAATTAAGTATTGGAGCCTATAATTGTATACTCCATCATGCTGATGAAAAAATTAAAGAAAAATTTCTTCCAAAAATAGTAGAGGGCAAATGGAGTGGAACAATGTGCTTAACTGAGTCTCAATGTGGAACAGATTTAGGTTTAATTAAAACAAAAGCAATTAAAAATAGTGATGGATCATTTTCTTTAACTGGTCAAAAAATATTTATTACATCAGGAGATCATGATTTAACAGAAAATATAATACATTTAGTTTTAGCAAAAGTACCTGGATCTCCTCATGGCACTAAAGGTATTAGTTTATTTTTAGTTCCAAAATTTAATGTAAATGAAAATGGATCTGTAGGCTCAAGAAATGGAGTAAGTACTTTATCAATTGAAACAAAAATGGGCATCAAAGGTTCTCCTACTTGTGTGTTAAATTTCGATAACGCTAAGGGTTTTCTTATTGGAAAAGAAAATAAAGGATTAAGTTCAATGTTTACAATGATGAATTTGGAGAGAATTATAGTTGGTATACAAGGATTAGGTATTGCTGAAACAGCTTATCAAAACTCATTAGCTTATTGTAAAGAGAGAAAACAGGGAAAATCAAATGATAATACAAACAATGAAACAGATTTAATTATAAAACACGCTGATATAAGAAGAAGTTTAATGACAATGAAGTCATTAATCGAAGGCCAAAGATCCTTAGCTTTTTGGTTGTCTCAACAAGTAGATGTAAGTTTAAATCATTCTAATGAAAAAATTAAGAAAGAGGCCGATGATATGGTTTCTTTAATGACACCAGTGGTAAAATCTTTTTTTTCAGATATGGGAATGGAAATTACCAATGAAGCAATACAGGTTTTTGGTGGCTATGGTTATACAAGAGATCAAGGTATTGAACAATTATATCGTGATAATAGGATTACACCTATTTATGAGGGTACAAATTCTGTTCAAGCTATAGATCTAGTATTTAGAAAAGTATTATCAAATAAAATCTTAGACAAATTTGTTAATTTAATTAGAAATGAAATTAACAACAATAAAGACAACCCTGAATTAAAAAACTTTTCAGATATCCTTGAAAAAAAAATAATTACACTGTTAAATTTTGCCAAATACTTAGAACAAAAATTAAAAATTCAAAAAGATGATGTAAGTGCAGCTTGTAACGATTTTTTGAAAGTTCTTGGTTATGTTTCTTTAGGTTTCTCATGGTTAAAGATGACTAAGATAAGTTTTAAAAATTCCAATAAAAATAAAGATTTTTATAATGAAAAAATTAATACAGCTAAGTATTTTTTTGATAAAATATTTCCAAGAGTTGATAGTCACTATCAATCAGCAATAACTGGTAGTGAGAGTATTATGAAAGCTAAATTTCATTAATAATGAACGTATACGAAAAAGATTTAGATAAAAATAAAGCTAATTTTGTTCCTTTAACACCATTAACATTTTTAAAAAGAGCAAAAGATATTTATCCAAATTACGAAGCTATAATTTACGAGGATCGAAAATATAGTTGGATAGAAGTTTATAAAAGATGTGTTAAATTTGCTAGTGCCCTAACAAAAATCGGAATAAAAAAAGGTGACACAGTATCATTTTTAGCATTCAATACGCCCGAAATATTTGAAGCTCATTATTCAGTTCCTATGACTGGAGCGGTATTAAATACTATAAATATTAGATTAGATGCTAAAACTATTTCTTACATTTTAGAGCATGCGGAAACTAAAGTATTAGTAGTTGATCGTCAACTCCACACTGAAGTTAAAAAAGCCTTAGGCTCTATAAAAAGAAAAATTATTATCATAGATATAAACGATAAATTTGCTGATCAATCTAAATTGGAAAAAATAGGGGATTTAGAATATGAAGAATTTTTAAATACAGGTGATGAAAACTATGACTGGAAAATGCCTGAAGATGAATGGCAAGCTTTATCTCTAAGCTATACATCTGGAACAACTGGAAATCCTAAAGGCGTTGTATACCATCATAGAGGATCTTATTTAATGTCAACAGGTAGTGCAGCAGCATGGAATATGCCTAACAGACTTAATTTTTTGACAATTGTCCCAATGTTTCATTGTAATGGCTGGGGATATCCTTGGACTATTCCTATGTTAATAGGCCGTACAATTTGTTTAAGAAATATTGATGTAAAAAAAATTTTTGAATTAATAGAAAAATATAATGTTACACATTTTGGAGGAGCACCTATTATTTTAAATATGATAACTGGAGCACCGGAAAAAGATAGAAAAAAATTGCAACATAAAGTTTATGTTTTAACAGCTGGAGCTCCACCACCAAGTATAATCTTTAAAAAGATGAAAAGTCTTGGTTTTGAGGTAATGCATGTTTATGGATTAACTGAAACATATGGTCATGTTACCCAATGCGCATGGAACGAAACTTGGAATGATCTTAACGAAGATAAACAAAATGAAATAAAAGCTCGTCAGGGTGTTAGATACCCTAATACTGAAGGTGTAACCATTATGGACCCTGAAACAATGAAAGAGGTCCCTAAAGACGGAAAATCAATCGGCGAGATAATGATAAGAGGCAATATAGTTATGAAAGGCTATTTTAAAGATAAAGACGCTACTGATAAAGCTATGAAAGGTGGTTGGTTTCATACTGGAGATTTAGCTGTTATGCATCCAGATGGTTATGTAAAAATACAAGACAGATCAAAAGATATAATAATATCAGGAGGTGAAAATATATCTTCTATAGAAATTGAGAATACACTCTCTAAACATCCATCTGTGTCTATTGCCGCAGTTGTTGCTAAACCAGATGAAAAGTGGGGCGAGGTACCCTGTGCATTTATAGAAATTATAAAAGATAAATCTGTAACAGAAAGTGAACTTATTAGTTTTTGTAAAGAAACATTGGCAGGTTTTAAAGTGCCCAAAAAAATTGAATTTTGTGACCTTCCAAAAACATCCACTGGAAAAATTCAAAAGTTCGAACTAAGAAAAAAAGCAAAAGAACTGAATTAAATTATGTCTAAAATATCTATAAATTTATCTTGGAAAATTGGTGAAGGAAAAATGTCTCCTGGAAATTATTCTAATGAACATGAAATTGTTTTTACACCAAATTTTAAAATTGTTGGAGATTCTGCTCCTGATTGGAACGGTAGTGAACTAAATACTAATCCTGAACAAGCGTTGGCGGCATCACTAAGCAGTTGTCATATGATGACTTTTTTAGCATTAGCTGCAAAAATGAAGTGGCCATTGATAAGTTATAAAGATAATGCTTTTGCGACTTTAGGAAAAAATTCTAAAGGAAAAATGTCTGTTGTGAAATTAGAATTAAATCCTAAAGTAAAATTTTCTGGAGAATTTAGTATTAATGACAATGAAATGAAAAAAATTCAAGATAGAGCTCACAGATATTGTTTTATTGCCAATTCACTATCTAAAGAAGTAAAAGTTTTAGTTAACTAAATTTATATGAATTCAATAAAAAATAATGAAATATTAAAAACTTCGATTACTCCAGAAGGCATTTTTCGTTTAGTTTTAAGCAATCCTGACAACCAAAATGTTTTATCAGAAGAAATGATGTCAAATATACAGTCAGCTTTAGACGAGTCAATTAACACTAAACGAATTAGAGTAATAATTATTTCAGCTGAAGGACCTATATTCTCTGCTGGTCATGATTTAAAAGAATTAACAAGAAAACGTCAAGATTCTGATAAAGGGAAAAGTTATTACCAAAAAATAATGAAAAAGTGTTCAAAATTAATGCAATCAATAGTTAACAATCCTAAGCCTGTAATTGCTGAAATTAATGGTGTTGCAACTGCAGCTGGGTGTCAGTTAATTGCAAGTTGTGATTTAGCATATGCAAGTAATTTATCTAAATTTGCAACTCCTGGTGTTAATATAGGTTTGTTTTGTTCAACTCCTATGGTTGCTGTTTCAAGAAACATATCAAACAAACACTCTATGGAAATGCTTTTAGGAGGAGATTTGATTACTGCAGATAAAGCTGAAAAAATTGGATTAATTAATAAATCTATTGATAAGACAATTTTAAAAGAAGAAACATTAAAAATGGCTCTTAAGATATCAAAAAAGTCAGCTTTAACTTTAAGAATTGGCAAGGAAGCTTTTTATAAACAAATGAATATGAATTTATCTGATGCTTACAATTACGCTTCAAATGTAATGGTAGAAAATATGTTAAAACTTGATGCTAAAGAAGGAATAGAAGCATTTATTGCAAAGAGAAAACCTAATTGGCAAGATAAATAATTTAAAATTAAGGTAATAAATTTGGATTTTACAATAAATAATACCAAAGTTTTTTCAGTAGATACTGGAGAAAATTTCAATAAAAAAAATCCCTCAGTAATACTTTTACATGGAAGTGGACAATCTCATGTGGTTTGGTCGTTAACTACACAATATTTGTCTAGTGAAAATTATAACGTTTTTACACTAGACTTACCTGGGCACGGCAATTCAGAAGGGGAGAGTTTAAAATCCATAGAAGATATGGCCATGTGGTTAAATAAGGTTATAGAATATTTAGGAATCAAGCAGCCGTCTATAGTTGCTCACTCACAAGGTTGCTTAATAGCTTTAGAATATGCAAATAAATTTCCAAAAAATCTTGAAAAAATCGTGTTTATAGCTGGTTCTTACGAGATACCGGTGAATAAAAGTCTTATTGATTTAGCTCTTTCAGGTGATATGGAGTCCTTAAATTTAATGATGAAGTGGGGATATGGGAAGTCCAAACAATTTATTGGAGGCAACCCTTTGCAAAAGATATTAAATTCTCCAAGAGAAGTACGGGAAGTTTTGGCAGTAGATTTAATTGCGTGCAATAACTATAAAAATGGTCTAAATGCAGTTAAAAAAATTACATGTCCAACTTTTTTTATTTTCGGGGAATTAGACAAAATGATAAAGTTGGATAAAGGTAAAGAATTTGCAGGATTTGTACCTAATTCAAAAGTTCATATAATTAAAAACTGTGGTCATATGATTGTTTTAGAAAATGCTTTTGAAATGAGACAAAAAATTAAAGAATTTTTAAAATGAAAAATTTTTATATAAGTAAGTCTAGAAGAGTAAGATCAACACCTTTCACATCTAGAATTGAGAGACAAGGTGTAAAGAATTATACAGTATATAATCATATGTTGTTACCGACAACTTTTTCTTCTGTAGAGGAAGAGTACATTCATCTAAAAAAAGATGTTCAAGTATGGGACGTATCTGTTCAAAGGGAAGTCGAAATTTCAGGTGTAGATGCACACAAACTAGTTCAGTTAATGACGTGTAGAGATCTTTCTAAATCTAAAATTGGAAGTTGTTATTACGTTCCACTAGTTGACTCAAATGGTGGAATGATTAATGATCCTCTGATTTACAAGCTAAAAGATGATCTATGGAGAGTTTGTATAGCTGACTCTGATGTACTATTGTTTGCTAAAGGTATAGCAGCTGGTAAAAATTTAAAAGTAAATATTTTCGAAGCAAATATAGATACTTTAGCCATACAAGGACCTAAATCATTTAAGTTAATGGAAGAAGTCTTTGGAACCGAAATAAATAATCTCAAATTTTTTAAGTACGATTTTTTTACATTTAAAGATAATAAATATTTAATCTCAAGAACAGGTTTTTCAAAACAAGGAGGTTATGAAGTACATATAGAAGATATAAAATCTGGACAAGCATTATATGACCACTTCTTTAATATTGGTAAAAAATATAATTTGAAACCTGGAGCTCCTAATCATGCGGAAAGAATAGAGGGAGGTTTACTATCATACGGAAATGATATGTTAATAAACGACAATCCATTTGAATGTGGTTTTGAAAAATATATCCATTTAGACACCGATATAGATTTCTTAGGAAAAGAAAATTTAAAAAAGATTAAAATTAAAGGAATTGAAAAAAAACTTATGGGTGTCAAAATTGAAACAACTAAATTGAATTTAACCGATGTTAATTTATTAAATGAAAATAACGAGATTATAGGTGATTTAAGATCAGCAGCATATTCTCCAGATTTTAAAAAGATCGTTGGAATTGCAATGGTCAAAAAAGATTATTTTAATAATAAGGGAAATTTTAAAATGGTTATTAATGGCAAATCTATTGATGGAGAAATTTGTGAACTACCTATTACTTAAAATATGAAAAAAGCTAAGATTTATATACCAAGCAAAACTGCTATGCAGTCTGGTTTCGGTAAACAAAAAAAATGGATATTAGAATTTGAAACGAAAGACTCTCAAATTAATCCACTTATGGGCTGGGAAAGTTCTACAGATACCCTTAATTCAATAAATCTAAAATTTCCAACTAAGGAAAAAGCTATTGAATATGCTAAAAATAATGGGATTTCTTTTAAAGTAATAGAACCAAATTCTAAAGAGTTTATTATTAAATCTTATGCAGATAATTTTACTAAAGATTAAAAATGTGGCGTAGTTTTTTTAAAGATAAAAAGTGGTTTTACTGGTCATATGGAGGAGGGACTTTTATTCTTTTGTTATTAGTCACCCAAACTTATTTAGATGTATTATTTAATAGCTGGTATAAAGATTTTTATGATATTCTACAAACAGCTGAAAAACGTGATATATCTGAATTCTGGGATTCAATTACAAAATTTTTATATATAGCACTTCCATACGTTACGATTTTTGCTTTTACAAATTGGTTCACAAGATTATGGGCTTTTAGATGGAGAGAAGCGATGACCTTTTCTTATATGCCATATTGGAGAGCAACCGAAGCTAAAGTAGAGGGATCTTCGCAAAGAATTCAAGAGGATTGTATGAATTTTGCTAAAATTGTTGAATCAATTGGATTACAAGTTGTTAAGGCAATTATGACATTAATTGCCTTTATACCAATACTATTTGTTCTTTCTTCAAATGTTACAGTACCTTTTTTGGAAAACGTTTCTGGTTCGCTAGTGTGGGTAGCATTAGTATTAAGTCTTGGTGGAATTATTATAAGTTGGTTAGTCGGTATTAAACTGCCCGGTTTAGAGTATAATAATCAAAAAGTAGAGGCGGCTTTTAGAAAAGAACTTGTTTACGGTGAAGACGATAGAAAAAATTATGTTCAAGCACCTACAATTTTACAATTATTTACAGGTATAAAATTTAATTACCATAAACTTTTTCTTCATTATGGATATTTTGATTTGTGGGCAATTTGGTACAGACAATTGTTTGTAATTGTACCTTTTTTAATCATGGCTCCGGGCTTATTTACCGCTGCATTTACTTTAGGCATAATGATGCAAGTTGTTAATGCGTTTGGTGAGGTTAAAGATGCTTTTTCAGTATTTCTTTATAATTGGACTAGAATTACTGAGCTAAGATCAATTCATAAGCGGTTAATGGAATTCGAGAATGCAATAAATTATAATAAAAAAGCGTTGAGAAAACCAAGAAAATCTGATGTAAGAGCTTAATGGAGCTTTATCTAAAACTCATAGATGTATTATTTCCAGTCTTTTTTGTTATCGGAGTAGGTTACTATCTTGGAAAAAAAGATCCAAAATTTGATACTAAATTTATAACAAATTTTGCAGGAAATATCGGCACTCCTGCTATGATTTTCTATACAATTACAACTACTGGAATTACTTTAGATATATTTATTGAATACTTTATTTATTCTTTAATAATAATCGGTGGTTTTGCAATTGTAGGATTGATTTTTCTTTTCATACTTAAAAAAGATATTATTAGTGAACTACCACCTCTAATATTGCCGAATACTGGAAATATGGGTGTTCCAATATGTCTTTTTGCTTATGGAACTAGTGGGTTGGGAGTTGCTTCAGCTGTGGCTTCTGTAATTATACTTCTTCACTTTACCTTAGGTGTTTTACTAGCTAAAAAAAGTTTTTCTCTAGATATACTTATTAAAAATGTTCCTATATATGCAATTATAGCTTCTGTAATCTTTTTATACTTTAAGTGGGATGTTCCTGGATATATTGAAAATACTACTTTTCTTTTAACGTATACGACTATTTTTCTAGTTCTAATGTCTTTAGGTATCGCATTATCTAGATTTCAAGTTGTTTCTTGGACAAAAGCCTCAATTTTAGGAGGTGTAAGAGTTATAATAGGTCCCATTATTGGATTTAGTTTAATAAGATATTTAGGCTTAGAGGGTTTTCCAGCTGGTGTTTTATTAATACAATCAGCTATGCCTAGTGCAGTTTTAACCTATTTGGTTGGCTCAATGTATTCAGAAAAAAAAGTCGTAGATAGTGTAGCGAGCGTTATTGTTACATCTACTATAATGTCATTAATTTCTGTGCCTATAGTAGTTTTTTATAGTCTTAAATATTTTCAATAAATACAGTTAGTTACATAAAGTTATTAATGTAAATTATTAATAAATAGGTCAATATAGTTTACTAATAAATTAAAAAAGATAATTAATAACTGATAATATTGGCTTATTTAAGCATAATATTATGACTATAAAATTAAAAAAATCATATTATTAGATAAAAAAAAACATAAATGAGTAAAATTTCAAATAACCAAGTCAAAGTTTTAAGTAATACCAACGATTTTAGTTCGATCAAAAGTCTTTGATATCAACATTTCTAGAAGCTTTGCAATAAAGGAATATACCGTTTAAACGGCCATAGAGGGTCCAATTTTTTCGATTTCATGTTTTATAGTACAACTAACTGGGGAATATTTAAATTTAATAGTGTAGAAGGGTAGATCTGCTCAATCGCCCGTCAAATAACAATTCTAGAGGATTATACCCTCCTTTTTTAGGAGTTTTTTCTTAGTTTTGAAGCCACCTTTACCAGAATATCCTCCGAGTGATCCATTAGATCTTATAACCCTATGACAAGGTATTTGAAGAGGATAGGGGTTTTTAGCTATCGCATTAGCAACAGCTCGGACTGCTAGAGGCTTCCCAATAGCTTTTGCCACTTGTAAATAGGTTTTTATGCTGCCAACTGGTATTTTCTTTAAATATCTCCAAACTTTTACCTGAAATTTGGTGCCCTCTAGCTTCATTAATCGATAATTAGATAAATTGTTAGAGAAATACATATAATAAGGGCTATCATTAAGCCAAAAGCTATCGATTTTTTGCCTTTGTTGCTTGAATTAGTCCAGAAATAGGAAATTCCGTAAACTGCAGCTATAAATATTGCTATGGGTAGGATAAATTTTATCATTTAGGCTTTCAAAAGTTCAATATTTATGCTCGTTTTGGCTTGATTTGTTAAAATTTGCAAATTGCTTAGAACCCTTATTTGGCCCTACAAATATGAGCGTCCAAGCTGTTTTTCCCTCAGGAATCGTTAAACTGTGAGTATCTGAGGCGTTTCTAAGACCCAAATAGCCTGGACCCCGCCAAAATCGACCTTTTTTCGTGGTCTCCCAGTACCCACCTTTAAGCACTAAAGTTAAATAAGACCAATAATGATCATGTAAATCTCCTAAATCGCTTTTAAGTATCTTGTGAAGGAAAATATTAAACGGAAACCACTTGGGTCTTTTTCTAAATAACAAATAATACCTTATCATAAAAGGTTTAGCTTTTTCATAGTCCGGCCAACTAGGTCCACGATCTAAAAGTAATCTTTTTCGACTCTCAAACATGCTCTAAATTTAAACACTTGACAAAAAAAATAAATAATATATTAATTCCGATAATTAATGGTTATCGGAAATTATGAAAGATTTAACAACTGAAATTAAAAAACTTGAAATTGAAACTTTAGACAATCTTAATCTTTCAAAAGCTAAAAATACTATACGTGCGTATAAATCTGATTTTAATGACTTTTCATTATTCTGCGCAAAGCATGGAATGAAAAGTATGCCAACAGAACCAAAAGTTGTATCTCTTTATCTCACACATTTATCAAAACAATCAAAATATAGTACTTTAAAAAGACGATTAGCTTCAATAAATGTGATGCATAGATACAAGGGTCATTATTTAGATACTAAACATCCAATAATTGTTGAAAACTTATTAGGTATAAAAAGACAAATAGGTGTTTATCAAAAAGCAAAAAAACCATTATTATTCAGTAATTTAAAACAAATAATTAATGTAATTGATAAATCTTCAATTAGTGAATTTAAAAAACTTAGAGATAAGACATTAATTTTAATTGGTTTTTCAGGGGGTTTTAGAAGATCAGAACTAGTAGCTATTACCAGAGATGATATTGAATTTGTTAAAGAAGGAGTTAAAATATTCGTTAAAAGATCTAAATCAGATCAATCCGGAGAGGGAATGATAAAAGCAATACCCTCTTTCAAATATATCGAATACTGCCCAGTAGATCATCTCAAACACTGGATGTTTGAAAATAAGAATAACTTAATTTTTCCTATATCGGATAAAAATGTAGCATTAATAATTAAAAAACATGCATTAAGCGCAGGGCTTGATGAAAAAAAATATGCCGGGCACAGTCTTAGATCAGGTTTTGCAACTACAACAGCAGAATATGGGGCTAGTGAAAGGAATATAATGGCTATGACTGGTCATAAATCAGTAGATATGGTTCGAAGATATATAAAAGAAGCTGATTTATTTAAAAATAATGCCTTGAACAAATTATCTAATAGCTGAATGAAAAAAAAAGGCAATTTTACATTTAATTAATCCGATATAATAACTTAAATTCTTTTTAGGTTCACCCAATAAGTCGTTAAAAGATTGATCTGATCTTAAATAATGCTTTTTAAAAAATTTAATACTAATTCCCCATTTTAATAAGAAGGTTTTGGCACCATTATTCCAAGCTTTTTTTCTGAGAGAAAGAGATGAAAAGTGATAAACTCGACAATCACCAAGTCCTTTAAATAATCGAACTCCTACATTCCAAAGTTTCATATTAAAGTCAGGGTCTGAACCTAAACCTGGAGTAAATTCTTCACTAAAACCCCCTACTTTATTCCACGTTTTGAAAGGTATTAAAGAAGGTTGCCAATGAGTTCCTTGAAAATCTTTGAATTTAATTTTTGGAAGTTCTTCGAGAAGTTTTTTTTCGTTAAAATTATTTATATCATTACCACAATCTAGATTAATATAAGACTTAAATGGTTGAACCATAGTACCCGATAAAAAAAAATCACTATTTTTTGGAATATTTTGCAATTCTTTAAAAAATACTTCATCCCAATTAGGACAAAAATACATATCATCATGCGCTAAAACTATGTATTCTTTTGTCGATTTATGAACTGCTGTATTAAAAGCAACACACACACCAGAGTTTTCTTTAGTATAGGTTACTTTATAATTTAAAGATTTTAAATAATTTAAAGTTCCATCAACACCTTCATTTACGTGGATAATTATTTCGTGATCAAATTTAGAATTCTTTTTAATGCTTTGTAAACATAATTTTAAATATTCTAAATTATTATAAGTTGGTATAACTATTGAAAACATTAATTATGCCATAAGTATTTATTCTTTTTTTCAATTCCAAGAGTTTTTTCAATTATGAACTGAGCTACTAATTTTGAGTTAAAATATTTCGTATATTTTTCTTTACCTTTTTTTGCAATTGATTTTCTCAATTTTTCATCTTTAGAAATTCTCAAAATTTTTTCTGATAAATCGCTTATACTTTTATAGAAAACCATTTCACGGTCACTAAAAAAGTCCCGATATTGTGTTTTTTCATCAATCAAGCAAACCAGACCGTTTCCAATAATTTGAGTAATTCTATCGCTACTATAATATTTGATTGCATCACCCCTGCTTAGATTTAATCCCATTTTTGCATTTGAAATAGTTTTAAAATAATGGTCAGCCCAAATTGGTTGCACCTTTCCTAATCCATATACATCAAATTTAACATCTGTTGTTAACTCCCTTAATTTTTCAATAAAATTAATCCGATCATCTGTTTTTCCAGATTTTAATACTCCTCTATGCACTCCATGGCTAAGAGCAAAAAATACATCTACATTGCAAGATTTGTTAAAGTTATTTAAAGTTTCAAATGATGGATCACTAGGATTAGGTATAAAAAAATTTCTATCATTTTTTGGAAGAAAACCTAAGACTTTTGGTGATGTGGTTGTAAAAGTTGCATCAACTTTATTTATTTTATCTAACAATCTAAGTTTATTTCTTTCATAATCTGGACCTTTTTTATTTAATGGATCTAAAAACCACTGTCCAAATCTAACATTAGGGTAATCATCTCTTAGTTCTTGAATTTGATCTGCTGAAATTAAGTCAGCATGTCCCAGCATTATTAAGTCAGGTTTGTAATTATAACAGGTTTTTTTTAATTTATCATTTAACGATTTAGCACCTTTTATATCATTAAACGATTTATAGTATTTTTGTATATCTCTATCGCTAAATCCTAATACACTATGACCAAGCCTAATAAATCCATTGTTAATTCTTCTTCCAGTATTAAAAAAAAGTCTACCATCTAATCTTTCATTAAAATTAGTAATATGTAATATCCTCAAATTTTTAGGACTACTTTTCAAATTAAAAGTTTTTACAAAAGATAGTTTTTCTAGTCTGTATCTATCAATATTTTTTGATACAAATTTATGAGTTAAGTAAAAATTTTTAATTGACAATTTTTGTAGATTTTTTCTTTGACCGTTATTTTTTATCAAAAAATTTATGGTTTTTTGCAGTTCTTTAGCATTAAGTTTTTTAAGGATCTTAGCATTAGTAACTGTTTCGCTTAAACCTCCTTTATCGGTAATTATTACTGCGCATCCGTTTGCCGAAGCCTCAAGACTGGTTCTCCCAAACGGTTCTTCCCATCTTGAACAAGCAACCGCAATACTCGTTTTTTTGAATATATTAATTACCTTATTGTGTTTTTGAAATCCTAAAATATCTGCATTTTTATGATTAAGTAATATTTTTTCTCTTTTTTCATCACCTATAATTTTCGCGCGCCAATCTGGATTATTTTTTAAAACAATCCTTATAGATTTAGCAAATATATCGTAGCCCTTTGCTTTATTCAATTTACCAACAAAGGTTACCCATTTTTTTTTTCTACTAATTAAAGAAATATTTCCTTTTTTTGCTGACTGATGACAAATTAATAATTTATTACTATTTACAAATTTGTTTTCTAGACCCTCTAAAAATCTTTTTTTAGACCAATTACTATTGAAAATTATTTTATAACATGTTTTTAAAATTTCTTTTCTTTCATTTATTGTTTTTGAACCCTCCATTGATAGAGGGTCATTATGAAAAAATAATGTTAAAATTTTATTTTTCAAATTAGAGGAAAGAATTTTGATATAACTAGGTCTATTATGTACTTCAACAATTGAAGAACAATTTATCTTTTCCAATTCAATAAATTTATTTACATAAAAACGTGTTTGACTTCCGAATACTTTATTCCTTATTTCAATATTTTTATACTTAATAGGGAATTTCTTTTTTAATCTTGTATTTCCAAAAACGGTTATATTTTTTTTGAATTTACTAATTTTTGAGGTCTCATAAACAAATAATGAAACAGCACCAGGATAGTCAGGTGAAAAGTTTTCTTTGTAAGGTAGTAAAATTGCTATTTTCATTTATACATATTTTTAATTTTATTTCTAAGAGCTCTATTATGCTTTATATAATATTCTCTTGAAATTGCTTTGTTTTTTGTGCCAAGTTTCTCTTTAAAAATAAGCTTCCATTTTCTTCCTCTAGTAAATTTTGCTCCCTTTCCTGAATTATGAAGTTTGATTCTGTTTTGAATAGAACTTGTATAACCTACATAAGTGACTGGTTTTTTTTCAATTGATTTGAGCATATAAACGTAATAGCTCATTCTTAGTTATTTAATACCAAGGTGAGTATATTTAACGTTTAAATAATCCTTAATAGCCATAGAACCCCCTTCTCTACCATAACCTGTTTGTTTGATACCTCCAAAAGGAGCCTCAGGAAGGGCAACAACCCCTGTGTTGACCGCTACAGTTCCTGTTTCCATTAACTCAGATGCTCTATGTGCTTTTTCAAGATTATTAGTATATACGTAACTGGCTAATCCTAAGTCATTATTATTAGCTCTTTGGACTACTTCATCAAAGCTTTTAAAAGAAAGAATAGGAACTAGTGGACCAAATGGTTCGGTGTTCATTATTGTAAAATCATCTTTCACATTATCAAATACAGTGGGTTCATAAAAATAACCTTTGTTGTGACCTGCAGGTTTTTTTCCACCACATAACACTCGAGCACCTTCATTTTTAGTAGTCTCTACTAAAGTTTCTATTTCTTCCAATCTTTTTTTTGTAGTTAGAGGTCCGAGTACAGTATCCTTATCCATACCGTTACCTATTTTTAATTTTTTAGTTTTTTCAACCATCAATTTTGTAAAATCATTTTTTTTATCTTCGTGAATATAAAAACGACTTGGGGAAATACAGACTTGACCATTATTTCTAAATTTAGCAAAAATTGCAATATCTGTAACTTTGTCTAAATCTGCATCTTCAAAAACAATAAATGGAGAGTGACCGCTTAACTCCATTGTTACTCTTTGAACTTTTTCAGCAGCTTTTTTTAAAATTAATTTTCCTACTCTAGTGGAGCCGGTTATTGATACTTTTTTAATGATATCAGAAGATAGTAACTGATCTGATATGTAAGCAGGATCACCTGATAAAAGATTAACTACACCGGTGGGCACACCAGCTTCCTTACAAATATCTACTAATTCCATAACTGCACCTGGCGTTATAATATCTGGTTTAACAATCACTGAACATCCAGCAGATAATGCAGTTGAAATTTTTCTAGAAGCAAGTGTTATTGGAAAATTCCAAGGAACAAGAGCTGCAACAACACCAACAGGTTGATAAGAAACTTGAATTTTTGTATCTTTAGACCTGCCCTGTAAAGTTTCTCCATATATTCTTTTAGCCTCTTCCGAACTCCATTCGAATATATCTGCTGCGCCGCTGGCTTCTCCAGCCCCTTCCTTAAGAGGTTTACCAACTTCTAAAGTTAACCATTTAGCTAATGTTTCATTTCTTTTTCTAATTAAATCTGAAATATTTCTTATTATCTTAGATCTTTCCCAAGGAGGAGTATCTTTCCATATTTTGAAACCTTTTTCTGCAGACTTGAGACATAGATCAATATCATTCTTGTTGGCTTTAGAAGCTTTTCCGATTAGTTCTTCTGTAGCAGGATTAATAACGTCATAAGTTTCACCACTTAATGATTGTTGCCACTTACCCTCAATAAACTGACCAAATTTTTCGTACATATTTGTATTATTTATAGACTATATTAATTTCTCTTTTTTTCAAGATGGCGGTCCCAAGGGGAATCGAACCCCTCTTTGTTGGATGAAAACCAACTGTCCTAACCGATAGACGATGGGACCTTATTTTTTAAAATCTTATTAACAGATATATCGTCAATAATAAACTCCACATTTGATTGCCCTCTCCATTCATTAAGTGATAATTTACCAGCAATATTGAAAATTCTATGATTTTTTTTCAAAAGATACGCCTCTAAATGACTTCCTACAGCATTGAAAGTTATCGACTCAATTGTGGATCCATCTTCTCCAACCAAAATAGATTTAATATGTTTTTCTCCTACTATTTTCCCATTAACAGTTTTTAAGTTTTCAATTATAAATTTGGGCTCAGGGTTACCAGATCCAAAAGGTGACAATAAAGCAACTTTATTAAAGAATTCTAAATTTACTGCAGATGGTGCAATAATACTATCTAATAGCAAGGGTCTTAAACTAATTAAATCTCTATTAAAACTTTTAAATTTTTTGATCACAAAGTTTTTAAATTTTTCAATATTTTCAACTTTTATGGAGAATCCACCAGCCATTTTATGACCCCCACCTTTTAATAATATTTTTTCTTGAGTAGCGGCAATTATTACTGATCCAATATCAAAGCCGGCAATAGATCTTGCTGATGCTTTTCCTGTGTTTCCATTTAATGAGATTATTATAACTGGCTTATTTAATTTTTCTTTTAGTCTTGCTGCAACTATTCCAATAATACCTTCGTGCCATTTAGTTCCGCTAAGTATTAGAACAGGATCACTTGAATTATCTTTATTTTCATTTAGAATTTTATTTAAAAGATCTCTTTCAAGCATCTGTCTTTCCTTGTTATATAGATCAAGTTCAGATGCTAACTTAAAAGTATTTTTAGGATCTTTGTCCAACAATAAATTAGCCCCGTGAGAGCATTTACCAACTCTACCGCCTGCATTAATACGGGGACCCAGTATATATCCAAGATGGTATGTTGAAGGATTTGACTCGATTTTACAAATATCAAATAAGGTTTTTAAACCTAAATTTTTTTTCGATTTTATTATTTTTAGTCCTTGTTTTACAATCGCTCTATTTAAACCTATTAAAGGAACTACATCACAAATCGTACCTAACGAAACTAAATCAAGATAATTTATTAGGTTAGGTTCTTTGATATTATTTTGCTTGAACCATTTAATAGACCTGAATGATCTATTTAACGATACAAGAAACATAAAACAAACTCCCGCTGCACATAAATATTGCAAATCTGACTTATCATCTAATCGATTAGGATTAATTATAGAAAAAGCTTTAGGTAATCTTACTTCAGATTGATGATGATCAAGAACAATAACATCTACCCCATTATTTTTTGCATAATCTATGGCGTCAAAAGATAAAGTTCCACAATCGACTGTGAAGATTAATTTGACATTTTTTTCTATTAATTGCTTAAAGCCTTTAATTGATGGTCCATATCCTTCATTTTTTCTATCAGGTATATAAATCTCATAATTTAAGTCTAATTCAGAAAAATAATTTCCTAGCAATGCCGTTGATGTAGCTCCATCTACATCATAGTCACCAAATATACCTATTATTTCTTTTTTTTGAACTGACTCAATTGTTCTGAAGGTAGATTTGTCCATATCGATTAAATTATCAGGATTAGGTAAAAAATTTTTAATTGATGGATTTAAAAATGAATTTATCTCATCTCTTTTAATGTTTCTAATAGATAAAAGTTTGGATGTCATTTCGTCTAAGGAAAAATTTTCTTTAATAAAAGTTAAATCATCTTGATTAAACTTTTTTAGAATCCAATTTTTACCACTTATGGACAGTAAACTCATTTATTATAAGTATTAATTACCGACTTAATTATTTTTTGACTCTTGTGTAATACAAACGTATTTACTTCAAATTTATCACCTAAATCTTTGACACCTTTGGCTAAATCTCCAGATGTTACACCGGTTGCACAAAAAATTATATCACCTTTTACCATATCTTTAATATCATATTTTTTATTAAAATCTGTTATGCCTAGTTTTTTTGCTCTGATCATTTCTTTGTCATCTAAAACTAAACGACCTTGAATTTGAGCTCCATAACAAGAAAGTGCTGCTGCAACAATTACACCCTCTGGACCTCCTCCAGTTCCGTAATAAATATCATTTTTTGGATTATCTCCTATTACACTAAGAGCACCTGCAATATCCCCATCAGTAATATAATTAATTTTCACACCTATCTTATTTAATTCTCGAATAATATTATCGTGCCTCGGACGTTTTAAAACACAAGCGCAAAGGTCAGAAATTTTTTTATTTTTTGCCTCTGCCAATAATCTTAAATTTTTTTCTACTCCATTGTCTATATCCATTAAATTTTCAGGTAAATTTGAACCAATAACAATTTTTTCCATGTAAGTATCAGGTGCTGACAATAATCCTCCTTTTTCAGAAACTGCTAAAACTGAAAATGCATTTGGTTCATTGTTTGCTGTAAATTTTGTTCCTTCAAGAGGATCAACTGCAATGTCGAATTCAGGTCCATTCAAAGTTCCTAGTTTTTCACCTATATACAACATAGGAGCCTCATCCATTTCACCTTCTCCAATAACAATGGTTCCTTTCATATGAATCTTATTAAGCTCACTTCTCATAGGGTCCACAGCGCCTTTATCGGCAGCAATTTTATCTTTTTTTCCAATAAATCTAGAAGCACCTATTGCGGCTTGCTCAGTAGCTTTTATAAAAAAATCTAAGTATTTTAGATCTATTGACATTAACCTCCATCAATTCTGATTAATTTAGGTTTTTTTCTTATATAAGTTTTTCTTCCAACAATTTTTAGAATTCTATTTAAATAAAAATCTTTAGACTCATGAGTTATAATGACTATAGATGAAGTATTTTTTTTTCTATTGGGTGTTTGTATTAGTCTTTTTATTGAAACATTATTTTTGGAAAAAATATTAGTAATATTTGATAACACGCCAGATTTATCTATCACTTCAAATCTAAGATAAGCTGAAAAAAATCTATTAGAAATATTGCTAAATTTAAGTTTTTTTCTTTCACTATGAGATATAGAAAAAGGAAACTTTATATTTCCTCTTAATATTGAAGATATATCTGAAACTAATGCTGATGTTGTAGCGGCTGGACCAGCTCCCTCGCCCTGAATAATAGTTTTACCAATAGGCTTTCCATTAACAATGACTGCATTCAAAACACCATCAATGCTAGCTACGTAAGAGTCCTTATCAATTAAGGCTGGATGCACTCGCTGATAAATTTTTTGATCAATTGACTCAGCATAACCTAATAACTTTATTTTAAATCCAAGTTTATTGGCATAATCAATATCTTCTTTATCAATGTTTTTTATTCCTTCAACATGAATATTGTTATTTAAAAATGAATTAAAACATAAGGAAGATAAAATTTTTAATTTTGAAGAAACATCATCACCATTTAAATCAGATATAGGATTAGACTCTGCATAACCAAGGATTTTTGCATTATTTAGCACATAATCAAAATTTTTATTTTTTTTATCCATTGTTGAAAGGATATAATTTGATGTACCATTAAAAATTCCATATATCTTAGATATCTTATTTGCTATTAAGCCCTCTTTAAGAGATCTTATAATAGGAACTCCACCGCATACTGCAGCTTCAAATTCTAAATTTACTTTATTGTCCTCAGCTATTTTCGATAACTTATCGCCGTATTTTGCTATTAAAGCCTTATTAGCTGTGACTACATGTTTTTTATTTTTTAGAGCTTCAAATACTAATCTTTTTGCTGGTCCATCAGAACCACCAATAAGCTCTATTATTATATCAACTTTATTAGATTTAGTTGCTTCTAAATAATTTCTAAGCCATAGATCTTTACCTATATAAAAACCCCTTT
>CACHLD010000004.1 GCA_902580565.1 uncultured Pelagibacteraceae bacterium | reverse complement strand
TAAAAAGAATATCTTAAAGAAAGATTTAATCTTTGGATGCTCTTCTAAATCAAAAAAAAATGTTTTACGGGGACTTCATTTGCAAAATAAAAATTCTCAAGGAAAGTTTATTACTGTTGTTAAAGGTGAAATATTTGATGTAGCGGTTGATCTAAGAAGAAATTCTAAAACTTTTGGTAGATATTTTAATATTTATCTCTCTGAAAAAAATGGAAAATCAATTTTTATTCCCCCTGGATTTGCCCATGGATTTGTTGGAATTAAAAATGAAAACATAATTTATTACTTATGTACCAACTATAGATCAATTACACACGAAAGAGGAATTAAATGGAATGACAAAGAACTCAATATTAAATGGCCAATAAATAAACCGATTATTTCAAAAAAAGATGAAAAAAATATTAGTTTTAAAGATTATAAAAAAAAATTTATTAGAAAATAAAAATGAAAAATATAACAATGTATTGTTTATCTTTACATGAAAATACTTTGCCAATTATTAAGTCGCTAGGCTATGTACCTGTAGGCTTAGGAACTAATAATTTTAGTGACGAATGGCTGACAGATAAAACTGGAGATAATATAGCACATAAAAACAAATTTTATGGGGAGTACAGTTTTCACTATTGGTTTTGGAAAAATAAACTACAAAAAATTGAAGATGGAAAATGGATAGGTTTTTGTGCTTACAGAGAATTTTGGGGAAATAAATATCCTACAACCAAAAAAGATTTGAAATCATTAACTTTACAAGAAATTCCTACAAATTGGGAAAATTTTGAAGCTATAATTGGTGAACACAGATCGTTTAAATCCTTAAAAGAGTTAAAATTCTCTAAAATATTTAAACATGGTTTATTGAGTTTAGTAAGAAATCCTTACATTTTTTTTAATAAACATGGAAAAATAAATATCAGATTGCAATTCGATATGATGCACGGAAACGGAAACTTAGATAAAGCAATTGATCTTTTGGATGACGAAAATAGAGAGGACTTTAGATATTTTACTCGTAACGAATATACTTTTGCAAGAGGTAATATGTTTGTATGTAAATCAAAGAAAATAATTGCAAAATATTATGAGAGTTTATTTCCATGGTTAGAAAAGTGTGAAAAAGTTTTTGGTTTCGACCTTAAAGGATATGGCATGACAAGAATTTATGCTTTTTTAGGTGAAAGATATTTGTCTTACTGGTTTACAAAATATACTAAACATTTGCTATGGCCGGTTATATTTTATGATACAAATAAACATTATGAAAAAAATTAAAAAAACAAAAATTAAATCCTACAAAAATTCTTCAGGCAAATTAATACCTTTTACTTTTGATAAGAAGTTTCCTATTAAAGCAAAAAGAATTTTTTATATTTTTGGAAAAAAAAATAAAATTAGAGGAGAGCATGCTCACAAAAAATGTTCGCAGTTTCTATATCCTTTACTTGGGAATTTTCAAATAAATATCTTAACTAAAAACCTAAACAAAAAGCTTACGATAAGTTCAACGAAAAATATAGGATTTCTTATTAAACCCAAAACATGGTTAAAGATCAAAATTTTAAGTAAATCCTCTATATTAATGGTTGTTTGTAATATGAAATATGATTTTAGTGATTATATTGAAGATATAACAGAGTTTAAAAAATTAATTGGATTAAAATGAATTTAATGATCACGGGTGCGTGTGGTCATATAGGATCATATATAACCTTACATTTCTCAAAAATTAAAAAATTTAAAAAGATCTATTTAGTGGATAATTTGAGATCCTCAAAAATTAATTCATTATTAAATATAAAAGGAAATAATTTGATTTTTAAAAATATAGATGTTTCACAAATGGGTTCTTTAAATAATATTAAAAATGTTCAAATTGTTATACATTGTGCATCTTTAACAAACGCAGAAGGAAGTTTTAAAATCAAAAATTTAATGTATCGAAATAATATAGGTTGTATGAAAAATATTATAAAATATTGCTTAAAAAATAAAATAAACTTAATACACTTGTCATCTACTAGTGTTTATGGTTCACAAGAAAAAATTGTAACTGAAGACAATAAAAAATTTATTAACCCACAATCTCCATACGCAAAAATAAAAATTATTGAAGAAAATATGTTAAAAAAACATTCAAAAAAACTGAATTATATAACTCTCAGATTGGGTACTATAGCAGGTGTATCTCCTGGAATGAGATTTCATACTGCGGTTAACAAATTTTGTTTTAATACTTCAATGGGTGAAAAAATTAATGTTTATAAAACTGCTTATAATCAATTTAGACCTTATCTATCTCTTAAAACAGCATTTCAATGCTTTAGATTTTTAATAGATAGAAAGATATTTAATAATAATCATTATAATTTATTAAGTAAAAATTATACAGTAAAGCAAATAATCGATATAATTAAAAAATATCAAAAAAAAACAAGAATTAAATTTGTTGATAATAGAATTATGAATCAACTTTCATATAAAGTAGAAAATAAAAAATTATCAAAACTTGGCTTCAATATGAAAAATTATATTCCTCAAGATATAAAAGAAACAATAAAATCTTTGAATTTTAAAAAAAGATGAGATGTAAAATAAGTAATAAACCAATAAGTCCTTTTATGAATTTTGGAAAAATGCCAATTGCGAATGGTTTTCTGAGGGAAAATCAATTTCAGGAGGAGTTTTTTTATAAAATGGAAGTGGGTTTCTCTGAAAAACTCTCACTATTTCAATTAAATGAATTTCCAAAACCTGAAAAAATGTTTAATCAAAATTATCCTTTTTTTACTGGTAGCTCTAAATTTATGGTCCAACATTTCGGAGAATATGCAGAATGGGTTAAAAAAAATTATTTAAAAGAGAATTCTAAATTGATTGAAATAGGATCAAATGATGGAACCTTTTTATCTAACTTTAAAAATACAAACATCAATTTTCTTGGTTTTGAACCTTCAGCTAATGTTGCTAAAAGAGCAAATGAAAAAAATATTAAAACAATTAATAATTTTTTTAATCAAAAAAATACCTCAAATTTTGAAGAATTTTTAAAAAAAACAGATGTTATCTGTGCAGCAAATGTAATTTGCCATATACCTGATATAAATGAATTAATATCTACTATAGACAAATTATTGTCGTCTGAGGGAGTTTTTATTTTTGAAGAACCTTATTTAGGGTCAATGTTTGAAAAAATTTCTTATGATCAAATTTATGACGAACACATCTACATTTTTTCCGCACATTCAATTAAAAAAATTTTTGATTTATACGATTACGAATTGATTAATTTAGAACCGCAGTTTACTCATGGTGGTTCTATGAGATATGTGATAGGAAGAAAAAATAAGCACAAAATTAACTCTTCAGTCAATAAAATCATCGATAAAGAAAAAAAATTAAACTTAGATAATATACAATCTTGTTTAAATTTTAAAAAACAATGTGAACTTTCTAAGAAAAAAACGATTGATCAACTTAATGTTTTCAAAAGTGAGGGAAAATCAATTTGTGGCTATGCTGCTACTTCAAAAAGTACTACAATTTTAAATTACTGTAACATTGGTCCAAATATTATCGACTATATTTGTGATACTACTCCTGAAAAAATCGGTAAGTTCTCACCGGGTATGCATATACCTATTAAACCTATAGAATATTTTAAAAAAAATTTACCAGACATAGCTTATTTATTTGCATGGAATCATAAAAAAGAAATATTTTTAAAAGAAACAGAGTTTACAAAAATAAAAAAAGGGAAATGGTTTTCACATGTATCTTTATAAAGATAGAATTATAATTGTTGGTGGTTCTGGAAGATTTGGTAAAATTCTTTCAAACATTAAAACAAAATATAAAACTTTTTATCCTTCAAAGAAAGAATTAAACATTCTAAATCAGGATAGTATTAGAAAATATTTAATAAAAAAAAAACCTAAGTATCTCATATTGATTGCTGGATTATCTAGACCAATGAAAATTCATGAGGAAAATATAAACAAAAGTATTAATCTAAATATTGTTGGTCCTGCTAATATAACAAAAATTTGTTCAGATTATAAGATAAAACTAATTTTTTTCTCTACAAGCTATGTTTATCCTGGAACTGAAGGAAATTATAAAGAAGACAGTCCTGTTTTACCTAAAAATAATTATTCTTGGTCTAAGCTAGGAGGTGAAAGTTCAGTTCAAATGTACAAAAATTCACTTATTCTTAGAGTTTGTATGACAGAAAAACCATTTGTTCACAAAAAGGCTTTTAAGGACTTTATAACCAATTTTATCTTTCATGAAGATGTTGCAAAATCTCTTTTTAAATTAATTAACAAAAAAGGAATTATTAATGTGGGTGGAAAAATACAAAGTGTTTTTAATTTTGCAAGAAAGTATAACCCTAAAATAAAAAAAATATCAGCCAGAAGGAATTTAGGAAAAAACTATCCTTTAAATCCTTCAATGAACGTTAATAAATACAAGAAAATTATTAAATGAAAAATTTTTGGAATTACAACAAAGAATATTCAAAATTAAGAAAAAATATACTATTTTCTATTGATAAAGCTTTAAAGTCAGGAAATCTTTTTTTTGGTAATGAACTATATAAATTTGAAAAAACTTTCAATAGATTGAATAGTTCAAAGTTTGGTCTAGCTGTAGGTAGTGGTACTGAAGCTTTATATATAGCACTTAAATGTTTTGGTATTGGAGTAGGTGATGAAGTTATTACTGTTTCAAATACTGCTATACCAACAGCTTCAGCTATAACTAGTGCTGGTGCTAAAATTAAATTTGTTGATATCAATGAAAATTATTTAATCGATCCTCATCAAATAGAACAAAATATTACAAAAAAGACAAAAGCAATTATACCGGTGCATTTATATGGACAATCCTGTGATATGGATAAAATAAATAAAATAGCAAAAAAATATAAACTTAAGGTGATTGAAGATTGTGCTCAGGCTCAAGGTGCTCGATACAAGAATAGATATGTAGGAACTTTAGGAGATGCAGGATGTTTCTCTTTTTATCCAACAAAAATTTTAGGTGGTTACGGAGATGGAGGTTTTATTACAGTTAATTCTCAAAAATATTTTGAGAAAATGAGAAGAATAAGATTTTATGGAATTGAAAGTTTAAATAAAAAAAATAAGTTTTATGGTAAATATTATTCGAACGAACAAGGAATTAATTCTAGAATTGATGAAATACAACTTTCAATATTAAATATTAAACTTCTTAAGGTTAACGAATTTATTAATAAACGAAGAAAAATTGCAAAGTATTATAAAAATAAACTAAAAGACACATCCTTAAAGTTGCCTGAAGTAGGCATAGGAAATAAACATGTTTACCATTTGTTTACAGTTTACCACAAAAAAAGAAATGAAATTTTTTCAAAATTAAAAAAAAGAGGCATTAAGCTAAATATTTATTACCCATATCCTATACATATGATGAAAGGATATAAATTCTTATCTAGAAATAAGAAGCTGAAGTTAAAAAAAACAGAAAAATTGTCACAAGGTATTTTTTCTTTGCCATTATATCCAGAGTTATCGTTTAAAGATTTAGAAAAGTTTACTAAATCTTTGAAATCTGTAATGAAATCTATATAAATTTCTCGTGGAAAACTTTTATAAAAATAAATGGCAAAAGCTTTTAAAGAAAGACTATTTTCCTTCTTATCTAAATAATCTGCAATCTTTTGAATTTTCGGATTTTGAAAAAATTATTAATAGTAATAATGAAAAAAGTGAAAAACTTTTGAATGAAGTGTTTAATGGAGATTCCTTAATAATTAAAAATGTTTTTAATAGAAATGAAATTAAAGACTTAAAAAACGCTATATTCAATATTGAAATTAATCAAAAAGAACAAAACTATAGAATGATTGAAGAATGTCCAAATTTTCATGTATCTAACAAAAAAAACAATATTGCTCCTGTTAAAGATAATTATGATGAAACGGCTCATTCACACTATTTTTTTAGATGGAATAAAGACGAAATAAACATTTTTAAAAAATTTGATAAAATCTGGGATTTAATAAAAGTATTTAGTGGATTGGAAAAAAATTCTTACAAATTACACAAACCAGTAGACTTGATAGTCGACAGGATTCAAATCATTAGATATCCTTTAAATGAAGGTTATATCACTACACATTGTGATGCATCTGCATGGCAAAAATTAAATATTGGAATTTGTTTTAACGAAAAGGGAAAAGAATTTGATGAAGGTGGATTGTATTTATTAGATAAAGATGAAAATAAAATCAATATCGAGGACAAACTTGAAATGGGAGATTGTTTTTGTTGGATACCTACAATTTTCCATGGCGTAGATATTCCAAAGTTAAATGGCAATAAGATTAAAGATTGGAACTCTAAATCAGGCAGATGGCAAGCTCTAGCTTTAACAGTTCAATCTCATAAGGTTAAAAATCGTTTACTATCAACAGGCTATGATCGGTTCAAAAAAGATCCCTTAAGATTTAAAGAAATGTATAGAAATACTTTAGTCGAGTAAATTTTGGTAGCGAGGGGCGGATTCGAACCGCCGACCCCAGGCTTATGAGTCCTGTGCTCTAACCAACTGAGCTACCTCGCCAGAATTAGCAGTTATAATATATTTGCTCAACTAAATCATTAAGTTTAGTTGTAAAAAAATAGTTAAAAATCTAGGTTTTTTAAAGAGATAAAATTATTCCAAAAACTGTTACAGCAGAAACTGCCGCAACTGACAAAGCAATATTGCTATTTCTTTCCTTCTTCTTTTCTTGATTCAATCTTGATAATAAGTCAGTTAATTTAACTTTACTTTTTTCAGAGCTTTTTAATTCTTCTTGCTCGTGACTTTCAAATTTATATTCAGCACTCATACTAGATAAATTAAATCATCTAAGAGGGTTTTTAGATATAAGGTGTTTGTGCATTATGGGTTTTTACGGTTTATAAAGCCCAAAATGAAATAGAATTACTCTAATATAGCTTTTTCAGGAGGGGTATATTCTAATTTAAGTGCCTCTGCGACGCCCTTAAAGGTAATTTTGCCTTTATGAATATTTAGTCCAGCTAGGTAATTTTTATTTTCACTTAAAGTTTTTTTATAACCTAAATCAGCTAATTTTACTAATAAAGGAAGTGTGGCTTTATTTAATGCCATTGTAGATGTTCTTGGAACACCACCAGGCATGTTTGCAACACAATAATGAACCACGTCATCAACAAGATATGTTGGATTTGCATGAGTTGTTGGTTTGCTTGTTTCTATACATCCTCCTTGATCAATTGCAACATCGACGACTACTGAACCTCTTTTCATATTTTTAATCATTTCTTTTGTGACTAGTTTGGGTGCTTCAGCTCCAGGAATTAAAACACCTCCAATTAATAGATCGCAATTAGAAACTAATTTTTTTAAATCAACATCTTTACTTTCTGTAGGAATAATTTTATCTCCAAACATTTTATGTAATTCTTCTAATCTTTTTTTTGACTTATCTACGACATAAACTTTTCCACGCATACCAGTAGCGATGACTGCAGCATTTTCTCCAACTACACCTCCTCCAAGAATAACTATATTGGCAGGATCAACCCCTGGTGCGCCACCTAATAACAAACCTCGACCTTTTTGATTTTTTTCAAGAGAGTGCGCACCAGCTTGAATAGACATTCTTCCTGCTACTGCGCTCATTGGAGCCAATAGAGGTAGTTTGCCTTTATCATCTGTTACTGTTTCATAAGCGATACAAATTGATTTGGAGTCAATTAACCCTTTAGTAAGCTCTTTTGCTGCAGCTAAATGTAGATAAGTATAAATAATTTGATTTTCTCTAATCATTTTTACTTCCTCAATTTGAGGTTCTTTTACTTTGACAATAAGTTCTGCTTTATCAAAAATTTCTTCTGGACCATTAATTATTTCAGCACCAGCTTTCTTATAGTCTTCATTGGTAAATCCAGCTTCAAATCCACCATTCTCTTGCACTAGTACATTGTGCCCTTTACTAGTTAACACCAATACACTTTCGGGTGTAAGACCAATTCTATGCTCTTGAAGTTTAATTTCTTTAGGTACTCCGATAATCATTTAAGATTTTGAGTAATTAGATATGCCCGTCCTGAGTTTTTCAATTATCTCATCTATATGTTTTTTTTCACATATGAATTGAGGAGCTATTATAATATTATCACCAGTATTTTTAAAATTTACTCCCGCATCATAACAGTGTTTAAACGTTTGAAATCCCGCTTTTCCTGGCTTATCTTTCATTTTCATTTCAATTCCACCCATCATCCCATAACCTCTTATTCCAATTACTTCTTTTAAATCTTTAAGAGATTGCAAGCCGTCTTGCAAATAAGGTGACATTTCTTTAGCTCTATTAAAAATATCCTCTTTGTCAAAAATATCTTGAACTGCTAATGCAGCAGCAACAGCAACTGGTATTCCAGAATAAGTATAGCCATGAAATAATTCAGGAGTTCCTTCTGGGGCAGATGAAGCATCTAAAACTGAATCGTATATTTCTTCCTTTACCGCTACAACTCCCATAGGAACTACTCCATTAGTTGTAGCTTTTGCCATTGTCATTATATCAGGAGTTACCTTCCATTCTTGTGCAGCAAATGCAGATCCTGTTCTTCCCCACCCCGTTATAACTTCATCAAAAATTAAAAGTATGCCGTGTTTATTGCAAATTTCTCTTATTCTTTTTAAGTAACCTTTTGGGGGTACTAAAGTTCCTGTTGAACCAGCAATTGGTTCAATAATACAGGCAGCTATATTTTCTCCTCCAAAATTCATAGCAATTCTCTCTAAATCCTCTGCCATTTCAACTCCAGTTTCTGGCTGGCCTTTTACAAATTTGTGCTCTGGTAAATGAGTATGACGCATGTGTTGGACGCCTGGCATTAATACACTTGCAAAAGTTTTAACATTATTAATCATTCCACCTACCGTGGTCGCTCCAATGTTCATTCCGTGATAGCCTCTTTCACGACCAACAAATCTAAACCTTTTTGAGTCACCTTTTGCTCTGTGATAAGCGATGGCAATTTTAATTGCAGTTTCTACTGCAGTAGATCCACAAATAGTATAAAAAATTCTATTAATCCCCTCTGGAGTTTTTTTGGCTATTCTTGTTGCCAATTCAAATGAACCTCCATATCCTTGATTAAATGGTTGGCAATAATCTAATTTATCTAATTGTTTAGACACTGCTTCTGTAATTTCTTTTCTTCCATGTCCAAGAGGGTTACAAAATAGACCTGAGCTAGCGTCAATCATTTTCTTTCCTTCATGGTTAGTAAGGTAAACTCCTTTGGCATCAGTAATTAATCTTGGATTTTTCTTAAAACTTCTATTATCTGTAAATGGCATCCAATGCTCATTTAATGAATTTGGTATATTAGTTCTGTTAGAGGAACTCATAATATAAATTAGTAGACATTTGTTAAATTAAATCAAGAATTTTCGTGTACAACTTCAGATTGAACCTAAAAAGAACACTATTCGTCTGATAATTCGAGGGGGTTCGATAATAGGTATGCATAAAAAAGATAAGCTTACTATTTACTTAACTTAAATTTTAATTTTTAATCTTATTAATTAACAAACCATATGGGAGAACTATGAAAAAAATAATAAGCACAGTTCTTGGGATTTTATTTGCGTTTTCTTTAAACGCTTCAGTGGCTAATGCAGCTGCTAAAGAAGTTAGAGTTGCGTACTTTTTGGAGTGGCCATCTCCAAATCTTGAGGACATGAACAAAAAAGCATATGCAAAAGCACTTGGTGTACCAGTTAAATGGACGAATTTTACTAACGGTGTAGCAATGACTGATGCTATGTTAGCAGGAGATATAGACATCTCTTACTCACAAGGATTAATGCCTTATATAAATGCTGTTAAAGCCAAAGCACCTATAAGTTTAGTAGACGTTGCTATGGAGTACGGCATGGGTGGAACGACTTGTGTAACTTCTAAAAAATCTGGAATTACTAAAGCTAATGCTTCAGAACTTGAAGGTAAAAAAGTTGCAGTTCCATTAGGAACTATGGCTGAATATGTTTTCACAGAAAGTATGAAAATTGTTGGAGCTGACAGAAAAAAAATGAATATTATTGCAATGGATCCTGAAGAAGGTGCAGCTGCTCTAGTTAGTGGTGATGTTGTAATGGCATGTTTGTTTGGTGGTAATTCAATTAAATCTGCTACGTCTGTAGGAACAAGACTTCTAACAGTAGACGAAGCTCGTGCAGGTGGTATCATGGGTATAGATATCGTTTCTGTTACAAATAAATTCATGAAAGAAAACCCAGGTATGGTTAAATCTTTTGTGGAATTAACACACGAAGCTAATGCAAGATTTAGAGCTGGTAAAAGTGATTTAAAAGCTATGTCAAAGGAGTCAGAAATGAAAGTTGCTGACATGAATGATACTTTAAGTGGCTTTAAATTCTTAACGCCAAAAGAAACTAAAAAATCTATGAAGAGTGGAAATCTTGCAAAATTCTTAAAAGGTTTTGACACTCCAAGAGGTACAGTAAATACTAAGTTTTTACCGTAGTTCTTGAGAATAAAATTATAGGCGCCAATATTATTATTGGTGCCTATTTTTTTATCAAAATATCTAATATAGTTCTTTTATGAGTGATCTAATTTCTCAAAATTTAAACATGATTTTTAAAACTCCTAAGGGAGAAACTGTTCATGCTCTAAAAGATTTAAATTTTACAATAAAAAAAGGGCAACTACTTACCGTTCTAGGTCCCTCAGGATGCGGAAAAACAACTTTACTAAACATCACTGCTGGATTTATTCGACCAACCTCTGGAACAATTATACTTGGTGACAAAGAAATTAATGGTCCTGGAGTTGATAGGGGAATGGTGTTTCAACAAGGAGCTTTATTTGAATGGTTAACTGTTGCCGAAAACGTAAATTTTGGATTAAGAATGAAAGATAAAGATCCAATTCAAACTCAAAAAAAAGTAGATGAATGGTTAGACATAGTCGGGTTGAAAGGTTTTGGAAATACACCAACATATCAATTATCTGGAGGTATGCAGCAAAGAGTTGCACTAGCGAGGTGTTTAATTAATGACCCCGATTTAATATTAATGGATGAACCGTTAGGGGCACTTGATGCTTTAACTAGAGAAAAAATGCAGTCTTTAGTTCTTAAAATTTGGAAAGAAACTGGAAAAACAATAATATTAATAACTCATTCTGTCGAAGAAGCATTGTTACTTGGAGAAAAAGTTTATGTAATGGCGCCTAGACCCGGAAGGATCCATAAAGAGTATAAATTACCTTTTGCTGCCATGGGTCTTAAGGAGGATTTAAGAGAGATTAAAAATAATAGCGAATTTGTATCTAAAAGAGAAGAAATACTCTCCATGATTTGGGATATGGAAGAAGAAATTATGGGTAAAGAAATTTAAATGATTACAGGATTTCTAACATTTTTATTTTTCTTTGCTATTGTAGGATCTATTTTATATGGAAGAAAATTAATAAAAACAGAAAAAGTTGATGCTGTTTTTGGAAATCCAGAAAGATCGAAAGGTGGAATTCACTGGGTGATTGTAGGAAGCAGTTTTTTGCTTTTAGTTTGGCTTTATTACTCATGGGATATAGCTAAATCTTTCTTTCCAAAATCTGCAAACGAACTTTGTCAAGTTGGAAAAGTGAATGAATCCTTGCTTTCGCTTAAATATCTTTTTCCAATCAATGAACGACAACTTAAAAGTACGTCTGTTATAGAAACTGAAACTGAAAATTTAGATAATACAATTTTTTATATAAAGAAATCCGATAAAGTAAACAGCCAAAATAAAGAAAAATTAATAAATTTTGTTACCAAGACAAAGAGTACAATTCCTTTACTTACTAATGAAAAACTTTTAAATAACGAGACTAAAGAACAAATTAGAATAGTAACTGAGAAAATTAATAATTTAGCAAAAGATTTTGCAAGCATAGACTACCCAAATGAAAGTCCAGAAGAAAAAACTAAAAGAATAGAGGCTTCTATAGAGGAAGGTACATGGAGTGCATCAAGTACTTCAGTAGAAAACACTATTGAAATACCATCTATACCAAAAACAAAAAGAGGATTGAAGTTTCAAACTGCAGCGGTAGAGTTAAATTTAATTAGCGATCAATTTTTCGAGCTAAGAAATCATAATCAACAATATAAAACTGTACTTGAAAATCTTAAAAAAGAAATAAAAGATTTCAGATCTGGATTAAGTCCCTCTGATGAAATTTCCTCATCTTTTGCAAAAGATATTCTCAAAATTGCAAGAAGAATTGAGTATGCGAGTATATTTCCACCAAAAACATTAAAAGATATGCAGGCATCTATAGTAAACTTTGATGAAGTTCAAAAAAAAGAACAAGGTGGTCTGAGATGGGTTGATATACTCTTATTTCCATCTGGAACAATTATTTCAAGCGGACCTAGCTGTTCTGAACAAGGATCTGGTAGATGGCTTCCAAAACCTTCTGACACAGTTAATAAATTTGCTTTAATGTTAAATCCAAATGTTGGATTTAAACAAATCCCTTTAATTTGGTATGAAATGATGGACGTAAGTAAAATAATTGGTTTTCTTCTACCAGATTGGATTGCAGATATTTTACCTGGTGAATACCCTATTCATAATGAAAAAGGAGAAATCAAACCGAATTTTAAAAGCAAAGTTTTAAACTTTGTAACTGGGGATTTTGAATTATTTAAAATACCAATTCCAACAGGACATATTTGGGATTCTTTTTTAAGAGTTTTTTTAGGATTGGTTGCTGGAATAATAGTTGGAGTTCCTTTGGGATTATTCATGGGTCTTAACAGGTTTGCTAAAGGATTTTTCGATCCATTAATTGAGTTGTACAGACCTGTTCCTCCATTAGCTTGGGCACCTTTGGTGATATCTGTTTTAGGAATAGATAATCTCGGTAAAGTCTTTTTATTATTTATGGTGTCATTATCAATCATGATAATTTCAGCAAGAGCTGGGGCATCAGGAACACAGTTATCAAAAATTCATGCAGCACACTCGCTAGGAGCATCAAAGTGGCAAATTTTAAGACACGTCATATTTCCAAATTCTCTTCCAGAGATTCTTACAGGTATTAGAGTCGCTACTGGAATGTGTTGGGGAACATTGGTGGCTGCGGAGTTTTTAGCAGGTACTACAGGAGTAGGTTTTGTCGAAAATGTCGCGAAAAAATATTTTCAATATGAAGTAATCTGGATAACGATATTTATTATGGGAATGCTTGGATTAATTTTTGATATAACTATTAGGAAAATAATTGATAAAACCATTCCTTGGCGAGGAAAAGGATAAATTAATTCATTGAAATTATGATAGGTATTCTTGGTGGTATGGGCACGCAAGCTGGTCTAGACTTTTGTAGTAAGCTTGCCAAATTAAATAGAGGTAAATCTGATCAAAATTACCCAATTTTTTTACTATACAATAAGTCTAATATTCCCGATAGAAAACAAAATTTAAAAAAATATTCTAAAGTTTTAAAATCTTTAATTATTGGTTGTAAATTTCTTGAAAAAAATAAGTGTAAATTTATTTCAATACCTTGTAACACTGCTCATTACTGGTATGAGGATCTAAAAAAAACAATTAGAATTCCAATATTAAATATGCCAAAAATTGTATACGAGAATGCTTCAAAAAATTGTAAGAGGGGATCTAAAATTGGCTTGTTGGCGACTGAGACAACAATAAAAACTGGAATTTATAATAAATATTTTAAAAAGAAATATGATTTAATTTTTCCTTTTAAAAGACTACAAACACAAAGTGTAAATAAATCTATCAAATTGGTAAAAATGGGAAAAACTAAAGATGCAGAAAAAGCTATTAAACCTGCGGTTAACTTCTTGATTAAGCGAAAATGTAAGAAGATCATTTTAGGCTGTACAGAGTTGCCAATTGCTATTTTTGCATATAAGTCTTTTAAAAAGGCAAAAGTATCTAAAATTTTTATGGATCCAAATTTAATTTTAGCAGAAGCCTCGTTAAAAAAGTATTGATGAATAAATTTATAATCATATTAATTGTTATTTTTCCTTTTTCATTAATTGCTAATGAAAATCCTAAGGATAAAAAAATAGCAAAATATGTGATGGAAAATATTCAAAAAGATTATGTTAATTGTTATAGCTTTTACAAAGTTGCTGCAGAAAGTTTCAAAAAAGCTGGAAAAGATAAATCATTAATTGATAATTTAGAAAAAAGTGCTGATGCAGCTTTAAAATATAATTATGATTTAGGAGAGATTATGGGTCTTAACCCTGAGGTAATGGCTCAAATGACAAAAGATAAAGTAAATAATTTTGTTGATCTCGCAAACAAAGATTTCTCCTCATTGGCAAAAAAATACGGACTGGTATGTAAAAACTTAGTCGAAAATCCTGAGCAAAGAACTAACTATTGGGAAAAAAAAGGAAAAAAAATAATTAAGTGAAAATAAATATTCTAAGGTCGAAGATTATTCAAATTTTTGAGAAACATAAATTATCCAAAAAACACTCAAAAGTTTGTGCAGATTATTTAATTAAAGCAGAACTTGTAGAAGCAAAATCTCATGGTTTAACAAGATTAAAAATGTATTGTAAGCGAATAAAAAAAAAATTAATTAATCCAAAACCAAAAATTAAAGTTAAAAGAATTAGCTCCTCTATTTCCTACGTGGATGCAGACAATAGTATTGGTTTTGTTTCTGCTGATATAGGAGTTGCACAAGCTATTAAGAATGCAAAGAAAACAGGAGTTGGTCTTGTTGCTGTTAAAAATAGTGGTCATTTTGGATTATCAAGTTTTTACGCAGAACAAGCTGTAAAAAAAAATTTAATGGTTTTCTGTTTTACAAATGCTCCACCTGCCCTAGCTCCTTACGGTGCAAAAAAATCTTTATTCGGAACAAACCCTGTTTGCTTTGGAGCGCCAACTGGCAAAACTCCATTTATTTTAGATACTTCTACTTCAATTATAAATAGAGGTAAAATACGACATGCACATAAATTTGGAAAAAAGATTCCATATGGAGTTGCCTTAAATAAATTTGGCAAAATTACTACAAATGCTCGCGAAGCATTAAATGGAACTCAATTACCTATCGCAGGTTTTAAAGGATCAGGTTTAGCCTGGATGGTTGATATTTTAAGTGGTGTATTAACAGGTAGTAGTCATGGGGGAAAAACTAAAGATCCCTTTGATGATTTTAGCGGCCCACAGAACGTAGGACATTTATTTATTACTATTAATCCAAAAATATTTATTGGAAATAGATATATTAAAGAAATTAAAAAAAATATAAGATTAATTAAAAAACTTCCAAAAGCTAAAGGATTTAGTTCAATTCTATATCCAGGAGAACGAAAAAATAATGTATACAAAAAAAATTTAAATAAAGATATACTTATACCTAGAAAAATTTTACAAGAAATGGTCGAATTAAATGTTGTCAAATAAAGAGATTATTTGTCCTAATAATTTATTAAAAATAGCAAGAGACAAGGGTCCTGCTAAGGCAGTGATAGTCAACGCAGGAAAAAAAGTTGCAATTTTATCAACTAAACAAGCAGTGGAAGCGAACCTTATAACTCCAATTTTTGTTGGTGATAAGACCTTAATAAAAGATATCGCAAAAGAAATTAATTGGGATATTTCTAAGTATGAAATTATTCATGAACCAATTGAAAATAATACTGCTCCAATAGCAGCTAAACTAGCAAGTGAGGGAAAAGTAGAGATTATTGTAAAAGGACATATCCATACTGATGTTTTAATGAAGGCCGTTTTAAAAAGAGATTTAAATTTAATTGGAAAAAAAAGGTTAAGTCACATATGGCATATGACACTACAAAAAGATGACAAACCTTTCATTATTACTGATGGAGCTTTGAACGTATTGCCAAAATTAGAAACTAAAATGCATATATTAAAAAATTCTATTGATTTTGCCAAACGTATAGGAATTTCTAGACCAAAAGTATCAGTGCTGTCAGCCACTGAAGAAGTTTTAGATAGCATGCCTAGTTCAAAAGATGCTCAAGAATTAACAAAACGAGCTAAAGCAGAAGGAATAGAAGCTGATGTTTTCGGCCCGTTGGCTTTTGATAACTCTGTCTCAGAAAAAGCTGCTCAAATAAAAGGAATTAAAAATGTTGTAGCAGGTAAAACAGATATTCTTTTAGTTCCAAATGTTGAAGCTGGTAATGGTTTGGTTAAAATGATGATTTTTTTTATGGGAGCTTGTGCAGCTGGTGTAGTGATAGGTGGAAAAGTTCCTGTTGTAATTACAAGTAGAGCGGACGATACACAAGCTAGATTAGCCTCTATGGCAGCAGCAGTTGTAGCTCTATAATGAGACATCTAGAAAATTGGGATAATAATACTTGGCTCTCTTCAGATAAATATATCTCTAAATTTCAAAAATTTTTAAGATTAAAATTTAAATTTAATAAAAACTCTAAAATACTTGATATTGGATGTGGAAGAGCAAATATAATTAGTTTTCTACAAAAAAAATATAGATTTAATAATAAAGCTACTGGTATAGATATTGTTAAAAATAAAAATATTAAGAAAAATATATTATTTAAAAAATCTGACGCAATCAATTTTCTTAAAAAAAAAAAAAAGTTCGATTTAATTATAATCAAACAAACTATTCATTTTTTTTCTAAAGAAAAACTTATTACTCTACTTAATTTAAGTAAAAAAAATCTTAATCTTAATGGTAAAATACTAATTTTTTCTCTTAAAACCAAAAATAATAAAATACCTTGTTTTAAATATATGAAACAAAAATTAGATATAAGCCTTAAAAAAGATGAATTTTTGTTAAAAATTGTGAAGAACAATTTAGAGGAAATACAAGAGTCAAGTTTCAATTTTAAGGTAACTGTCTCTAAACAAAAATATATTAGAATGATTAAAGATAGATATATTTCTTGTCTGTTGAATATTTCTAATAAAAAATTAAATGAAGGTATTGATGAAATTCAAGAAAAATTTCCAAATAAAATAAAATTTACAGATGCTCTAAAATGTATCTCATTCAGAAAATAGATGACTACAATAACTTGGGCCCGACCACACTTTAGTATAACCTTTTTTGTTTAAGAATTGAAAGATTTCATCGCTTTGAATTTTTATTTCTCTTTGATCAAAATTTAGATCTCTATACCCCAAGATTTCAATACAAATTAAAGATGGTTTATATACATTAAAATTTAATGTTTTCAAAACTTTTATCTCTGCTCCTTCGATATCTATATTTAAAAAATCAATTTTTTTGTTTTTATATTTAGATCTATCCAAAATATTTTGAATAGTTTGACATTTAACCTTTTTTTCAAAAAATTTTCCTTGAAAATGTTCATTTGCGATCTGTCTATCTGTAGTATTAAGCTGACTAAATTTTTTTTGATAAAAAAATAAAATTTCCCCCTCCTCGTCTGAAATTGCAGTTTGTAAGTTTAAATCATTAGGTCTTAAATAATTGAAAAGATCTATCGAAAATTGATTAATATCAATATTTATTCCTTCCCACCCTCTATTAAATAATAAATTAGTATTGTTTCTATGTATTGGATGATGTGCCCCTACATCAACATAAAAACCTTTTTTCTTAAGTTTATTGAACTGATCAATAGCCAAGTCTTCTCCGTCCATTGCATAAGACTTTTTTTTAATAAAATATTTATTTTTTAGATAGATATTTTGTAAAATATGAATTTTGTTTTTCAGTCTATCAAACATAGGTTTTTCTTTAACCTATGTTTGATAAAATAAATACTTTATTTTCCTGGTTCTTTGTAATTGCTAGCCATTTTTTGTGCAATTTTTGCTATTTCATTAAGATCTATGTCTTCTAAAATAGTAAAATCAGAAATTGCTCCACTAGATGTTGCAACCATTGAAGCTGCAGCAGCTTGTTCGAACGAGCCTTCTATCTCAGCCATGAAATCATACTTTCCTCTTAAGCCAGCGTATCTAGTTACTTTAGCTCCAACGGATGCTGCTAATGCAGAAGTTGCTGCTTTTCTATCTGTAGATGGATTACTCACAAATCCTCCTAAACCTTTAGCAGTATATTTTCCTAAAGTTATAAATTTTGCCATTATCTCCTCCTTTCTTATTTCTCTATTACTACTGTTCCAGAATGAGGGTCTGTTACGCCTAACTCAGGAGACAGTTCATCTAAAGTGTGTCTTAGCGTATCCAAAAAACTAATCATTTTTGGTCTTGCTTTCGCTATATCATCTTCAGAATTCCACTCCCCGATCATAAAAAATTCATTAGGTTTTGTCTCAACATACTTTGCTGAAATCTGTCCATCGAACTTAGGCATTTCATCAATTTTTTTAAGATACTCATCTCTGCTAGATGATTTCACTTTGCATCTAACAATATTCATAAACTTTGCCATGTATCTCCTTAAACGTAAATTTTATCAGCCAGCCCGTAACAAAGAAGAGCACTGATAATAACAAGAACAAGTGGAGCATATATTCCATCGTTTCTAGTTTTTTTAGTCAAACCTGTTTTATCAATTTTCAATGTATAAAAATTTGTAACTAATATTGAAACATTTATTATAAAAACTAAGTTAAAGAATGCCCAAGTAGCCTCCAAACCACCCGATCTTATAAAAGCAACATAAATTGCCATTAAAACAATTGCGATCATGAATGAACCTGCAAATCTCGTAATTAAAGTAGCGGTTTTATCAACTCCTCTACCCTTTAGAAATTTTTTAGTATCAAAGACTAATTGGTAAGCGTAACTTCCAACTATAATGAAATGAGCTAAGTAGATTATTAAATAAAAAGCGTTTCCAAATTTATCTATCATATTATACTCCTTTAATTATTATTCCATTAGCCACTGAGTTTGCTAATCGAATTGATTTAACAGGTTTATATTCCTCAGAATTATACCACTCCAATGCCTTTTCATAAGTTGGGAATTTAATTACGACAGTTCTAGGATGCTTCCATTCACCATCAATAACTTTAAATTCTCCATTTCTTACAAGATACTCTCCTCCAAATTTTTCAACAGTTGGTTTAACTTTTCCAACATATTCCTTGTAGGCCTCAGGATTTTTAACATTAATATTGGCAATAACGTATCCACTCATTAATTAACCTGCATAAATAGTTCTGGATAATTTTTCTATTTCCTCTTTAGAACCAGGAATAAGTTTATAGATAAATTTGTTACATTGATCATTCATGTTTTTGTCAAATGGTTTACCATAAACTTTGTCTACATGTTCGTTCATACCTTTGTTCATCTCATCATCACTAACTTGTTCTTTTTGAAGAAAAGATCTAATAACTTTCACTGAAGCTAAAGCCATTTCCATATCTGTAACCTCGATTGAGTCGGCAGGTAAAACAGCTGTTGCACTATAATGACCCAAACATTGTATAGTTTCTTCTTTTTGTTTTTTTGTTATGTGACCTCCTGCATAAGCCGAGGAAAAAACTAAAAAAGATAACATTATAATAATTTTTTTCATAAGCACTCCTATTGAATAAATGAATTCTATTTTAAATATCTTTAGATTATCTATGTTAAAATTTTATTTCAGGTATGCAATTTGTCTACAACTATAAGATGAACTAGGGAATTAGTATGATTTTAGGAGCAACACAAGTCCCATTATGTATTTCTTGAAAAGCCTCAGATCCTTTTTTTAGGTCTCTGTATTCAATCCAACCTAAATCCCCTAATTTTTTTTCTTTTAAAATTCTTAAAGTTTTTTTAAAATCTTTATTTGTGTAACAGTATGTTCCAACTAATGTCACTTCTTGAATTGTTAGTTTCTTAAAATCAAAAGTGCCTGACGGTTGCGTTAATCCTATATGAAGAATAGTGCCGCCAGGGGCGATTGATTTAATTGCTTGATGACGTGTAGCTTCTAGACCAACGGACTCTAATATCAAATCAAAATTATTTTCTTTAATTGATTTATCATTTGGAGATACAAAATTAGCTTTTAAATATTTACTACACTCATCTAATCTTTTTTTATTTGGATCTGACATTATAATATTGTTAGCTTTTTTCTCTTTGTTTAGTAATAAACCACATAACAAACCTATCGCACCAGCTCCTTGAATTAATATTTTACATTCAGATAGAAGTTTTTTCAAATTTTGTTCAGCTAATAAGACGGCATGTAAAGCTACAGCTGCAGGTTCAGCTAATGCTGCCTCTTTGACGCCTAATTTTTCTGGCACTTCAAAAATATTTTTTTCTGGCACTGAAACTAATTCCGCCAATCCTCCTTCTCTTTTAGTTGGCGTGCTCATCCCAATCATTGTTCTTTCAGGACATAAATGTTCTCTCTCATTTTTACAATAATCACAATTTTCACAACTTATTAACGGATTTATAACAACATCTTTGTCTTTGAATTTACCATCTAGACTGGTTCCACTTACTTCATGACCTAATATTAAGGGAGGTATTCTTCTTTCATCGTTGCCATGAAAGGCATGCATATCAGAACCACAAATACCAGAAGCTTTTACTTTTATTAAAGACTCGCCTGGTTTAGCTATTGGATTTTTTTCTTCTCTGAAATCTATTTTGTTAGTACCAGTATAAACTAGTGCATGCATTAATTTGAAAAACCGTATTTTCTTAATCTTATATCAGCCGTTCTAGCATGAGCTTCCATGCCTTCTGCTCTACCTAGTCTAGCTGCTGTTGCGCCAACAACTTTGGTTGCCTCTTTAGACATTCTTTGAAATGTTAAAGTCTTTATAAACTTTCCGACAAAAAGACCGCCAGTGTATCTTCCTCCACCTTTGGTTGGCAAAATATGATTTGTACCAGAGCATTTATCTCCATATGCTACCGTTGTTTCTTCACCTAAAAATAAAGAGCCGTAATTTCTTAATCTTTTGAGCCACCAATCCAATTTTTCTGCATGAACTTCTAAATGTTCTGATGCATACTTATCACTCACCTCTGCCATTTCCTCATTAGTGTCACATAGAATAACTTCTCCATAATCTTTCCAAGCAGCTGTGGCATTAACTTTTGCAAGTTCAGGTAATTCATTAATCAATTCTGGCACCCTCTTCATTGTAAAATCTGCTAACTCTTTATCTGTAGTGAACAACCATGCTGGAGAATTGTATCCATGTTCCATCTGGCCAACTAAATCAACTGCAACAATTTCTTTATCCGCAGATTTATCAGCAATAATTGCAATTTCCGTTGGACCAGCAAACTGATCTATTCCAACTTTTCCATAAACAATTCTTTTAGCTTCAGCAACATACTGATTACCAGCGCCAACTAAGAAATCTACCGGTGGATTATTAAAACAACCATGTGTCAAAGATCCTATAGCTGCAACACCACCTAAATTCATTATCACATCAGCTCCACAATGATTTGCAGCAAATATAATACCTGGATTTGCTCCATCCTTATCTTTTGGAGGGCTAGCACAAATAATAGTTTTTACTCCAGCAACTTTTGCAGGAGTGATTGCCATAACAGCAGAGGAAATATGCGCATATCGTCCTCCTGGTATATAGCATCCAGCAGTATCAACTGGAATTAATCTCTGACCGGCAAATAAACCATCTGATAATTCAACTTCAAAATTATTGTTCATGCTTTTTAGTTGATATTCAGCAAATTTTTTAATTCTATCATGGGCAAATTTCACATCATCTTTGGTTTTTTGATCAACTTTCTTAATTGCTTCTTCAATCTTCTCCTTTGAGACAATTACTTCACCTTCATATTTATCAAATTTTTTATTCAATTCTTTAAGAGCTTCTTCTTTTCTTTTTGCTATATCATTAAGAATATTTTGTACTGCAGCTTGAGTCTTATGATCATCTGTCTCCGGAGTCTTAGCTGCTTTTTTTATATATTTAATTGCCATAAAGTAATGTTGGTAACCACAAAGCAATTTGTGGAAATACTACTATTAATACTAATCCAATAATTTGCAAGACCATAAATTGCATCATTCCAAAATAAATATCTTTTAAATCCCATTCAGGCACTACACCTTTTAAAAAATAGGCTGAAAGTGCAACAGGTGGAGACAGCCAGGCGGTCTGGAGATTGACTGCTACCAATATAGCAAACCAAGTTAAATTAAATCCTAATGCCTCTACCAATGGTAAAATAATAGGGATAATAATCATTACTATAGGTACCCATTCTAAAGGCCATCCAAGTAAAAATATCATCACCATTATCATTGCCAAAATTAAATATTTATTCATTTCTAATCCAAGTAAAAACTCAGTTAATAATGTTGGAGTGCCTAGTCTAGCAAATACTGCTCCAAAAAAATTTGATGCTGCAACTAGAACCATTATTAAAGCAGTTATTTCTAAAGTCTTAACTAAAGCTTCTTGTAATTTTGGTAATGTTAATTTTTTATACGCTAATGATAAAAGAAGTGCACCCATTGCTCCACAACCAGCTGCCTCTGTAGGAGTAGCAAAACCAAATAAAATACTTCCAAGTGCTGCAAATACTAAAGCTGCTGGAGGAACTAGACCGAGAAAAAATTCAATCCAAACTTTGGTCATGCTAGTTGCTCTCATATCTTCTGGTAAAGGTGGTCCAAGTTTTGGGTTCAACATACATCTGATTGTTGTATAAGCTGCATATAAAGTGGCTAATAAAATTCCGGGGAAGATCGCAGCTGCAAATAAATCAATTACAGGAATTTCCATAATAGGCCCCATTACAACAAGCATGATACTTGGTGGAATTAAAATACCTAAAGTTCCTCCTGCAGTGATTGTTCCTGCAGCTAGCCTTACATCATAACCAGATCTGTTCATTGATTTAGCAGCCATAATTCCTAATATTGTAACTGATGCTCCAACTATTCCAGTTGCTGCAGCAAATATTACGGAAACGAACAAGACTGCATAATATAGAGATCCTCTAACCCTCGCTAACATAAGTTGAAAAGCTGAAAACAGTCTTTCCATCAACCCGGCTTGTTCCATCATTATTCCCATAAAGACAAATAGCGGGACGGCGGCGAGAGTTTGTTCGGTCATGACCATAGAGAACTGTAAAGTCATTAAGTAAAAGACGAGTTTTCCAAATCCTAAGTAACCAAACACGAACCCTAAAAATATCAGTGTAAACGAAATAGGAAATCCAATAAATATTGCGAAAAGCATTACTCCTACAAGAATGAAACCAAGAACTGCCGGATCTATTAATTCAGCAATCATTTACCCTCTCCTGGCCACTCACCTTTTTTTGCTGCCCAATAACTTTTTAATAACTCCGAAATACCTTGGATTAAAAGAAATATAATTCCGACAAGTAAACATGTTTTAATTGGCCACATATACGGCATCCATGTTGTGTCCATCCCTCTCTCCCCTCTTTGTATAGACTCTCCTACATAACCAATTGTCATGTAAAGAAAAACTAGTAAGCCTGGAAAATAAAATAAAATATATAACCAAAAATCTACAAGTCCTTGATTTTTAGTTTTGAAATTTCTATATAAAAAATCTGCTCTAATATGAACTCCTTTAGAAAGTGCATAACCTGCTCCTAACATGAATAATGCTCCATATAAAAAACGGCTTATGTCATAAGCCCAAATAGTAGGAGCTAAAAATAATTTTCGCATTATGACTTCATAAGTCATTGCAAAAATTAAGGGCATTAAAATCCAACAAACTATGCTTCCCACTCTTTTGCTAAATTTATCTATTGATGTTATTGTTTTTGCCATCCATAAGGGCATGTCATCAGGCATTTTGCTCGAACTACCACGCCTTTCGGCGATCATTTCATCAGAAATATCAATTTTTGAAGTTTTCTTAACCATATTAAAATTCTTATCCCTAAAAAAATTAGAGCGGGCTTTTAAACCCGCTCTAAAAATTTTTAAAGTTATTTACTTATTACTTTAATGTCGCTGCGTGAGCCATTCCTAGCTTAGCATTTGACATCTGAGCACCACTCCAGAATGGAACAGCAATATCAGCAAATTCTTTCATTGATTTGTAAACTTTAGCGAAAAATTTATTTTCCGCTGCGTTTTTATTCAATGTTTTCTTTGCTGCTGCCATATATTCTTTAAAGTAGTCTGTTGGAGTGTCTTCTAAAATTACTCCATGCTTAGTAGTTAGTTCTCTTAGAGCTTTTCCATTTTCATAGATTCTGTAGCTTAAAGATTTAGCTAGCGAAGCGTTTGCAGCTACTTCAAGAGATTTTTTCTCATGAGCAGTCATCTTTTTATAAGTTTTTCCAGTTATATAAAAATCAGCATTTACTACTACTTGGTGTAAACCTTGTAAGTAATAGTGTTTTAATACTTTTTGGAAACCAAATGTTAAATCTGGTTTTGGGCAGCACCATTCTGCTGCATCAATAGTACCTGCTTGTAATGCTGGAAGAATATCTCCACCACCCATTGCTACAGATGCTATACCAATATCTTTATATGTTTGACCAGGAATTCCTGGAGGTGTTCTGAACTTATATTTTCTAAAGTCAGCCATATCTTTAATTGGTTTTGGAAACCAACCTAAAGCTTCTGGACCTACAGGTTGAAGCATAAATCCTTTTATGTCTCTTCCCATTTCTTTCCAAAGTTGGTCGTATAATTCTTTACCACCACCATATTGGAACCAAGATAAGAATGCTAAGTTATCTATACCTACTCCACCACCCGCTACTGGTGAACCAAATAACATAGCCGCAGGATGATCGCCAGACCAATAATGTGTCCAAGCGAATCCACAGTCGATTAGTCCTTTGTCAACTGCATCTAATGTTTCTTTTACTCCTACAACAGCTCCTGCCGGTAAAATTTCAAATTTTAATGAACCATCAGTTAATTCTGTTACAGTGTCAGTAAAGTCCTTTAACATCTTAACTTCATCAGCTTTAGTGTTAAGAACGGTCTGACATTTTAAAGTTTTAGCGTTTGCAGTACTCATTGAAAAACCAACAAATACAGCTAAACTTAAAACTACAGTTAATAATTTTCTCATTATTCCCCCGTTTTGTTTATTAATTATTAAAATTAAACTTGATAAGAGCCTTGAAGTCAAACTAAAGTCTTAAAACCATAGGTTGTAATAAGTATATTGGAATCATTAAATTTCTAGCCTATAAAGTAATTATCTATGGAAGAATTTGACTACATTATAATTGGAGCAGGATCTGCAGGATGTGTTTTAGCTAATCGACTAACTGCTAATGAAAAAAACAAAGTGCTTTTGTTAGAGGCAGGAGGAAAAGATACATATCCCTGGATACATATTCCTGTTGGTTATTATAAAACAATGCACAACCCAAAAGTCGATTGGTGTTTCCACACTGAAAAAGATGAAACGATGGCAAATAGATCAATTCGTTATCCTAGAGGAAAAACACTTGGTGGAAGTTCATCTATAAATGGACTACTTTGGATTAGAGGTCAAAGTAATGATTATGACAACTGGAGACAACAGGGAAATGCTGGATGGGCTTGGGAAGATGTTCTTCCGTATTTTTTAAAATCAGAAAATAACGAATTAGGAAAAAATAAATTTCATAATGATGACGGACCTATAACAGTTACTAATAAAAAGATTAATTTAAAAATGCTAGAGGAATTTCAAAACGCAGCAGAAGAATATGGTATTCCTAGAACTAATGATTTTAACACTGGAGATAATTTTGGGGTTGGATATTTTCAATTTACTACAAGTCGTCAAAAATTATTAAAATTACGATGTAGTGCTGCTAAAGGATATCTAAATCCAATAAAAAAAAGATCAAATTTAAAGATTACAGTTAACGCTCATGTTCAAAAAATTAATTTCTCTGGTAAAAAAGCTGTTAGTGTAAATTTTTATGACAATGGAAAATTAACAACAATAAAAGCTAATAAAGAAATATTGCTTTCAGCTGGGTCCATTGGTTCACCTCATATTTTACAAGTATCTGGTGTTGGAGACTCAAAAAAATTAAAATCCCACGGAATACCAATTATCAATGAATTAGTAGGAGTTGGAAAAAATTTACAAGACCATTTAATGTTTAGACCAGTTTATAAAGTAAAAAGATTAAAATCCCTTAACGGGAAGATAAATAGCTTATTTGGAAATTTACTTATTGGATTAGAGTATATATTTAATCAAAGTGGACCAATGACAATGGGCGCTAGTCAGGTTTGTGGTTTTCTCAAAAGCGACCCGTCTAGAGCTACTCCTAATTTACAGTTTCATGTTCAGCCAATTAGTACAGATATTTTAGGTGCTACTAAAATGCACGACTTCGATGGCATCACACCAACTATTGCGAATATTAGGCCTACTAGCAGAGGTGAAATAAATATTAAAAGTAATGATAGTAGAGATAATCCAAAGATCAAAATGAACTATTTATCTACTCAAGAGGACAGAGACGTAGCGGCAAAAAGTTTAAAAATTGTAAGAAAAATAATGTTGGAAACAGATGCATTTAAGAAATACGAACCTGAAGAGTATAGGCCAGGAGTACACATTACAGATAATGAAGAATTAGTTCAGGCTGGCAGTGAACATACTCAAACAATTTTTCATCCAGTTGGAACTTGTAAAATGGGAAATGGAGACGACTCAGTTGTTGATGAAAAACTTAAAGTTAGAGGAATAGAAAATTTAAGAGTTGTTGATGCATCAATCATGCCTAATATCACCTCCGGCAACACAAATGCACCTACTATAATGATTGCTGAAAAGGCAGCAGACATGATATTGAGTCCATAAGTATGTCTGAACAACTAATTATATTTTCACAAATAGTTTTTATAGATCTTATATTAGCAGGAGATAACGCGATCATAATAGGTATGGTTGCTTCAAAATTTCCCCCGGATCAAAGAAAAAAAGTTATTTTTTGGGGCATAGGTGGTGCAGTAGTTTTAAGAATAATTCTAACTTTGTTAACAGCATACCTTTTACAAATAACAGGACTAAGATTGATAGGAGGACTTCTTCTACTTTATGTAGTTTATAAACTTTATACAGATGTTATTAAAGATAAAGAAACTGGTGATAAAGATATTAAGATAGATAGATCAAATTTACTTAAAGCTATTTGGACTATTTTATTAGCTGACTTTACCATGAGTCTAGACAATGTATTAGGGGTAGCGGGAGCTGCTGGTCACCATTATCATTTATTAATTTTTGGATTAGTTTTATCAATTATTTTGATGGCCGTAGCAGCAAATTTAATTTCGCAATGGATTAAGAAATATAAGTGGATTGCTTGGGTTGGTTTATTAGCTATACTTTTAGTGGCTGTAGATTTAATATACACTGATCTTAAGTTGATTTTATAAATATGTATTTAAAAAAATATAATTTAAAAGGCAAATACTCTCTAGTAACTGGAGCAGGTAAAGGTTTGGGTCGTGCATGTGCAATAGCATTAGCCGAGGCAGGATCTAATTTGATATTAATAAGTAGAACAAAAAAGGATTTGGATGCTGTCGAAAAAATCGCAAAAAAACATAAAGTTAAATGTAAAACTTATGTGTGTGATCTGACTAATTACATTCAACTAAAACAAATCATAAATAGTCAACAAAAAATTGATGTTTTAATAAATAATGCTGGAACAAATATTCCAGAACATTTTCTCAAAATACGTAAACAAGACATGGAAAAAGTAGTTAAGATAAATACTATTGCTGCTTTCAATGTTGCTAATTTAGTAGCATTAAAAATGGTTCAAACAAAAAATAGAAAAAAGATTGGTGCTGCGATAATTAATATGTCCTCTCAAATGGGTCATGTAGGTGGTCCTATTAGAAGTGTTTATAATATGACAAAATTTGGTATGGAAGGATTAACTAAAGGTATGGCAATAGATTTAGCTAAATATAATATAAGAGTTAATAGCATAGCTCCTACATTTGTAGTTACACCAATGACAAAGAAGTTTTTTAAGAATAAAAATTTTAGGAAAGAAGTCTTAGGTAATATTCCTTTAGGAAGATATGCAGAATTACCTGAAATATCGTCTGCTGCAGTTTTTTTAGCCTCAGATGCAGCCTCAATGATAACTGGAACTTCATTATTGGTAGATGGTGGATGGACAGCAAGATAATAAAAATATTTTTATTTTTACTAATAATCTTTTCAAATCAAAATTTATTTGCAGTAGAATTTATTGGAAAATTTAACCAAGGGTCCTTTATTCTTGGAAAGACAAATCCCAAAGCAAAAGTTAAAATTGATAATAAAGATGTCATGGTCACTAACGAAGGTTATTTTGCTTTTGGAATTGGAAGGGATAGAAAAAATGACATAACTATTAGAATTATAAAAGACAAAAAAAAAGAGATAATTATAAAAAAAGTTTTTAAAAGAAAATATAAGATACAAAGAATAGATGGATTGCCTGAAAAAAAAGTTACCCCTCCTAAAGAAGTTTATGAAAGAATAAAAAGAGAAAATAAACTTATTGGTGAAGCAAGGTCAATTGAAAGTGATTTAACTTTTTTTACCAAAAAATTTATTAATCCTTTAGATAAAGCCATAGTTACTGGAGTTTATGGTAGTCAAAGAATTTTGAATGGAAAACCAAAATGGCCCCATTATGGGATAGACTTTGCGGCAAAAGAAGGGACTAACATAAAAGCTATGCTAGATGGAACTGCTACTATGGTTGAGCCAGATTTATTCTATACAGGTGGAACATTAATTTTTGACCACGGACATGGAATTTCTACATTATATATGCATATGAAAGATATCTATGTAAAAAAAGGGCAAAAAGTTAAACAAGGAGAAGTGATAGGAACTGTTGGTTCAACTGGCAGATCAACAGGACCTCATTTAGATATAAGGTTAAATTGGTTTGATGTTAGATTAGATCCCTCGACTGTTTTAGACTTAAATTAATTTAAACTTTTTTGTACTTTCATATCTGACTTTTTAATTCCAGCTACTTTAACTGGTTTTTTCATTGCATCTCTTCTGAATGGTTCGCCTAATTCTTGATTTAAAATGATTTCAATAAAAGTTGTGATACCTTTTTTTTGGTCTTCACAAGATTTTTTTATAGCTTTTGTTGTCTCTTCCATTGTCTTAACAGTAACACCTTTTAATCCACATGCATTTGCAACTTTAGAATAGCTTAATTCTGGATCTAACTCAGTACCAATAAAATTATCATCAAACCATAAAATAGAATTTCTTTTTTCTGCTCCCCATTGATAATTTCTAAAAATCACCATTGTAATTGCTGGCCATTCTTTTCTTGCGCAAGAACTCATTTCATTCATGCTTATTCCGAAAGCACCGTCACCTGCAAAACCTATTACTGGTGTATCCGGGCAACCAATCTTAGCTCCTAGAATCGCTGGAAATCCATAACCACATGGTCCAAATAATCCAGGTGCTAAATATTTTCTACCTTTTTCAAAAGTAGGATATGCATTTCCTATCGCACAATTATTTCCAATATCACTCGAAATAATAACATCTTTAGGCATGGCAGCCTGTATTGCTCTCCAAGCTTGCCTTGGAGACATTCTATCCTTATCTCTTTCCCTTGCTTCTTTATTCCACACTGTTCCTGCATCATCATCTTCATGATCAAGACTTGATAATTTTTGTAACCATGCAGATTTAGTTTGATGGATTAAATCTTTTCGCTTTTGTCGATCAATATCTCCCGCCTTAGGTGAGATTTTACTTAATATTTGTTGAGTAACTAGTTTTGCATCACCACATATTCCTACAGTTACTTTTTTTGTTAATCCTATTCTATCTGAGTTCATGTCAACTTGAATTATTTTTGCATTTTTTGGCCAGTAGTCTATTCCATAACCAGGCAATGTAGAGAAAGGATTTAGTCTTGTGCCTAAAGCTAAAACAACGTCAGCTTTAGAAATTAATTCCATTCCAGCTTTTGAACCATTGTAACCAAGAGGCCCAACAGCTAACGGATGACTTCCAGGGAAACTATCATTATGTTGATAGCCTGAACACACCGGTGCATCAAGTTTTTCTGCCAACTTTACACAATCATCGATCGCACCTCCAATAACAACTCCAGCTCCTGATAATATCACTGGAAATTTTGCGTTAGAAAGTAATTCAGCTGCTTTTTTTATTGCATCTGCTCCTCCCGCTTGTCTTTCTAATCTAACTATAGGAGGTAAATCTATATCTATAACTTGCGTCCAATAATCTCTTGGAACATTAATTTGAGCAGGCGCTGATCCTCTAATTGCTTTTTCTATTACACGATTTAAAACTTCAGCCATCCTAGAGGGATCTCTCACTTCCTCTTGATAACAAACCATATCTTTAAATAAATTCATTTGTTCAACTTCTTGAAAACCACCTTGACCCATAGTTTTATTTGCAGCTTGAGGAGTTACTAAAAGTAAAGGAGTGTGATTCCAATATGCAGTCTTAATAGGAGTTACTAAACCAGTTATACCTGGTCCATTTTGAGCTATAACCATCGACATCTTTCCAGTTGCTCTTGTATAACCATCAGCAATTAATCCACCGTTTGTTTCGTGAGCAACATCCCAAAAAGTAATACCCGCATCAGGGAAAATATCGGAGATAGGCATAAATGCAGAGCCGATTATCCCAAACGCATGTTCAATACCATGCATTTGTAAAACTTTTACAAAAGCTTCCTCTGTTGTCATTTTTGCCATAGAAATCCTAAAAATTTATTTAAAACTACCTTTAATTATATCAAAATTTAGTTTATATCCATTAAATATTTTATGTCACAGCCAGACCTTATTATTCACGATGAAAAAGATAACGTTGGAGTAGTCGTAATAGAAAAAACGAAAAAAGGCCAAGATTGTAACGCTTGGATAATGGAAAATGACAAAACAGTTAAAGTTAGCTCTACCAACGAAGTTCCTTTAGGTCATAAAATAGCCCTTAAAGATCTTAAAGAGGGAGATACAATCTTAAAATATGGTCACGATATAGGCAAAGTCGTTAAATCAATAAAAAAAGGTGAGCATGTACATGTTCATAACGTGAAAACAAAGAAATGGTAATTTAATGGAAATCCCAAAAAGTTTTTTAGGTTATAAAAGAGAAAATGGAAGAGCTGGAACAAGAAATCATGTAATTATTCTTCCTGTTGATGATATTTCAAACGCTTGTGCAGAAGCTGTTGCTAATAATATCAAAGGAACTATAGCACTACCACATTCGTATGGAAGATTACAATTTGGAGCAGATCTAGAATTACATTTTAGAACAATGATTGGGACAGGAAAAAATCCAAATGTAGCTGCAGTAATAGTGATTGGAATTGAACCTAAATGGACAAAAAGAATTGTTGATGAAATAGCAAAAACAGGCAAACCGGTAGAAGGCTTTCATATTGAAAGAACAGGAGATATTGGAACAATAATGAAGGCATCAAAGAAAGCACAAGAATTTTCTCAGTGGGCATCAGAAAAACAAAGAGAAGAATGTCCATTAAGTGACTTATGGATTTCAGTAAAATGTGGTGAGTCTGATACCACTTCTGGATTAGCATCCAATCCAACTGTAGGAAATTTGATGGAAAAATTAGAGCCGTTTGGTGTTCACTTATGTTTTGGTGAAACTTCTGAATTAACTGGTGCAGAAACAGTTTGTGCTGCTAGAGGAGCTACTCCAGAAGCAAAAGAGAAATTTATGAAAACATGGAGTTCTTATAATGATTTTATTCTAAAAGAGGCTACTAATGATCTTTCAGAAAGCCAGCCCACTGCTGGAAATATTGCTGGTGGCTTAACAACTATAGAGGAAAAAGCTTTTGGAAATTTTCAAAAGATTGGAAATTTAAAATTTATTGATGTTTTAGAGCCTGCAGAAGAACCAAAAAAAGGAAAAGGTTTATATTTTATGGACACTTCATCTGCGGCTGCAGAATGTGTAACCTTACAAGCTGCAGGTGGATTTAACATACATTTGTTTCCAACTGGACAAGGAAATATTATTGGAAACCCTATTGAACCAGTAGTTAAACTAACTGCTAATCCTCTTACCGCAAAATTAATGAAAGAACACGTAGACTGTGATGTTTCAAAAATATTATCAAGAGAAATGAATTTATCTCAAGCAGGTGATGAATTAATTAAAACAATGTTAAGAGTAGCTAATGGTAGACTTACATGTGCAGAAGCGTTGGGTCATAGAGAATTTGTTATGACTAAACTCTATCGAAGTGCTTAATATTATTTTTCAGGAAATTTTACCTCTTCTTTTTGTTTAATATCTTTTTTCTTAAATTCACTTAACAATTTTCTAGCTATTGGACTGACAAATTTTCTTCCCGCAGCAGCTAATACGCCTAAAGATATTGCTAAGATTATTGAAAAAGCACCGTATAAAATCGGTAACTCGTCTGACATTTTAATAGTGAACTCTGCAAATGCACTTAAATCCGTTTTAATAATTTTAGATCCATTAAATTCACCTGCTTTATCTCTAAAAAAAGAATCATAGCCTATTGCGACTGCTACGCATAATAAAAGCATAGCAAATAAAGATTTTAATTCGGCGCTATCTAAAAACTGTCCCACTTTTTGTCCTAATTGAACTCCAACAATAGAGCCAAGGATTAATGGAAAAACAAGATATAAATCGATAGATCCATAATTGAAAGCGTGAAGAACTGTTACTATTGCACTTATAAAAATTGTTACAAATAATGATGTACCTGGAATTAATTTTACAGGCATCCCTACTATATAAATCATAGCAGGAACCATTAAAAATGCTCCTCCTATTCCCATCATAGCTGCAACAAAACCAACTACTAATCCAAGCAATATAGGAGTTAATGCACTTTCATATAACTTTGATTTATGAAAACGCATCCTTAAAGGTAAGCCTTGAAGCCAGTTATGCTCGTGTAATTTTTTTTTTAAATTTTTTAATTTAAGCCGATTTTTTTCTCTTATAAATTCAATCAACATCAAAGTTCCTACGATAGCTAAAAGATACATATATAATAAAGAAATTATTAAGCTAATTTTTCCAATTCCAGAAAAATATGTAAAAGTCATTATTCCTAATACAGTTCCAACAACGCCGCCAGCAACAATCATCAGTCCCATTTTATAATCTAAAGTTTTTTTGTACCAATGAGTAAGCGAGCCTGAAACTGAAGTAGCTAATATATTATTTACCTCATTTGGCACTGCGTAAACTGGGGGAATGCCCATAAAAATTAAAAATGGTGTCATTAAAAAACCACCTCCAACTCCAAATAAACCTGATAGAACACCGACAATTAAACTGACAAATAATAATAAGAAGATATCTATATTTACTTGAGCTATAGGAAGATAAATTTCAAGCATTATTCTAAGTAGTCCTGTAATGCTGTATTGTCAATCTTAATAAATAGTTGCACCAAATACTTTTACTTCCTCGTCTTCAACTCCTAGAACTAATCGCCCAAGAAATTCTCCTGGCATTGTATTACTAGTTTGTTTGTAAAGAACAGTGATAAACTGAGCTCTCCTTATACACCCTAAAAACTCTTGTTTTTCCGACAAACTAGTTAATAATTTGTTATTAGCCCATTGTTTTCCTAACTCTACCTCGTTAGCTCCATAAAGCATTTGAGATGAGAAGTCTTTGGTAAAACCGCCGTAATCTTTAATGTTTGAGGTTTTTACTAAGTTATCCCAAATGGGTTGAGCTATTTCTTGTATCTCTTTGTCGGATTTCTCAAGCAACTTCATTAAAATTTATGAAGCTTTCTTTTCCTTTTTGTCGTCTACAATGTGATAAACAGGGACCTTCTCCATAGTAAACTTTTTGGTTTTAGGATCTCTTCTAGAAACTGTTAAACAATGCCAGTTTTTATCATCGAGTTTTAAATGATCACCTCTGTAGTAATATCCCGGCCAACGAGTTTCTTCTCTAAATTTTGTATGTTCCGTTACACACTGAGAAGTTATAGTTCTATGTTTTAACTCCCACGCTCTCATTAATTGGTGGTAATCTTCTGCACCAACATTTTCTAAATCTTCTTCTAGCCATTTAAGAAGTTCTAGACCTCTATTAAGCATATTTTCATTAGTCATGTAATTAGTTGCTATTCCTCCAACGTATTCATCCATTATTCTTTGTAGTCTTTGAAGTCCTTGAATTGGAGAAATATAGCTAGGAGAAACAGTTCCACCTGTTATTTCATTTCTTCCAACAGTGTAATTTTCTAAAGGTTTGTAGATTACTTCTTTAAGGTCAGTGTATTGTTTTTCACTAACTTTGATGCCATCGGCTTTTTTATCTTCTATATATTTACAAGCTGCTTTTGCTGCTAGACGTCCCTCAGTAAATGAGCCAGAAGAAAATTTGTGAGCACTTCCTCCCACTGTATCTCCAGCTCCAAAAAGGCCATCAATGGTTAGCATTCTATTGTAGCCCCAGAAATATTCTGGTGGTGAAAGATCTTCTGGTCCACTAACCCAAGCTCCAGAACATGTTGCGTGAGATCCCATTACATAAGGCTCAGATGTTGTTAATTCCGGATTTGTGTATTTTGGATCAATATTTTGTGAAGCCCAAACAACTGCTTGACCAACAGTCATTCCTAAAAAATTTTCCCAACCAACAGTTTCTAAATGTGGATCTTGAAAAGCTTCTTTGGTTACCATTTGGATAGGGCCACCGCCTGCCATGACCTCTTGAATAAAAGCATGATTTCTTAAGCAAGTTGGTGTTGGGTGATGATCAATATATTCGCCGACTAAATTTTTAGTGTGATCGTACCACTTCTTTTCATAGTTTTCTCCGTTGGCATTTTGTGTGTAAGTCTTTAAATGCAAAAAATATGCTCCCACTGGCCCATAACCATCTTTGAATCTACATAAAACAATTCTATTTTCCATTTGAGTCATCTTTGCGCCAACTGCTATAGGTAAAGCATAAGCAGAACCATTGCTCCATGGAGCATACCAAGTTCTTCCCATTCCTTCTCCAACTGCTCTTGGTTTAAATATATGCGATGCACCGCCGGCAGCTACAATAACTGTTTTTGCTTTAAATACGTGGTAATCCCCAGTTCTCATATTAAATCCAACTGCTCCACCAATTCTATTTTCCTTTTCATCATCCATTAAAAGATGAGTAACCATAATTCTATTAAAAATTTTATCGGCAGATTTTTTTGCTGCCTCAGCAACTATTGGTTTATAACTTTCACCGTGTATCATTATTTGCCATTTTCCTTCTCTTAAATATCTTCCGGTTTTTTCATTTTTCATCATAGGTAAGCCCCATTCATCAAACATATGTACAGTTGAGTCTACATGACGAGCCATGTCATAGCCTAAATCTTCTCTAACCATTCCCATTAAATCATTTCGAGCATATCTTACGTGGTCTTCTGGTTGATTTTCATTCCACTGCATTCCCATGTAACAATTAATTGCGTAAAGACCTTGTGCAACCGCACCACTTCTATCAATATTTGCTTTTTCAACACAAACTATTTTTAAATCTCTTCCCCAGTGTCTAGCTTCAAAAGTTGCACCAGTACCAGCCATACCACCACCAATAATTAAAACGTCACTTTCTTCAACATGTGTTTTAATTTTAGCCATTAGTAATAAACACCTTTCTTAAATGTATTTTTGTTTATTGTAGGAAGGTCTCCATCAATATTTAAACCTTTTGGTTCTGTGTAAAGTCTTTGTGTAGTAATTTCTCCTTGATTAGGTTTATCTTCTTCGGATAATTTAGGAATAAATTTTCCCCACGGCTTAGTTGTTATTGGGGACACAAAGTTTTTTTCAGTACCATTTCGAAATTTAATTCTCCAAGATATAGTCCCCTTTTCTTCTTCTCGTCTTACCCTAACACTGTGACCCATTGGAGCAAAGTCTGCATAACCCCTTACATCTATCGCATGATTTGGACAGGCTTTGACGCAAGAATAGCATTCCCAACAAAAGTTTGGCTCGATGTTCTTGGCTCTTCTTATAGTTTCATCTATGTGCATGATATCTGATGGGCAAATATCTACACAGTGCCCGCATCCATCACATCGCGTCATATACACAAAAGTTGACATAAATTATTTTTTCCTTTTATTTTTTTTTAACATAAATATCCTAATAATGCTTTGGTTGTTCTCTTTTTATACCCAGCCCAAACTGTTGTGGAGCTTCAGCTGGTGGAGGCAAATTGTCTCTAGATCCATCTGCTTCTGCTAAATTCTTTTGAATTGCTGCTCCAGGTTTATAAAACATGTGTGCAAACTTAGACCAATAAACACCACCGAACAAGATTAGATTTGAAACAATATATAAAATTAAAAATAAATAGCTTAAACCTGTCATTCCAGAATATTGAGTAAATGACCACGCTAGACCAAAAGTTGCACAGGCTAAAAGAGCTAAAACAAATAAATCTGCTTGTATTATTCTGTACCAGGGATGTGCTTCTGCGAGCACGTCCACCCTTAAAAAAAACCAAAACCAATAACCTCCTAGACATGTAATTATTGCTCCAGCATGCCACATGATTGTTATGCTTGATGGTGTTGAAGAACCGGCTGTTGGAAAAGAAAATATTAATAAAGCTGATGTAATCCAAAAAATAATAGTGCCGTACATACCAAGCACATGCGCAATTCTTCTTTTGCCTCTACCAAGTTCTGCAGTAGTAGCTATGTCATGTGCAACTGTTTTTAAAATTACTGAAGTTTTTTGAGTTGTTGATAATTGAATTTTAGCATTCTTTTTAGCCTTCTTAGCGTTGTTAAAAAAATATTTTACATTTTTTTTATGGATTATATCCATCAAAGTTCCCAGGATTACTAGACCAACCATAAGAATAGTGAATCCTTGTATGGCCAGTGGTGGTACTATTTCCGTTAATCCAGAAAATGGATTGTTGTAAAACATAAAGTTATTGTCCCCTCAATTGAAGTATTTTATATATTTGAGTTAATAGCAGGTCAAGTGAGAATGGCTCGCAATTATTTAAGTTTTCCTTCTTTTCTCATCTGTTCTCTTATTTTAGTTGCCGAAATTTGTTGTGTTTTTTCGTCTAGAACTATTTCTTCTATTTTATAACCAACTCCTCTTCCATAACAAATGTTAGTTATATTTGGAACTAAAGTAACTTGAATTCTATTTTTATAATCTTTAAGAGCTTCAAAAATATTTTTTTTTACTGTTTCAAAATCGAAAGGATTATCGTCAACACCTTTAACATCTCGAACCATGATATTAACTTGACCAGTTTTTTTTAGTATTTCTTCAAAAAGTTTTTGATGACCTGTATGCCAAGGTTGCCATCTTCCAAGCATTTGAGCAGTCGGGAGTTTATTATCCCAAACATGGTTATCGTTTTTCATCGATCTTAAAAAAAACTTTAAGCTGCTACTGATTGAAGCTTATGCTTCGAAGTCATTCCGCTTAAGAAATTCCATAGATATCTTGCCGTTAATAATGAAGCTTTCTCAGCTTTCTTTTGTTCTTCTAGAGAAAGTGCATCAAGTAATTTTTCACATTCAGCTCTATGAATAACATCTGCGGATTTATGAGCCTCAAAAAATTCTAATCCTTCTTTTGAGTCAACTCCATAAAATTTTTTTAATCCTTGAATTTTTGTTTCAGCTATTTCAGGAATTTGTCTCTCATAGGTATATAATGATGCAAGGCCTTCAGCGTATGATTTCCTTGCTTGTGCAAAAAAATTCTCGATCATATCCTTTGTAAACCAATCAAGTTTTACATTCTCTATTTTTTTTTCATCAGCTCCTAAAGCTTTAGCAAAGTTCTTCCATAGTTTTGGATGATCACCATCTTTGTTTTCTTCATCTTGTAAATTTTCTAAAAGTATTCTTCTTTTTTCTAAATCTTCGCAAATAGAATGTGTAGCACTTATGTATCTTGGAAAAGCTTTTACATGTTGGTAATACTGTTCAGCATAATCTTTGATTATTTCCCGAGTTAATTTTCCCTCGTTCCAATAAACTTGATAAAATGGATGTTTGAGTAAATGAAACTTATCTAATTTTGCACCTAAATCTTTTGAAAACATTTTTTCTCCTTGGTTATTAATAACTTTAATCTCTATTAAATCTAATATTCAATAAAAACAACTAAAACAATTATCCACAAGCACGCAGTAATTAAAGTAAATGTTCTTGTTTTGATTCACTTTTGATTCCTTAGTGGACTCAAAATACAACTTGAAGGTGTTTTATCCACAGCCGAGTAGAAACTTCAGGGACTCTATAGTTCTCTAACTAAAGCTCTCTCATCTATAGGGTAATGTATTATAGTTGCGAATAACGATAAACCTATAGCTATGTACCATGCATAATCATACGAACCATAAAGATCATAAAAATATCCCCCAAGATAAGCTCCCATAAAAGCTCCGAATTGGTGGCACAAGAATACAATTCCAAAAAGAGTACTTAAATATTTAGTTCCAAATATTTGAGCAACGATCCCATTCGTGGGAGGAACGGTAGAAAGCCAAAGAAGTCCGAATGTAATTCCAAAAATTATTGAATTCAACAACGACGGAGGTGAAAAAATAAACACACAAATGCTTAAAGCTCTAAGAGCGTATAAAATGCTCAATAAATTTTTTTTTCTATACTTTGTTCCAAGATACCCGATGCCCAGAGTTCCAAATATATTAAATAAACCGATCAAAGCTAATATTATTGTAGCAGACCAACCGTCCATTCCTCTTTCTTGCATATAACCCGGTATGTGTGTTCCAACTAAAGTAATTTGAAATCCACAAACAAAAAAGCCTAAAACTAATAAGATATAACCTTTGTGTGCAAATGCTTCTTTAATTGCTGAAGAAAAAGATTGATCCCTATCTGCTTGAGAGGAATTAATTATAGTTTTTGATGGTAATAAAAAAAGAGATGCTATTAATCCAAAAGCAATAAAGTACATAAAGTATCTTAAAGTTTGCTCCCATCCAACTGCGACTAAACTATATTGTGTAAATAGAGGAGACAAAAAATATCCAACTGAAGCAGCAGCTGTAACATAACCTGTTGCCAAGGTTCTAGTTTCATTTGGAAAATGTTTTCCTACTTCAGAGACTGGAACTCCTATAGCTGTAGCTCCAAGGGCTGTTCCAACTAAAACTCCCAAACTAATTTGAAAATAAATACCAGTATTAGGTCCTGCATAAAGCATATAAATTCCTAAACCAAAAATTAAAAAGCCAATAAATACTGCTTTGCTCCCTCCAAATTTATCTGCTAAAAAACCAAAAATTGGAGCAAAAATTCCCCAAAATAACATTTGAATTCCAATAGCTAAGCCGAATTCAGTTCTTGTGCATCCTATTCCCTCCTCAAATGCTTTAAAAAAAAGTCCAAAGGTCTGTCTTAAACCCATTGAGATTAGAATTATAGTACAGGCAGATATCAAAACTATTAGAGCTAGTCTATTTGGAATAAATTTAAACATTATTTTATATAAGTTAGCGCTTTTCTTAAATCTTCAATTAAATCTTTTGGGTCTTCAAGTCCAATATGTAATCTTACAATATGTTCGTCTTTTTCAAAACGAAAATATTTTCTTATTCTTGTATACTTAGTTTCACCTCTAAGATTCTGCAAAAGAACAAGGCTTTCAAAACCTCCCCAACTGTAGCCAATACCAAAAAGTTCGAGTGAATTTACAAATTTGACAACTGAGGATTTGTTTTTACTTTTTATTACTATAGAAAACAATCCATTAGCTCCAGAATAGTACTTTTTCCAAAGTTTATAATTTTTAGAACCAGGTTTATAAGGATAAAGGATCTCTTTAATTTTTTTTTGTTTCTTTAAGAAATTTATAACTATTTTAGTATTTTCGTAGTGTTTTTTTAGTCTCACATCCAGGGTTCTTAAGCCTCTTATAATTAGATAAGCTTCATCTGCCGACATTCTGTATCCAGATAATTTATAAAAAAACATTACTTTTTTAAAAAGTTTCTTATTTACAGCTAACGATCCACCCATTGCATCTGAGTGACCAGAAAAATATTTAGTAGCTGAAGTAAATGACATATCAAACCCAAGTTTAAGAGGTTTTAAATATAAGGGAGTTCCCCAAGTATTGTCGAGAAAAGTTAAAATTTTTTTTCTTTTAGCTAACTTCACAATTTTTGAAAGATCTTGAAATTCAAAAGTGTTGCTTCCGGGATTTTCTACAATTATCAATTTTGTTTTCTTGGTAATCTTATTTTTTAAGTCATTAAAATCATCAGGATCGTAAAAATGCGCTTGAATATCAAATTCTTTTATAAGATCTTCTGATATTTCTCTTGTCGGACCATAAACATTATCTGAAACTAAAATTTCATCTCCAGGTCTACAAATGCTCATAACTGCTAATGATACACCGCCAAATCCAGTACCAGTAAGGAAAACATGATAGGCTTGCTCTAGTTCTTTTAGAATATTCTCTAATTCTATTGTTGTAGAACTTCCATATCTTCCATAGCTATAATAGCTAATTTTTTTATTAGCCTTTATTCTTTTTTCATGTTGGTGAAGTTCCTGCATAGAATTGAAAAGTATTGTAGATGCACGAGTAACAGAAGGATTGGCTGATCTATTAGTATTATCTTTGATAGGATGTTTTAAGAATGTGGATATAGACTTTTTCATAAAATAAGTATAATTGAACCTTATATAATATATATAGAAGAAAATACTTAAAAGGAGGCAAAAATATGGGTTATCCAAAAAAACATAGAGGACGAAGAAAGATAGGTTCTAAAAAAAGAAGAGCAAGAAAAAGAAATAAGAGAAAATAATCAATATTTATATTTATGAAAGAAATAACTCAAATCAGAAAATTGAGTTTATGGATTTTTCTTCTTCCATTGTTTGCAATTAATTTATGCCTAGTGATTTCTCAAAACCCTCAATTTTTAGCAAATACTATTTTTGCTGTAGACCCAATAGGTCAATCTGCATTCTCCATCCCGTATTTAGATGGAAGCTTATCGATTAGTAGAGCCTCCAGAACATTTCCTCAATACTTAATTTTTAAACCAGCAATGATAATTACTGCAATTTTTTTATTTATTTATTGGAAAAATAATAATCAATTAATAAACAATCTTTATTCTACTAATATTAATTATAAATTTAAAACATTCGGTATAATGTCAGCAATTTTTCTTATTATTCACTCAATTTTACTTGGTGTTAAGTTTGATATTCAAATTTATAAACTTTTTAGAAGGATAGTTCTTTTATTATTTATCATTTTTGAAATAATTGCTCAGGGAATTCTTGTTTATCATCTTTATAAAGCCAAAATAAAACTGGTGGATTTTATTAATAGAAATGTACTTTTTTTTAAAATTATATTGGTTTCTGTTTTAGCCTTGGTGGCAATATTAAGCGTTCCTATTTTAGTTACAAAAGGTAATACTCACTTTAAACACGCTTTAGAATGGAATTATTTTGTAGGGGTAATTTTATTTTATTTGTTTTCAAGATTTTTTTGGAGAGGAACCACTTAAATTTCTAGGCTTTCGCCCAGAAATTTAGTAGTTTTGGCTCGTCGTTTTAGGCGCTACCGCCAAGCCATCCCGGTGAACTATTCTAGCGCTACTAGGTTCACCTTTCTGCCCTTTAAGCTTGAACCTCTCGGTTTTTCCCTAAATGGCCAGTTAAGAGTTGCCTCTTAATTAATTTGATTAAATCATATTTTAAAAAAAAATGAATCACCTTATACGTGTTGTAAAACTAGTTGATAATTAAGTGGATAAGTTTTTACTATATGTTTTGCTAATCCAGCCTCCACCAAGTACTTTATCCCCAATATCATCTTTGCTGTAGAATACACAAGCTTGGCCAGGTGAAATCCCTGTCTCTTTATCCATTATCATAACTTTTGCATTATTCTTTGAAATAATTAATTTAGCTTTTAAAAGTCTACCAGTAGATCTTACTTTGATATTAATCAAATCTTCAAATTCTTTTTTACTACCAAGGAGATTTAAGTCTCTTAATTCGATTTCTTTAATTTCTAAATACTCTTTATCTCCTACAGTAATGAAATTTTTTTCTGCATCTATATTAATCACATATAAAGGATTAGCATTTGATATCTTAATTCCTTTTCTTTGACCAATAGTATAATTGATTATTCCATCATGCTTACCTATTTCATTGCCTTGAATATCTAGTATCTTTCCGGGTTTAAATGACTCTGGTCTAAATCTTTTTATAACAGAGCTATAATCCCCGTTAGGAACAAAACAAATATCTTGACTGTCTGGTTTTTCAGCAACATTAAGCTTTAATTTTTTTGCTAAATTTCTAGTTTCTTTTTTATCTATCTCACCCAGCGGAAATCTTAAGTAATCTAATTGTTCTTGTGAAGTACTAAATAAAAAATAACTTTGATCACGTTTTTGATCTTTTGCTCTGTACATATTTGCATGTCCATTTTTTTGAATTCGACTAACATAATGGCCGGTAACAAGTGCATCAGCATTTAAATCTTTAGCATATTTAAATAAATCTCTGAATTTAACAGTTTGATTGCACTGAACACATGGAATTGGTGTTTCACCAGAAATATAGCTATCTATGAAAGAGTCAACAACTTCAGACTTAAACTTTTTTTGATAAAAAAGAATTTTATGCTCTATATTTAATTTTTCTGAGACTCTTTTCGCATCAAGAATATCTTGACCAGCACAACATTGCCTTCCTCCTGATGATTTTTTAACATCATCGTATAATTTTAAGGTAATACCAGTTATATTGTAGCCTTGATCTTTCATTAAAGCAGCAGCAACAGATGAGTCGACTCCACCAGACATGGCAACGACTACTTTGGTGTCTTTTGGTAATTTTTTTATACCTAGTGAATTAGTCATTTAGTGTATATATTATAAATAATTTAATTTTTCCATTATGCAATATGATCTAGAACCAGGTAATTTTGTAATAAATCCAATAGAAAAAAATTGGGGTATAGGTCAAATTCAATCAATAATTAAGAATAAAGCTACAATAAACTTTCAAAATAGTGGTAAAAAAGTAATCAACTTAGAAAATGTCACTTTAGAAAAAATTCAATATGATAGATGAAGATTTAAAAATAGTGGCAGAGGGTTTAATTGAAACCTTCAAAATGGCTGGAGATGAAACAATTAAAATTGAAAAACAGGGTGTAAAAATTAATATTAAAGAGGATGGATCACCGGTTACAAATGGAGATTTGAAAGTAGATAAAATTGTTACAGATGCAATAATCAAACTAACACCTAACATTCCAATCATCTCTGAAGAAACTGTTGATTTAAGAAAAAAAAATACTCTTGATACTTTTTGGTTAATCGATCCTATAGATGGAACAAAGGAATATATAGCTGGAAGAGAAGAGTATACTCTTAATGCTGGATTAATTTATAAAAATCTTCCTGTTCTAGGTGTTATTGGCGCCCCAAAAAAAAATAGAATTTTTTACTCATTTGGAAAAAATAATTCTTTTTTACTAGAAAATAATAAAGTTAGAAAATTAAATTGTAAAAAAAATACTCCTAAAGGTGAAATAAAGGCTTTAACAAATCATAATCAGCCACCAGAAATAATACTAAAAAAATTAGAGGAATTTGGAGCAACATCATTTAGAAAGCTAAGTAGCTCTTATAAATATTGTTTAATTGCAACTGGTGAATATGATTTATATCTAGACAAAGTAAGAGCAAAAGAATGGGATGATGCTGCCGGTCATGCTATTGCTGAACACGCTGGCGCTATAGTGACTAGTCTTGAAAATGAGACATTTAAGTATGGAAAAGAAGATTATAAAAATCCAACCATTTTGATTAGACGGAGTCTAAATTTGAATGATTAAAACAATTTTAATAATCGTATTATCTGTAACTTTTTTTGGAGTATTATTTTTTATCATTGTAAGAAATTTACTAAAAAAAAAATTAGATCAATTGGTAGATAATGAAAAAAAAGGAAAAATTAAATAATTTTAAGTAATTTATTGAATTCTTGAACATCTAAATTTAAAACTCTTTTAGACATATCAAAACTAAATCCCCCTCTTGCTAGTATTCCCATATCTTTTTTAAAAAACAATTCTCTGTTCGATTGAGATCTAAGCGGTCCTATTCTTCTTCGCTTACAAAGTTTTAAAGCCGAAACAAAATCTGGTTCTATTTCGTTTTCTTTAATCTTATCTATTGTCTCTTTTATAAATCTACTATCTATTCCTTTATTTCTCAAAGATTGATTAATTTTATTAATAGAATAACCTCTTTTTAAAAACATTCTTGCTTTAGAGTCAGAAAATAATTGATCATTTAATACTCTGTTCTTTTCTAGACCTAAAATTATTTCATCGATAATCGAGGAAACTTCTTTTTTTGAATTTGTTCCTTTAATCTTTGTGAGATATTTTTTTAACAAATAAACTTTTAATTGTTGTTTTGAGGGGCTATATTTTTCTAAATATGAATACGCAAGATCTTTTAAGCTAGTCGTAAGGTCATCAAAATCACTTTTATTTAATGTGGGATTCATTTCACTAATATACTATATTATTTCTATGATAAATAATCTTGTACAATTTTTAAACTATGAAAATATTTATTTAATAGCTAATTGGGGTGTAATTCCATTTTGGTTGTTGTTAATAACTGTTCCAAATCATGTTCTAACGAATTTTTTAGTTCAATCTATAATAGTACCTTTGCTTTTAGCTGCTGCTTATTGTTTTGTAGCTTATAAGATTTACTTGGACGGTAATATTTTAGATGGATTCGAATTGTATAGAAATTTAGATGGACTGTATGCAATGTTCTCAAACGAGTCATTTTTATTAATTTTTTGGCTTCACTTTTTAGCGCTTAGCCTATTTTTGGGAGCTTGGATAGCTAGAGATTCAGCAAAATATATAATACCAAAATTTTTTGTTTTTATTTCTCTAATCTTAACTTATTTCACGGGCCCAGTAGGACTTGTTATCTATTGGTTTATAAGAATTTTCTTTTCAAAAAGAATTAATTTCAATGATTAAACCTTTTGAATTTTACTTCGATTTTATTAGTCCTTATTCTTTTTTAGCTCATAAAAAAATAAAAAAGATTGAAGAAAAAAATTCAATAAAAGTAATATATAAACCAATACTTTTAGGCGGGCTCCATAACCTTCATGGTATTAAAGCCCCAGCTTTTATACCTGCAAAAGCAAAGAATATGATACGCGATTGTAAACTTATTGCAGAAAAAGATGGTGTTAGATTTAAATTTAACTCTTATTTTCCAATAAAAAGTTTAAACCTTATGAGAGGTGTTTTTGTTGCTGAAGAAGACAATTGTAAAAGTTATTATATAGACAATATATTTAATGCAATTTGGCAAGATGGATTAAACATGAACGATGAAAGTGTGATTCAAAAAATTTTACAAAATTTAAACATCAACCCTAAAACTTTTATTTTGAGATCAACTTCATCTTCTATTAAAGACTATTTAAAAGAAAGAACTGCTGAAGCCTACAAAAAAGGTATTTTTGGAGCACCAAGTTTTATTTCTAATAATAAAATTTTTTGGGGACAAGACAGACTAGAATTTGTCTTAAACGAAGCTAATAAGTAAATTATCTTTTTTCCTTTTGAATTACTTCGAGCCCTGCGTTTTTTAAGGCATCAAAACCACCTGAAGCATTTGCAACGTTATTAAATCCCATATCTTTAAGTGACTTGGTAGCTAGTGCTGATCTAAATCCTAAAGCACAGAACAAAACGATATTTTTCATTTCACCAATTTTTTTTTCTTTAAAATAAGAACTTTGCGGATCCAGCCAAAACTCCAACATACCGCGAGGAATATGAATTGAATTTTTGATAGTGCCCTCTTTCCATAACTCTCTGATATCCCTTATATCTATTAATGTTATATCTCCTTTTTCATAAGAAGACTTAACTTCTTCAGCACTCAAAACTTTTATTTCTTTATTAGCTTCATCAACAAGGTCTTTAGATGTTTTTATATTCATGGTAGTAAGATATTAGATAATAATTAAATTGCAATGAGACAATTAAATAAAATAAAACAAAATGGTATTTTTAAAAAACTTTTTGTTAAATTATCTAGATTATTAGGTTACGAGCTTATTGACCAAGCTGATATGTCTTTTGTAACATCCAGTAATCTTAAAAATCCATCAATAAGCGGAAAAAAATCTATAACATTGCCTTTAGGAGAAGTAAAAATTACAAGAAAAGTCCAAAGTTTTGATATTATCTTAAAAACATGTACTTCAGTGAATTTAGTCTCTCAAAATAAAAAGAGGATATTTGAACAACCAAAATCAGAGTATACGATGAGAACTATCAACTCATTAATAAAAAGTATTAAAAAAGCTTCAAAAGATAAGAGCAATATAATTTTTAATATAACAATTATAGATGCTGGATCTCCTGATGAAGACATAGCCAAAATTGAAAATATTTTAAAAAATTCACAATTAAAATTTAATATAATTTGTCTAAATTTAAATGCTTATTCTCAAAGAATAAAAGTTATTAAAAGAAATAATTCTCAAATTGAAAATAATATGAAATCTACTATGGCAAGTATAATAAAATCTTTTGAATTAACAAAAAATCTTGATGACCTAGTTTATTTCGTAGAGGATGATTACATCCATGACGATGAAAGTGTTTCGGAGATGATATCCGCTTACGAAAAATTTTCTACTATTTTAAAAGATGAAATATTTATAATTCCAGTAGATTACCCATATCTTTACCAAAAAAATCAATCTACTAATGTTTTAATTGGCCAAAAAAATCATTGGAGATCTGTAAAAGAGTCTTTGCTCACATTTTTGACTAGTAAAAAAATGATCAACAAGTATTACGCTGATCTTATAAAAATGGGTGAAGTTGAGCACGAACCTTATGAAACTATATTGCATAGTATTTATGATAAAGAAAACTGTTTTTCTCCTATTCCCTCGCTAGCTTTGCACTGTACCAACGTAAACTCAGTGTTTGGATTATCTCCAAATATTAATGCCAAAGAGCTGTGGGAAAAGAACAAAAATTAAAAAAAAAAGGCCCAGCGGGGGCTGGGCCTTTATATTTCTCCTTAAACGAGGGAGGAGATAAGCTAATTATTTTTTAGTCTCTTATACCGTAAGCTATTACACCAACTTCAGATTTGTCAGTTCCTAGTCTTTCAGCTTCTTTACTAATTCTTAATCCAATTGTATTTTTCATGATTTGGAAAACAATTAGTGAGACTACGAATACAAACACCACAATTGAGATTGTTCCTAAGAATTGTGCTCCAAAAGAAACATCTGAATTTGTTAATGGCACTGCTAATGTACCCCATACACCTGCTACTAAGTGAGCTGGTATGGCACCTACAACGTCGTCAATTTTTAATTTAAACAATAGTTTTGTTGAGAAGTACATTAATACTCCTGCTATTGCTCCTATAAATATTGAAGCAAGAGGACTTGGTGTTAATGGTTCTGCAGTAATTCCTACTAAACCAGCGATCGCACCATTAAGCATCATTACTACGTCTGTTTTACCACCAATTAATCTAGAAATAGTAGCAGCGGCTAATACTCCACCACCTGCAGCTAAGTTAGTATTGATGTAAATAGTAGCAACAGATGAAACATCTTCAAATGTTCCAGCAGCTAATTGTGATCCACCATTAAATCCGAACCAACCTAACCAAAGTATGAATACTCCTAAGGTTGCTAAAGGAATTGAAGAAGCAGCAAATGGTGTCATAGCTTTTACGCCACCTCCACTACTAAATCTGCCAGTTCTTGCACCTAATACAATTGCTCCAGCTAGAGCAGCTGCTCCACCTGCCGCGTGTACTAATGTTGAACCTGCAAAGTCAGAGAAACCTGCAGCTGATAACCAGCCACCGCCCCACTGCCAACCCATTTCGATTGGATAAATTATACCTGTTAAAATTGCCGCGAATAAGAAAAACGGCCAAATCTTAATTCTTTCAGCTAATGTTCCCGATACAATAGACATTGTTGTTGCACAGAACACCATTTGGAAAAACCAGTCTGATCCATCAGAATAACCTGTATCTACGGCAGACGCGTCGCTCCATGGTGTAAATGTTCCAATATATCCACCCTCTGGAATACCATAAGCTAAATTGTAACCAACCAACCAGAACATAACTCCAGCGATTGAATAAAGACCTATATTTTTTGCACAGATTGCTGAAACAGATTTAGATGTTACTAAACCTGACTCTAACATTGTAAATCCAGCGGCCATCCACATGACCAAGAAACCTGACATTAAAAATAATAGGGTATTAAATATGTATTGTGTTTCTGCTGATACTGTAGTCTCGGCATAGCCTAGACCTGCAAACGCAAAATAAACTGCTGTACCTGCAAAAAAGTAACCTAAGTATTTTTTCATAAAACTCCCTTGTTGTTTGAAGAATGGTTTATAGTTTTTAAAAAATTGAATTAGAATTGAAATATCTTAATTTTAGCTATGCAGTTTTTGCAGGTAGTATAGCCCTTATTTGATTTTATCAAATAAGGGCTAAAAATTTAATTTATCGATTAAACATTTCTTTTAAGCTTTTAGCTGGTAAAAACTTAACTTTCTGAGACGCTGCTATTTGAATTGACTCACCCGTTCTTGGGTTTCTGCCTACTCTAGCCTTTCTTTTAGCTACTTTATAAGTACCAAATCCAGCTATTTTAACAGTATCATCATTCTTTAAAGCATCTAGAATAATAGTCGTAATCGAGTCAAAAGTTCGTTCAGCATCAGCTTTGCTCTGACCCAATGTGGACGATATTTTAGCTACTAGTTGTTTTTTATTCATTTATGCCCCTTATGGTTAATATTGAATTTCAACAATTTCCCAGTGAAATCAACATTTTTTTAGTGTTTCATGTAAATATTAACACTATATTTTGTATGATAAAAAACGTTGATTTTATTGAGTTTTTTAACCGAAAAAAATGGCTTAAAATAAGCCTAAATCTTTTAAGTCATTGATAGTAGTGAATAACATTAAAAAAATGAGCAAAAAGAGCCCGATTCGAAAAAAGCCTTCCTGGGTTTTTTGAGATAAGGGTCTGCCTAAAATTTTTTCAAAAGCATAAAACATCAAATGACCTCCGTCTAACATAGGAATAGGGAAGAGATTTATAAATCCTAAACTTATAGAAATATAAGCCATTATACTTAAAAATGCTATTAACCCATATTGTGCTACCTGACCAGTAATTTTAGCGATTTTTATTGGACCTCCTAATTGAGAAGTATCACCCTTACCTTTAAACATGGAAAAAACAAAATCTAAAGATGTTTTTGTGACAAACCAGGTTTCTTTAAAAGCATAAAATATAGCAGTAGCCGGACCTAATCGCTCTTTATTGAATTCATTGTTTTTTGGTGAAATTTTAATTCCAATAATTTTCTTATTTATTGCATTTCCTAGTGAGTCTTTTCCTTTTATAGTTTTAGGAGTTACAATATAACTAATTTCACTATCATTTCTCAAAACATTTACAACAATGTCTTTTTTGCTTGTTGTGTTTATAAAAGTTGAAACATCTAATATGCTAGTTACTTTTTTATCATCGATAGATAAAATCAAATCTCCATCTTTTATACCTGATATATAAGCTGGACTATCTTTTTGAACTTCACTTATTTGAGCAGGCGTAAAATCTTTTCCAGAGAACATATATATAAAAGAGAAAATAATTATTGCTAATAAAAAATTGGCTAAAGGTCCTGCTGCTACTATTAAAGATCTTTGATATAAAGGTTTTGTTACAAAAAGTTTTTCTTGATCATCTTTATTATATTGTTTTAGTAATTCTTCTTGCTCAGCTTGACTAAAAACATTTCTATCTCCAAAAAATTTTACATATCCTCCTAAAGGTATAATGCAAAACTTCCATCGGGTTCCTGCTTTATCTATAAAGCCAAATAATTCTTTACCAAAACCAATAGAAAAATCAGTTATACCTACACCATACCTTTTAGCAAAATAATAATGGCCATACTCGTGAACAAAAACCACAACGGTAAGTAAAATTATAAAAGGTATTAAAAAGTTTAAAATTTCCATTCGTTGACCTTACTGAATATAAAATTTCTGAAAGCAACTAATCTAGCATTATTTTTCATAGAGGATGGATAAACAAAGTGAGTTTCAGTTGGCTTTCCTGGTTCATTGGGTAAAATTTTTGTGATTCCTCTTTTATTATGTGCAATATAATCAGGTAAAGCAGCTAATCCAACTCCACTTTGAACTGCCAGTAATAAACCATAAACGCTATTAACTTTCATCACGGATTTTCTTTTTTTTCCATCCCTTGCTCCAATTTTTAAAACCCAGTCTGGGTTATATACTGGGGACGGTGCTCCTTTACCATAAGTTATAAATTTGTGTTTATCTAAGTCTTTTAAAGATTTCGGATAACCGTGTTTTTCTAAATATTCAGTAGAGCCGTAAATATGATAATTAAAATCAACAAACTTTTTTTGAATTAAATTTAATTGCTTAGGTCTTCTCATTCTAATTGCGATATCAGCCTGACGAGTAGCTAGATCAAGTTCCTCGTCATTAAAAATCAATTCTATTTCTATGTCAGGATGAAGATCCATAAATTCTTTTATACGTGGTGTAAGCCACGTAGTTCCAAAACTAACTACAGTAGTGACAGTGAGCTTTCCTTTTAATGCATCTTTTTGACCTATTAAATTTGACTCAACATCTTTCAATTTAGAGATGACTTCATGCGCTGACTTAAATAAATATTCACCATTTTCAGTCAAAACTAAACCTCTTGCGTGTCTTTCAAACAATTGGACTTTTAGATCATTCTCTAAGGACTGAATTTGCCTGCTAATCGCAGATTGACTTAAATTTAATATTGTAGAAGCTTTTGTAAAGCTAGAAGCCTCTGCAACAGTATGAAATATTTTTAATTTATCCCAATCCATTTAAGCCTTTATAGTTTATTTGTTAGGATTTACTATAGCTCTTCCAAAGTATTCTCCTTTTAAAAGTTTTGGAAAAGTCTCTAAAAGGTCGTTAAATGATAATTCTTTTGTAAATGATTGTATTTTTTTAAAATCAATTAGTTTTTCTGCCTCATTCCATAAAAATTCTCTTCTTTTAATCGAGGCCCCAGAAGAGTCTATACCCCATAACTTTACTCCTCTAATAATAAAGGGCATGACTGTGGTATTAATTTTATTACCACCTGCGTTTCCACACGCGGCTACTATTCCATTAGGTTTAACTTGGGCAAAAATTTTAGTTAAAGCTGAACCTCCTACTGTGTCAACTACGCCATCCCACATACCTTTTTCTAACAGTTTGCTCTCTACTTCAAAGTCTTTTCTTTCAATTATATTCTTAGCACCTAAATCTTTTAAGTAATCGTTTTTATCTTTTTTTCCAGTAACAGCATGCACGTCATATCCCATTTTTGATAAAATCATTACTGCAATACTTCCGACTCCTCCAGTTGCACCAGTAACTAAAACATCTTTCACTTTTTCACCTAATAAAAGTTCTTCTCTAGCTTTAACAGCAAAAGCACATTGAAGAGCTGTGAAACCTGCAGTACCCAACATCATAGCTTTTTTATTATCTATTGAACTTGGAGTTTTAATTAAAAAATTTGATTCTACTTTTGCAAATTGAGAAAATCCACCAAAATAAGCTTCTCCTACTCTAAAACCTGTAAGAATTACATTATCGTCTTTTTTGAATTTACTATCCTGACTTTCAACAACCTTTCCCGAAAAATCAATTCCTGGGACAAATGGAAATTTTCTAACGATTTTTCCACCGTTATTTAAAATTAGTGCATCTTTATAATTTAAACTTGAAAAATCAATCTTAACTAAGACATTTCCGTCTTTTAAATCATCTAAATTTATTTCTTTAACTCCTCTTGAAAATTTTTCGTTTTGATTATCGATTATAATAGCTTTGAATTTTTCTGACATTTACTTTGCGATATATCTTAAATATCTATTTTGATAACTAAGGTCTTCTTTAAAAGCTCCTAAATAATAGTTTGTGACAGTTGTTGCTTTTTCTTTTTTTATACCTCTCATAGTCATACATTGATGTGCTGCATCAATTGTTACAGCGACGCCCTTTGCGTCAAGAGCAGACATTAATGTCTTAGCTATTTGCATTGTAAGTCTTTCTTGTGTTTGAAGCCTTTTAGAAAATACTTCTACTGTTCTCGCAAGTTTACTTAAGCCAACAACTTTTTGGTTAGGAATATAAGCAATGTGTGCAACACCTATAATTGGAGCCATATGATGTTCACAATGACTTTCTAAAGTTATATTTTTTTCTACTACCATATCATCGTAGCCCTCTACATCTCCGAAAGTTTTTAATAAATCTGCGCTTGCATCTAGATGGTAGCCTCTGAAATACTCTTTAAATGCTTTGACTACTCTCTTTGGAGTTTCTAATAGTCCTTCTCTATTAATATCTTCTCCAATCCAAGTTAATATAGTTTTGAAAGCCTCCTCAGCTTGTTTGTCTGTAACTTCAGGTTTTTTTGCTCCTGTTTTATCAATGTCTTTAACTAATTTCATTTTGCGGTCATTTTTATAGGACATATTTGATTATTGCAAATTGCTATTTTGTCTTTTTTTCACTATTTTACGCCCATGTTTAAAAAAAGAGAGAGTGTTTTTGAGATAGAAGAGGGAAAATTTCTCTCACCAAAATTTGATGAAAAAGGTCTCATACCTGTTACTACAACGGACCATAAATCAGGTGAAGTTTTAATGCACGGTTATATGAATCAAGAAGCATTAAAACTTACTATTGAAAAAAAAGAAGCCTGTTACTGGAGTAGGTCAAGAAATGCCTTATGGCATAAAGGAAAGACAAGTGGCTTTGTTCAAAAAGTTTTAGATATAAGAATTGATGATGATCAAGATGCTTTATGGATGACGGTAGATATTGGAAACGGAGCAAGTTGCCATGTTGGTTACAAATCTTGCTTTTATAGATCTATTCCGCTGGGTAAAATAGATAACTCTGAAGAAGTAAAACTAGAATATAAAGAAAAAGAAAAAAAATTTGATCCTGAAAAAGTTTATAAAGACCAACCAAATCCAACTAAATTATAAGATAAGTTTAAATAAATGACTAGAGAAAAGCAAAAAAACGTTTTTGGAGAAGCTTTAGAGCCTTGTTCTAACGAACCTTTAACTGGTTGGTTAAGAGACGGCTGTTGTAATACCGATAAAAACGATCGAGGTGTTCATACAGTTTGTGCAAAAGTTACTAATGAATTTTTAATATGGTCAAAAAAAGTTGGAAATGATTTAATTACTCCTCATCCAGAGTTTGGTTTTCCAGGATTGAAAGAAGGTGATAGTTGGTGTTTATGTGCTACCTGGTACGCTAGAGCTTTAGAAGATAATGTGGCATGTTCTATTTACTTAAAAAAAACAAATATAAAAACTTTAGAATTAATCCCTATTGAAAAACTTAAAAAATATGCTTTAGATATTTCTTAATAAACTTTAACGCCACGAGTCTTAATAATTAGTTCTAGTTCTTTATATTCTTTACAGTTGCAATTTTTTAAAACATCCAATCTTTCATTGGCTTTGTCTATTCGATTTGTTTGAACATACAGCTCACCAAGATATTCGTTAATACCATTGTGGTCTGGCTTTATACTTAATCCGGTAAGGTAAAATTTTTCAGCTTGTTCAAAGTCGCCAATTTTTCTAGATGTATAACCCATATAATTTAAAATATCTGGATTTTTTTTATCTGAAGAGTATGCTTTTTCCAATTTTTTAAAAGCTTGAGAATAAAGTTTTTTAGCTTTATCAATTTTTTCTTTTTTTTCTAATTTGCCTGCTCTTTTAACTAATTTTTTTGCATCATTGTAAAAGTCAGCTTTTTTGTCTCCTGAACTGCTATCATCTGATCCAGCAGCGTAAGCGAATTGGCTCATTAAACATATTAAAATTGTATAAACTATTTTTTTCACAAATTAAGTTAAAGATGATCTTCCTCCATCTACTCCAATTATTTGTCCTGTTATCCAAGAACTATTATCATTTAAAAGAAAATTTGCAACTGACGCAGAGTCGCTTCCTTCTCCTACTCTTTTTAGTGGGTGCATTTTTGCGATACTGTCTGCCATTTTTTCATTTTTTAAAATAAAATTTGCTATTTTAGATTTTGATATACTTGGAGCTATACAGTTTACCCTTATATTTGGTGCAAACTCAGCAGCTAAAGATACGGTCAATCCCTCAATCGCTCCTTTAGCAGATGAAACTATGCTATGATTAGTAAAACCTCTTCTAACTGCCACCGTGGAAAATAATACTATAGAACCTTTGTTTTGTTTTAAACTATCTGAAGCTCGTCTAATAATTTCTATTGCAGATATTAGATTAAGATTAAATGATTGCATGTAATCACTTTTTTTTGTCATTCTGATTGGTTTTAAATCTATAGACCCAACGCAGTACGCTAAACCATTGATTTTGGTTTCACCTAAATCGCTAAAAATCTTATCAGAAAAATTTTCCTCTAAAACATCGCAAACTGTGAAAGTAGAATTTAGTTCTGAAGCAAGTTCGGATAAGCTCGACTCGTCTCTACCTGCTAAATGTACCTCTCCACCGTCGTTTATTACTTTTTTTGCTAAAGAGGATCCAATTGAGCCAGTAGCTCCTAAAATTAATTTTTTCATTATGCTTATTTAACACTATTTTTTAAAATGAGTAGGCAAATAATGACGCGTTTATTTCCTCCAAAAGATATATAATTTGCCTTATATGAGGCTTTTTATAATTTTAGGAAATCAGCTATTTAATCCAAGCTATTTAAAAAACTATAAAGATCATATTATTTATATGTCTGAAGATTATGAGCTTTGCACATATGAAAAACATCACAAGCTTAAAATATTGCTTTTTTTGTCCTCGATGAGATCGTTTAGAGATGAACTTAAATCAAAAAACTTTAAAGTAATCTATCAAGATATAAATTCAAAATTCAAAACTTCTTATGGGAAAAAATTGGAAAAAATAATTAGGGATAAAAAGATTAAAGAAGTAAGTTTTTTTGAAATTGAAGATAAACCATTTGAAAAACAGATTGTTACAGTGCTGAAAAAAATGAATATAAAAGTAAATCAAATTAAGACTCCAATGTTTTTGTCTACAAGAAAAGAATTTAAGGAATATCTATCTAAATATAAAAAACCTTTTATGGCTAATTATTATAAATTGATAAGAACAAAATTAAATATTTTAATGAATAGTGATGGAAAACCAAAAGGTAATAAATGGAGTTTTGATGAAGACAATCGTAAGAAACTTCCTAAAGATATTAGAATACCAGAAATACCTAAATGCAAAGTAACGAGTCATACCAATCAATTAAAAAAATTTATTGAATTAAATTTTAAAGATCATCCAGGAAGTACTGAAAATTTTTGGTTTCCTACAACTAGATTGGATGCCCAAAAACAACTTGATCTTTTTTTTAAAGAAAGAATAAAATTATTTGGCGACTATGAGGATGCTGTTAGTGATAAATCTAATACAATGTTTCATAGTGCATTGAGTCCATTAATAAATTTAGGACTTATAACACCAGAAGAAATTTTAATTAAATTAAAAAAAATAGAAAACAAAGTTCCGATAAATTCTTTTGAAGGTTATGTAAGACAAATTATTGGTTGGAGAGAATTTATGAGAGGTATATATCAAAATTTTAATAATCAAATGGAAAAATCAAATTTTTTTAACCACAAACGAAACATGAAGAAATCTTGGTATGTTGGTAATACTGGTTTAGATCCACTTGATTTCTCAATAAAAAATGCTGAACACTTTGGATGGTCTCATCACATTGAAAGGTTAATGATTCTCTCAAATATTATGAATCTTTGTGAAATTCATCCAAAACAAGTTTACAAATGGTTCATGGAAATGTTCGTTGATTCATCTGATTGGGTAATGACACCAAATGTTTACGGCATGGGTCTATTTAGTGATGGAGGAATTTTTGCTACCAAACCTTATATTTGTGGTTCTAGCTATTTTTTAAAGATGATGCATTTTAAAAAAGGACCTTGGTGCGATGTAATGGATGGACTTTATTGGAAATTTATAGACAAAAATAAAAAATTCTTCTTAAAAAATCCTAGGTTAGCTATGATGGTAAGAGTTTCAGAAAAGATGAACAAAGAAAGAAAAATAAGAATTTTTAGAGCTGCAAATAAATTTATTAAAGAAAATACAAATGGTTAAAGTTTTTTTTAACAATTCATGTAATATTTGTAGGGCAGAAATTACCCATTATAAAAAATACAGCAACGAAAGTGTTGAGTGGATAGATGTTACAAATAACAAGCAAGCTCAAAAAATTACATCAAAATCATATAAAGAACTCTTAAGAAGGATGCATGTTATACAAGATGGTAAAGTAATCGATGGGGCAGAGTCTTTTTTAATAATTTGGAAAAATATACCTAAATATAATTTTTTATATAAGATATTTAAGATCAAACCTTTATTTTTTTTGTTAAATATTCTTTATGAAATTGCAGCTTATTTTCTTTTTATAAAAAATAAACATCTGTTAAGTGATGAAAAAAAATAACTTACCTAAAAAGAATTGTCTAGTTTGTAACAAACCTTTCACGTGGAGAAAAAAATGGAGATTAAATTGGGAGAAGGTAAAATACTGTTCTAAAAGATGCTCAAGATCTAATTCAATTTAAAAGTTGATAATATTATTGGTATATTCGACTTAAAATTAAAATACCCTTTATTTGAGAATTTCCAACAAAATTCATCCTCTTTTCGCTTAATAAAATTTACTTTAAGATTATTTTTTTTTGTTAACATCTTAAAAAAAGAAAAATTTTCACCAATACAAGGATATATGACATCAAATGATTTTGAGGTATTAGTAAAGTTCATTAAACTGTTGCCATCAAGTAATTCCGTTTCATATTTAATTTCGTTCAATCGAGATTTGACAACATTTGCTTTGTATTCCATTACCTTTTTAGATAGCTTAATGGATCTATTCTCATTACCCAACAAAACAAAATAAATTTTTTTATATTTTTCATGTTCAAAAAAATCAGTGTTCATTTCATTCTCAAAAATAATTAGATGTTCATTTGAGTCTAAATTTTTACTAACTTGAGTAGGGGAAATCTTATATTCTCTGTTATCAACTATTGGTAGCGCAGTCTCATTTAACTTAACATTTTTATATTTATTATTTGTAAATTTACTTATATTCCAAGACTTGGCCAAGTAATTTTTACCTTTTGTTTGTATTCCTGCGACCCATCTCCAGCTTAGAGTATTTGACGCAGCATCTCCATCATGCAAGTGTCTCATAAAAAATTCAGCTCCTTTTTGCCAAGATAATCCTAAGGTAAATATCCAAATACTTGCGAACAACATTCTAGTATGATTGTGAAGATAATTAAAATCTTTTAGTTCTTTTACCCAGTCATTAAAACATTCAATCTCTGTTTCACCATTTACTGCTTTCAAATACTTTTCATCCTCTTTGATTGTTTTAAGATCTTCTATAAAATCAGTCCAAACTTTTGGTCTTAATTCGAGCCAACCTTTCCAGTAAACCCTCCAAAAAATTTCTTGAATAAACTTATCTACTTTTTGAAAAGGATATTTTTTTAGAACAAGTTTAGCTGTTTCATACTCAGTAATAAGCCTATGAGTTATATAAGGGGATAAGCAAGAAACATTACTTCTACTATTTACACCAAAATCAAAATTTCTTTTTGTGTTGTAATTAGAAATATCACTTTCTATAAATTTATTAAGCTTACTTAAAGCTTCTGTTCTAGAGGTTACAAAATTCATTAATCCTCGTCGTCCCTCCAGTCATCAATATACAATTTCCAACATGCAAAAGTTACACAAATAATTCCAACAGAAAAACCTAAAAGAACTCCATTTTCTCTACCTAAATAAATTGATCCGTAGTGAGCGCTAAGAATTGGAGGAATAACCAAAATACATCCCACGATTATATAACGATATATGAAAGGAGGTCTTTTCAAATTGTATTACCTTGGTCCATTGGTTGGGAAACTGCAGTTGTAAACCAACAACTCACACAATTGTTATCTGTTCCTTTTTGTACATGCCACTCATAAAAAAATAACTTTTTTTCCTCTGTTAAAATTTCAATTCTATAAATGAAAGTATTAGGACTATTCGATAACAAATTTATCTTATGAGAGTCATGATTAATTAGATACTTATATTGTTGTCCATAAATCATAATTCTGAATCTTTCGTAGGGACCTGTTATTTTTTTATTGTCTGGATGAGCAAATAGCCATGTTTGTTTTATGCCCTCGTCATTTTTACTATTATTTTTTAATGCTTCTAGTTGTATCTTTACAACATCATAGGGTTTCAGATCTTTATTTGGCTCTATTAATTCTGCTTTTAATTCACTTGAAAAAAATATTAGCAATAAAAATGATATAAATTTTTTTATTTCCATATTTTATTTAAAACCTCTTCTCTTTGACATGCTTTTTTATAAGCTAAATATTTTAAAAAATTATTTTGATAATAATTTTGGTGGTAATCCTCGGCTTTGTAAAATTTATCAAATTTCCATACTAATGTCACAATTTCACTATTAAATTGTTTCTCTAATTCTTTAATTGATTGATTAATAATTTTTTTTTCCATCTTATTTTGAAAAAAAGCTACTGATCTATAACTTTTACCTTTATCACAAAATTGACCATATTTATCAAAAGGATCTATATTTTTCCAAAAAATTTTTAGTAAATTTTTGTAAGACGTTTTTGTAGGGTCATATACAATTTCAATAGTTTCAACATGACCAGTATCTTCATAAGTAACTTGCTTATAAGTAGGATTCTTTAACATTCCTCCTGAATAGCCCGAAGTCGACTTTATAACTCCTCTAATCTTATCAAAAGACTCTTCCATACACCAAAAGCATCCTCCTGCAAAATATGCTCTTTTAAGATTATTAGAATTTTCTAAAGTAATTTTTAGATTACCCGCTGTAGCTTCTATAGAAGAAAAAAATAATATTTGATATAATAAGATTGTATAAACTAGTTTTTTCATTACCAAATTCTAAGATAGATAAAAGATATTTAAAGGTGTATCTTGTCCTAGATGGAAGAAATAAATGACAATATTTGCGAAGAATGTGAAAATGAGGATGAAAGCGTTAGGTCTAATTTAATTTTAATAGGTTATAAAGTTTGTGACAGTTGTAAATTATCAAAGACTATATTTCCTATTTAAAACCCCTTAAACAAGACTATTATTAAAAATAAAAGAAACGCTTGAACTAGCCAAGCGATCACAACAACTCCTAGCGACTTCCACAAACTATCATAATCAAGTGCAGATTTAACCGCTACGACCATACAGGCTAACATCCAAAATGCAGAACCAATAAAGGTCACTGTCATAAGATCAGGTGTAACTCCAAAAACTCTTATTAAGCCTGGAGCACTTGAAAATCCTATGGTCCTTAATAATTCACCGTGATTACTTTTTGTTGATGGTCCAGCAAATAATTTTACACCAACAAAATAAATTATATAGGCCCAAACGTACCAACTTAGTAAAGAAAAAATTGGAGCTAAAAGAAAATTAGAAGCACCTAATTGTAACGCTCCAACCCCAGCCGCTAGACTTGATAAAACTACTACCAAACCTGCTTGGATAGTCGCTGTTTTATCTTTTTCTACTTCTTCATAAAGATCTATATCAATTTTTATAGCCCTAAAAACTCTATTAGCAAATTTAGAAAACATTTTTTTTTAATCCTCAAAATGTATATAACTTAATTTAAAGAAAAATATATGAAAATAAAAAAAAACTTTGAACCGATAGTATCAGGTATTTCCGCAGCAATAGTTATTGGGATACTTGCTTTTTTAACATTAGAAACCTCTGCAGGTATTTGGTTGATATTTTCATTCGGTGCTACAGTATTTCTTGTGTTTGTTCTATACGATTTAGATACAGCTCAACCAAAAAATATTTTTTTTGGTCATCTGGTATCAATCATAGTGGGAATTGTTGTTAATGAAATTATGGGACTCTCTTTTTATTCTTTAGCTTTAGCGGTAGGAGTTTCGGTTATATTAATGGTCTACTTAAAGATAATGCACCCACCAGCAGCTTCAAATCCTTTGGTGGCTATTTCTATGGATTTATCTTTTGATTATATCTTATTTCCAGTCGTTGTTGGATCAATAATAATAATTTTATCATCGATATTAATAAATAGATATATTCTTAAAAGAAGTTATCCTAAAAAATGGTTTTAATTAAGAAAAAAAATTGAAAAGTTAAGTAAAAAAGCATAAGCGGACCAAAAGAAATAAGGAACCATTAAATAAAAACTAAATTTACTTATTTTAAAATAAATTTTCATAAGTAAAATTATAAAAAATAAAATAATCAGCAAATCAATTAAAGCTAGGCCTATTTTATGAAAACCAAAAAAAATAATGCTCCATAATGCATTAAAAAAAATATGCAAGAAGTAAATTTTGATAATCTTATTATCGTTTGTTTTATTCCAAACAATCCATATAGCTAATGACATAAGAATATAGAGACTAGTCCATACAGGTCCAAACACCCAACTGGGTGGGTTAAAACCAGGCAGTATAATTTGAGAATACCATGGTTCTTTGAATGTCGCAGTAGTATAACCCCCAATTGCAGATGCGGCAAAGGTAATTATTAGAAATAATAATAAAGATAAATATTTATTCTTAGTCATTAAATAATATATAACTAAATAATGTCAGAAAATCAGAAAAAAATTTGGATCACTGGAGCTAGCAGCGGGATAGGAAAAGCTGTAGCTGAAAAATTTGCCTCAGAAGGTTGGAAGGTTGCGGTGTCTGCCAGAAGAAAAGAAATTTTGGAAAATATGGCAAAAAATCAAAATATTTTCTCATTTCCGTTAGATGTAACAAATCAGGAGCAAATAAATAGTATTTTTAAAAATATTTTGAGTGAATTCGGTAGTTTAGATTTATGTTTATTTTCAAGTGGTACCTATGAGCCAAAGGATGAACAAAAAATTGATCCTGAAAAAATAAGAAACGTAATAAATGTTAATTTTTTGGGTGTAATTGATTGTGTTAAAGCTGTTGAAGAATATTTTAAAAATAAAAAGTCTGGTCATATTTCTATTGTTTCGTCAATAGCAGGTTATAGAGGATTGCCTAATTCAAGTGGTTATGGTCCCTCTAAAGCTGCATTAACAAATTTTTGTGAAAGTATTTATTTTGATTTTAAAAAGTTTGGAGTCAGAGTGTCTGTTATATCACCTGGCTTTATAAAAACCCCCTTAACTGAAAAAAATGAGTTTCCTATGCCTTTTCTTAAAACTGTAGATTATGCTGCTGATAAAGTTTTTAATGGTTTAGTGAAGACTAATGCCTTTGAAATTCATTTCCCAAAAGGATTAACCTTAACTTTAAAGTTTTTAAGAATCTTACCCTACAAAATTTATTTATTTTTAGTTGATAAACTTGTTAAACGTTAATGAAAAAAAAAATTTTTAAAAACTTATTAATGGGAGGATTTTATTTTTTTTTGATAAAAGGCTTGATATGGCTTTTGGTAATTGTAGCTGCAGCTTTAGGAGTAGGAAAAATTATTTAATATAAAGATCGAAAAATTTAAAGGTTAGACTCGACAAATTCCCAATTAATTAACTTCTCAAAAAAATTTTCTAAATAAGCAGGTCTTTTATTTTTATAATCTAAATAATAAGAGTGCTCCCAGACATCACAACCTAGTATTGGCTTCATATTATTTATTAGTGGATTTTCAGCATTTGCTGTTTTGGTCACAACTAATTTACCATTTTCAATTGATAGCCAGCACCATCCTGAACCAAACTGGGTTACACCAGCGTTAATAAATTCTTCCTTAAATTTTTCAAAATTTCCAAAATCTTTTTTTATTCTTTCTTCTAGTTTAGTTGGAATTTTTCCACCTCCTTTGGGCTTCATGCATTTCCAAAAAAGATTGTGGTTCCAGTGTTGGCTTGCATTATTAAATATTCCAGACTTTTTTTTATCTGATGAAGTCTTTTTTATTATGTCTTCTAAACTTAATTTTTCCAGTTCAGTATTTTTTATAAAATTATTAAGGTTTGTAATATAAGTTTGATGATGCTTCCCATGATGTAAATCAAGAGTTTGCTCTGACATTATTGGCGAAAGAGCATCTTTTTTATAATCAAGTGTTGGTAGTTCAAACATATCTAGTCTACAAACTCCAATATTCTTTCAAGGGTAGTTTTTTTAGGTCCATCATACTTTATAGAATAAGAGTTAGTTTTAGTAAGAACTTCAACACCTTTGGTAAATATAAATATAAAAAAAACTAGGAAGAAAACTACAAAAATTTTAGCTGGATTGTAATTACCTGTTTCAAAAACACTTTTTTGTTCTTTTTGCGCTTTATGAAAAAACTTGAAGGTAATATAAACAGCTATAATTAGACCAATATGTGCCATAACAACTCCAGCCCAACCCCAAATAAATGTAGTGAGACTAAAAACATATAAACTAAAAACTGTTGACCATATGAAAGATAAAACAATCAAAATTTGTAAACGAACCGTTTTTGGAAGACTTCTTAAATCTGATTTTGAGTCATCAAACATAATGTTTGCACTTTCAACCATCCAATTTTTTAATTTATTAATCATAGATTTAATCTTTAAAAAACATTACAGTTAATTCAGCTACTTTGAAACCAAATTTTTTCATAGTAGCTCTATTTATTGCAACTTTCTCATCTTGTTTAAAAATCCAGTCATCGAATGTTATTTCAATTTTTTTACCTTTTACTGGAACTAAAAGAACATATTCAAATTTAAATGCTGGACCATACGAAAATCCTTTAGCTGTACCTACTACATCACCTGCTGTTCCCTCATAATTATGATCATCTATTTTCTTAATTTGCCATTGTCTAGTTTGAATTTCTCCGTCGGACCAATTAAATTTTTCATCTAAAATTAGTTTTTTCCCATCCCATTTTCCGTTTAAGTCTGCAGAAAAACTTCGTATAACTTTTCCTGATCTATTTTGAAGAATGCCCCAAGCTTTAACACTACCTGATAAATAATTTTCTATAATTAATTTAGGTTTTTGATCTTTGAAGTCTGTAGGTTTCATGTTGTTTGCACATCCAGCTAAAACAATAAAAAAAGTGATTAGTAATTTTTTCATTGCGTCTGTCTATTAAACATGGAAAATTGAATCAAGTCTATATTTTTTGCCTCAAATCCAGCTTCGCAATAGATTAAGTAAAATTCCCACATTCTTTTGAAGTATTCATCAAAACCAAGTGGTGAAATATTGTCCCAGGCACTTAAAAAGTTTTTTCTCCATATGGCAAGGGTTTTGGCGTAGTCTTTTGAGTAAGAATTAATTTTTTCAATTTCTAATCTATTATTTTTTGTTATCTTTTTTATTTGTTTTAATGAGGGTAAAAAACCTCCAGGAAAAATATATTTTTGAATGAAGTCTTCATTTTTTTTATACCGGTCGAAAAGCTCGTCTTTAATTACAATTCCTTGAATCGCTGCTTTACCACCAGTTTTTAATGAGTCTTTTATTTTTCCAAAATAGCTATTCATATATTTATCTCCAACAGCTTCAATCATTTCTATAGAGGCTATTTTATTATATTTGTCGTTTAAGTCTCTATAGTCCATAAATTTTACATTAACTTTATTATTTAATCCGTTTTTAAATATCCTTTTTTTTGTATATTCAAATTGCTTTTGTGAAATTGTAATACAATCAATTAATACATTGTAATTCTTAGCAAGATATTCTGAAAATCCTCCCCAACCACAACCGATCTCTAAAACTTTATCTTGTTCACTTATTTCAAGTAAATTAATTAGTTTTTGATATTTATTTTTTTGAGCTATTTCTAAATCATCATTCTCACTTTTATAAATAGCACTTGAATATGTTAGAGATTTATCTAACCATAGCGAAAAAAAATCATTTCCTAAATCATAATGTTTTGCAATGTTTTTAACACTTTTAGATTTTGTATTAGATGCAAATAAAGTTTTTAAAAAATTTTTAATAGTCTGAAGTTTAAGGCTTCCCGAAAATTTATAAACTAAATTTATATTTTTTGCTGCAATTTCAATAAAGTTTTTTAAGCTCGACGAGTAAAAATCTTTATTCATATACGCTTCTCCTAATGCTGAACTGCCGCCTAAAATAATATTTAAATAAAATCTTTGGCTGTTAATTTGTATATCCGAAGAAAGAGAATTATCTAACTCACCAAAATGATAAACTTTTCCATCATAATTAATTAATTTTAAATTGCCGTTTTTAATAAGTTTAAGTTTATTGATTACTATTTTTTCTGCTAATCTAGATAAGCTCATAAATTTCATTCATAACTAAAATTATTTTTAATTTTTTTTTCTCTTGGTCTATATATTCCTCCTTTTTTCCATAATAAAAATGCTTCAAAATGTATCGCTGTTATTATCTTTAAAGTCATTAATGGATATTTGAAAAAATTAATTAATAATTGTTTAACATTGAATTCTTTTTTTTGTCCTGTTTGAACAGCGGTTAATACTATGCCTTTTTTGTCAGTCTGCTTGATTGATATATATAGTTCTTTTTCAGGATTCTGCAAATTAAAGTCATAAAAAGTATTCATATCCATAAAAGGAGATACATAAAATTTTTTTTTACAGCTTTGCTTAATTTCTCCGTTACTTTTAACTTTAAATATATAAGTATGCTGCTCATTAAAAGTATTTTTTACCTCATAAAAAATAGCTTTTAGAGAATTATTTCCATAACAATAAAAAATACTTAAAGGATTGAATACATAGCCAAAAATTCTTGGGTAACACAGTAATTTAATTTTATTAATTTCTATTTTATAATCAAATTTTTTTAACTTATCTAATACCCATTTCTTTAATGACTTGCCGTTTCTTCCTCCGTGATCCTTTTCGTAAAAACTAAATATATTGAATTTATTGTAAGAAAAAATTAAATTTTGTTTATGCAAATCTTCTAACTCGTCTAAATCGATAAAAAAAGAAAATGTATTATATTTTAAAAAATGTTTTACAGGTTTGAATCTGGTGTGTGTAACTATTCCATTATAAATACATGATTTCATACTTTTTCAAAATTTTTCGTCATATTAATAGCTGAATTTAGTCCATCTTCATGAAAACCGTTACCAAAATAACTACCACAAAACCAGGTTCTTTTTTTACCTTGAATTAAATCTAAATCTTTTTGAAGTTTTGTATTTTCGGAGTTTAAATAAGGGTGAGTAAAATTTACTTTTTTTATTACAAGTTCATTATTTATCTTATAAATTGGATTTAAAGTTAAAAAATAATCTTTATCAGTTTGTAAGTTCTGAAGCTTATTTAACCAGTAAGTAATACATGTTTCCTTCCCATCAGAAATTGAGTTCCAACTCGACCAAGCTCTTTTCCTTTTAGGCATCAATCTTTCGTCTGAATGTAATATTGCATTGTTTTTTACATAACTAAATTTACTTAAGATATTCTTTTCTTGGTCCGATGGGTCGTCTAAAATATTTAAAGTTTGATCTGCATGGGACGCTAAAATTACATGATCGTAGTCTAAATACTCGTTTCCAATCATTAATCTAACATTGTTATCGCTTCTAGTTATTTTGCTTACTTTATAATTTTTAAATATTTCTCCACTTACTTTGTCTGTAACTTTTTTAACGTATGTTCTGCTTCTTTTAGTAACTGTATACCATTGTGGTCTATTTTTAAGTTTAAATAAACCGTGGTTAGTAAAAAAATTTAAAAAAAATTTAAATGGCATTTCTTTAGCTTTGTCAAAAGGCATTGACCAAATTGCAGCTACCATAGGTATTAAATGGTAATCTACAAAATATTTTGATAATCTTTTTCGATCTAAAAATTTTCCTAAAGTCTCATCTTTCAAATTATTTTTGAGCAAATTTGGTGCAGTCTTGTAAAAAGAAATAATTTCTCCTATCATGTATAAAAATTTTAAATCAAATAAATTTAATTTATTAGCAAAGATTCCTCCTAAACCACTGCCACTATATTCAATATTACTATTTTTAATAGAAACAGAAAAAGACATATCGCTTTTTTCATAAGGTACTTTTAAATCTTTAAAAAATTTGATTAAATTTGGATAGGTTAACTCATTAAAAACTATAAAACCTAAATCCACTGGAACAACTTTATCCCCCTCTTTTATCTCAAAAGTGAAAGAGTGCCCGCCAAAGTGATCATCTTTTTCAAATAAATCGACTTTAAATTTTTTTGATAAAAAATATGCCGAAGACAAACCTGAGATACCGGAGCCAATAACTGCGATTTTCATTTAGAAAAATTATGCAGCTTCATCTTTATATTCATCCATTGAAGGACATGAACATACTAGATTTCTATCACCAAACACATTATCAACTCTTGCAACAGGTGCCCAATATTTATTGTTTTTCACATACTCATTTGGAAACGCCGCCTCTTCTCTTGTATACTTATGTTTCCATTCATTAGAGGCTAATTCTAAATAAGTATGAGGTGCATTTTTAAGTGGATTATCAATTTTATCGTATTCTGAGGACTCTACTCGATTAACTTCTTTTTTAATTTTAATTAATGCATTACAAAATTTATCTATTTCCTCTAAATTTTCACTTTCTGTTGGCTCAATCATTATAGTTCCTGCAACTGGCCATGACATAGTCGGAGCATGATAACCAAAATCAATTAATCTTTTTGCTAGATCCTCCTCAGAAATTCCCGAACTATTTTTGATTGGTCTAATGTCAATTATACACTCGTGAGCAACATTTCCATTTTTACCTGTGTATAAAACTTTATAATCTTTAGATAATTTCTTTGAAATGTAATTTGCATTTAAAATTGAGATTTGTGATGCTTTTTTAAGTCCTTCTGCGCCCATCATCTTTATATACATCCAAGATATTGGAAGAATACTTGAACTTCCCCAAGGAGCTGCAGATACTGCTCCCATTCCATTCTTTGGTCCAGACTCTTTAATTATTTCGTGCCTTGGTAAAAAATTAGCTAAGTGTTTGCTGCAAGCTATTGGTCCCATACCTGGTCCACCTCCACCGTGAGGTATACAAAATGTTTTATGTAAATTAATATGACAAACATCTGGTCCAAATTTTCCTGGTTTTGCAATCCCAACTAAAGCATTTAAATTAGCTCCATCCATATAAACCTGTCCACCATGCTTATGAATAATCTCACAAATTTCAATTATCTTCTCCTCAAAAACACCATGTGTTGATGGGTATGTAACCATTAAGGCTGCTAAATCTTTAGAATATTTTTCGGCTTTATTTTTAAGATCACTTATATCTACATTTCCATCTTCATCACAATTAACAACTACAACTTTCATTCCACACATTTGTGCGCTAGCAGGGTTAGTTCCATGAGCTGAATTTGGAATTAAGCATACATTTCGATTTCCTTGATTGTTGCTTTTGTGGAATTCTCTAATTGTCATCAAGCCAGCATACTCTCCCTGAGCTCCAGAGTTTGGTTGTAATGAGACAGCATCAAATCCTGTGATTTCTTTTAAATCATTTATAAGGTCATTAAAAAGGATCTTATAACCCTCCATTTGATTTGTAGGAACAAATGGATGAGGCAATGAAAATTCTTTCCAAGTTATAGGCATTAGCTCAGCTGTTGCATTAAGTTTCATTGTACAAGATCCTAAAGCAATCATTGATCTATTGAGCGCAATATCACAATCTTCAAGTTTTTTTAAGTATCTAAGCATTTCCGTTTCAGAGTGATATTTATTAAAAACTGGATGAGTTAAATACTTTGATGTTCTTAAAAGGTTTTTTGGAAGATTATTAAGTTCTACTTTTACATCTTGCTTAACAGTATAAGAAATTCCAAATACCTTAAGCAATAAGTTAACGTCATTTAGTTTTTTTGCTTCATCAAATGCTACTGATAAATGATTCTCATCAACTTTTCTTAAATTAATATTTTCGTTTAATGCGGCTTGATAAATAGATTTCGTCTTTTCATTAGTTTTTATTGTAACTGTATCAAAAAAATTATCTGATAGAATTTGATAACCACCTTTTTTAATTTCATCTGAGAATATCTTTGCTAATTTAGAAGTTCTATTTGCTATTTGAAGTATTCCTTTAGGCCCATGATAAATTGCAAAAGCAGCAGAAATTATTGCTAGTAATGCTTGAGCAGTACAGATGTTACTTGTTGCTTTATCTCTTCTAATATGTTGTTCCCTAGTTTGTAGAGACAGTCTGTATGCCTTTTTCCCATGACGATCTTTTGAAACACCTATAATTCTTCCAGGCATTGATCTTTTAAATTCCTCTTTAGTCGCAAAAAAAGCTGCATGAGGGCCTCCATAACCCATTGGAATACCAAATCTTTGAGCACTACCCACAGCGATGTCAGCTCCAAGTTCAGAAGGTGTTTTCAACTTAGCTAATGCTAGTAAATCACAAACTAAAATAGCCTTTCCATTTTTTTTATGAATTTGACTTATACTTTCACTTGGATCAATAATTTCACCTAGAGTGCTTGGGTAAGATAATACTCCACAGATTATATCTTCGTTAATTTTTGTGAGTTCTTTTTTTTCATCACCAATAATCAATTCTAAACCGAAAGGTTCCGTTCTAGTTTTAATAAGATCTATAGTTTGTGGATTGCAATTGCTTGAGATAAATATTTTTTTTGAATTTGTTTTATCTAATCTTTGAGACAAACCAACTGCCTCAGCTGTTGCTGTTGCTTCATCAAGTAAGGAGGCATTGGCAATATCCATTCCAGTGAGATCAATTATTGTTTGTTGAAAATTCAAAAGCATTTCTAGACGTCCTTGGGCTACTTCAGGCTGATAAGGTGTGTAAGAAGTATACCATCCTGGGTTTTCTAAAATATTTCTTAAAATTACGTTTGGTGTAATAGAGTTATAATATCCCATGCCAATGAAGTTTCTAAAAATTTTATTCTTTTTAGAAATTGATTTTAATTTTTTTAAAGCATCATTTTCAGATAATGCATCGTCTATTTTAAGATCATCTTTTAATAAAATTTTTTCTGGCACAGTATTGACCATTAAATCTTCCAGGGATTTATATCCCACGTATTGCAGCATTTTTAATTGATCATTTTCTGAGGGACCTATATGTCTTTTTATAAATTCTTTTGAATTATCATCAATCATTTAATTTGGATTCTCCTTACAAAATTTATCGTATTCTTCTTTTGACATTAGAGAGTCGAATTCTCCTTTATCTTTGATTTTTAATTTGAAAAACCAACTAACCCCTTCTGGGTCTGAATTAATACTACTCGGGTCATCTACTATAGCTTTGTTTCCTTCGGTAATCTCTCCAGAAATTGGCGAATAAACATCACTTGCTGCTTTTGTCGATTCAACAACTGCTGCCTGCCCTTCTTTTTCTACAGATTTTCCTGCCTCTGGCACCTCTGCAAAAACTATATCTCCAAGTAATTCGGTAGCGTGTTTAGTAATACCCACTGTAGCTACTTCACCTTCTAGTGAAACCCATTCGTGTTTTTTTGAAAATTTTTTTTCACTCATATTCACTCCTTCTTTTATTTAACATAATTTTTTTTATAAAATGGAAGCTCAGAAACTTTCCCTTGGTATTTTTTTCCTCTTACTTCTAGTTTTATAGGCGTTCCAATTTCTGCAAAATTTGATTTAACATATCCCATTGCAACAGGTGCATTTACACTTGGACCAAAGGTTCCACTTGTAACTAAACCTATTTCACTATCATCAGCTGAAAAAATTTTTGTATTTTCTCTAGCTATAACTTTGCCCTCTGGCTTAATACCTACCCTAATTTTTTCACTTCCATTTGTTAATAAAATCTTAATTTTATCCCAGCCGTTAAAACCACCAACGTCTTTTCTTTTTTTTGCAATAGCCCATTTTAAATTTGCTTCTATAGGATTAATTTTTTCATTTAGATCATGTCCGTACAAACAAAGTCCCGCCTCTAATCTAAGAGTGTCTCTAGCACCTAATCCAATTGGTTTGACATCGTTTGAAATTAAAAAATTAATTAGCTTTTCTACTTTTTTATTTGAAATAGAAATTTCAAAACCATCTTCTCCTGTATAGCCTGATCTAGTAATATATAAATTTTCACCATCATAATTAAAGTTGTTTCCTGTCATAAATTTTAAATTAGAGACACCAGGCAAAAGTTTTTCTAATATTTCAACCGACTTAGGTCCTTGTAAGGCTATTAAAGACAGATCGTTGTTTAAAAGATATTTATGATTTTTTCCTAAAAATCGGGAAATTTGTTTAATGTCATTTTTTTTGCATGCAGCATTTAAAATGATACAAAAACCTTTATTAGTTTTGGTCACGATCAAATCATCAATTATTCCTCCATCATTATTGAGTAAAAAAGAGTATTTGGAGTGATTAATTTTCAAAGATTTTAAGTCTGCAGGAATAATCTTTTCTAAAGCTTCAGTTAACGTATCATCACCTTCTAAAAAAAATTGACCCATATGAGAAACATCAAAGAAGCCGGCATATTTTCTTGTAGATAGATGTTCTTTAACAACGCCATCTTTATACTGAATAGGCATCTCGTATCCTGCGAAAGGTACAAACTTGGCGCCCAGATTTTTGTGTACTTCGTATAAAGCTGTTTTTTGTTGGTTCATAATAACTCTCCTCTTTCCCTGTCTGTCTGTGTACCTGAGAGATTTAATCCTTCGGTGAGGCTTTCGCCTGCTTTCCAGAGTTATTATTGTAACGGTCCTTTTGCCTGAGAGTTTTTAGGGTATTTGCTCCTTCGGCACCACATTTAAGCAGTTTCTCCCGTTACAAAGCAGATTCTCTATCAAATAGTTAAAAATGTCAAATGTAATTAAGTCTTAAAAGAGATGCGTCTATCAAAGCTTTTAACGATTATGGCAAATATAATAATCGTTCCGCCAATAAACACACTTAAAGGTGGAATTTCATTTAGAAAAATCCATACCCAAAAAGGAGCAAAAATTGTTTCTGATAGCATAAGCAAACCAACTGTAACTGAACGTGTAGTTCTTGATCCGATCGTAATACATATAAAACCAAAACTTAATTGTGGAACACCTAATAAAAAACCCATTAAAATGTCATTATTGCTAAAATTATAATTATTAACCATTATAGCAGCGTATAAGAAACTTAAAATTGATGCGTACCAAATAGCCGGCACCAGATCTAAATTAGGGTTCTTTCTTACTATCATAATTAATATAGAAAAACTGATTGGAATTATTAAAGCTACAAGATTTCCAAATAATGTTCCTGAATTTATTGAGTCTCCTATCATTACTGTAATTCCGGTCATTGCTAAAACGATAGAGAGCAAACCAATTATTGAAACTTTTTCTTTAAGATAAAAATAACCAAGTATGGCCAAAAACATAGTTTGAGTGCTAATAATAAAAACAACATTTGCAACAGATGTATTCATCATAGCAAAAACAAAAGCAATAAAACTAAAAGACATAACAAATCCACCGCATAAAGCTGATAGGCCAGAATTTTTTATTATCTTTAAAGTTTTCTTTTTATAAATTAATAATAAAAAGGTTGAAATTCCAAAAAAAAAGAAAAATGATCTTAAAAATAAGATCTCCCAAGCATTAGAAGTTTCAAAAGACCTGACGATGAAACCCCCCCAACTTAAGCAAAAACCTCCGAATAACAGAAGTATATAACCAGGTATTTTATATATAATCTGCATCTAGAATTTATTAATAATCCGATTTAAGAAATATTTTAAAGTCAAAGATCTTAGAATCATAAAGATAATAAGTGATACCCATAATCCATGGTTACCAAAATATTTAGTTAAGTATATAGATATAACTATAAAGGACATTACTGATATCAACATAGCGTTTCTCATTTCCTTAGTTTGTGAAGTTCCAATAAATATACCATCCAACTGATAGCAAAAAGAGGCAATTGGAGGTAATATTATTATCCAAAATGCATGTTTGTAAGATATAAATCTAAGAATATCAACATCGGTGATAATATTGATAATAGATTTAAAAAATAACACATAAATTAACGAAATTATAATTGCTGTAAAAAAGCTAAGTTGAACTGAATTTTTTACCACTAATAAAAATGATTTTTTATTTTTTCTTCCGTAAGCATAACCTACTATTCCTTCTGTTGAATAAGCATATGCATCAAGAAAAAAGGCAGATAAAATTAGAAATTGCATCAATATTGTATTTACTGCTAAATAATCTTCTCCTAGTTTTGAACCGAGATATGAAACCCATAGAAATGAAAACGTAAGAACTACAGTTCTTATAAAAATATCAAAGTTTATAGTTATCAATTTTAACATTTTCGAATAATTAATAATTCCTTGTATTGAGGGATAAATTTGGAATTTATTAATTACAAATTTATAAGAATAAAAAGAAAATATTATTGCTGTAAAATAACTTGCTATTAAAGTTCCAAGAGCAACACCGAAAATATCTAAATTTAATGATAAGACAAAAAAAGAGCTAAAAACTATGTTTACTGTAGATAAAACTATGATTAATAAACTTGAGATGTTTGTTTTTTGTATGCCTAAATAAAAACCTATTAAGATATAAAGGGTGAACTCAGCAGGTATTGAAAGAACCCTTACTGATACATAAGTTTCTATAAGCTGTTGAGTTTCAGAAGAGGTCGAAAATAATTCTTTTATTAAATTTAGTATAAGTGGTTTTAATAAGATTATTGGAATAGATATTAAAACTATAATTAAAAAGTTTCTTAATAATAGCCTTGTTATTTCTCTATAATCACTTTTACCGTAAAGTTGAGCTACTAAACCTACTGTTCCCATTCTTAAAAATCCAAAACTCCAGATAATCATTGTCATAACGGAAGTTCCTATGCTTGTTGCTGCCAAAAATTTCGTTTGTCCTAAATTACCCATTAGACCTGTATCGATGATTCCTGTTAATGGAATAGCTAAATTTGAAAAAAAAATTGGAATAGATAATAATAATATATTAGTTTTTGACGTGTTTGTTGAGGAATATTTATTTATCATTATTAAAATACAATTTATTTATATACTAAATAAAAACTTGTATTTTTCGTTAATAGATAGAACTTCCAAACCTACTAATCCGCCAATAATTAATTGGATAGCTATTATTAGGATTGCAACAAGACCTACATAGCCTAACCATTGGTGTTTTTTAATATAATCTGCAAAATAACTTGCAAGTGTTGCTATTAAAAATACTGAAAGAAGAAGTCCTGTTACCATCAAGTAGTAGTTTCCTTTTGCAGCACCGACTACCCCTATAACATTATCAAAACTTATTGCAATATCTGCTACCAAAACTTTATAAACTCCCGCTCGAAAAGACTGCGTTTCACCAGATTTAAGTTGAGGTGTTTTAACCTTATTTTTACCAAAAAAATCTTGTCTTAAATTATTAATTACCCATAAAAGTAAAACTCCACCCAAAATTTTAATCCAAGCAAATTCGAACATGAAATCAGCAAAAAAAGCAAATATAATCCTAAAAATAAAAGCTGCTGCAACACCAAAGGCTATTATTTTTTTTCTATTTTCAGTCGCAAAATTGGCAGCAATCAATCCTATGATTATGGCGTTATCTGCAGCCATTATAATATCGATTAGTATGATTTGAATTGAGATTATTACTTGTTCTAACATTTCAATATTTTAAATATATAATTTAATTAACGAACATTAAAGAATTAATAAATATTTTATTTTTCTTAGGTATTAAGTAAGCTCCAAAAAAAAACCCTTTCAAACGATAAGGTTAGAAAGGGTTTAATTTTTTTTTAAATTTAATTAAAAGTTATAGCCTACTGATAGTTTAAGTCCTGCTGTATCAATATCTCCTGACACAGTGTGGTCACTTGAACCAGTTATACTTACAGTATCTAAATCAATCACTTCGTAAGAAATCTTATAGTTTAGACCTGCGTCTGTTCCGCTTTTCCAACCTAGACCATAGTTGATACCTTCAGTTGAACCGTCTCCATATGATTGTACACCAGACTCATCCGTGATGACATCTAGTTCAATATATCCACCTCTGACGTAAAAATTTTCTCCGAATGGTATTTCAGCATAAACAGTAGTAACATTTTCTATACTTGCATTAGCTTTGTAATCCACAGAAGATCCTGAGTCTTGACCAGATGATGGCGTCTCAGTTCTTTTCTTCATGTTTTTACTAATGTCGGCAGAACCAGGAATATGCTCCACTCCTAAAGTTATTCCAAAAATATCTGAGTTATATTCTGCAAATACCGCTGGAACAGGAACCATGTTGTGTTTCACTGAACCAGTGTGAGTATCCGAACCAGATAAAGCATCTGCTGACGAAGTAACCTCTTTCACATCAGCTTCTATATTAAATATTGAACCAGATACACCAACACCGAAAGATCCGGCAAATGCACTGCTACTCAACATGAATGATGCGATTATCGCGATTAGTTTTTTCATATTAATTCTCTCTCTTTTACTATTTATTGATCAATGAGCTTTTGTAGTTTCTTGAAGCCTATTTGTCCAGCAGTTATAAATTAAAAAATTTTTAACAGTGAAAAAGTCTCAGTTTTCTTAGGTTTTTGTGTTGTTTTTTTGCAACATTTAACAAAATTTTTAGCTTAAAATATTGTTTTTAAAGGTTTTTTTGATCTTTTTAGAAATCTATGTGCAACCTCCAGGTTAAGTTTTTTAAGACCACCTGGACTGATTCTTCTTAATTTTTGGACAGACTCTAAAAATCTTTTACTCTCTTTTTTAGAAATTATTCCATTGGTTAAAGTTTCGAATTTTTCAATATATTGTTGTCTTTTAAATGGTCTGTTACCCGCTGGGTGGGCATCTGCTACATCAATTTCGTCTGAGATTGTTTCTCCATTTTTCATTTTTATAATAACTTTACCCCCAAAGCATTTTTTATTTGGATTCCTATCGTGATATTTTTTAGTCCATTTTGGATCTTCTTTTGTAGAAATTTTATGCCAAAGATTAATTGTACTTTTTCTTTTTGCTCTTGAAGGAGTATATGATTTTATATGATGCCAAGTACCATCCTCTAAAGCAACCGCAAAGATATACATAATAGAATGGTCTAAAGTTTCACGACTTGCATTTGGATCCATTTTTTGAGGATCGTTAGCACCTGTACCAATTACAAAATGAGTATGATGGCTAGTTTCAATGATTATTTTTGAAATATTAGATAAATTTTTGATCTTTTTATTTAATCTTCTAGCTAAATCAATTAGTGCTTGAGATTGATATTCTGCAGAATGCTCTTTTGTGTATGTTTCTAAAATAGCTTTTTTTGGTTCGTTTATTCTTGGTAAAGGAACAATATATTTTTTGCCAGGTCCAGATAAAACATAAGCGATGATACTATCTTCTCCTTCGTAAATCGGGCTAGGAGCTCCTTCACCTCTCATGCATCTATCTACGGCCTCTATTGCCAATTTGCCAGCATGAGCTGGAGCAAATGCTTTCCAACTTGAAATTTCTCCTTTTCTAGATTGTCTAGTCGAAATTGTAATATGTAAAGCTTGTTGAACAGATTGATAAATTGTCTCTGTGTTTAATTTTAATAAACTTCCTAATCCTGCCGCAACGCTAGGACCTAAATGAGCTATATGATCTATTTTATGTTCATGTAGACAAATGCCTTTGACTAAATTTACTTGAACTTCGTACCCAGTTAAAATACCTTTTATAAGATCCATACCACTGCATCCCTTTTGTTGAGCAACAGCTAATATAGCTGGTATATTGTCACCTGGATGACTGTAGTCTGCTGCTAAAAAAGTATCATGATAATCTAATTCTCTTACTGCCGTACCATTTGCCCAAGCTGCCCATTCACAATCTACCTTAACTTTAGAACTTAAACCAAAAACATTTGCTCCATTTTTTCTTGGATGTGCTAAAGCCATTTGTCTTGCGGAAATAACTGGTTTCCTATTATAAGAGGCTATAGCTACAGATGCGTTATCTATAATTCTATTAATAACCATTTCAACAGCATCATTATTCACCTTAGCTTTATCTGATGCTATCTCTGCTATTTTCCAGGCTAACTGATTTTTCTTTTTTAAATTAGCTTTTGATGGATGTACTTTTACAATTATATTTCTCATTAATTAAGCATATTTCTAAGAACGTACTGAAGGATTCCACCATTCTTATAATATTCAACTTCATTTTGAGTATCGATTCTACAAAGTACTTTGATAGTCTTGCTTGTTCCGTCTTTATATTTTATTTCACATGATACTTCTTCTCTTGGTTTAACACCTTTATCTATATCAACTACGGTAATTAACTCGGAACCAATAATTTTCAATTTTTTTCTATCGAAGCCCTCTTTAAATTGGAGAGGCAAAATACCCATCCCGATTAAATTAGATCTATGTATTCTCTCAAAACTCTCTGCAATTACAGCTTTAATGCCAAGAAGTTTTGTGCCTTTAGCCGCCCAATCTCTTGAGGAACCAGTGCCATATTCTTTTCCAGCTATCACGACTAGATCATTTCCTCTTTTTTTATATTCAACAGCAGCATCATAAACACTCATAACTTTTCCATCTGGTTGTAAAGTTGTGAATCCGCCTTCTGTACCTGGTGCCATTTCGTTTCTAATTTTTATATTTCCAAATGTACCTCTCATCATTACTTCATGATTACCTCTTCTGGCCCCATAAGAATTAAAGTCTTTTTGTTGGACTTGGTTTTTCATAAAATAATCTCCTGTTGGGCTATCTTTCTTAATATTTCCTGCTGGAGAGATGTGATCAGTAGTAACTGTATCAGCTAATAAAAGTAATAGCCTTGCATCTTTGATTGGTTTAAATCCTTCTGGCTGATCTGGCAAATTATCAAAAAAAGGAGGTTTTTTAACGTAAGTAGAATTATCTTCCCAATTGTAAATGCTACTATCTACGGTTTTAATAGCACTCCATTCTTTAGGACCTTCTGAAACATTTGAATAACGATCAATAAACATTTCTGCATTAATTGATTTTAACATTATATCTTCAATTTCTTTATTGCTTGGCCAAATATCTTTTAAAAATACTTCTTTGCCGTCTTTGTCAGTACCGAGGGAATTTTTGTACATATCAAAATTCATATTACCAGCTAAAGCAAAAGCAACTACAAGCGGTGGAGAGGCAAGATAATTAGCTTTAACATCTGGACTTATTCTTCCTTCAAAATTTCTATTCCCCGATAAAACTGAAACTGCATA
>CACHLD010000003.1 GCA_902580565.1 uncultured Pelagibacteraceae bacterium | reverse complement strand
TTTTTTATAAGTTTATTTTTTTTATATTTACCCGGATAACCTTTAGAACATAAAACAATAGTCATACATTTGAAATTTTTCCACTCAATTCTAATATCATCTAATTTATTTGATATTGTTTTTTCAAAAATTTCTAAAATATCTGTTTTTAAACGAGGAATAATTACTTGGCATTCTGGATCCCCCATTCTTACATTGTATTCGATTAAATATGGTTCACCATGCTTTATCATTAATCCAACGTATAAAAAACCAGTGTAAGCATTTTTTTCTTTTTTTAATGCAAACAAGGTAGGTTTAATTATCTTATTTATAATTTTTATCTCTAACTTTTTATTTATGATTGGAGCAGGTGAATACGCTCCCATACCTCCAGTATTTGGACCTCTATCTTTTTCTTTAACCTTTTTATGGTCTTGAGCTGAACCAAAAAATTTAAAATTCTTTTTATCTACAATTGCGAAATAACTTGCTTCCTCTCCCTCTAAAAATTCTTCAAGCACAAGTTTGCTTGAAGATTTAAATTTACCCTTAAATATTTCACTTGAAACTTTAAAAATTTGTCTTTGAGTTTTACAAATTGTTACTCCTTTGCCTGCCGCCAAACCATCTGCTTTAACAACTAGTGGCATTTTATTCTCTTTTAAAAATTTTTTAATGTCATTATTATTTTTACAAACTTTAAACTTTGCAGTTGGAATTTTATATTTTTTACAAATTGATTTTACAAAGGCTTTTGAACCCTCTAATTTTGAAGCATATTTATTTGGTCCAAATACTTTAATTTTATTTTTTTTTAGAAAATCAACTATTCCTTTGACCAGCGGCTCCTCTGGACCAACAACAACTAGATTAATTTCATTCAATTTTAAAATTTTTAATAATTTATTAAAATTTAAAATATCTATGTCTATATTTTTTGCAATTTCAGCTGTTCCAGCATTTCCAGGTATACAAATTATATTTTTTACTAGTCGTGACTCTGATATTTTTTTGCATAAAGCATGTTCTCTACCACCACTACCTATTAAAGCAATATTCATAAGAAAAGATATAATATATATATATTTTATAGATGGATAAAAAAAAAGCTAAACTTAAATTTAAGCACAACTCTTTTGAAATTTTAGAGCAAGGTGATTTTGTATCATGTGCTATTTCGGGAAGGAAAATACCTCTTAGAGAGTTGAGTTATTGGAGTGTTGAATTACAAGAAGCTTATTTTTCTCCAATAGAAGTAAAAGAAAGCTTGAAAAATAAAAAATAATTTATTTCCATCTATCATGTGTCCAAATCCACTGATTAGGATTTTTTAGAATCATTTTTTCTAAAACTTCATTAAGCTTTTTTGAAATCTCAATTTTATTATTATAATTGTGAGGTAAAATTGCATCATAAACTTCAATATTAAAAAAATCGTCATTTTGTCTCTCAATAAAAATAGGAAATATTTTTAAATTATATTTCAAAGCAAGTTGAGCTGGTAAAGTTGTTGTATATGCTTCACCATTAAAAAATTTAATCTTCTCTCCCTCTGATACTCTTTGATCTATCATAAGTGCAATACTGTGATTTTTATTTAAGAATTCAATTGATTGTTTTACTCCTAGACGTCCTTTTTTAATCTGATTTTTACAAACAAAATTTCTTCTTAAATATTCCATTAATGGATTTAAAAAAAAATTATTTAGAGGTCTATAGATAGTTGCTAGTTTAATATTTTTTTTAGAAATTTCCATAGACATAAGTTCAAAGTTAGCAAAATGACCTGAAACAAATATAACTGGTTTATTATCATTTCTAATTTTTTCTAATTTTTCTTCTCCATTTATTCTAATATGTAAATTACTTTTTCTCAGATTCTTTAAAAAAATATATTCAATAAACGTCATACCGTAATTTGACCACATATTTTCACAAATTTTATTTATCTCTGTTTTAGAAAGATTATTAGAAAATTTTAATAAATTACGATTAATTACATTTTTAGATTTAATTGTTGGACCAAGTTTTTTAAATAAAAAAGAAAAAATTTTTCTACTTATTTTAATACCAAGTATTTTTCCAATAAAAAAAAATAAATATATGAATATAGCTTGAATGAGGTATTTGATTGTTTTTATCATAAGAGTTTTTTAATCTGATTTATCAGTTTATCCTTTTTTAAAATTTCAAGTTCAAGTTTTAAGTAATTAATTTCTTTAAATCCATAGTCTTTAATTCTAAAATAATCTTTTTCTGTAGTAACAATATCATATCCATTTTTAATCGATCTTTTTATAATTTGATTTAACTCATTTTTATTAAATGTATAATGATCAGGAAAAGCTAATTTTTCTTTTACGTTTAAATGATTATCTTCTAACATTTCAAAAAAATTTTCATTGTTACCGATTCCCGAAAAGGCAAGGAGTTTTTTATTTTTAAATTGGTTAAGGTTTGAAGGTAAATACTTCGAGTAAAAAATTTTTATTTCTTTTGAAACACTAAGGACTTTCTCTTCAAATTTAAAATTTTTAGGACCATTTATAATTACGAAGTTAGCCTCCTTCAAAGAATTCATAGAGTCCCTAAGGGGTCCTGAAGGAAAAAGCATTCCATTACCAACCAATTGATTGCTATTAAAACAAATAATATTTAATTTTTTTTTAAAAGAGTAATCTTGAAAACCATCATCTAAAATTACAACGTCATAATTTTTTTTAATTGCTTCATTAATTGCTTTTATCCGTGATTTATCTAAAATCAAACAGTCTATTTTTGATTTAATCAAATTATGTTCATCTATGTGGTTTTTATAATATTTTTTTATAATTGCAGGTTTTTTATTAGATTTAAGTTGATCTGCTATTAAAATCGATAATGGTGTTTTTCCAGTCCCCCCAACATAAATATTTCCAATACAAATTATGGGAATATCGAATTTCTTAGGTAAAGAAACAATTTTTCTTAAGTTTATCAAAACATAATAAATAATCGTTAAAGGAAAAAGAAGAATAGAAAATATATTTATCTCATTCTGCCAAAATTTCGGTTTTAATATTTTCATATAATTAGGTTTTGCACTTCCCTTACATTATTTTTTAAAATTCTGTCTCCTAAATTTGTAATTTTTTTGATTATTTTATTTTTACTATTTTGCGAATTTTTAAAGTCACGTAATATTTTTATTGCTAGTATTTTATCGTTTGTTATTTCTTCTGTTATTCCCAACATTTTAAGAAATTTATAGATTTCTTTAAAATTATTTACAAATGGACCGTGATATACTTTACATCCCAGCTTTGCGGCTTCGATAGGATTTTGACCACTTGTTTCCTCCAATTCTTTAACAATTGATTTACCCATAAAGACACTTTTTGAGTATCTGAAATATATTGGAAGTAAACCAAAAGAATTGATGATGACAACTTCCTTATCTTTTTTAATTAAATCATTTTCTTTTAATATTTGTGATCTTAAATTTAATTTTTGACATAATTTTTTTATTTCATTTGATCTATTGATATGTCTAGGAATAATAATAGTAAGCAAGTTTTTTTGTTTTTTTTTTAAATTTATATGTGTTTTAAGGCATACAATTTCTTCACTTCTATGGGTACTTGCTGCACACCATATTTTCCTATTTTTAAAAATAATTTTATTTTTATCTTTAACTTCTTTAAATTTAACTGAGCTAGAAAGTTTTAAGTTGCCGTAATATTTTAAGTTTTTAGCATTAAGTTTTTTGAGATATTTTTTTGACTCCATACTTGCAGCTAAACACAATTCAAAAGAATTAAATATTTTCTTTGCTAATCTTGGAACTAACATCCATTTATTAAATGATTTTTTGGTTATTCTGGCATTAATTACAACTGATTTGATCTCTCTTTTATCTATCTCCAAAATAAAATTTGGCCAAATCTCAGAGTCGACAAATAAAACTAAATCTGGACGCCACTCATCTAAAAACTTTCTAACCAAAAAGATTACATCTATTGGAAAATACCTATGGTAAATATTTTGATTATTTTTAAATTTTTTGTTTACTAGAATTCCTGAACTTAATGTAACAGTAGTAATAAGAAAATCTAAGTTTTTATTTTTCTTATTTAATTTTGAAACAACAGGAAATATACTTTGAACTTCTCCAATACTAGCTGCGTGAAACCATATTAGTTTTTTTTGTTTTCTATCTACAGGAGAAAATGAAGTAGAAAAAATTTTCTCTTTATATCTTTTTTTATCTTCTTTATTAAAAAATTTTCTAAAAAATATTATTACAATAAAAACAGGGTAAAAAAAAATAGTAAGAAATCTGTAACAAAGAATCATTTAATCTACTTTAATTGTTTTTCGTACAAAGATTTATATTCCTTACATTTATCAATGAGATAGCTATGATCACCTGAGTCAATTATCTCTCCATTCTTTAACACAAATATATTGTTAGCTTTATGAATCGTAGAAAGTCGATGGGCAATAACAAGTGTAGTCTTATTTTTTGTCAAATTAATTATTGCATTTTGAACAATTTCTTCAGAGTCAGCATCTAATGAAGAAGTTGCTTCGTCCAAAAGAATTATAGGAGATTTTTTTAAAATTGCTCTCGCAATAGAAATCCTCTGTTTTTGCCCTCCAGACAACCTTACGCCATTTTCTCCAATTAAAGTATTATAATTATTAGGTAATTTTTCTATGAATTCGCTCGCAGCAGCAAATTTACAAGCTTCCATAATTTCTTCTTGAGTTGCGCTAGAGTTTGCATAGGCAATATTATTTTTAATTGTATCATCAAACAAAATTATATCTTGGCTAACTAATGAAATGTTTTTTCGCAATGAGCTTAAAGCTACTTTTGTTATATCTTGATCATCGATCAATATTTTTCCTTGTTGAGGATCATAAAATCTTGGAAGAAGATTAATGATTGTACTTTTTCCTGCTCCACTATGACCTACAAAAGCAGTCATAGACCCCCCAAAGATTTCCATCTTAATATTTTTTACAGCTCTTTTTTCGGTTGATTGATATTTAAACCCAATATCTCTAAAAGAAATATTACATTTTTTAATCTCAAGTTTTGGTAAATTTTCATCATCCTTAATTTCAATAGATTTATCAATTATATTTGAAATTCTTTTGAAAGCAGTGGCTCCTTGATGTGCAAGCATATTTATGGTGGCCAACGATCTAATTGGTTGGTAAGCCAGCATCATAGCTGCAAGAAAAGAAAAAAATTGATTTACCTCCAGTTCACCTGCTGAAATTAATTTTCCCGAGAAAAAAATAAAACCAGCTATCATAAAACCAGTTAAAATTTCCATAATAGGGGTTGCCCTAATCATTACACTATCAATCTTGATGCTTTTATTCACCAATTCATTAATTATTTTATTAGCGTTTTTATTTTCTTCATTCTCTTTTTGGTAAATTCTAATCATCTTAGAACCTTTAATAATTTCAGACAAAAAAGCTGTCAGTTTTCCAGATAATTCTCCTGCTTCGCCTATAGCCTTTCCTATTCTTTTACCTAAATTTTTTGCTAAACCTGCTGCAAGTGGCATCATGAGTATTGCGAACAAAGCTAATTTCCAATTTTGGTAAAACATTAAAGAAACCAAAGCTACTACAGAAAAACTATCTTTCATTAGATTTAAAACTCCTGAACTCACAAGTGATTGTACTTGATGAGCGTCAAACATTATGTTTGAGATATATTTTCCAGAGTGTCGATTATCTAAAGTTTGAATATCAGTGATTAAAATATTTTCAGATATTTTTTTCTGTATTTCACCTGCAACTGAGTGACCTACTATAAACACATTCATCCGAGCAAAATACAAAGAAAGACCTTTAGTTGCAAAAGCTAGTATTATTAATATTGGAATAACCCAAGCTAAAGTTCGATCTTGTTCAATAAAAATTTTTTTTACTGCTGGATCTAATAGCCAAGCTGTTGCCGAAGTACTTCCTGCTACTAGAAGAGATAATACTAAAGCTATTAAAATTCTATTGATATGTATTTTTACATATTCTTTATAAAGCCTGATTAGAATTGATTTTAGTTCTTGAAATTTCATTATGAATAATTAATTGAACAAATAGTTAAAAATAAAATTAATCCAGACATATTGTTTAATTTAAATGCTTGCAAACAACTTTCAGGATTTGATGGATTAAACTTTAAAATTTGATAAATTAAACTAATTCCAAATAAAGAAAACGTAAATGTAAAAATATTTAATCCCATTGACTTAAAAAATATTAGAGTCAGTAATAATAAAGTTAAAAAGTAGCTTAAGCCTACAAAAAACTTTATGTTTTTTTTAAACTTTATAGATGCAGACTTTATCCCAATTATTTCGTCATCGACCATATCTTGAGCTCCATAAATGGTGTCATAGCCCAATGTCCAAAATATGGCCGATACATATAGTATGATTATTTCTAGTGATATGTAATTATTTACAGCTGTCCAGGCCATTATAATCCCCCAATTAAAAGTCAAACCTAAAAATAATTGTGGCCAATAGGTTATTCTTTTCATAAATGGATATGAAAAAGCTAAGAGCATTGATCCAAATCCTAAAGCTACTGTTAAAAAATTAAACTGAACTAGAACAAATAAAGCTAAGATACATAAAAAAATAACATATAAAAAAGATCTTTTTACACTTATTCTATTTGAAGCAATTGGCCTTTGTTTTGTTCTTTCAACTTGTTTATCTAAATCTCGGTCAACAATGTCATTAAATATGCAACCCGCGCTTCTCATCAAAACCGCTCCAATAAAAAAAAGTGTTAAATAAATTAAATAAATTTTAATATCTTGATCACGTGAGTAGGAGTAAGCTAGACCCCATGAACAAGGCCAGAATAAAAGCATGAAACCAATTGGTTTATTTAATCTTGTTAAATCAATAAATATTTTTAAATGTTCCATGAAAATATGTCTTGTAAATATCAAACACTATCTCCATAATCAATTTGATTCGATATGGATATAGATTACACAGTTGCTGCACTAATGTTTCCAGCTATCCCACTGATGATGACCATGTATAGTAATAGATTTCATACTCTTAGCGCTCTTATTAGACAAATACATGATCAATATACATTTGAAAAAAAAGTTCCTCCTGAATGGGAAAATCAATTACACGTTTTAAATAAAAGAGCAAATTTATTAAAGTATGTAATGGGATTCGGTGCCTTCGGATTTCTTTTTAATATGACAACTGTTTTAATGCTTTATGTAAATACGTTACAAGTTGCTCGTCTAAATTTTGCAGCATGCTGTATTTGTATGATAATTTCAATATTTCTTTTTTTACAGGAAATAAGATTATCAAATCAGGCACTTAAATTTCATTTGAGCGATATGGACTCTATGAAAAAAGATCTTTAATCTCTCTCATTTTTCAAAAGGTTTTTCTTAAACAGCGATATTCCGTTTTCCAATTTGTGTTTGTAAGATTCTTTAAAAGCGCTTAATTGCCAACCTTCCATTCTATTAAGTATCTCGTCAAGGTTTTTAAGTTTCCATTCTCTAGTTGTTTTTTCATCTCTCCATATTTTTTTTTCTATCTCTGTTCTGGCACAACCATAACAATAACCTGTCACAGGATCTACTTTACAAATACTTATACAAGGAGAAATTAACGACTCTTTCATTAAGGAACTATTATGCAAGGTCCAAGAAGCTTTCTACCCTCTAAATCTTCATGTGCTTTTTTAACTTCTTCTAACTTAAATTCTTTAAATATATTTAATTTGATTTTACCAAATCTTACTTTTTCAAACATCAAATCTGCTGCTGCCTGTAATTCTTTTTTTTCAGTAAAATAATGACCTCCTGCAGGTCTTGTAAAAAATAAACTTTTTGCTTGAATATCTTTAGGTACATCAATTGGATCTAAAGGACCTGATGCATTCCCAAAACTGATCATCATTCCTCTTGTTTTTAAACACGCTATTGACTGTTTAAAAGTTTTTTTTCCAACTCCATCAAATACAGCTGTAACACCTTGATTATTTGTAATTTTCATAACTTCTTTAGCAAAGTCATCTTTTGAATAGTTAATAACGTGCTGATAACCATTTTTTTTAGCAATCTCTATTTTTTCATCAGATCCTACAGTGCCAATTACTTTAGCTCCAACACTGTTAGCCCATTGAGCAAAAATTTGACCAACTCCTCCAGCAGCTGCATGGAAAAGCACAGTTTCTCCTGCTTTAATTGGATAAGTTTGTGTTAGTAAATAATTAGTAGTCAAACCTTTTGTCATTAAAGATGCAGCCATCTTATAAGAGATCCCCTCAGGTATTTTTACCACTGATTTGGCCGGAATTATTCTTTGCTCAGAATAAGACCCTAGTGGCATTGAGGCATATGCGATTTTATCCCCTTTATTAAAATCTGTAACGTTTGATCCGACTTCATCTATTTTCCCAGCTGCTTCTAAACCAATACCGCTTGGCAAGGGTACAGGATACAAACCAGATCTATGATAGGTGTCAATATAGTTTAAACCAATCGCGAGATTAGTAATTTTTATTTCATTAGGTCCAGGTTTACCAACTTTTATATCTGTAAGCTCTAAAACTTCTGGACCACCATTTTTTTTAATAATAATTGATTTAGACATATTGGATTAAGTTAATAGAACTTTTAATATTTAGCAAATGTTCCGTTATTATAGTCTTGAATTGCTTCAAGAATCTCAGCTTTTGTATTCATTACAAATGGACCGCCTCTAGCAATAGGTTCACCTATTGGCTTTCCAGCAATAAAAAGAAACTCAGTTTTTTTGATTGCTTTAACTTTAAGTTCATTTCCATTTTCCAATAAAATTAAATTTGAATTATTTGTTTCAAAATGTTTTTTTTCTCCAATCTTTAATTCTCCTGTAAGTAAATAGATAAAAGCATTATGTTTATTCGGGACATTACAATTAAATTCCTTTCCTTTATCAAGGATAATGTGAAAGTATAATGGTTCAACGTTATGTTTTATTATTGGCCCTTCAGCTTTTTCAAATTTACCAGCTATAACTTTTACAGTCTTTTCACTATCTTTGTGAACACCTAATTCCTTACCTTTAATATACAAGTACTCAGGTTTGTTTTTTTTCAATTTAGCCGGCATGTTAATCCATAGCTGAAAACCTAATAATTTACCTCCAGACATCGCTGGCATTTCAGAATGTATAATACCTCTTCCTGTCTTCATCCACTGCACATCACCTGGCTCCATTTTTCCTTTAGATCCAGTGCTGTCCTCGTGCTCAAATTTACCGCTCAACATGTAAGTTACAGTTTCTATACCTCTATGAGGATGGGGAGGAAATCCTGCTAAATAATCATCTTTATTTTCAGATCCAAATTCATCTAACATTAAAAATGGATCAATATAATCTGCCTGAGGTGTTCCAATGCTTCTTTTTAATTTTACTCCAGCTCCATCTGAAGCATTGAGAGCTTTAATAACTTTTTTTACTTCAATTTGTGACATAATAGATACTAACTTTTAAATTAAATCTAGTAACTGCGATAAATTGTTTATCTCGTCTTTAGGATTATAATCTAAATTATCAAAAATATTATTGTTTCTATTAACCCAAACAGCATTATAGCCATAGTTTCCACCACCAGAAACATCCCAAGTGTTTGCACTTAAAAAGACAATTTCACTTGGTTTAATTTTGTATTTATTTATAGGCATGTCATAAACTTTCGCGTCAGGCTTATAGATCTTAACTTCTTCTATTGAAAAAAGATCATCAAATAGATTATCTAAATCGTTACTTTTTACCAATTCATTAAGAAGAGCTGGAGTTCCATTTGAAAGTACAGCAAGTTTAAATTGTCTCTTTTTTAAATTTTCTAATACTTCTTTTACTTCAGGATAAGGAGATAAAACCCTATAAAGGTTTAACAAATCGTTCTTCATACTCATATCAATATTAAAAACTTTCATCGACTTATCCAAGCTATCTTCTGTTATCTTCCAGAAGTCTTTATGTCTTTTCATTAAACTTCTAAGCCATGTATATTCAAGCTGAGTTGTTCTCCAAAAATTTGCAAAAACTTCCCACTTATCCCCTATCTTATCTTTACATTTTTCTGCAGCAGAATTTACATCGAATAAAGTTCCGTAAGCGTCAAATAATATAGCCTTTGTATTCATTTATCTTTTGTATTATGCGATCCATCACACATTGGCGGATCATTAGTTTGTTTACAAGTACAGAAAAAAACTTTTTTAGATTGATCTGCCGTATATTTAAGGGGAGTAAACTTTGTTCCTTTGTGAGATCCATCACAAAAAGGTTGTTTTAAGCTTTTTCCACACGAACACCAAAAATAAGATTTTCCCTCAACTACATTTACGCCTAATGGAGAGTCTTCTGCTCTTAGCCCTTTTTCCATAATAAAGTTCCTTTGATTAATTTAATTTTGTTTATTATATATAAGTTATTTATGAATATTAGATTATATTATCCTAACAGTATAGTTGAAAATACAACTGAGCTACTTTCAAAAGAGCACACCCACTATGTAGTTAATGTTATGAGACTTAAGAGAGGCTCAAATATTAATTTTTTTAATAAAGAAGGGGAATGGAAGAGTGAGATAATTTTCTTAGAAAAAGATAGAGTTGAAGTAAAATTTTTAGAAAAAATTAGACAAGGCGGTCCCTTATCAAAAGTTGAACTAGCAATTTGTTTAGTCAAAAAAATTCCAATGGATAACATTCTTCAAAAAGCAACAGAACTTGGTATTAATAAGATAATTCCTATCATTTCTGAAAGAACTGAAATAAAAGAATTAAATTACGAAAGAGCAAAGAAAATAATTATAGAAGCTACAGAGCAATCTAATCAATTAAACCCTCCTGAAATTTCAGAAATAATTAAACTAAAGGATTTTTTAAAAAATATAGATGGAACCTCTAAGTTGTTATTTGCTGATGTAAATTCTAGAGAAAGTCTTAAAGCTGAGGATTTTAAAGAAAGCAAATCTTTATGTATTTTAATTGGACCGGAAGGTGATTTTTCAACTCAAGAACGTGAAAAAATACTCGGAAATTTGTCAGTAAAACCTTTTTCATTATCCAGAAACGTTTTAAGATCAGATACTGCAGTAATAAGCGCTATTTCATTAGTTAATTTTATCAATGATTTTCATTAATTGTCGCATTAATTGAAATTGTGAAATCATCTAAAAGCTGTATAAAAAACTCATGATTAAAAAAATTGTTTCTGTAACTTTTTTATTATCTAGCTCTGTTATGGCCAATGAGCCAAAAGACTGGCAACTTGGGTTCCAAAAATCAGCATCTAAAAGCATGTCAGATATTGTTTGGTTTCATGATTATATGCTTTTACCTATTATTACAGCGATAACAGCTTTTGTATTATTCTTACTTTTATATACCTGCGTAAGATATAGAGCATCGAAAAATAAAGTAGCATCAACAACAAGCCACAATACGATGATCGAGGTTCTTTGGACTTTAATTCCATGTTTAATTTTAATTGTAATGGCAGTTCCATCTTTTAAAGTTTTATATTCTCAAGACACCATTCCAAAAGCAGATGTTACTATCAAAGCTATAGGCTACCAATGGTATTGGGGTTATGAGTACCCAGATGAAAATATTATTTTTGACTCTTACATGATTAAAGACGAGGATTTAAAAGAAAATCAGCCTAGATTATTAACAGTTGATAACGAAGTTTTTGTACCAGTTAACAAAGTTGTAAAAGTTATGATTACAGCTAACGATGTCTTACACGCCTGGGCATTACCGTCTTTTGGTGTTAAAAGAGATGCTGTTCCTGGTAGGATTAATGAAACTTGGTTTAAAGCAGATAGAACAGGAACTTTTTACGGACAATGTTCAGAGCTTTGTGGAATCAAACATGCATTCATGCCTATTACAGTTAATGTTGTCACAGAAGATGAATATAATAAGTGGTTGGAAAAAGCAAAAATAGAGTTTGCTAAAGACGATATAAAAAATAATATTAAAGTTGCTAAAAAAATTAAGGAAGTTCAATAATGTACGGACAAACTTCAGCAGAAACTCACCACTCAAATCCAACTGGATGGAAGAGATGGGCTTATTCTACTAATCACAAAGATATCGGAACTATGTATCTTATTTTTGCAATTATAGCAGGAATTATTGGATCTTTATTTTCTGTTGTAATGAGAATGGAGTTAATGCATCCGGGAGATGGAATTCTTGGAGGAAATTATCATTTGTATAACGTTTTAGTTACCGGTCATGGATTAATCATGATATTTTTCATGGTAATGCCAGCCATGATTGGTGGTTTTGGTAATTGGTTTGTTCCAATAATGATTGGTGCTCCTGATATGGCATTTCCTCGAATGAATAATATTTCTTTTTGGTTGTTGCCAGTAGCTTTCATACTATTAATATCATCTATTTTTGTTGACGGACCTCCTGGAGCTCAAGGGGTTGGAGGTGGTTGGACCATATACCCGCCTTTGTCTTCAAAAACTGGTCAACCTGGACCAGCAATGGATCTTGCTATTTTAAGCTTACATATTGCCGGAGCTTCTTCAATCTTAGGAGCAATTAACTTTATTACGACAATATTAAACATGAGAGCTCCTGGTATGACATTACATAAGATGCCTTTATTCTCTTGGTCTATTCTTGTAACAGCATTTTTACTTTTATTATCTTTACCTGTTTTAGCTGGTGCCATTACAATGCTTTTAACAGATAGAAACTTTGGTACAGCTTTCTTTGAGGCTCAAACTGGAGGTGATCCGGTACTCTTCCAACATTTATTTTGGTTTTTTGGACATCCGGAAGTTTACATTTTAATTCTTCCTGGTTTTGGAATGATTAGTCATATAGTTTCAACTTTTTCTAAAAAACCAGTATTTGGTTATTTAGGTATGGCTTATGCCATGGTAGCAATAGGTGTTGTCGGTTTTGTTGTTTGGGCTCATCATATGTATACAGTAGGATTAGATACAGATACTAAGGCCTATTTTTTAGCAGCCACAATGATCATTGCTGTGCCAACCGGTATAAAAATTTTCTCTTGGATAGCAACTATGTGGGGTGGATCTATTAGTTTTAAAACACCAATGCTTTGGGCTATAGGATTTATATTTTTATTTACATTAGGCGGAGTTACTGGCGTCGTATTAGCTAATGCAGGTGTAGATACCGCACTACACGATACTTACTATGTAGTTGCTCATTTCCATTACGTATTGTCTTTAGGAGCAGTTTTTGCAATTTTTGCTGGTTGGTACTATTGGTTCAGCAAGATGAGCGGTTATGAGTACTCTGAGTTTTTAGGTAAACTTCATTTTTGGCTAACTTTTATCGGTGTAAACCTAATTTTCTTTCCCCAACATTTTTTAGGTCTCGCTGGTATGCCAAGAAGATACGCTGATTATCCAGATGCCTTTGCAGGGTGGAATTATATATCCTCAATAGGTTCTTATATTTCTATTGTTGGGCTAGCTGTATTTTTATTAAATCTTCTATACTCTTTTATAAAAAAAAGAAAAGCTGAACAAAATCCTTGGGGAGAAGGCGCTACAACATTGGAATGGACTGTTACTTCACCGCCACCATTTCACACTTTTGAAGAGCTGCCTAAAGTAAAATAAATTGAGCCAAATACTAACAAAATCTAGAAATAATAAACCAAGTTTGGTACTCAATTTACAATCTTTTTTTAATTTGATGAAACCTAGGGTTATGTCTCTAGTTTTGTTTACTTGTATGGTAGGATTGATTATTTCACCTACTAATATTACTTTATCAAATTCAATTATTTCTTTATTAGCAGTTGCAATGGGATCAGGAGCAGCTGGAGCTTTAAATATGTGGTACGAGTCGGATTTAGATGCTTTAATGAGCAGAACGTGCTTGAGACCAATACCAACTGGAAGAGTTAAAAAGAATCAAGCATTATATTTTGGTATAATTTTATCTATATTATCGACAACAATTCTTTACCAGTCTTCAAATTTATTATCATCAGCTCTTTTAGCATTTACTATTGGCTTTTATTTTTTTATTTATACAATTTGGTTAAAAAGAAAAACTCCACAAAATATTGTAATTGGAGGTGCAGCTGGAGCTTTACCTCCCGTTATAGGCTGGACTATAGCTACAGGACAAATTTCAATAGAACCGATTATTTTATTTTTAATAATATTTTTTTGGACTCCATCTCATTTCTGGGCTTTAAGTTTATATAAAGCTGGAGATTATAAAATTGCTAAAATTCCAATGTTACCAATTATAGCTGGATCAAAAAAAACGAAATTAAACATTCTTGTATATTCTTTCTTAATGTTTCCAGTTGTTATAGCTCCTTATTTTTTTGATTTTGCCAGCTTTTTTTATCTGACAGCTTCTCTAATAATGACAACTTATTATGTATATTTATGTTATAGATTATTCATCGAAGGCAATTCAAAAAGCTCAAATATTATAGCAAGGAAAATTTTTGTTTACTCAATATTTTACTTATTTTTTATATTTTTAACATTATTATTTGATAATTTAATTAAAGCAAACTCATGAATAAAAAGAAAAAGAACCTTGTAACAGCTGTTATTCTTATTTTATTTATGGTTTTTTTATTTGTACTTACATTCTATAATATAGGGATTTATAATAGGGAAATTTAATGAGTATAAACAAAAGAAAACTTACACCTATAATATTAGTATCAATTTTTTTATTTATGTTAGGGTTATCTTTTGCAGCAGTACCTCTTTACGATTTATTTTGTAGAGTTACCGGCTTTGGAGGAACAACTCAAAACGCATCAAAGAAAGAAATTCCAAAAATTGTAGTAAATCAAGATTTTAAAATGAGATTTGACACTAATATAAATAGTACTTTAGATTGGAATTTTACTCCTGAAATCAAGACTTTAGACTTGAAACCTGGAGAAGTTCATACTGTAAAATTTTATGTAGAGAATCCTAACACCAAAATTTCCTCTGGTTCTGCATCTTTTAATGTTTCACCAGCACCATTTGGTATTTATCTTAATAAGATAGGATGTTTTTGTTTTGAAAAACAAACCCTTAAAGCAGGGGAAAAAAGAGAGTTTGTGTTGACATTTTTCTTGGATCCAAAAGTAGTTGATGATAATAAAACTAAAAATGTTTCTGATGTAACCTTATCTTTTACATTTTTTTCATCAGACTATTTTAAAAAAGAAAAAGAAGTATAATTATGTCATCTAAAGAAAAAAAACATGGATTTCATCTAGTAGACCCAAGTCCCTGGCCTATTTATGTTTCTTTTTCTACTTTAGTTCTAGCTTTTGGAGCAGTTTACTATTTTCATTCAAAAGCTTTATGGCTTTTACTTGTTGGTTTTGCTTTAGTGATTTATGGCTCGTTCATGTGGTGGAGAGACGTTATTGAAGAAGCTGAATTTCAAGGTCATCATACTCAAGTAGTTCAAATAGGTCATAGATACGGTATGGTACTTTTTATTGCTTCAGAGGTAATGTTTTTTGTTGCTTGGTTTTGGGCATACTTTAATGCAAGTCTATTTCCAACGGAAGCAGTGGGCGCTACTTGGCCTCCACCAGATATAAAAACATTTGATCCTTGGGACATTCCATTAATTAATACTTTAATATTACTCCTGTCAGGAACCACAGTAACTTGGGCGCATCATGCAATGTTAGAAAATGACAGGAAAGCTCTGGTTAATGGATTAGTGCTTACAGTATTTTTAGGTTTTATATTTACTTGTTTTCAGGCTTACGAATATCATCATGCAACATTTACAATAGATGGTAACATTTATGGCTCAACTTTTTATATGGCAACAGGATTTCACGGTTTTCACGTAATAGTCGGTACAATCTTTTTGGCTGTTTGTTTGTTCAGAAGTATGAGAGGACACTCTAACTCTGAGCACCATTTTGGATTCGAAGCAGCTGCTTGGTACTGGCATTTTGTTGATGTAGTATGGTTATTTTTATTTGCAGCCATTTACATTTGGGGAAGTTAATCTCAAATTGAAAAAAGCATTTTTATTTCAGTTATTTGTAATTTTTTTTATAACAATATTTTGTGCTCTAGGTACTTGGCAACTTTATAGATTACAATGGAAACTAGAAATTATTAATGAAATAACCATTGGATTAAAATCAAGACCCGTAGAGTATTCGAATTTAATTAAAAAAAATTACTATAGAGTAAACGCTAAGGGAAAATTTAATTTTGATCAGCAAATTTATTTATATAGTTTAAATGATAGTGGAAAACCAGGATATGATGTAATAACTCCTTTTAAGACTGATAAAAATGAAAATGTTCTAATAAATAGAGGCTGGATTAGTAAAGAGCTAAAAGGAAGTCCAACTATAAACTCACAAAAAGGTGCTGAGCAAAAAATTGTTGGATTTTTAAGAAAAATTTATAAACCAAATATGTTTAAACCTGCCAATGATATTGTAGATAATGTTTGGTTTTCAATAAATTTAGAGGATATAAGAGAATTCACAGGCAAACAATTTAATGAATTTGTAATTTTTCTTGAAGATGGTCAAGTAAAGACACCACTACCAAAAAAGATTAGTGTTGATGTGCCAAATAATCACCTTAAATATGCTATAACATGGTATGCAATATCAATTTCAATAATATTTTATTATTTATATTTTAGAAGAAAAAAATGAACTATTTCAGCACAAGAGATAAATCTTTAAAATTTAGTTTTAAAGATATTTTCTTAAGAGGCTTAGCACCAGGTGGAGGGTTATTTTTACCTAGTGAAATAAAAAAATATGATAAAGGAGATTTAAATAGATTAAGTCAATTAAGCTATAAAGATCTCGCAACAGAAATAATATTTAATTTTTGTTCAAATGAAATCAATAAGGATGAACTTAATTTTTTAATAGATAAGTCATACAAAAGTTTTACTGTCAAAGAGGTTGTTAAACTAAAAAAAATTGGAGAAATAAATCTATTAGAACTTTATCATGGACCAACTTTAGCTTTTAAAGACATTGCAATGCAGATTATTGGAAACATGTATGATCATTTGCAAGTCGCTAAAAAAAAGATCGTCAATGTAGTTGTAGCTACTTCTGGCGATACTGGATCTGCTGCAATAGCTGCTTTAAGTAATAGAAAAAATATAAATCTTTTTGTACTGCATCCGCATAATAAAATTTCTGAAACTCAAAGAAAAATTATGACAACTATTGGTGGACCTAATATTTATAATGTTGCGATAGAGGGATCATTTGATGATTGTCAAAAAATTATAAAAGAGTTGTTTAATGAAGATACTTTTAGAACAAAAATAAATATGTCTGGTGTAAATTCTATTAATTGGGCGAGGATTATTTGTCAGATTGTTTATTATTTTTATTCATACTTTAAATTAAAAAAGGAAAATATAAGTTTTTCAGTACCAACTGGTAACTTTGGAGATATTTATGCTGGCTATATTGCTAAAAAAATGGGGCTACCAATAAACAAACTAATAGTTGCCACAAATAAAAATGATATTTTACAAAGAGTTATAAATACTGGAGAATATAAACCAGACAGAGTTCAACCATCTATCACACCAAGTATGGATATCCAGGTAGCTAGTAATTTTGAGAGATTACTGTTTTATATTATGGATGAAAATGATAACAAAGTTGTCTCTCTAATGGATGAATTATCTTTAAAAGGTTCGTTTAATTTAAAAAAAAACGAAATTGAAAAAATAAAGAAAGACTTTGAAGGTATTAAAATAACTGACGAAGAGACAAAAAATATTATTAATAAAATCTTTAAAGATCATCAATTTATAATTGATCCACATACAGCAACAGGGGTTGGGGCAGCAAATAAAGTCAAAAATTTAAAGAATATTATAGTTCTAGGAACAGCTCACCCTTATAAATTCAATGATACTACTAAAAAAGTTACAGGAAAAAATTTAGAGGCGCCAGAACATTTGAAAATGTATCTAAATAAAATAGAAAAATTCGATATTATTGGAAATTCAAATTCTGATGTTAAAAACTATATTTTAAGCAAAATACAATGAAATTAAAAGTAGGAGATAAATTACCGGACTCAGAATTATTTTATCTTGATGAAAATAATAATGTTAAAAAAATTAATATTTTAGAATTATGTAAAAATGAAAAAACTATTATTTTAGGCATGCCAGGAGCGTTTACTAAAACATGTTCCGCACTTCATTTACCAGGTTACATAAAAAATTACGACTTAGCACAAAAAAAAGGAGTTTCAAAAATAATATGTATAGCTGTAAATGATCCAAATGTTATGAAAGCCTGGGGAGAAAATCAAAATATTGAAAACAAAATATTTATGGCTGGTGATCCATTTCTCCAATTTACAAAATCTATAGGAGCAGAAGTTGATAAGTTTGAGAAGGGACTTGGAACAAGATCTACTAGATACACGATGCTAGTACAAAATGGTGAAGTAAAAAAAGTAGAGGAAGAAAAAGAAACAGCTACCTGTGAGCTTTCTGCTGCTGAAAATTTTTTAAAAACTATTTAGTTTCAGAAACTGCTAACTCATCTACAAGATTGTTATATTTGTTATTAGCGTGTGCTTTAACCCATTTCCAACTTATTTTATGTTTTTGACATGAATTATCTAATTTAATCCAAAGATCTTTGTTTTTTACTGATTTTTTATTTGAATTTTTCCAATTATTTAGTTTCCATTTTTTAATCCAATCAGTAATCCCGTCTTTTACATACTTTGAGTCAGTATAGATAATTATCTCAGATCTTTTTTTTAATTTTTTTAACGCCATAATTGGAGCCATTAATTCCATTCTATTATTAGTTGTTTTATTTTCACTGCCAGAGATGCTTGTATGATTTAAGTCACCGTCTAAAATTATAGCAGCCCACCCACCTTTACCAGGATTTCCAGAACAAGCTCCATCGGTATATATCTTAAGTTTCATTAAAAGAAATAATCCTCATGATTTTTTGCATTCTTATGAAACTCTAGTCTTTTCAAATATTCCATGGGATCTTTGACTTTGACTATTGCACCCTCAATTGTATTTAATGTATCAAAAACTCGAGTTAATAAGAATCTCAAGGCAGCTCCTTGAGATAACACTTTGATATTACTCTTTTCTTCATCAGTAAGTGTCCTCACAGATGTGTATCCATCAATAAAATTTTTCGCCTTTGTAACATTAAAGCTTAAATTATTTTTTAAACCATCAAAACATAAGGCATTAAAACAAATTGCTATTTCAAATGCAAAAAAATCTTCACAAGAAAAATAAAAATCAATTACGCCACTAAATTTATCTTTGATAAAGAAAATATTATCATGAAATAAATCAGCATGGATTATTCCTTGAGGTAAATTTTTGGGCCAATTTTTTTCAACATCATTTAGATTCTGCTCAATTAATTTTGGAAGATCTTTATGTATTTTAGTACATTTATCTTTGACTGTGTTGAATAGTTTTCTCCATGAGTTAATTGATAGGTCATTCTTTCGTTTTAATCTTAAATTTTTTGTGAGGTTATGCATTTTAGCTATTTCGATCCCTATTGATTTACAATTAGCTGGTGATAAATTTTGTTTTGCTTTTCCTTCTAGAAAAGAGACAATCATAAGCTTTTTTCCCTCAAAATCTGTAATTGTATTATTTTTGTTATTACAAATTGGAGCAGGGCATTTGAAATTTGCTTTATTCAAAATGGACATTAAATCTGAAAAAAAAGGAAGATCTTCAGATTTTACTCTTTTTTCATAAACTGTAAGAATAAATTTTTTTTTATTTACTAACAAAAAATAGTTAGTATTTTCTATGCCTTCTTCAATACCTTTAAATGAATCTAGTTTTCCTAAATTATAATTAGATAAAATTTGCTCAATTTTATTTTGATTTAACTTTGTATAGACAGCCATTAGTTAAGCTCTTTTGGTAATTTAAAAACAACCTTTTCTTCAGCCACCACTACCTCTTCTATAGACACGTTTCGATTTTTTTTTATATTATCTAACAGTGTTTTAACTAATTTTTCTGGTGCAGAAGCTCCAGAAGATATTCCAATAATATTTGAACTATCTATTTCATTATAAGGAATTTCCTTTTCAGAATGCATTAATTGAGAATTATTGCATCCAGCTTTTTTTGCAACCTCCACTAATCTTACTGAATTAGATGAGTTACGGCTGCCCACTACAAAAAACAAATCACATTTTGAAGCTATTTCTTTTACAGCTGATTGTCTATTAGTAGTTGCATAACAAATATCTTCCTTAACAGGACCTTTAATTTTTGGAAACTTCTTTTTAAGTGCTTCAATTATTTCAGTAGTGTCATCTACTGAAAGTGTAGTTTGGGTAATATATGCTAGAGGTTTTTTAAAATCATTAATATTTAAATTCTGTACGTCATTTTTAGTTTCGATTAGTTTAATTGATCCTTTAGAAAGTTGACCCATAGTACCAATTACTTCAGGGTGATTCTTATGTCCAATTAACAATATTTCATATCCATTTTTATTTAACTGCTCAGACTCTCTATGTACTTTAGAAACTAATGGGCAAGTGGCATCTACAAAAGATAAATTTTTTAATTTAGCTTCTTTCGGGACAGATTTAGGTACACCATGAGCAGAGAAAATTACAGGTCTGCTTGTATCTTTTACATCAGACAGTTCATCCACAAAAACAGCACCTTTTTGTTTTAGTTCTTCAACTACTTGTTTGTTATGGACAATTTCATGCCTCACATAAACTGGAGAGCCAAACTTACTGATTGATTTTTCAACTATTTCAATTGCTCTTTTTACTCCCGCACAAAAGCCTCTTGGTGAAGCTAAATAAATTTTAAGTTTTTTTTTCATTTTTTTCTAAAAGATATTCTAACAATATATGCGGAAAAGTAAGTGACGCCAAACCAATAAAAATTACCTTATAAATAGCCTCATCAAGCATGTAAAGGTTATTCAAAAAATATATTGCAAATAAAAAAATCGCCATTGTGACAAAAGTTAAAGGGATAGCCCTGATTACAAATTTTTTTAATCCTAATTTGAAAGATTTATCTAACTCGAAAATTAGGGTGATAGAATGCCTTATTGAATGAAGGAAACAAAAATAAAGCGTAAAAGCTAAAACAGGTGTTAAGAAAAGATTTAATATAATTAGTGATAAAAAATCCATTATCATAATGCCTTTTAAGTTAGTATTTTTTTGATTTGAAATATACAAAGATGATAAAAAACTTAAACATAACATTATTATTAAAAATTGATTACTAAAAATTTGAGACTCAAAAACGTTAAAATTTAAAATTTCAAATATTTCGTTTGTTTTATCCCTTTGAAGTAACAATGGGGCTAAGATTACCGCTGAACCTTTTAAAAAGAAAAAACACTCTGATATAAAAAATTTTCTTTTAAAAAAAAATACTGTATCTTCCTTACCAAAATGATAAGCCGCAGTAATTAGAAATAGAAATAAAACAGTATTAGGAAATACTAACCAGAAAATTATTATTAAAATAGAAATAAATATATAGGTTAAATAAAAAGGAATAATAGATTTATAACCATACAATTTTAAAAGTTTTCTTCCTTTAATATTATCTAAAGCTCCATGAGAAATTCCCAGTATCAATATTAAAAACAAACAAAATATTATTGGTTCTAAATTTAGTAATATATAAAATGGACTTATCAAAATACAAAAATTAAAAAATATTAATGAGTGTTTGAAACTTATTTTTTCCATCAATTAAATAGTGCCTTTATAAAAATTAACTTAGGCATTTTGCTTATAATACCTATATCTTCGAAAATATTGCTTTTGTTGGATAAAAATTTGATGACCGTACTTGAAGAGGTTTTAAACATATTAAAAAAGATCTTTGGCATTTTGTCTGGGTATTTCTCTAAAACTCTCAAAAATACTTTATCTAAGAACTTATATTTTTTTCCAAAATCATATTTTTTTATTTTCTCAATTTCATTAATATTCTCAACAATATATCTACTATGTTCTTGAATATTTAAAAAAGTATACCCTGTGCTTAACCTTGTCATTCCACCAGCAGATCCAATATTAATAGTTTTATCACTATTTTTTAATGAAGGGTAAAATAATGGTATAGCCCCTTTTTCTATAAAATTTATTTTATAATTTCTAATACCCAAATTGTTTTTAATGTAATTTTCTAGTTGTAAATCATAATCCATAAGTGTTTGATTTTCCAAATCTGATATCCAAGTTGTTTCAATTAATGCTTTATTCTTACTGAAGGGTAACGTGTAGAAAAAATGTACATCATTTTTCTGATCACAATTAAAATCCATAAGATTAATAATCTCATCGTCAAAAATATTTTTTGATGTTTCTATTTCAATACCTTTAAAGTGTTGCCATAACTCCGATTTATCCAAACTATCTTTAAAAACACTATTAAAGATTAAAGAATTATCGATAGAAATCTCATTAAGACTTTTAAAAAAACTTACATTAGGATTAGTAGAAAGTTTTAAATTTATTTTTTTATAAAATTTTTCACTATTTATACTTTGATAGGGAAAATTCTCATTTTTTAGTTCATGTGAGCTATCTGACGTGTTAATCGTAAAATTATTCCAGCTTTTAATTACACAATCCTCAAAGTTATGATCAAATACTCTCCAAAAAGACCATGTCTTATCTCTTTTATATTCTTTACGATTTTCAATTATAGCAAGGGTTTTATTTTTTAATTTACCATTAACTTCAAGTTCATATGCCAAAGATAATCCTGCACAACCTCCGCCAATGATAACGTAATTAAATTCTTTCATTTATATTAACTTCTTCTTTCAAAATGTTATGATTTATATGATTATCGTAATTTACATTTTTAACAAACAATAACTTTATAAAGTCAAAAATAGATAAAAAAGTTTGAATAACTTTTTCAAATGCCGGAACATATATTTTTCCTGCTTTGTTGTAATTATCTGTATTTTTCTGCTTTAGTATGTAGTCACCAATTTTTCTATAAATACGCCTAGCTACAATAACTGAAAATCTAGATCTTAAAGGTATACTACTTATAGAGTGAAAAGATTTTTCATAAAATATTTGCGAATCATTGATTACCTCTTGAATTGAAAAAAAATCGTGCTTAATATATTCTCTCTTAAGTTCTTTATCTTCACAAACATCTCGAGCAATATTCGTTAGTTGCATTGCAATCCCAAGATCTATTGCTCCTTTTAAAGCTTCTTTATTATCTACCTTCAGAATTTTTGACATCATTAGACCAACAGTCCCTGCAACTCTATATGAATAAACCAATAGTTCTTTTTTGGAATTAATTTGAACTTTTTCTTTTAAATCTGTTTCAACTCCATCAAATAAGTCATTTACAACTTGCTCAGAAATATTTTCGCTTTTTAATATCGACCACATTTCTCTTATTACTGGATCATTGAGATTTTTATTAATAAAATTTTTTTTGAATTTTGAAAAATTTTCTTTTTTAGTCTTGAGATCTTGATTGTCGTCAACTATATCGTCTAAAGTTCTACAAAAATTATATAGATAAGTACATTTGATAAATATTCTTCCAGATAAAAAAAAACTTGCCCAGTAAAAAGATTTTGCGTGTTTTTTTAACAAGTTAGCCATTAAAATAATCTATCCAGTACTTTAGCAGATGAGAGTACACCTGGCATTCCTGCACCAGGATGTGTTCCAGCACCAACAAAATATAAGTTGTTAAATACCTCAGATTGGTTGTGAAACCTAAAATAAGCTGACTGTGAGAATTTTGGCTGTATTGAAAACCCTGATCCATGTAAAGTTGATAAATCTTTTTCAAAATAATCAGGTGTTAAATAAAAATCACACACTACATTTTCTTTAATTCCAGGTAACACTGATTTATCCATTTTATCTAAAATTAAATTTTTAAATTTTGCACCTTCATCGGACCAATTAATATTAGATAGATTATTAGGCACTGGGACTAAAACATAAAAAGCGTCTTGACCATGCGGAGCCATATTAGGGTCTGTAGCTGAAGGTCTGTGTAAATAATAACTAATATCTTTAGATAGAATTTTTTCTTCAAAAATTTTATCTAAATGTTTTTCATAAGAATTTCCAAAGTAAATAGTGTGATGAGCTACATCTTTATATTGTTTTTTAGATCCAAAATAATAAACAAATAAACCCATTGAATAATCCATTCTTTTCATTTTTTGTTTAAACAGAAAATTATAATTATTTTTAGATTTAATTAAATTTTGATACACATTTGGAGGATCAGAATTACAGATTATATAGTCACAATCAATTATTTTAGAATTATTTATTTTTACTCCTTTAACTCTATTATCAGTAGAGATAATTTCTGTCACTTCAGCATTTTTAAAAATTTGTATATTTTCCTCTTTCATTAATTTTTCTAATGCTTTAACTACATTACCTGTGCCTCCCATTGAATAGTGAATACCCCATTTTTTCTCTAAAAATAAAATTAGAGTATAAATTGATGTTGTGGTAAATGGATTTCCACCTACTAAAAGTGGGTGCATACTAAAAACTCTTCTTAACTTTTCGTTTGATATATAATTTGAAACTAATTGATAAACTGATTTATAGCTTTTCAAACTCAATAATGACGGAACCTGTTTCAGCATGAAAGTAAAATTGTTAAAAGGTTTATCTGATAAATCAGTGAAACCTTTATTAAAGATTTTCTCGGTAAAATTAACTAAATTATTATATCCTTTGAAATCTTTATTTGAAAATTTTTTTACTTCTTTCTCCATTGATTTCTCATCACCTGAGTAATCAAAAGTTTGTCCATCACTAAATACAAAACGATACCATAAATCTAAGGGAACTATATCAACATAGTCTGAAATTTTTTTTTTAAATAAATTAAATAATTCCTCAAAAAGATATGGAGCAGTGATTACTGTAGGTCCACCATCATAAGTAAAATCTCCTTTTTTAAATACTCTAGCTCTGCCTCCTAAATCGGGATGCTTTTCAACTAACGTAACATCATAGCCTTTGGCTTTTAATCTTAATGATGCCGCTAACCCGCCGAAACCTGATCCTATAACTATTATTTTTTTTGCCATTTTATTTATGGCCTATACTAACTGGATTTTTTCTTAAGTGCTAATTTTGTTTCAGCAATACTTGAACTATAAATTTTATCTAATTTGCTTTTATCAAGAGAGTTTTTGATCAGTTTTTCCACTGACTCTATAGCAATTTTTACAGAGGCATTTTTAATATCTTTAACTGCTTGATTTTTTAATTGTCTTATTCTCTCCTCTGCATTCTTTTTTCTGTTTTCCATGAGATTATGAAATTCTTCATTTGACTTTATAACATTTTTTTCTGCCTGTTGATTTGCTCTATCAATCATTTCTTTAACTTCTTTTTTTGAATTACCAATTTTGTTTTCATGTTCAGTCAAAATTATTCTTGCGTCTTCTTTTAGTTTTTCTGCTTCACTAATTTGATTTTTTATATTTAGTATATTATTTTCTAGTAAATCTCTCACTTTTTGAGGTATCTTAAAATAGATTAAAATTCCTAGAAAAATTAGAAAAGAAATTGTTACCCAAAAACTTGCGTCAAAAGTCATAAGTATTTACCAATATTTTTTTTTGAAATATCTTCTACCGCAGATTTAATGCTACTCTCATTAAGTTTATCACCAGATATATTTTCAATGATATTTGATGCAATATTCTCTGAAATATTTTGTATAGAAGAAATAGATTTCTTTTTAAGTTCAGTTATTTCCTGTTGCGCAATAGCAATTTCTTTTTCAATTTCCTTTTCCATTGATTGTTTTTTTGATTGAATATTTTTATCCAAAATATTTTTAGACTCAAAAAGTATTTTATTTACCTCTTTTTTGGCATTTTCTAAAATAATTTCATATTCTTTAAGTTTATCTTCAGACTGTTCTTTAAATTTATTTGCGTTTTCTAAATCTTCTTTAATTTTATTTTCTCTGTTATCAAGATTGTCCTTAATTTTTGGCAAGTAGAATCTTGAAATTGAAATATAAAGAATTGAGAAGATTAAAATTAACCAAAAGGCTTGTGACGCCCAATACGTTGGATCCAGCTGAGGCATCCCAGCCTCAGCTGCAAACAAATTTGTATTGATAGCTATAGAAGCTATTAATAAACCAAAGGATCTTCTCATATTTAATTTAACTAAAATGCAAATAAAATAATTAAAGCCACTACAAGTCCGAATAAGCCTGTTGCTTCAGCCAAAGCAAATCCCAATAGCAAATTAGGGAATTGTTTTTGAGCTGCAGACGGATTTCTCATAGCTCCAGATAAATAGTTACCGAAAATTATTCCGATACCCACTCCTGCTCCAGCCAGTGCGATTGCAGCAAGACCTGCTCCAATCATTTTTGCCGCTTCTAACTCCATTTTTCCTCCTTTATTATTTTTAATGGTGTAAATTTAATGCATCATTTAAGTAGATACAGGTTAATATTGCAAAAACATAAGCTTGTAAAAATGCTACTAAAATTTCCAAGCCAGTTAATGCTACTGAAAAACTAAGTGGTAACCAACCACCTAATATTCCTAAACTCACTACAAAACCTCCAAAAACTTTTAACATAGTATGACCTGCCATCATATTTGCAAATAATCTTACAGATAGACTTACAGGTCTACTTAAATATGATATTATTTCTATAACAGTAATTAATGGTAATAAAACTGCTGGAACACCACTAGGTACGAAAATGCTTAAATATTTAAATCCATGTTTAACAAAACCTATAATTGTCACAGCTACAAAAATAAATAGAGCTAAAATTAATGTAACAATTATATGGCTTGTTACTGTAAATGAATATGGAAGCATTCCAACCATGTTACAAAATAAGACAAACATAAATAAACTAAATATAAATGGAAAATACGGCTTTGCTTTTGAGCCAGCTGTGTCACTAATCATTTTTGCTACGAAAGTGTAAAACATTTCAGCTATTAATTGGGTTTTGTTAGGAATAATCTTTTTTTCCTTAGATCCTAAAAACAAAAATAAAATAATTATCGAGGCGCTGATGACCATAAATAAACTTGCATTAGTAAAGGATAGATCAATTCCACCGATTTTAATTTCAGGTCCAATCTTATGAACCGTGAACTGTTGCATTGGATTATTTGCCATAAAAAAACCTTTTAGTCCTCTTTTTGCATTCTTTTAGCTGCTCGTATAACATTTAACATGCCTGCTGCAGCTCCTAAAAAAAAGAAAATCACTATAAACCAAGGTTTAGTATCAAACCAGCTATCTAAAATAAACCCAATTATTGTCCCAACCACTACCGCAGCTACGAGCTCTGTGCCTAATTTAAAGGCGTTGCCCATAAAAGATCCTCTTTTGTCATCAATTGAGTGTTTTTGAATTTTTGATTTTGCAATCTTAAGGCGAGTTTTGAAATCTTCTGGCATCTTCATTAAAATATTAAGCTACTAATTCTTCAGCTTTCTGTAAATCAACCGCTACTAATTGGCTTACCCCTTGTTCAGCCATTGTAACTCCATATAACCTATGCATTCTTGACATTGTTAAAGCGTGGTGAGTTATAATAATGAATCTTGTTTTAGTAATTTTAGTAAGTTCATCAAGTAGTCCACAAAATCTTGTTACATTCGCATCATCTAAGGGAGCATCAACTTCATCTAAAACACAAATAGGTGATGGATTAACTAAAAAAACCGCAAAAATTAAAGATAAAGCGGTTAAAGCCTGTTCACCTCCAGATAATAAAGTGATCGATTGTAATCTTTTTCCAGGAGGAGAGACAAACATTTCTAAACCAGCTTCTAAAGGATCATCAGAGTCAACTAACTCTATTTTTGCAGTACCTCCACTAAATAGTTTTGTATAAACCTCATTAAATTTTCTATTAACTTTTGTAAAAGCTTCAAGTAAACGTTCTCTACCTTTTTGATTTAATTCATTAATACTAGTTTTTAACTTAACAATCGCAGAGTAGAGATCGGCCCTATCGTCTTCCATTTTTTTAATTTCTGTCTCATATTTTTTAGTTTCTTCGTCAGCTTTAAGATTTACTGAACCAAAAGACTCTCTTTGTTTCTTTATTTTTTCAACTTTTTCAGTTTGCTCTTCTATAGTGGGTAAATTATCTATTTCTAAATCACTTAAATCTGATAAAGGCAAAAGAGAAGACTCGCTTTCAATATCTAATTCATTTTTTACTGAATATAATAAATCTTTTTTTCTATTTTCTATTCCCTCAATTGTAGCTTCATTTCTAGCTTTATTTTCTTTAAGATCAGTTAGTTTTAATTGAATTTCTCTCATGCTTTCATTGATTGCGTTATGTTTTTTTTCAGCATTAATTAGTTCATTTTCGATTTCCTCATTTCTTTTTTTTATATTTTCAAGATTTTGTAAATTTTGTCCTTTTGTTGTAGCTATTTTTTCCGGATTTTTTTGATTTTCATTAATCTCTACTATTACCTTATTTTTACGATTATTTAATTCAGAAATCATTTTTTCTGAATTTGATTTTAAATTTCCCCAATTTTCTAACTCCACATCTATATTTTTGATCCTTTCTTTTCTCTTAATCGAGTCACTTTCGATAGATTTATTTTTACCAAATTTTTCAGCATAATCTTCTTGTGAAAAAGTTATTTTTTTGACCAAAAGTTTTAATTCTTTGAAAACCTCTTTAGTAAGTTTTTTTTCTTGATCTATATCTTTTTCAATTTGATTTAGCATAGCATCTAGTTGATTTTGTAAATCATTAAGTTGAGTTTTAGATAGTTGTAATTCTTTAATTGATTGAGTTTCTACATTTAACAATTTATTCTCAGTATTTAAAAGATCCTCTTTTTCTTTTGAAATTCTTTTCTCATTTATATCTGCATCTAAAGATATACTTTTTTCTCGTTCGAGATCAGAGTCTATTGTCTTTATTGATTTTTCAAGTTTCTCTTGAACTGTCTTAACCCGAGCTTCCTCTTCAACAAGATTAGACATATCTAAATTTAGTTTTTGAAGAGAAGCAGCGCTTTCAATTTTTTTATCTCTTAAAGGAGCTAGTTTTTTATTTTCCTCCTCTAATAAAGTATTATTATGATTATAGTCAATGTAAATTGCACTTATTTCATCCTCCACTTCACTCAATTTTTCTAAAATTTGATTTTTATCTTTTTCGATTTCTTTAATTTTTAAATAATATAGACCAGCCTCTATACTTTTAATATTCTTGGAAATTTCTTTATATCTAGTGGCCTCCTCTGCTTGTTTCTTTAAACTATCTAACTGTTTTTGTTGTTGTCTTTTTAATTCATCAGCCCTTTTAAGATTATTTTCTGCAGCATTTAATCTTGTTTCTGCCTCTTGACGTCTTGCATGAATACCTGAAATACCTGCGGCCTCTTCAAGTATAGACTTTCTCTCTATCGGTTTAGAGGTAACTAATTGACCAATTCTTCCTTGACTTATTAAAGATGGAGAGTGTGCTCCTGTAGAAAGATCTGCAAAAAATGTTTGAACATCTCTTGCTCTTACTTCTCTTTCATTAATATAATATTTAGATCCTTTATCTTTCTCAATTTTTCTTTTTATAAGAATCTCATCAAATTCTTTGTATTGAGCAGGACCTTCTTTATTTTTATTTTCTATTAATAAAGCAACCTCAGAAATATTTTTTGAAGCACGATTAGAAGTACCAGAAAAGATTACATCTTCCATTCCTGATCCCCTCATACTTTTCGCAGAATTTTCTCCCATACACCATCTTAGTGCTTCAACAATATTTGATTTACCACATCCGTTTGGACCAACAATGCCAGTAAGACCATTCTCGATTAAAAAAGTGGTCTTTTCTGAAAAAGATTTAAATCCGTTCATTTCTAAATTTTTAAATTTCATTTAAAGTTTTTTTTCTACAGCTTTTTTAAATTTTTGGTAATCAACCTTACCAGTATATTTTTTGTCATTTATTATAATTGTAGGAGTAGACTCTATTTTATATTTTTTTTGGGCATTAATTCTTTGATTAAGAATATTGTCTTGAGCATTTTCATCTTTTAAGCATTTATCCATTTTTTTCATACTTAAATTCAATTCTAGACCAATCTTTTTTATAGAATCGTTTATCTTATTTATATCAGATCCTACAGCCCATACTTTTTGTTTATTGTAAAATTTTTCTAAAAGCTTAAATTTTTTGTCTTTATCAACATGACATCTTACAATAATTTCAGCATTTAATGCCGCTAAGTCTAAAGGAAAAGCATGATGTTCGAATCTTACTTGACCTTTATCAATAAAATCTTTTTTTAGATTTTCAAAAATTTCATTGTGAAAAGACGCACAATGAGGGCAAGTCAAAGAAGAAAATACTTTTATAGTAACTTTGGAATCTGAGCTTCCAATACTTAAAATTGCATTTTCTGCCTTGATTGAAAATGTAATAAAGACTAAAAATAATATCTTAAAAAAAAATTTATTCATTTCTTTCATTATATGCTTTTATGAGATCATTTAGAGAATTTTTTAAACGTTCATCATTGACATTATTCAATTTTTCTTCAATCTTTTTAAAATTTTTTATTTTGGGAAAGATTTCATCTTTCTTTTTAATTTTATTTTGAACAATTTTAAGAGTGATACTGCTAATGCAATTATACCCAAAAAAACTATTTATCTTATCTATTATTTCATCTTTTTTGTATTCTATTTCCATCTCTTTACCATGAATTACATTTAAAACTAAAGTTCCATTTTTCATACCTTTATCCATTTTAATTGTAATTGGATAACATGCGTCAGAAATATTTTTATTTACCAATCTTGTCCAGTTATCAACTATATTTGAATAGTTATAACCGCCCTTTTTTAAATGTTTTTTTAGGGTCTTGGGAATCGAACTTGAAAAAGGACGAAGACCTTGTATGAAAGTCTGAGATTTATTATTATTTTTGTCATGCATATAAATCCAACTTTACCAAAAAAAATTTTAGCTTGGTATGATAATAGCAAAAGAAATTTACCTTGGCGTGTTGGCAAAAAGTCACCTAAAAAGCTGTATTATAGACTTCTAAGTGAATTTATGTTGCAGCAAACACAGGTAAAAACGGTCGTTCCTTATTTTAAAAATTTTACCAAAAAATTTAAATCATTAAAGGCTCTGTCAAAGAGTAACGAAAAGGAAATTTTAAAAATGTGGGAAGGCCTAGGTTACTATAGAAGAGCAAGAAATTTATTAGCATGCTCAAAAGTACTTATTAATAAATATAACTCAAAGCTTCCAAATAAAATTGAGGAATTAAAAAAATTTCCAGGTATCGGAGATTATACAGGTAACGCATTATTAGGACTAATATATAACAAACCTACTTTAGCAATAGATGGCAATGTAAAAAGGGTGTTCTCAAGAATTTTAAATAAAGAGGAAAAAAAAATAAATTTTAATAAATTAATTGAACAAAATAAAAAAAACCTGTTCAACACAAATCGAAATGCTGATTTTGTAGAGGCCTTGATGGAATTTGGTGCAATAAAATGCAAACCAAAAGACCCAAATTGTCTTACATGCTGTTTGAATAAATCTTGTAAGTATTTTAAATCTAATAAAAAAGTAAAAAACTTTAGAAAAAAAATGATCAAAAATAAAGATTATGATATTTTTTGTTACATAAATAAGAAAAAACAAATTGCTTTAGCAAAAAATAGTCAAATTAGTTTTTTAAAAAATTTTAATATGCCAAAAATTAAAGAGTCTAATAGTTCAATTAAAATTCAAGATTGGAAATTTCTTAAAAGCTATAAAAACTCTATTTCAAATTTAAAATTAAATATCAAAATATATTATAAATTTTCTAACAAAATTCCTTCATCATACAGTTGGTATTCTTTGGAAAAAAATAAAGAATTTATTCCCAACTTTACAAAAAAAATATTTAAACAAGTTTCAACTTTATTTTAATGAAAAAAAAATTAGCTGTCATAGGCGCAGGTATAGCGGGTTTAACTCTAGCAAATTTTATAAAAAAATATTCAGATCATGAATTCATGGTTTATGAAAGAGAGGAAAGTTTATCTCTCGAGGAAGGATACGGTATTCAATTAGGGACGAATGCAGTCAAAATTTTAAATCAAATAAATTTTAATAAAATAGATAATGAAAAAATATTTCATCCAAAAAAAATTGATTTTTATAATATTCAAAACGAAAAAATATGTGATTTAAATTTATCCAAGTTTAATAGCATCGAGGAAAAATATACAACTCTTCAAAGATCAACCTTAATTGAATTTTTAAAGGAGGATATTTACACACAACATTTAAGATTTGGGAAAAAAATTAAAGAAGTTTCTGAACTAAAAGATAAAGTTTTAATAAAATTTGATGACAACACTAATGATCTAGTAGATTTCGTTATTGCAGCTGATGGAATATTTTCCAGTACAAGATCTTTTTTTGAAAAGAAAAAAATGGAGCCAAAATTTAAGAAAGCTGTAGCAGTAAGAGTAATATTAAATTTAAATTCTGATTTTAATATTAATGAGGAAAATATTAGTCTTTTGCTTGGTAGTAGAAGTCATATTGTTCTTTACCCGATTAATAAAAAAAAAGAGCTAAATATGGTTTGCATAATGAGATGTAAAAAATATGAACCAGATAATATTAAACAATTAGTTCAAGAAATAATTTTAAAACAAAACTCTAAATTAAAAAATATTTTTGACAATGAAATAAAAACATGGCCATTATATTTTTCTCCCAAAATTGTTCCTTCTACCAACAAAAGAGTATTTTATATTGGAGATGCTTTTAATGGATTTTTACCAACTCTTGCACAAGGTGCTGGGCAATCTATAGAAAGCGCTTTTGAAGTGTTCAATTTATTAAAAAATGATAAACTTGATAAAGATAATAACTATTTTAAAATTAGGTCCAACAGGGCAAAAATTATTAGAAATAGATCAAATTTTAACTTCTTCACATTTCATTTCTCAAGTGAAATTATGCAAAATATAAGAAATCTATTTTTAAAATTCTTAGTAAAACGCAAATTTTTTGTAAAAAGATATTTGGGTAAAGTTTACAAAAATTAGACTTTAGTTTTAGAAATAAATTTTTGTCTTAAACTATCAATCACAACAGTGGATCCATTTATATTGCAATGCCAATAAGTCCAACCATTATAGCTTTCAGCACCCATAATTGTTGCTGCCACTTTATGAATAGAGCCCTCCGACTCTTTATATTTAATGCTTCCATCAACCATAATTTTAGCATTAATTTTCTTTTTTGGGTCAAATAGAGTAGTTCCAGGTTTTAATATTCCTAGTTCCACAAGAGAACCAAAAGGAATTCTTGGCTTAGACTTATTATTTTCAATTGTATCTAAATAGTTTTGTTCTATGACTTTTGTTTTATTTATTCTTTCTTTAGCAGCTTTAAAATATTTTTTGTCTCTTTCTATTCCAAAGTATTTTCTGCCTAATTTTTTAGCAACTACTGCTGTTGTTCCAGTACCTAAAAAAGGATCAAAGATAGCATCACCTTTGTTTGTAGTAGCTAAAATAATTCTATGTAAAAGAGCTTCCGGTTTTTGTGTAGAATGAATTTTTTTTCCATTTTTCTTTAACCTCTCTTTTCCGCTGCAAATAGGTAATACCCAGTCTGATCTCATCTGCAAGTCATCATTTAAGCATTTTAATGATTGATAATTAAACGTATATTTTGATTTCTTATTTTTAGAAGCCCAGATAAGAGTCTCATGAGCATTTGTAAATCGTGTACCTCTAAAATTTGGCATAGGATTATTCTTTCTCCAAATGACATCATTAAGCAGCCAGTAATCTAAATTTTGTAAGTGATAACCTAAACGAAAAATATTATGATATGATCCTATTACCCAAATACTTCCATTATCTTTCAGAATTCTTTTACACTCATTAAGCCAAGAAATACAGAATTCATCGTAATGTTTGAAACTATTAAATTGATCCCACTTATCATTTACACCATCCACTTTACTTGCATCAGGTCGAGTTAATTTTTCACCAATCTGCATATTGTAAGGAGGGTCAGCAAAAACTAGATCAAAGGACTTATCAGGAATTTTTTTTATTTCCTTTAAACAATCTCCGTTAACGATTTGATCTGAAAATTTTAACATTTTTTAATTCAACCCAAAATTGAATCCGGGGTCAAACTATTTTAGAAAAAAAATGAGTCTTCTTGTGTTAGCGACTCCTAACTTGACAATATATTGTGTACTGGCTTAAAAGCTTTTCGGTGATGCACTGTTACACCGAACTTTCTTAAGCCATGCAAATGAGCTTTTGTGCCATAACCAAAATTACTTTCCCAAGCATAGTTAGAATATCTTTTTGATAATTCTATCATTAGTCTATCCCTGTAAACTTTAGCAATAATTGACGCTGCACTAATGACTTTAATTTTTTCGTCACCATTAATAATAGTTTTACAATTTTTAAGACTCTTAGGGGTAGAATTACCATCTATTAGAATTAGATTTGGTTTGATTGGCAATTTATTGATTGCTCTTTTCATTGAAAGCAAAGAAGCTTGCAATATATTCAAACTAAAGATTTCCCGAACAGATGCTAAACCTATCGAATAGTATGAATTTAATTTAATATGTTCTGAAATTTCAACGCGTTTATGGAAAGTAATTTTTTTAGAGTCTCTTAAAAGGTTTAACTTAATACTTTTTTTCAAAATAACAGCAGCAGAAACAACAGGTCCCGCTAAACAACCTCTGCCGACTTCATCAACCCCTGCTGTGATTATTTTTTTTTTAATCAAATTTTTAGTTGTGTTTTTTTATCTCTTATCATCTTTAAATCAATCCATGCCATTTTTTTTTGGGCCGGCTGTCTCATTAAAAAAGCAGGATGAAAAGTAACAATAGTTGAGACTTTAAATTCATCTATCTTCTGCTCAATCCATTGACCCCTCATTTTTGAAATTGTTTTTTCATTTCCAACTAATGCGTTCATAGCAGTGCTCCCAAGTAAAATTAGAATCTTTGGATTAATAATCTCAATATGTTTTTTAAGAAAAGGTAGATATCTTTTTATTTCATCATCTGTAGGTCTTCTGTTATCCGGAGGCCGATAATTAACAACATTAGTAATGTAAACATTTTTTCTATTAAGATCTATAGAGTCTAGCATTTTATCTAAGAGCGCACCCGCTCTCCCAACAAAGGGAATACCTTCTTGATCCTCATTGAACCCTGGGCCTTCACCTATTAACATTATTTTAGATTTGGGATTACCATCTGAAAAAACAATATTAGAAGCATTATCCTTTAATTGACAATTTTTTATTTTTGAAATTGATTTTTTTAATTTTTCAAGTTTTTCAAGTTTATCACCTGATATTTCAAATGCATCTTTTTTATATCTGTTGATTGCCATGTTATTATAAACTAAATTATAATTTATTAAGTTATAAAATTTTATTAATTTGATTGTTTTGGAGTTAATTTTTTTCACCATTATTAATTATGAATATATTTAAATTTAGTATTAAGCTTATCCTGCAATTTTTGTTTGTCACTATTTTTTTTTCCACACTACAGGCTAAAAAACTAGACAAATATATTGATGGAAAAGATATTTCAAATTACTTCTCTGGAATTTTACTATTACAAGATAATAAATATGAAGAGTCGTATAATTTTTTAAAAAAATTAGATGGACTAGAGGAAAATCATTTTGATTACTCTTCACGGTATCTCTTTTCTTTAATAAATTTAGGAAAATTTAATGAAGCATTTAATTATTCTAAAAAGTTAGAAAAAAAAGGTTTTAGTAACTTTGAAAGTGAACTTATAATGGGGGTTTATTATCTTGAAGATCAAAAATATGATTTAGCTCAAAAATATTTTTTAAGATTAAAAGAAAGAAATTCAAAACTTATTTTAAATAATTTCATTTCAAACACATTATTTAACTGGACAAGTTTCAATAAATTGAATTTTACTAAGGCTCAAAATATTATTAATGAAATAGATTCAAATTTTTTTGATAATTTAAAAAAAATTCAAAACGCATTCTTACATTGTTATTATAAAAGTGAAAAAACAGACAATTTTTTTGTAAATCTAATTTCAGACAAAAAGATAGATTTTTCAAGATACAATTACTTTTATGCATCGTATCTATTTAGATTAGGTAAGATAGAAGAATCTAATAAAGTAATAGATAAAGCATTAAAAGATTATCCAACAAATTTGTTACTAAATCAATTTAAACACGATTTGAAACTTCAAAAATTTAAGAATAATTTTGATTGTCAAAACCTATCAAATGTAATTGCTGAAATTCTTTATATAGCTGCAAATGCACTATCCTCTCAAAACATTCAGATCAATTCTAATTTTTATCTAAACTTGTCTAAATATTTAAATAAAAAATTTTATTCTTTTGATACTTTATTAGCTGAAAATTATTATAAAGCTGGAAACTCTAATTATGCAAAAAAAATTTATAAAGAACTAGAAAAAAAAGGAGATGCTTTTTTTTGGTATTCATCAAAACAACTTGCAAATATAGTTTTAAAAAATAAGGATAATGATCAAGCAATTAATATTGTAAAAAATGCCTACAATAAATTAGAGCATAAAGGCATTTATGAAAAGTTTGATTATGCAGAGTTTTTAAAAAATAATGATAAATTTAATGAAGCAATAATATTTTATACAGAAATAATAAAATCAATAAACATTAACCATCCATTATATCCAGAGGTAACAGATGGCAGAGGAGTATGTTACGAAAGAGTAGGAGACTGGGATAAAGCTGAAAAGGATTTATTATCCTCTCTGGCAGCAAGTCCGGAGCAAGCATATGTTATAAATTATTTAGCTTACTCTTGGATAGAAAAGGGTATCAAAATATCAAAATCTTTAGAGATGCTTAAAAAAGCTAACGATTTAAAATCAAATGACCCTTTTATAATTGACTCACTTGGATGGGCACTTTTTAAATTAGAAAAATACAAAGAGTCTGAGAAATATCTCCAATCTGCTGTGAAACTTATGCCAGATGATCCGATAGTCAATGATCACTATGGAGATGTTCTTTGGAAAATTGGAGAAAAAATACAAGCAAGATATTACTGGAATTATGTAATTAAACTTGATTCAACAGAAAAGGATTTAAAAGAAAAAATTAAAGTAAAATTATTATTAGGTATTTGATTTTATGCAACTTAAATCTTTTTCAAAAATTAATTTAACATTACAAGTAATTAAAAAAAATAAGAAAAATAATTTACATGATATCCAGTCATATTATTGCTTGATAGATTTACATGATAAAATTAATGTGAAAGTAAATAGAAGAAGAAAAGATAAAATAAGATTTTATGGTAAATTTGCAAAAAATGTTAGTCATTCAAAAAACTCTGTTAAAGATGTTCTCAAAGGTCTTAGAAAAAGAAATTTAATATTCAAACATTACTCAATTTCAATAAAAAAAAATATTCCGGTATTTGGAGGTCTAGGCGGAGGTTCCAGCAATGCCGCGTTCTTAACAAAGCACTTCGTAGGAAAAAAAATAAAAAATTTTCTTTTAAATGGTCTTAGTGAAAAAATTGGCTCAGATTTTAAATTATTTTTTTGTAACCAAGCTTTTATAAAAAATCTTAATGAAATTGTAAAATTTAAAAAAAAATACAGCTTATATTTTTTATTAGTTTATCCAAATATAAGGTGCTCAACTAAAAATATTTACTCAAAAATGACAAAATATTCATCAAAATCCATATTAAAATTTAATAAAATCAACACCAAAAATAAGTTTTTAAAATTTCTAGTTAAAAAAGACAACGATTTGCAAAAAGTTGTAGAAAAGAAATATCCAAAAATTAAAAGATTAATTAATGAAATAAGACAATTTAGGGGATGCTATTTTTCACGATTGACTGGCTCCGGATCAGTTTGTTATGGAGTATTCAAAAGTAGAATAGCAGCAAAAAATGCTTTAAGTAGAGTAAAATTAAAATACCCAAAATACTGGTCATCTTTTGCTAAAACTATTTAAATTTGTTGATATATGATATATCAAAAAACTAATAATGGGGCATAGCCAAGCGGTAAGGCAGCGGTTTTTGATACCGCCATCCTAGGTTCGAATCCTAGTGCCCCAGCCATTGATTATGCTTAATTTAAGTTTCAATTTTATAAAGATTATCAAAAAAAACTTATTTCCTTTTTACAAAAATAAAGAACTTAAACTTATTTTTAAAAAACTACACCAAGGTCATCAAAAAAAAACTGTTGTTGCAAGATTTGTTGGAGGATGTGTCAGGAAACATATTAATGGAGATAACATTGATGACATCGATGTAGCTACAATTTTAACCACAGATGAAATAAAAAAAATATTTCAAGATACTAACTTTAAAATTATTGATACTGGCGTTGATCATGGAACTGTTACTTTACTGACTAAAAAATTTAAGATCGAGTTTACTACATTAAGAAGAGACGTAAGAACAGATGGCAGACATGCTGAGGTAGAATATATTAACGATTGGAAGATGGATTCTGAAAGAAGAGATTTCACAATCAATGCAATCTATTTAGATATTAATGGAAAGATTTTTGATCCACAAATGGGAACAATTGATCTAAAGAATAACAATGTAAAATTCATTGGAGATCCACAAAAAAGAATTGAAGAAGATTATTTGAGAATAGTGAGATTTATCCGCTTTAAAATTATGTACAACAGCAAGGTAGAACCAACGACAAATAATGCCATTAAACTTAATTTAGATGGAATTAAAAATATTTCAAAAGAAAGAATTCTTTCTGAATTATTTAAAATATTAGACTTAAAAAATTTTTTAAATTTAAACAACGATAAATATTTAAAAGATATTTTTTCTTTAATTTTTCCAGAATTTTTACATATTGATCGTTTAGAAAAATTGAAAAAGCTACTTGGCTACTCAAAATTAAATCGAAATATTGTATTAGCAACATTGTTGATTGACGAAAAAAAAAATCATGAGTATTTTTCTCATAAGTATAATGTTTCAAATAAAATTAAAGAAGACTTAAATTTATTTGCAAGAAATTTGAGGTCTTTGAAAGAAAATAAGAATTTTTTTACAAAAGATCTAGAGAAAAATATTTATCTTAACGGCAAAGATCATGTAATAACTTTAAATATTTTAAATTATGCAACTAATAACAAATATAGATTATCTTATTTTTATGATAATTTAAGAAAAATACTTCAAACTAAAATTCGTAAGTTTCCAATTAGTGGAAAATATTTAATGCAACATGGTTTACAACAAGGATTAGTCTTAGGAAAGGTCCTAAAAAATGTTGAAAAGGAGTGGATAGAAAATAAATTTGAAATTTCAAATAAAAGAGTCTTAGAAATTATAAAAAAAAATACCAATTAAATATATTCAACATCAAGTATTTCAAAATTTCTTTCTCCTGATGGAGTAGCTACACTAACCATACTACCTTTATCTTTTCCAATAAAAGCTTTACCAATTGGACTTTTAAAAAAAATTTGATTTTTTTTAATATCAGCTTCGTCTTGTCCAACTAGCCTGTAAGAAATTTCTTTTTTTGACTCTAAATCAAGCACCTTGACAGTAGATCCAAAAATTACTTTTCCGTTATTTTCAATTTTAGTAACATCAATTACATTTGCTCTAGCTATCAGATCGTTAATTGCAATAACTCGGCTTTCAATTAAAGCTTGCTGCTCTTTTGCAGCATGATACTCTGCATTCTCTTTTAAATCACCATGCGATCTAGCTTCTGCTATGGCTTCAACTATTTTTGGCCTTTGAACATTTTTTAAATCCTCTAATTCAGTTTTTAAATTTTTAAGTCCGCTAACTGTTATTGGTTCTTTTTCCATTTTATTTCCATTTTGCTTCAGGGGGTAGAGACATTAAAATTGAATCTATGTTACCACCTGAATTTAAACCAAATTTTGTACCCCTGTCATACAAAAGATTAAACTCAACGTATCTTCCCCTTTTTAATAGTTGTTTTTCTTTATCTTTAATAATCCATTTATATTTTTTTTTTCTATTAATTATCTCTTTTGAAATATCTATGAAAGCCAAACCAAGCTCACGCACAAACTTAAAGTTTTTTACCCAATTGTCTGTCTCGTAATCAAAAAATATACCTCCAATACCTCTAGGTTCTTTTCTATGAGGCAGGTAAAAATATCTATCACACCATTTTTTATATTTTTTGTAATTTTTTTTATTTTGAAAACATATTTCTTGTAATTTTTTATGAACAATTTTTTTCTCTTTTAAGTCTTCAAAACTAGGGGTGACATCCATTCCACCACCAAACCATTCTTTAGTTGTTACAATATATCTTGTATTGAAATGTATAGCAGGTATCTTTGGATTTTTCATATGTGCTACAACTGATATACCAGAAGCCCAATAATCTCCATTCTTACCAGCACCTAAAATTTTTGATCTAAATTGCTTTTGGAATTTTCCGGATACAGTAGATTTGTTTACACCGACTTTATCGAAAATTTTTCCTCCAGATAAAAGGTATGATACTCCACCACCTTCTTTAGTCTTTTCTTTTTTCCACTCTCTTCTAGAAAATTTAATTCTACTATTTTCCAATAGTTGAAATTCTTTACAAATTTGTTCTTGTAAGAAAGAAAACCAATTATCAGCCATTTTTTTTCTAAAATTCAAATTTATCATTATTTCAATAGTTTATTTTGTCTTAATGCCTCTGCAGAAATAATAGCTACGCTCATAGCTACATTTAAAGATCTAGCACTTTTATTCATTGGTATCTTAGCTTTATTCTTAATGGATTGATGTAAATTCTCTGGTACACCCGCGCTTTCTCTTCCAAATAAAAGCATATCGTTTTTTTTAAACTTGAATTTATAATAAATTTTTTTTGCTTTAGTCGTCATTAAAATTATCCTAGATTTTTTATTTTTTTTTAAAAACATACTATAATCTTCATATCTAAAAATTTTAGTATAGTTCATATAGTCCATTACTACACGATTGAACCTTTTATCATTTAGGTTAAAGCCACACGGCTCAATAATGTGAACCTTCAAATTTAAACAAGCACCTAATCTTATAATGGCTGCTGTATTTTGAGGGATATCTGGTTTATATAGAACTATGTGCATTATTATTGGTTAATTTACTATATTTATGTGTCATTCTGACCCTAGATTTTTAAAAATATGGTTTTATCTAATAATTATATTATAAGCACATTACAAATGAGCAAAGAAGAGAAAAAAGTTAAGAGACGTGATTTTTTATTTACAGCTAGCTACGTGGTTGGAGCGGTAGGTATCGGCGCAGTCATTTGGCCGATGATTGACCAAATGAACCCAGATAAGGCACAAAAAGCCTTAGCGACAACAGAAGTTGATATAAGCCAAATAGAACCTGGTAAATCGATTACAGTTTTATGGAGAGGAAAACCGGTTTTTTTGAAAAGAAGAACTCCAGAGGAAATACAGGAGGCGAGAGCAGTTAGCTTGGACGATTTGCCCGATCCTCAAAAGGATGAAGAAAGAGTAAAAGAAGGTAAAGACGAATGGTTAGTTATGTTGGGTGTTTGTACTCATCTAGGATGTGTTCCTTTAAAAGACAAAGGAGATTACAACGGATGGTTCTGCCCGTGTCATGGCTCTCATTACGATGTATCTGGTAGGGTTAGAAAAGGTCCTGCCCCTACTAATATGGAGATACCTAAATTTGAGTTCGTAGATAATAACACCATCAAAATTGGATAAATAAATAATTATGAGTGAACACGAATATGTACCTAAGTCAAAAGCTGCAAAATGGTTTAATGATCGTTTACCATTATTAACTTTAGGTGCGCATTTAACAGATTATCCAACTCCAAAAAATTTAAATTATTGGTGGACGTTTGGTGGAATTTTGACCTTTTGTTTAATAACACAAATTGTTACGGGAATAGTTTTAGCAATGCATTACGTAGCTCACGCGGATTTAGCATTTGGAAGTGTTGAACATATTATGCGTAACGTTAATTATGGCTGGTTAATTAGATACATCCATAGTAATGGAGCGTCTATGTTTTTCTTAGCAGTTTATATTCATATATTTAGATCTCTATTTTATGGCTCTTACAAGTCACCAAGAGAAATAATTTGGATACTGGGACTATTGATCTATTTGCTGATGATGGCAGCTGCTTTTTTAGGTTACGTATTACCTTGGGGCCAAATGAGTTTTTGGGGAGCAACAGTAATAACTAATTTGTTTAGTGCCATACCACTAGTAGGAGATAGCATAACTACCTGGTTATGGGGGGCATACTCAGTTGACAATCCTACTTTAAATAGATTTTTTAGCTTACACTACTTATTTCCCTTCTTAATTCTTGGATTAGTTGTTTTACATATTTGGGCTTTACACATACCTGGAAATAATAATCCTGTTGGAATTGATATAAAGAAACCCTCCAAAGATACTGTTCCTTTTCATCCCTACATTACAATTAAGGATGCATTTGCGCTATTAATGTTCATGATTATATTTGCAGGTTTTGTATTTTTCTCACCAAATGTTTTGGGCCACTCTGATAATTATATACCTGCCAATCCATTAGTTACTCCTGCCCATATTGTTCCTGAGTGGTATTTATTACCGTTCTACGCAATTTTGAGATCTGTACCAGACAAATTAGGGGGTGTTATATTAATGTTCAGTGCAATTTTTATTTTATTTGTATTACCTTGGTTAGATACTTCAAAAGTAAGATCAGCAGTTTTTAGACCTATTTATAGACAGTTTTTTTGGATTTTAGTTATAGACGTTCTAATGCTAGGTTATGTCGGTGCAATGCCGGCTGAGGGAGTTTATTTAGCATTAGCTAGAGTGGGTACAATATATTATTTCCTACATTTTATAGTTGTTCTACCTGTTGTTGGACTGCTCGAGAAAACCGACCCCATTCCAATGAGCATATCCGAGCCTGTTATTACTGGTGGTGCGGAACCGTCGCTCGCACGGAAAATAAATGAAAAAGTTTAATTTAATTATAAACAAAATAATTATAATATTATTCTTAACAATCGTATCTTCACAAAGCGCTGAAATGACTGACCCGATTAAGGTGGATTGGAGCTTCAAAGGTATAACCGGAAAATTTGATAGAGCATCACTACAGAGAGGCTTTCAAGTTTATAAGGAAGTTTGCTCATCATGCCATTCTATGCAATATCTTAGTTACAGAAATCTTGGAGAGCCTGGCGGTCCAGAATTCACAGAGGCTGAGGTAAAAGCTATTGCAGCAAGTTTTGAGGTTACTGATGGACCAGATAACCAAGGTGAAATGTTTACAAGACCTGGAAGGCCGTCTGATATGTTTGTAAGCCCCCATCCTAATAAGGAGGCAGCAGCAGCTGCAAATGGTGGCGCATATCCACCAGATATGTCTGTATTGGTAAAAGCAAGAAAAGGTGGTGCAAATTACATTTATTCTGTTTTAGTTGGTTATGAGGAACCACCCACTGGAGTAAAATTAGACCAGGGGGTTTACTACAACAAATATATGATTGGAAATAAAATAAAGATGCCAAACAATCTTGAGGATGGCTTAGTCGAATATGCGGATGGAACAGAGTCCACAGTTGAACAAATGGCTAAAGATGTTACTACTTTTCTAGCATGGGCAGCAGAGCCTGAACTCGAGGAAAGACATAAAACTGGAGTAAAGGTAATCATTTATTTGGTGCTTTTAACAATTTTAGTTTATTTGAGTATGAAGAAGATCTGGTCAAGGGTTGACTCTGAAAAATAGTACATCTCCATCTTTTACAATATAATCTTTACCTTCAATTCTTAATTTGCCATTTTGTTTACATTTTTCAGCACTACCAAACTTTATAAAATCATCACAAGAAACTGCCTCAGCTTTTATAAAATTTTTTTCAAAATCAGTATGAATGACACTTGCCGCTTTTGGAGCCAAAGTATTTTTTTTAATTGTCCAAGCTCTACTTTCTTCTGGACCAGAAGTAAAAAACGTATCTAAACTTAAAAGTTCATAACCTTCTTTTATTAATTGATTCAGACCGGTTTTATTTAATCCAATCTCTTTCATAAATATCTCTCTCTCACTCTTATCTAAACCCACAATTTGATCTTCTATATCTGCACAGATCGTTACAATTTTTTCTTTAGGATAATTTTTATTTATTATTTCTGTAAATTGATTTCCTTTAGATAAACTTTCTTCATCCACATTACAAACAATAATTTTAGGCTTAATGCTTAATAAGCCTACGCTAGATAAAAATGTGTATTGTTCCTCACTAGTTACATCAGGATCTTTTCCCTGATTTAAATCTTTTAGTGTGTTTTTCAAAGTTTCAATTTCAGTTTCCTTTAAAAATTTTTTTTTATTTTTTTCAAGTTTTTTTTGAATTAAATCAATATCTGAAAGTATAATTTCAGTTTTAATTGTTTCTAAATCATTCGAAGGATTTATCTTTGCGTTTACATGAGTAATTTTTTCTGATTCAAAGCATCTTACAAGGTGAATAATTGCGTCTACTTCTCTTATATGAGAAAGAAATTTATTTCCTAATCCTTCTCCTTTCGAGGCACCTTTTACTAATCCAGCAATATCTACAAAAGTTATATTTGTGTAAATTTTTTTCTTTGAGTTAGATAGCTTTGATAGTTGATCTAATCTTTTGTCTATTACGTCAACAATACCAATATTAGGATCGATGGTACAAAAAGGAAAGTTTGCAGCCTCAGCATTTTTTGAAGCAGTCAAAGCATTAAATAAAGTTGATTTTCCAACATTAGGTAAGCCAACTATACCACATTTAAATCCCATTAAGATTCTGATTAACTTTGCTTGAAAATAAGTCTATTTTTTTGTCAATAAGAGTAGGTATAAGTTTTACAATACTCTCAGTAATCTCTTTAATTTTTTCCTCTTCATCATCTTTAAAGTCTTCTAATACATGGTTATTTACTTTTTTCTTTGTCTTTGGATGCCCTATACCTACACGAACTCTTGAATAATCTTTACCTATAAACTTATCAATTGACTCAATGCCATTATGACCTGCGCTACTACCGCCAAACTTAACTTTAATTTTTCCAAAATCAATATCCATGTCGTCATGAAAAACAAAAACATTTTTCGCATCAATTTTAAAATAATCAATTAATTCTTTAATTGCAGTACCTGAGTTATTCATAAAAGTAAGAGGTTTAATGGCGTAAATTTTTTTAGAATCTATGTTTCCAGTAGTTAACAAACCTTTAAATTTTGGTTTTTGTTTTGAAAGTTTAAAATGATTGTTAATGGCATCAATTATTTTAAAACCAATGTTATGTCGAGTATTCGTATAGTTAGAGCCTGGATTTCCTAATCCAACAAGTAAAAGCATATTAATTATTTTTTTTCAGCAGGTTTTTTTTCAGCAGGTTTTTTTTCAGCAGGTTTTTTATCTTCTGATTTCTTATCTCCAGCCGAAGCTTCTTTCCCTTTTTCATCTTTTTTAGCTGGATCTCCATCTTTAGCTCCCGCTTCCGCACCTTCAACTGCAACTTCTCCCTCAGCACCCTCTGCAGTTTCTTCTGCAGGTTTTTCTGGTTCTTTAATTACTGTTGGAGCAGCGACTGTTGCTATAACGAAATCTCTATCTGTAATTGTTGGAGTAACATTTTCTGGCAAATTAACCGAAGAAATCTTAATACTTGTACCAATATCAGTCCCGGTCAAATCAATTATAATATCATTTGGAATATTTTCTGCAGGACATCTTAACTCTACCGCTCTTCTAACAATATTAAGCACGCCTCCTCTTTTAAGCCCAGGAGAATCAGGTTGATTTATAAATTTAACTGGTATCTCTAAAACTATTTTTTTTCCAGAAACAACTCTCATAAAGTCTATGTGTATAGGCTCCTCAGAAACAACATGATAAGCAACATCTCTTGGTAAAACTTTTTCTTTCTTGCCTTCAATATCAAGTTCCAAAACTTTTGATAAAAAATTATCGGAGTTAATTATGTCTCTAACATCTTTCTTTTCGATTGATATTTTTTGATTTGGATCTTTTCCTCCATATAATATTGCGGGTATAAATCCAGACGATCTCAACTTGTTAGTTGTTCCAGAAGTACTTCTTTCTCTTTTTACTGCTTTTAAGTTGCTCATTTAATTTTGTTGGAAGAGCTATATAGCTTAACTAATTTAATAAAACAAGTATTAATTGAATAAATCTGACACAGAATTTGAATTCGCTATTCTTTTTATTGCCTCTGACATTAATGAAGAGATGGATAAGACCTCTATTTTATTGTTATTTTTAATTTTTTGAGAGTTATTAATAGTATCAGTGATTATAAGTTTTTTAATTTTTGAATTTTTAATTTTTTTTACTGCATCCCCGCTCAATACTGCATGAGTAATAAAAACATAAACTTCTTGAGCTCCGTTTTTCTTTAAAGCATCAACCGCATTTACTATTGTTCCTCCACTATCAATTATATCATCTACTATGATACAAGTTTTATTTTTTACGTTTCCGATGATATTCATTACTTGAGACCTTCCTGGAGTTGGCCTTCTTTTATCAATTATCGCTAGATCAGCTTTTATTCTTGTAGCTAATCCTCTAGTTCTTTGAACTCCACCAACATCAGGTGATACACAAATTAATTTTTTATTGTTTAATTTTTTTTTAATATACTTTGCAAAAAGCGGGGTTGTAAATAAATTGTCTACAGGCATGTCAAAGAAACCTTGGATTTGTCCTGCGTGAAGGTCTACTGTAACAACTCTACTTGCTCCAGCATTAGTAATTAAATTTGCTACAACTTTGGCAGAGATGGATGTTCTAGGTGCAACTTTTCTGTCTTGTCTCGCGTAACCAAAATAAGGGATTACCGCAGTAATATTTTTTGCTGATGATCTTTTCAAAGCATCAATTACTAACAAAAGTTCCATTAAATTATCATTTGCTGGATTAGAAGTTGATTGAATGACAAAAACACTATTTCCTCTAATATTTTCATTTATTTCAATATAGATCTCGCCATCGGAGAATCTTCTAATATTTGTATTAACTAATTTTAACTTCAGCTTTTTTGAAATATCTTTGCTTAATTGAAGATTGCTAGTACCTGATAAAATTTTCATGGAACACAATAATTTATACAGTTATTTCTAAATCTTTTCAAACCAAATAAAATTAATCGTTGTTGAAGAATTTTTATTAAAAGACCTTTAACAATATTAACTATAGTGATTAATTTTGGCTAAACTTTGTCAAACTAACAACTGAAATGCATCTACCATAATCACTTTCACCTAGTTTTTGAGATCTTCTATAACTAAAAAAACTACTTTTTTCTGCAAAAGTATCACGATTTACGTGATCTACACTTATATTCAATCTTAGAAGTTTGTTGCTTACAAATTTTCTAAGATTGAAAAATTTTTTGTATTTATTTTTTGTTTTGAAGTAAATAGAGTTTTTTTTCGATTTAGATATAAAATTTTTATAAAAAGTTAAATTAACTTCATAACTTTTTTTTCCAATACAAGGACCAACAGCTGCAAAAATTTTACATTTTTTATTAAGATTTTTAATTTTTATAATAGTATTTTCGATAATTCCAGAAATTGCACCTTTCCAACCTGCGTGAACACAACCTATAACATTGTTTAGAGAGTCATAAATTAAAATAGGAACACAATCTGCAGTAACAACACCTAAACCAATTTCGTTTAAGTTTGTTATTAAAGCATCACAAAAAAATATTTTATTATTTTTATTTTTTTTATTTATCAAAATTACTTTATTACCATGTGTTTGATACATTAATTTTAAATTTTTCTGATTTAACAATATTCTTTTTGATACCAATGCAAGATTTCTCTTTATGTTACGCTTATCATCTTTTGAGCCACGACCACAGTTGAGACTTTTGTAAATACCCTTAGAAAAACCTCCTTTTTTTGAAAAGAATCCATGCTTGATATTTTTAAATTTTTTTAGATTTTTTGAGTAAAACATTATTTAAATCCTATAAAGTTGTCTTTATGAAATTTATAAGCAAAAATAACTTTAAATAATTTTCCCATTAATCTTTTATCAAGCAATCTTTTTAATCTAAGATATAAATTAGTTTGCTCTTTAAAACTCATTTTTTTACTTAAGATATTTGCTCTTTTAATTATACCCATTCTTTCTAAGAAGAATTTTTGAGACACTATATTTTTTACTTTTAACTTTTTTTTAATTAAATGTTCTCTTAAAAGATCAAAGTTTACCAAGGAAGTAATATCTGCTTTGCCCAAATTATCAAATAACTTATTCTTTTTATGTTTTAGAACTGATTGAAGGGTATTTTTATTCTTAGAAATAAGATAACCATAATCAATTAGAAGTAGGCCTCCTCTTAATTTTAAAATTTTATTTACGATTTTATTTAATTCTTGCAGTCCTTTTTTTGGAAACTCTATAAACTTTATATCCTCAAGTGATTTATACTTTTTTAATTCAAGTATATCTTTTGCAGAGGCTTTTTTAAAAAATTCTTCTATTTTATATTTCTTATTTAAAAAGAGATATTTTTCTAAAAACACACCATCTTTGTGCAGAAATTGTTTTATTGGTATTGCATCAAAAAACTCGTTACCGAAAAAAATTACAGGCCCTTTTTTTAAGTTGTTAAAATCTTTAATCCATTTTACTTTGGAACTATTAATATTTTTTTTTTGCAAATTTTTTAATTTATTGCTTTTTTCGTATAAAAAAATATTAGCTGATTTGTTAAATGTAGAAAATTTTCTAAAAGTGCGAAGTAAAATTTTTGTTAAACTTCCATCTCCTGGACCAAGTTCAATTATATTAAAATTTTTTGGTTCACCTAGTGATTGCCAAGTTGATATAATCCAAACACCAATCATTTCAGAGAACAAGTCAGATATTCCCGGTGAAGTTATAAAATCTCCTTTAGCTCCAAATGGTAAATTAGATGAGTAATAACCTTTCTTATTATAAAGTACGTTTTCTAAAAATTTATCAATTGGAAGCTCTTTTGAATTACTAAAAAAATTTTGATTAGACCTCATCTTCTTTTTAAAAAAATAATTATTCCACCTATTATCATAAATATACTTAAAAGCGTTCCCATGCTTATAAAATTTAGCAGATAACCAATTTGGACATCTGGTTCTCTAAAAAATTCTGAAAAAATTCTAAAACAGCCGTATAAAAGAAGAAACATATAAGAACAAGTTCCAATTATATAATTTTTTCTGAATAATAATAAATTCATTATTACAAATAAAATTAATCCCTCAAGTATAGCTTCATAAAGTTGAGAAGGATGTCTAGAAAAAGCATCAAATTGTGGAAAGATAACACCCCAAGGGACGCTGGTTGTTTTACCTACTAGTTCTCCATTTATAAAGTTAGCTATACGGCCAAAAAATATTCCAATCGGAGAAACACAAGCTATTACATCTAATAAAAAAAAAGTAGAAATATTCTTTTTAATAGAAAATAAATGAGTTCCTAAAATTATACCTATTAAAGCACCATGAAAGGACATACCACCCTTCCAAATTTTAAAAACATCTGTTGGGTTTAATATATAATATTCAAAATTATAAAATAAAACATACCCAAGTCTACCACCTACAATTATCGAAACAATTATGTAGGTAATTAAATTATCAAATTCTTTTATGTCAAAATTGAAATTAAAAGTATTAAGTTTTCTATAAATAATCCTTTTTCCTAACCACCACCCGGCGAAAATTCCCAAAATATAAGCAAGAGAATACCATCTAATAACAAACGAACCAAAATCAAACAATACAGGGTCTAAATTGTGGATATACATACTTACTTATAACATATTTGAAATTTATTATTCTATCAAATAAGATCAATTATGAGTAATTCAGAAAAATTATTAAAAACTTTATCTAGTTTAATCGAAAATGGTATTTTAACATCTAAAGATATCCAAAAAGAAATATCTACTGACATCAAATTTACCCGAGATAAATTAATATATAAACTTCGATTAGTTCCAAGAGAAGAATTTGAAGTTCTTAAGAAAATTGTTCAAAAACAAGAAAATATTATTAAGAAATTAACATCAAAGAAAAAAAAATTAAAAAGGTAAAGAAATCTTAACTTGAAGACCATTATGCTTACTTTTTCCTAGTGAAATACTTCCTCCATGTGAATTGATAACATCTTCCACAATTGCTAAACCTAAACCCACTCCAGATTTATTGAGGCTTCTACTTTTATCAAGTCTTACAAAAGGTTTTAAAACATTCTTATACTGATCTTCAGGAACACCTGGGCCGTCGTCATCAATAGTTATTGATGCTATATTTGATCCTCTATATAAATTTATAAAAACATTATTTCCGTAAATTAATCCATTTTGAATAACATTCTCCAAGCATCTTTTTAATGCTGATGATCTTCCTTTAAGTGTAATGTCCTCCAAATTCTCTAAGACTAAATTTTCATTACTAAATTCTCTTTTAATATCTTTGATTAAACTAGATAAATTTATTGATGAAGTTTCTTCTTTTGCTTGTGTTTTAGCAAACTGTAAATAATCGTTTAACATATTTTCCATCTCATCTATATCTTTAGACATATTTTTTGAAATATCTTTTTGACTCAACATTTCAAGTTGTAATTTTAATCTTGTGAGCGGCGTTCTTAAATCATGACTTATGCCCGAAAGCATTTCAGATCTCTGATTTAAATGACGATTAATTCTTTTTGCCATTCTATCAAATTCGTAAGCAGCCTTTCTGATTTCTGCTGCTCCTGAAGGTCTAAAATTATTAATATAATCTCCTTTACCAAATTTTTCTGCTGCTTTTGCAAGTCTTACGAGTGGTTTTGTTTGATTTTTTAAAAAGATAAGAGCAATAAAAATTAGAACAATCGAAGGAAGAGTGGTCCACAAAACAAATAATCTTACTGACGAAGCTGATATCATATCTTTAGGAACTATAAATTCAATAACTTCATCTTCAGTTCTAACTTTTATTTCTACAGCATTTTTAAATTTGACTGTATTAAACCAATAATTATTATTTCCGAAAGTAGACTTTAGTTCTCTCCTTAAAGATCTATCCATAGGACTAAACTTTCTTTCTCCCGTAGATTTAGGAAAGGATTCTTTATTAATACTTATCTCAAAATTAAAATTATTTTTATAACTGTCTGTAAAAAAATCTAAGTTATCCTTATTATTAAGATATACGTTTTGAATAGTTTGTAATTGTGAAACTAAAGATCTAGTTATATTTTTGTTGGCTTTAATCCAAACACTATCATAAAAGACAATTGTAATTATAATTTGTAATATAATTGTTGGTGCAGCAACTATAATTAAAGCCCTATAAAATAATCTTTTTGGTAATACAATTTTAAAAAATTTATTCAATCCAGAGAACATAGCCTGAACCTCTTATTGTTTGTAAATATTTGGGATTTTTTGGATTTGTTTCAATTTTTTGTCTAAGCCTTGTTATCATTACATCTATCGAACGTTCTTGATTAATACCTGAAATTTCACCTATCTGTTCCCTTGTAAAAGATTTACCAGGATTTGCTAACATTTCGATTAATATTTTTTTTTCAGAAACATTTATTTTTTTACTTTTTTCACCTAGGTTAATTATCATTTTATTCAAATCAACTTGAGCTTTACCAATAGAATACTTTATATTTAAATCAATCTTATTTTTTTTATTAATAATATTTTTTATTCTCAACAATAATTCTTTTGGTTCAAAAGGTTTGCTAATATAATCATCAGCTCCGAGTTCTAAACCCTTAATTCGATCCTCTACTTCACCTTTTGCTGTAAGTAAAATAACAGGTATTTTAAAATATTTTTTAATTTCTTTGGTCAGATCATATCCGTTTTGGCCAGGCATCATTACATCTAACACAATTATATCAAATTTAAATTGATTAAGTTTGAACTTTGCATTTTCCGCATTTTCTGAAGTAGAAATTACAAAATTATTATCTTTTAAATATTCTTTTAGAAGATCTCTTATACGATTATCATCATCAACAATTAGAATATGTGTTTTATTATTTTCCATCTACAATTCTTTTTAAAACCTGTTTAAATTTTATTACTGACTCAGCGTTTGAATTTTTTAATGCGTTAAAAATTCTTCTTTTTTGTGCTTTATAAACTGTATCAAAAAAAATCTTACCCTCTTTATCTAAAAATAAATTTTTTTTTCTCGTATCATTTTCATCTTTAACTTGTTTTATCATTTTTGATTTAATTAAATCTCTTAATACTCTGTTCAAACTTTGTTTTGTTACTTTTAATTTAAACATAAGCTCTCCTAGACTTATCCCAGGATGTCTTTCTATCAAATTTAACGATCTTAAATGAGCTGGACCAAAAAATTTTTTAGATAACACTTTTTTAGGATCGGAGAAAGTTTCTCGATAAGCATAAAAAAGTAGCTGAATAAAATCTTTAATTTGTTCATCTTTTAGATAAAGTAAATCTTTCATAATGGTAAGTTATATTGACTTATCCTCTTAAGAAATATACTTTTTTGTGACAAAAAAATCTATATATTTACTTCTAAATGGAAAGCGTACCGTACGATAAAAGAACTGGGAAAATTTGGTTTAACAGCAAAACTCTAGATTGGAGTGATGCTAAAATCCACGTACTTAACCACGGCCTTCACTATGCTAGTTGTGTTTTTGAAGGTGAAAGAGTCTATGATGGAGAGATATTCAAATTGGAAGAACATACCGAAAGATTATTTTACTCAGCAAAAAGAATGGGAATGAAGGTCCCTTATAGTCAAGAAGAAATTAATGACGCAAGCAAAAATATAGTAAACATTCAGAAAGTCCAAAACGGATATGTTAGACCAATTATTTGGAGAGGAAGCGAGATGATGGCTATCTCAGCTCAAAAAAATAAAATTAACGTAGCAATCGCTACTTGGGAGTGGGGTTCATATTTTGATCCTAAATTAAAAAAAGAAGGTATTAAATTGAATATTTCCTCATGGCGAAGACCTAATCCAAATTCAGTTCCCTGGGATACAAAAGCTTCTGGTTTATATATGATTTGTACTCTCTCAAAACATGAAGCGGAAAGTAAAGGATTTACAGACTCCTTAATGTTAGATCATGAAGGTAAAATTGCAGAGGCAACAGGAGCAAACATCTTTTTTAAAAATAAAAAAGGCGAACTACACACCCCAGTTCCAGACTCTTTTTTAGATGGGATAACAAGAAGAGAAGTTATAAAAATTGCAAAAAGCAAAGGAATAAAAGTTACTGAAAGAAAAATTTTACCTGATGAGTTAAAAGAATTTGAGGGTTGTTTTTTAACTGGAACAGCGGCTGAAGTTACTCCAGTTTCTCAAATAAATGAATATAAATTTAAAATTTGCGATATGATATCGGATCTCAATACTAGTTATCAAAATCTTGTAAGAAAAAAAACTGCAGCTTAACTCTTATTATCCTCACTGATAGCGTGGTCTATCCCTTTTCTTATGTATTCATAACCAGTATAAAGAGTAAGAAATGATGATAACCATAATAGAATAATGCCAATTGTTTGGGCATTGTAATCTTGAAAATTAATGAGTTTATTTCCACTTTCACCTGTCAGTAATATTGAAATTGATAACATTTGTAAAAATGTTTTTAATTTAGATAAACTTGTCACTGGCATTTTTACACTTCCTTTAGCTAAAAACTCTCTTAAACCGGAAATTAAAATTTCTCTAGTTAAGATAATAATTGCTGCAATTACCTCATAATTTTTAATTGTTCCATTCATCACTAATAAAATAAGTGCTGCAGCTACTAGTATCTTATCTGCTATTGGGTCAAGAAGTTCTCCTAATTTTGACTCTTCTTTAAATAATCTTGCTAAAAGCCCATCTAAAAAATCAGTAAAACTAGCTAAAACAAATAAAAAAAAAGGAATTAAGTCACCAAAAAAACCAGGAATAAAAAAACTTAAAACAAATATCGGTACTATTATAATTCTTCCGATTGTAAGTATATTTGGTATTTTCATTATTCGTGGAAATAATTATATATTTTCTTTGCAATGCTGTCTTCTATTCCTTCAACTGACTTTAAATCATCTAAACTAGCAGATTCTACTGCTCTGGCAGACCCAAAATGATTTAACAAAGCTCTTTTCCTTTGACGACCAATGCCTTCAATTTGGTCAAGTAAAGATTTACTCAAGTTCTTTTTTCTCTTAGCTCTATGAGTGCTTATAGCGAATCTATGAGCCTCGTCTCTTAGTCTTTGAATAAAAAACAATAAAGGATCATTTTTATCTAGAACAAATTCTTTATTCTTATAGTAAATTTTTTCTTCTCCAGCGTTTCTTTTTTTTCCTTTCGCTATGGATAAAATAGGCAAATCGTGCAAGCCAAGCTCATTTAAAACTTCTCTAGATACTGAGTATTGCCCTTTTCCGCCGTCAATCATAACTAAATCTGGTAAGGAGAGAGATCCAGATTTTTCTTTAATAGCTTTTGAAAATCTTCTAAATAAAACTTCTTTCATCATTCCATAATCATCACCTTTTACTTTATCGTCTTTAATATTAAATTTTCTATATCTTTTTTTAATAAAACCATCATTTCCAAAACAAATTAAAGCACCAATGGAGTCAGATCCTTGTATATGACTATTGTCATATACTTCGATTAGATCAATATTATTATTAAGTTTGAATTTTTTTGTTAAGTTTTCAATTAAATTATTATTTGTATCTGACTGGATAAGTTTTTGAGTTAGGGCTTGCTTTGCATTTTTTTCTGCTAGTTTTGAAATATTCATTTCATTTTTAGATTTAGCTTTTTTTATTATAATTTTTTTATTTTCTTTATTTGTAAATGTTTTTTCTAGTAAAGGTTTTTCACTTACTTCATGATTAGTTATAATCAGAGTAGGTATTGTTTTATTTTCATAAAACTGAGATATAAACGAAGAAAGAATATCTTTAATTGTATCATCTGGATCATGTTTAGGATAAAATGCCTGATTACCCCAGTTTTGCTTAGATCTAAAAAAGAAAACTTGAATACAAGTTTTTCCTGTTTCTTTATAGATACTAATAACATCTGCCTCATTTAAATTAGTTTGATTAATTTTTTGCGATGTTTGTATTTGGGTTAGAGCTTTTATTCTATCTCTAGCAATTGCTGCTTTTTCATAATCAAGATCTTTACTTGCTTTTTCCATTTCTTTAGATAAATTTTTTTGAATTCTTCTAGATTTGCCTGAGATAAAATCAATAGCGTCAGTTACAGAAGATAAATATTCTTTTTCATTTATATGCTGCACACAAGGCGCTGAACATCTTTTTATTTGATAAAGTATGCATGGTCTTTCTCTATTTTTAAAGACTGTATTGTCACAAACTCTAAGCTGAAAAATTTTTTGTAATATTTTAATAGTCCAATTAGCTGAGCCTATGGATGCAAATGGACCAAAATAATATCCTGATCTAGATTTTTTACCTCTTAACTTTGTTAGTTGTGGCCATTTATCTTTATTGCCGATATAGATGTAAGGAAAAGACTTATCATCTCTTAAAAGAATATTATATCTGGGTTTATGTTTCTTTATTAAGTTTGCTTCTAAAAGCAAAGCCTCACTCTCATTATTAGTAGTTGTAGTCTCAAGATTGTGAGTCAGAGATAACATTCTTTCAGTTCTGATAGGTAAATTAGAATCTGTTACATAGCTTTTAAGTCTATTAGGTATATTTTTTGCTTTTCCTACGTAAAGAATTTCTCCCGAAGAACTTAGCATCTTATAAACTCCAGGATTTTTAGATATCAAAGGTATTTTATCTTTAATTATTTTTTTTCCTTGATCTAAACTGTTCATTATATTTTTGTTTTCGTAACTTCTATGCCAACCGAAGTAGTTTCTTTAATAATTTCCAATTTTTCAATTTTTAATTTAATTTTCTTAATTTTTTTATTTCTAAAAATTCTATCGAATATAGATTCAGATAAGCTTTCGAGTAATTCAAAGTGTGATTTTTTAGTTAATTTTTTAATGTCATTTATAACACTCTCATAATTAACAATTGATTTAATATCAGATTTCAGATTTGGATCAGTAGTAATCTCTAAATTAAATTTAACTTTTTGTCTTTTTAGCCTCTCAAACTGATGGATACCAACTGATAACAATAAAATTAAATCTTTAACAATAATTTTTTTATTATATTTAAATTTTTGTTTATTTTTAAATTTTAAAATTTTCATTCTTTAGCATTAATTATATCTGGCGTTTCCCAGGCTAAACGTTGACCACTATCTACATTTATAATTTGTCCTGTTATGTTATGATTATTTATCAAAAACTTCACCGCGGAACTAACATTTTTTGCATCTACTTTCTTTTTAAGTATTGTTGATTTCCATTGTTTTTTAAAATGTTTTTCTGACTGGCGTTTATTTTTTATTGTGGGTCCTGGAGAAACCGCGTTCACCCTTATATTCGGCGCAAGTTTCATTGCAGAAGTCCTAGTTAAAGTTGCGAGACCAGACTTACTTAAAGTATAAGAAAAAAAGAATGGAGTTAATTTTTCAACCCTTTGATCAATAATATTGACAATGTTTCCATTCTTACCTTTATACTTTTTAGTAAAATATTTAATTAAAACCGCGGGTGCTTTGAGATTAATATTCATATGTTTTAAAAAATTTTTATCTGAAAAATTTACTAAATTATCATTTTCAAATATTGACGCATTGTTTATTAAACAGTCCAAACCTTTCATTTTTTTAAATGCATAAGGAATTATTTCTTGGGTTTGTTTAAGATTATTTAAGTCTGCTTTTAAAAGATGAACAATTGAACCTAAATTTTCTAATTCAACTTTCAGTTTCTTTGCTGCAGTGAAAGATTTTAAATAATGAATAATAATTTCAGTATCATAGCTTGCTAGTTCCAAAGCGATAGATCTACCAATCCGATTTGCTCCACCCGTAATTACTATTTTTTTGGTTTCCATTTTTTTGTCGGTTTTCTTGTTTTTGTCCCAGGCATTCCCATAGTTGATCTACCTTTAGGGTATACCTTATTTTTTAATTTATATTGACTTATTTTTGGATTTAACGTTATTTCTAGTTCGCTGGCTTCTAATTTTCTTATCTCGTCTCTTATTTTAGCAGCTTCTTCAAACTCTAGATTAGCTGCCGACTCTTTCATTTTTTTGTTCAAGCCTTTAAGATGTTTTTTTAAATTCCCACCAATATTGGAATCTTTGATATTTACGTAATCTTTTTCGTAAACAGACTCTAAAATATCTCCTATTTCTTTTTTTATTGACTCTGCGGTTATATTGTTCTTTTTATTATAATCTAATTGTTTTGACCTTCTTCTATCAGTCTCTTTAATTGCTTTATCTATACTTTTAGTAACTTTATCAGCGTACAGAATAACTTTACCGTCTATATTTCTGGCCGCTCTTCCAATGGTCTGAATTAGAGATGTTTCAGATCTTAAAAAACCTTCCTTGTCTGCATCGAGAATTCCTACTAAACCACATTCAGGAATATCTAATCCTTCCCTAAGAAGATTTATTCCAACCAAAATGTCGAATACACCTAATCTTAAATCTCTGATGATTTCTATTCGTTCCAAGGTGTCAATGTCCGAATGCATATACCTAACTTTCAGGCCGTTTTCGTGGAGGTACTCTGTGAGATCTTCAGCCATTTTTTTTGTAAGGGTTGTTGCTAAAACTCTATATCCCTTTCCAATAACATTAGCAGCCTCATGCATTAAATCATCCACCTGAGTTTTTGCCGGTCTTATCTCAACAGGTGGATCAATCAAACCTGTTGGTCTAATAATTTGGTCAATATATTTATTCTTGGTTTGTTTTAATTCCCACGGACCTGGCGTAGCAGATACAAAAACAGTTTGAGTTCTCATCATATCCCATTCTTCAAATTTTAGAGGTCTGTTATCCATACACGATGGAAGCCTAAAACCGTATTCAGCTAAGGTACTTTTCCTAGTTCTATCTCCTTTGTACATTCCATTTAGTTGAGGAACAGTAACATGACTTTCATCTACGAATATAATTGTATTATCTGGAAAATATTCAAATAGAGTAGGAGGAGGTTCTCCTGCTTTTCTTCCAGATAGAAATCTAGAATAGTTTTCAATACCAGCACAAGTTCCTGTAGCTTCAATCATTTCTAAATCAAACTTTGTCCTTTCTCTTAATCTTTGTTCTTCTAATAACTTATTATTTGCACGATGTTTCTCTAATGTTTCTGCTAGCTCAGATTTAATTTGTTTTATAGCCTGTTCCATTGTTGGTTTTGGAGTTATATAATGGCTGTTTGCATATATTTTTATTATAGAATAGTCGTTAGTTTTATCTCCAGTTAAAGGATCAAATTCTTCAATTTTTTCTAGCTTGTTAAAATTAAAACTTAATCGCCATGCTCTATCTTCTAAGTGAGACGGGAAAATCTCCAAATTTTCACCTCTTACTCTAAAAGTACCTCTAAAAAAATTTTGATCGTTTCTTTTATACTGAAGTGTAATAAAAGTTCTTATTAACTGATCTCTTTCATAATCATTATTTTTTTTTAGAGTTATTGTCATTTTACTGTAAGCTTCAACTGAGCCAAGGCCATAAATACATGAAACGCTAGCGACGATAATTACGTCGTCTCTTTCAAGCAAAGAACGTGTAGCTGAATGCCTCATTCTATCTATTTGCTCATTAATGGAAGCTTCTTTTTCAATATATGTATCTGATCTAGGAACATAAGCTTCTGGAGTGTAATAGTCATAATAGGAAACAAAATATTCAACCGCATTATCAGGAAAAAAACTTTTAAACTCTCCGTAAAGCTGAGCCGCTAGTGTTTTGTTTGGAGCTAGTACTAATGCTGGCCTATTAGTAGCCTCAATGACTTTTGCCATTGTGAACGTTTTACCGGAACCTGTAACACCTAGCAAAACTTGTTCATTTTTTTTATTTTTGATATTTTGAGTAATAGATTTAATAGCTTGTGGTTGATCCCCAGCTGGTTGAAAATCACTTTTTATTTTAAATTTTATGCCACCTTCCAACTTCTTTTTAATTGAGTTGTTAGTAGTCTCTATATCTAGTATTTTTTCTTGATAAGTATTTTGCATTATGTGTTATTAATAATTTAAAAAAAACATTATAAAATTCAATGAGCATAGTTTCCAACAATTTAAAACGCATAAAACCGTCGCCTACAATGGCTGTTACCCAAAAAGCTAAGGAATTGAAGGCATCTGGCAAAGATATTATCGGATTAGGGGCAGGAGAGCCAGATTTCGATACTCCAGATAACATTAAGCAAGCTGCTATAAAAGCGATTAATGATGGAGACACAAAATACACAGCTGTGGATGGAACTCCAGCACTTAAAAAAGCTATAATTAAAAAATTTAAAGAAGAAAATAATTTAGATTATCAAATTGATCAAATAACTGTAGGAACTGGTGGAAAGCAAGTAATTTACAATGCCATGATGGCTACTCTAAATGAAGGAGATGAAGTCATTATTCCTGCACCTTACTGGGTTTCCTATCCAGACATTGTTCTACTGGCGGGGGGAACACCTATCATTTTAGAGTGCAATGAAAAACAAGGGTTTAAAATTAATCCTTCACAATTAGAAAAATCTATAACAAAAAAAACAAAATGGATCATATTAAATTCTCCATCTAATCCAACTGGTGCTTGCTATTCTAAAGAAGAAATAAAAGAAATAGGCGATGTACTTGAAAAGCACCCTCATGTTTTCATTTTAAGTGATGATATTTACGAACATGTTACATATGGAAACTTTAAATTTTTTACTATAGCTCAGATTGATAATTTAAAGGAAAGAGTTTTAACAATGAATGGTGTTAGCAAAGCTTATTCTATGACAGGTTGGAGAATAGGGTACGCCGCTGGTCCAATAGATATAATAAAAGCAATAGCTAAAATACAATCTCAATCGACTTCAAATCCTTCTTCAATTAGTCAAGCTGCTGCTGTTGAAGCTTTAAATGGAGTACAAAACTTTATTAAAGATAGAGCAATTTCTTTTCAAGAAAGACGAGATTTTGTTGTGAAGACATTAAATAAAATCGAAGGGATTGAATGTTTAAACCCAGATGGTGCTTTTTATGTTTTCCCAAGTTGCAAAGGATTAATTGGAAAAAAAGATAGCAAAGGAAAAGAAATTAAGAAAGATATTGATTTTGTTCAGTCATTACTGGAAAATAATGGTATAGCAGTTGTCCAAGGTTCAGCTTTCGGTTTAGAGGGTTTTTTTAGAATCTCATATGCAACATCAATGGAAAATTTGAAAATTGCCTTAGAAAAAATTACGTCTTTTTGCAAAAGTCTTAAATAAAAAAAACAGACTGATATTTCTATTTTTGATCTAAAATTTTTTTAGCAGCCAACGTTTTTTTTATCCAGATACTAGGAATTGAGTTAACTCCTTTGATAGCTGCAAAGTAAGCGCCGATAAAATTAACTCGAGAACAGTTACAACCGCCAGCTTTAATAGTTTTTAAAATAGCAACTTTATAACTTTTAGAGTTTATAATTGAGTGAATAGAGCTTTCAAAAGTTCCAGGGTAACTGCAGGCCATACCAAGTTTTTTTACCACTAGTGGATGGGGTTTTGTTTTTAGTTTCTTGACTTTTTCAATACTCTCTACAACATTTTTAAAATATGAATTTTTTTTGTATTTCAAAGTGAATTCTCTTATAGGGTCTTTAGAACCTTTTAGCGCTAAATCTATGAGATAGAATTTTGCTAAAGCATATTTTAAACTAATTTTTGAAACCGTAACAGTAGAAATAATTTTTTTTAAATTATTTAAGCTACAACCGTATAAAAAATAGGGAAGGGCCGCACAGTAGCCATCGGACTCATTTACTTTTTTTCCACCTGTTAATTTTTTCTTTGCCTTGATATTTCGAACAGTTTCAATAATATTTTGATGTATCCACGGACCTTTAATTATTCCTCTCCAGTCTTTTACTTTTCTATATTTAGCTCTTAAATTAAAATTTTTCCAATACATACTTCCTGGACCAAAATTCTTCATAATATTCTTTTTAAACCTTGCTTCTATATTTTCATTGCCTTCAACTAATGTTTTAAACATTACTTGACCGATATCATTATAGCCTGAAACTTTTCCAGTTTTGATATTGTAGAAGGGGCTTTTATTTTTCCTTAAAAAAGTAAAGTCTTTTTTTTTCTTTATGTACTCTAATAGTTTTTTTTGATTATAAACCCAATGTAAAGGCCTAGCTGCAGCATCAGCTACAGTTGCACCTAAAAAGACATGAAGATTATTTTTCACTACTATTTATCCGACAAATGCTTTTCTGCCTCAAGTGCTGCCATACAACCCATTCCTGCAGCTGTTACAGCCTGTCTAAAAATTTTATCTTTCACATCGCCAGCTGCAAATACTCCTGGAATATTCGTAATTGTAGAGTCAGGTTTTGTAATTAAGTAACCCTCTTTATCCATCTCTAATTGATCTTTAAATAATTGTGTAGCAGGATCATGACCTATAGCTATAAAAAGCCCATCTATTTTCAATTCTTTTATTTTATTGTCTTTAACATTTTTGATCTTAATGGCGTTAACACTCTTAGGCTCAGTCGTACCTAAAACATCCTCTACAACGCTATCCCAAATTATTTCAATTTTTTTATTAGCTTTCAATTTTTCTTGAAGCATTTTTTCTGCTCTTAATTTATCTCTTCTATGAATCAATTTAACTCTTGAAGCAAATTTAGTTAAAAACATAGCCTCTTCTACAGCTGCATTACCTCCTCCAACTACAGCGACTTCTTTACCTTTGAAAAAAAATCCATCACATGTCGCGCATGCGGAAACACCAAATCCTCTAAAATTTTGTTCTGATTTTAAGTTTAACCACCTTGCTTGAGCCCCAGTTGAAATTATTATAGAGTCAGCAGTGTATGTTTGTCCACTGTCTCCCTCAGCTTTAAAAGGTTTATCTGTTAAATCTACTTTTTTAATGTGATCTTGTATCATTTCAGTGCCAACAGCCACAGCTTGACCTTTCATTTCGTCCATCAACCAAGGACCTTGGATTACTTTTGAATATCCCGGATAGTTCTCTACATCTGTTGTTGTGGTTAATTGTCCTCCCGGTTGTGATCCATGCACCAAAATTGGCTTTAACATTGCTCTTGCAGCATAAATTGCTGCAGTGTAACCAGCCGGTCCGGATCCAAGAATTAACACTTTTGTGTGTTTAGTTGATTTATTATTCATCACGATAGGTTTATATAGTAACTAATGTTGGAATTAAAAGCACTTCTTTTGACACAAGGTATGCACGGAATGATAAGCCAAGTAGAGGGTTTAGCAAAAGCTTTAAAACTTAATTTTAAGCATCAAAAAATAACCCTAAAACCATTTTGGAATTTGATTCCAGCAAAACTAACCCCAATTTCTGAAAACTTATTAACAGAAAAATTTGTTTGTGATTGTAAAATAGTTATTTCGTGTGGAAGAAAGAGTGTAATTCCATCAGCTGCCCTTAAAAAAAGACTAGGAAAAGAAATATTTAATATACACATTCAGGATCCGAAAGTATCATTTGAACACTTTGACCTTATAATAAGTCCAGAACACGATGGCACAATAGGAAAAAATGTTATCACAACTAAAGGTTCTATACATTATCTCACAAAAAAAGAAATTATCGAAAACTCAAACTACCTTCAAATAGACAAGGGAAAAAAGAAAATTGTAACTTTTGTAATTGGAGGACCAAATAAATATTACAGTTATTCTGATGAACAAATTCATTATATTTTTAATAAAATTAAAAATTTGTTTACTCCTGATAAATTTAAGATAGTGGTGATACCTTCTTATAGAACTCCAGAAAAAGTAATAAAAAAAGCATATAATACATTTAGTATAAATCACGAAGTTATAAAGATAATAGATAAAAAAGCTTACTTAAGTTCTTTAGCAATAGCAGACTATATAATAGTTACATGTGACTCCACTTCAATGATATCGGAAGCCGCTGTTACTGGAAAGCCAGTATATATGGCAATGATGAAGCCTAAAAAAAGTATCAGGAGATTTAAATTTTTTTTTGACCAATTTAAACAGCTAGGTATAGCCAGGGAGTTAACTGAAACTATTGACAATTGGAGTTATGATAAGTTAGATGAGGTTAATAGAATAGCTCCTTTAATCAAAGAACAAATGAGAAAAAATGGAATTATTTAAGTCATTGGAAAGTAGAACTAAATCTTATAACGACCCATTTAAACATTTTGAGATTAATCAACCTTTAACTAATGATGCAATCAAAGAAATAAGTAATGCAGATATTGCTGACCCGAAAAAAGAAAATTTAAACTATGATGGTACTAGAGCACTTGATGGCGGAGATGGGGCTTTTCGCTCAGGTATAAAAGATGGAGGAAAAGCAAAAAAATTAAGATGCTATATTACTAAAGAAAATACAAATCAATTTCCTCACCTCACCAATTTTATCGAGGAGCTTAGAAGTCAAGAAGTGTACAAAAAAATAGGTAGTTTAATAGGAAAAGATCTTAGCAATTCTTATGTCCGACTAGAGGTAATTTGTGATAGAGAAGGTTTTTGGCTTAAGCCTCATTGCGATATAAAAGAAAAACTTATGTCATCAATAGTCTTTATAAATTTACATAATGAGTCTGAAAATTTAGGAACTGACTTTTACGATAAAAATCTTACAAAAGTTAAAACGGTACCTTACAAGCATAATTATGGATATTTTTTTACAAGCGGACCAGAATCTTGGCATGGTATGGAAAAAAAAGAGATTAAAAAAGAACGAAGATGTATTCAAATTAATTATGTTACTTTTGAAACAGATTGGAAAGTCAAGTAAATCAGTTATTTAATATCCTGAAGAGAAGTTACTGTTATATCTTTAGAATTTAAAGATTTTATACCTTCAATACATACAAGAGCAGTGGACATATTTGTACAATAAGGAATTTTATTTGCTAAAGTAGCTCTTCTTAAGGCTACTGCATCACTTAATTGAGTTTCACTATTTCCACCGCCAGTGTTTATAACTAGAGCAATTTTTTTAGCATTAAGTATGTCTACAATATGTGGAGATCCCTGATTTACTTTGTTAATTTTTTTACATTTTATTCCATGCTGGCTTATATAATTAGCAGTACCCCTAGTTCCACAAAGTTTAAAATTTAACTTTACCAGTTGTTTAGCTAATTGAACCCCCTCTTTTTTGTGGCTATTTTTTAGGGAGATAAAAGCTAACCCCTTTTTTGGTAGAGAGTTTGAGGCTGCAATTTGACTCTTGGCGAATGCCATCCCAAAGTTTTTATCAAATCCCATAACTTCACCTGTAGATTTCATTTCTGGTCCCAGTAAAAGGTCACTATTTGGAAATTTATTGAAAGGAAACACTGCTTCTTTTACTGCAAACATTTTTTTAGCTTTACTTTTCAAACTGAAATTAGATAATTTTTCTCCTGCCATTACTCTTGAAGCTATCTTTGCAAGCGGTAAATTCTTTGCTTTGGAAACGAATGGAACCGTCCTACTTGCTCTAGGATTCACCTCTATAACAAAAATCTCATCTTTTTTAATAGCATATTGTACATTCATAAAGCCTTTGACCTTTAATGCTAAAGCTAATTTTTTTGTCTGATTCTCAATTTCTTTTACTAAAAAAGATTTGATTGATACTGGCGGCAAACTACACGCTGAGTCTCCTGAATGAATTCCAGCTTCTTCTATATGCTGCATAACGCCTGCTACGAACACACTTTTTCCATCTGATATTGCGTCGACATCTACCTCCATTGCATTATCAATAAATTTATCAATTAGGATTGGATTTTTTTCTGCCGCCTTAAATGCTTCTTTCACAAAATCTTTAAGCTGTCTTTTTTCATGAACTATTTCCATTGCTCTTCCACCCAAAACATACGAAGGTCTTACCATTAAAGGTAACCCGATTTTGTCAGCAATTTTTATTGCTTGATCAAAAGTTCTTGCAATACCACTTTCAGCTTGCTTCAACTTTAATTTATTTAAAAGATTTCTAAATCTGTTCCTATCTTCAGCAAGATCAATAGATGTATACTGAGTACCTAAGATTGGAATTTTATTTTCATGTAGAAATTTAGCTAATTTAATAGGGGTTTGTCCTCCAAATTGAGCTATTACTCCAACTAAATTTCCTTTAGTTTTCTCTTTTTTAATAATATTAAAAACAAACTCTTCAATTAAAGGTTCGAAATACAATCTGTCACTTGTATCGTAATCAGTTGAAACTGTCTCAGGATTACAGTTCACCATAATTGTTTCAAATCCAGCTCTTTTCAAAGCATAACTAGCCTGACAACAGCAGTAATCAAATTCAATACCTTGGCCAATTCTATTAGGACCTCCACCGAGAATTATAATTTTTTTTCTATTAGATGGTTCTGCTTCACACTCGGTATTTATTGAAAAGTTTCTTTGATAAGTAGAATACATGTAAGGTGTAAATGATTTAAATTCAGACGCGCAGGTATCTACCTTTTTATATACAGGCAAAATTTTTAATGCTGTTCTTTTTCTTCTTACAATATTTTCTGAAGTATTTGTTAATTCTGATAACTTTTTATCTGAAAAGCCTATAGATTTTATATAATTGAATTTATTAAAAGTTTTAGGCAAACCATATTTTTTAATTATATTTTCATTATCTATAATATCTTTTATCTGGTTTAAGAACCAAGGATCGATTTTCGATAATTTCTGTATTCTTTTTATATTAATTTTTTTTCTAAAAGCCTCTCCAATAAGCAAGATTTTGTTTGGAATATTTTCTTTTAATTTTTTTTCAATTTGTTTTACTTTGAGGTTGAAAATATGGTCTATTCCTGAAAAACCAGTTTCAAGAGAAACTAGCGCTTTTTGTAAAGACTCTTTAAAATTTCTTCCTATTGCCATCGCTTCACCTACTGACTTCATGGATGTACCTAAAATTGCAGAAGATGTTGAAAATTTTTCAAAAGTAAATCTTGGAATTTTAGTTACAACATAATCAATTGTCGGCTCAAAAGATACAGGGGTAACTTTTGTAATTTCGTTTTTTAATTCATCTAAAGTATAACCGACAGCAAGTTTTGCAGCGACTTTAGCAATTGGGAATCCAGTAGCTTTTGATGCTAAAGCAGAAGATCTGGAAACTCTTGGATTCATTTCAATAATAACCATTCTTCCATTCTTGGGATTTATGGCGAATTGAACATTAGAACCTCCAGTTTCAACTCCTATTTTTCTTAAACAAGCAATCGATGCATTTCTCATTATTTGATATTCTTTATCTGTTAGAGTTAATGCAGGAGCAATAGTTACCGAGTCCCCGGTATGAATTCCCATTGGGTCAACATTTTCTATTGAACAAATAATAATACAATTATCTTTTTTATCTCTAACAACCTCCATCTCAAATTCTTTCCACCCCTCTAGACACTCTTCAACTAATACTTGATTAACGGGAGACTCCTGGAGTCCATTTTTTATTATTTTGAAAAATTCTTTTTTATTCTTTGCTATACCTCCACCAAGTCCGCCTAGTGTAAAAGCAGGCCTTATTATAGCCGGAAGACCAATTTGTTTTAAAACTTTAGATGCTAGATTTAAATTATTTACAACTTTTGATTTAGGTAAGTCCAAACCTATATCTAGCATATTTTTTCTAAATTTTTTTCTATCCTCGGCATTTGAAATAGCTTTAGAATTCGCTCCTATAAGTTCAATTTTGTATTTTTTAAGAATACCTTTTTTTTCAGCTTCCATAGCTAAATTTAAAGCAGTTTGACCGCCCATAGTTGGAAGGACAGCATCAGGTTTTTCTTTGATTAAAATTTTTTCTAGAACTTCTAGTGTAATAGGTTCAATATAAGTTTTGTCTGCTACATCTGGGTCAGTCATAATTGTTGCTGGATTAGAATTGATTAAAATTACTTTGTAACCCTCATCTTTCAATGCCTTACATGCTTGAGTACCTGAATAATCAAACTCACATGCTTGACCAATAATTATTGGACCAGCTCCAACTACTAAAATTTTTTTAATATCTTTTCTTTTTGGCATTTTTTTTCATACTTGTTACAAATTCTTCGAATAAATATACACTGTCTTGAGGGCCTGGATTTGACTCAGGATGATATTGAACTGAAAAAACTGGTTTAGATCTAAGTTTAATTCCTTCTATACTGCTATCAAAAAGAGATTGATGAGTAACTTGGATACTTTTAGGTAAATTTTTCTTAACTATTTCAAAACCGTGATTTTGACTTGTTATCTCAACATTTCCTTTGGTCAAATTTTTAACAGGGTGGTTAGCTCCTCTATGACCTAAATTCATTTTTTTTGTTTTTGCACCTAAAGCTAATCCAAGTAACTGGTGACCTAAACAGATACCAAAAATTGGAAGATTATTTTTTATAAGTTCTTTTATAATCGGAATAGCATATTTTCCAGTTGCCGCTGGATCACCGGGGCCATTTGATAAAAAAATTCCATTAGGATTTAATTTTAAAATATCACTCGCACTAGTTTTACAAGATACTATTGTAACTTTACAATTAAAGTCTGAAAAATATCTTAAAATATTTTTTTTAATCCCATAATCAATAGCAACAACATGTAGGTATTTTTTTTTATTTTTAACAAAACCATCTTCTTTTTTCCAAGTTTTGAAATCTTTCCAAATATAGTTTTTTTTGGTTGTAACTTTTTCAGCTAAATCTAAATTTTTTAAACCACTCCATTTTTTAGTAACTTTAAGAAGTTTTTTAATATTAAATTTACTATTTCTTAAAAAAGATATAGTTCCTTTAGGAGCTCCTTTATCTCTTATAAAATTTGTTAAATTTCTAGTGTCAATACCTGTGATACCCACTATTCTATTTTGTTTAAGCCATTGGTTTAAATGCTTAAGAGATCTGTAATTAGATGGATCAGTAATTTCGGTATTAATTATCACACCTTTAGTCCAAATTTTATCTGACTCATGATCCTCTTTGTTTGATCCAACATTGCCTACATGAGGAAAAGTGAAATTAATAATTTGTTCAGCATAAGAGGGGTCAGAAATAATTTCTTGGTATCCTGTAATAGAAGTGTTGAAACAAACTTCTCCCGTGGCTGTTCCTTGATAACCTAAGCCTATACCTTTGAAAATTTTTCCGTTTTGTAGAATTAAAATAGCGTTGGAATCGATCTTTTTAAGATTTTTGTAAGAGTTAATATTTTTACCAATTTGCTTCAAATACAACTCATAAGTTAAAGTAAAAAACTTATAAACATGATTTTGCGAAACATATGAAATTGAAATATAGTCGTCAAGAAAGTTCTTTTTATTTTCAATGAGAATTGTGATTAAAGTAATTAAGAATTTATGTCCTTAAAAGATCAAATAGAAGAAAAGCTAAATCAGGCTTTAAAAGAAAAAGATAAAAAAACTTATCCTGCATTGAGACTAATAGTCTCTGCCATTAAAGATGCTGAAATTGCAAATAGAACTAAAGAAAAAAAGGATATTTCGGATAGCGATATAACAGCAATTTTAAAAAAGATGATTAAACAAAGAAATGAGTCTTGTGAAGTTTACAAAAAAGCAGGTAGAAATGAACTTTTGGCAAATGAGACAAGAGAGATCGAGGTTATAAACGCATTTTTACCAAAACAACTTAACGAAGAAGAAACAAAAAAAATCTGCGAGGAGGCTGTTAAATCTGTAAGCGCTGTTTCTATGAAAGATATGGGAAAAGTTATGGGAGTGCTGAAATCCAAACATGCTGATACATTAGATTTTTCAAAAGTAAGCTCATTATTAAAACAGTTGCTAAAATAATTATGAAATATCCAAAAGAATATTTAGAAGAGATAAAATTGAGGCTTAAAGTTTCTAAAGTAGTTGGGAAAACTGTTCAATTAAAAAGAAGAGGAAAAGAATTTGTTGGCCTTTCACCTTTTAAAAACGAAAAGAGTCCATCTTTTACTGTTAATGATGAAAAAGAATTTTACCATTGTTTTAGCAGTGGAGAGCATGGAAACATTTTTGATTTTTTAATGAAAACTAAGTCGATTGGTTTTGGCGAAGCCGTTAAAACTTTAGCAGCTGAAGCTGGTATGCAACCATATAGATTTTCGAATTTTGATAAGAAAAAAGATTTAAGATTTCAAACTTATAAAAATATCCACAAAGATTATTTAAATCATTTTCACCAAGAGCTGTACGATTCTGATAACAAAATACCTTTGGATTATCTTAAAGATAGAAAGCTAGACGATAATATTATCAAAGAATTTAATTTAGGTTTTGTTCCTTGGAAAAATAATTTTTACGAGATCTTGTCCAAGAAATATTCTGAGGAAGAAATTACTTTGACTGGACTTTATTATAAACATGATAAAACTGGAAAATTTATTGATAGGTTTAATTCAAGAATTATTTTTCCTGTCAATAATATAAGTGGTGATACGATAGCTTTTGGTGGAAGAATAATTAAAGAAAGTAAGTTAGCAAAATACATTAATTCTCCAGAAACAGAATTTTATAAAAAAGGAAATATGATTTTTAACTTGGATAAAGCTAAAGATTGCAGGTCAGCTACTGATGAAGTAATTATAGTAGAAGGCTATATGGATGTATTAAGTATTTTTGGCTCAGGAATAAAGAATGTAATTGCTAATTCTGGAACCGCAATTACAGAAAAACAGATAAGTTTGATTTGGAAATTTTTTTCTAATCCAATTATTTGTTTGGATGGAGACCAGAGCGGACAAAATGCTGCATTTAGAATCGCTGAAAAACTTTTTGGATTGATAAATGAACAGAGTAAAATTTATTTCTCTATTATGCCTCAGGGTCAAGACCCAGATGATTACATAAAAAAAAATGGTAAATCTGGTTTTTTATTATTTTTAAAAGAAAAAGAAGCAATTCAGTCATTTATATGGAATCATCATCTTAAAAAAATTAATAAAACAAATCCTTTTGAAATTTCAAAGTTTGAAAAAGACATGAAAAAATTATGTTACTCTATAAAAGATGAAACATTAAAAAAATATATATTGGAGGACTTTTTAGATAGGATTAAAAAGTTAACTCCAATTCAAAGCACCAAAGGAAAATACTATGATTTTCAAAAATATAAAAATCAAAAGAATATTAATGTCTTAAATGAGACAAAAAATTTACATTTAAAAAATAGTCATTTTTCTAAGATTCAAATTAAAGAATTCTCTATATTATTCATTATGCTTAATTATTTTGAAGTAACTTCAAAAAAAATAGAAGATATATCTGCTATAAAATTCTTGTCTGGAAATAATGAGAATTTAAAGCAAATGATAATTTCTTTAATACTTGAAGGAAAAGATAAAACAATTATTCAAAGCAAAATAAACGGTGCTCAAAAAAAATTAATTGAGGAAATTCAAGAGAATACTAGCATAAAAATTATTCTTGAGGAAAAAAATGATGAAGAAATTTTAGAATTATTAAATGAATTACTGATAGAAATTCAAGAATTGAATAATTTGAAAAAAATAGAATCTCTTGAAAAAGAGTTAATAAATAATCTAGATGAGTCATCATATTCTGAGCTCATAAAGCTTAAAAGCCAGTTAAATAGGGATTAAAAAACGATAGATTTTCTTAATCTAGATACTATATATATTTCACTGTCTCAAAATATATTTTAATGGCTGAAAAACTAATTACAAAATCTTTCGAAAGACTCCTAGATAAAGGTAAACATAGGGGTTTTATAACTTACGAGGAATTGGGGAAATCTTTAGGTAAAAGAAACGGCACAATAGATAACATTGAAAAAGCTCTCATAGTTCTAGTTGATGAAAAAATAACACTTGTAGAAAAAAAATCACAATATCAATCAAATAAAAAGAAAGAGTCAACAAGTGTGGCTGAAGAGAAATCTTCAGATAAAAGCGATGATCCAATTCGAATGTATCTCAGAGAAATGGGTGGCGTGGAACTGCTTTCAAGAGAAGGGGAAATTGCTATAGCAAAAAGAATAGAAGCAGGGAAAGATGTAATGATAAACGCTCTAACCCAAAGCCCATTAGTAGGAAAAAAGATATTTGAATGGAAAGAACAGATTGAAAATCAACAACTTTTAGTAAGAGATATTATTGATATTGACTCTACGTATGAAGACTTTGAAGCTTTAAGTGACGATGATGAATTAAAAATAAATAAAAAGATAAAAAATAAAGAGGATAAAAAAGAAGAGAATAAAAAAGAAGAAGAAGTCCAAACCGAGACAGATGATGATGAATTTAATGTTTCATTAGCAAAAATGGAAGAAGAAATTAAACCAAAGATTATAAAAATACTAGAGTCACTTAATAAAAATTATGCTAAGCTAAAAAAATATCAAAAAGAAAAACTAGATTGTTTATTAGCTGCAAAAGAATTATCTGTATCAAAAAATAAAAATTTTAAGAAAATACAATCAATTTTAGTCGATAACTTTAAAAATCTTCAATTAGCACCACATGTTGTAGAAGAATTAGTTCAGTCTCATTATAAAGAGAACAAAAAAATAGTTTCCTTAGAAGGGGTGCTTTTAAGATTGGCTATGGATAATAAAATTTCAAGAGAAGAATTTCTTAAATATTATATTGGTAATGAAATTAATCCAAAGTTTGAGTCTTTTTTAAAAGAAAATTTGACTTGGAAAGCTTTCTTTAAAAAATTTAAAAAAGATTTTTTTGAAATTAGAGAGAGATTAGTTGAATTTAGTAAGAAAATTGGTTTATCCGTTGGTGAATTTAAGAAACTTGTAAGCAGAATACAAAAAGGTGAAAGAGAGTCTAGAGTAGCTAAAAAAGAAATGGTAGAAGCAAATCTTAGATTAGTAATTTCAATTGCAAAAAAATATACTAATAGAGGCTTACAGTTTTTGGATTTAATTCAAGAGGGAAATATAGGATTAATGAAAGCTGTAGACAAATTTGAATATAGAAGAGGTTATAAATTTTCTACTTACGCTACTTGGTGGATTAGACAAGCTATAACTAGATCAATTGCAGATCAAGCTAGAACAATTAGAATTCCCGTTCACATGATTGAGACAATCAATAAAATTGTAAGAACGCAAAGACAAATAATGAGTGAATTCGGTAGAGAACCAACACCAGAAGAATTAGCAAAAAAGTTAGCTATGCCTTTGGAAAAAGTGAGAAAAGTTTTAAAGATTGCTAAAGAGCCTGTATCGCTTGAAACTCCGGTAGGGGATGAAGAAGATAGTAGTTTAGGAGATTTCATTGAAGATAAAAATGCATTACAACCTTTGGACACAGCAATACAATCCAATTTAAGCGAGTCTACCACTAAAATTTTAGCATCGTTAACGCCAAGAGAGGAAAGAGTTTTACGTATGAGATTTGGAATAGGAATGAATACCGATCATACTTTAGAGGAAGTAGGCTTGCAGTTTTCAGTAACAAGAGAGAGAATTAGGCAAATCGAGGCTAAAGCACTTAGAAAACTTAAACATCCAAGCAGATCAAAACAACTTAAAAGTTTTCTAGAAAAATAATAATCTAAAATTGAAAGTCAAATAATTTTAGAAAAACAAGAGCAATTCTTTATATGAAAATTCTTCTTAAAAGTTCAATAATTTTCTTTGATATTATCGATAAATTTGTTCATCAAAAAAAAATCTTAAATTTTTTTCTTAAATCAAATTTCGACATTAGGTATTTTGTAGATGTAGGTTGTCACAAAGGTTTATATACCGATCTATTTATCAAGAGTTTTAAAATTAAAAAAATCATAGTATTTGAACCTCAGTTAAAAATATACCATTATATTAAAAAAAAATATAAGAATGCCAAAAAAATAAAGATCTTTAATTTAGCAGTTTCAAATAAAAAAAAAATTCTAAATTTAAACTTAAATCATCATGACTTAACAACCACTTTATCGAAGTTTAATAAAGATAGTATTTACCTTAAACTAAAGGCTTTACTTTTTGGTGTAAAAAATATGACTTTCAAACAAGTCAAAGTAAAATCAGTAAGACTTGACAATGTCTTATTTGTGAAGAACTTTCAGAAAGTTGATTTACTTAAAATTGATACTGAAGGCCACGAACTTGAAGTATTGAAAGGACTTGGTAAAAAGATACAAAAAGTAAAGTACATTTTGATTGAGTTTCATAACGATTTTATTTATCAAAAGTATAATCCAAAAAAAATTCATAATTATCTCATAAGAAATAATTTTTCTTTAAAGGCTAAATTTAAATTTCCTTTTACAACCTGGGAAGATAGAATATATTTTAATAGGAATGAATTTTAATAGTAAGAAAATATTATATTTTTTTTTATTTTCACATCTTTTATTATGGACAAGTATTCCAACAATTTTTAATACAAATTTACCTTTAGATACTATCGAAGGCTTAGTGTGGGGGAATGAATTAAGATTTGGTTATGATAAATACCCTCCAGTTTTTCCGTTATTCACTGAATTATTTTATAAGATATTTGGTAATAATGATTGGGCTTATTATTTATTAAGCCAATTATTTGTAGTATCAAGTTTTCTGGTAATTTATGACCTATCGAAATATTTTTTAAAAAATGATCTTCATCGATTAATTTCAGTTTTACTATTAGAAGGTATTTATTTTTTAAATTATACGACACCTGAATTAAATGCATTTATTCCTTTATTTCTTTTTCTCTCACTGACAGCTTTATTTTGCTGGAGATCAATTATTAATGATAAAAAACTTGATTGGATATTATTTGGAATTTTTGCAGGGATTTCCACTTTAACCTATTATCTTGCCTTATATTTATTAGCAGCAATTAGTATTTTTTTTATAAGAGAGATAATTGTTAATCAAAAGATAAATTATAATTATTTTTTAACCTTAATTGTTTACTTTATAATTTTATCACCTCATTTATACTTCATTTTAAGCAGTGATCTCAAAAGTATAGAATATGCCTTATTTAGATCTTTTGGAGATCCGCTGAGCGGAGTGGGAGAAGTTAAGATTTTTGATCATATATTTTATCCTTTAATTTTTTTAATAAAGCAGTTTTTCATTTTATTACCTCTTTTAATTTTAGTGCGCCTTATTATTGAAACTTTTAAAAATGTAGTTGATATAAATGATAAAAAATTAATTTTTCTTTTTTCAATTACCTTTTTGCCAATAATTCTTATGCTTGTAACATCTATTTTAGGAGGAGTAAGAGTAAGAACTATGTGGATGACAACTTTTTATATGTTTCCAGGTATATTTTTTGTTTATTTTTTTAGAAATCAAATTATTTTGGAGAAGATTAAAAAATTTTTTATAATATTTTTATTTATTTTCATATCCTTGCCAGTTATTTATGGAGCTCAATCTTATTTTCAAAAAGATAAAAGGACAGATTTTCCTGGAAAAAGAATTGCAGAGGAAATCCAAAATCATTGGAACAAAAATTTTTCTAACAAAATTAAAATTGTAGTGGGAGAAGGATGGGTTTATGGGGGTTGGTACGCTGGAAATCTTTCTTATCATTTAAAAGATAGGCCAAAGTTAAAATACGAAATGAAAGATGAATATTTAGATGAAGGTATTATTAAGGTTGATGTCTTAAATCATATTAAATTTTGTGAGGGTATTTTATTAAACATAGAACCTTATTTTGATTCATGTTTAATTGGAAAAAACCAAAACAAATAAATAATTAATCTTGAATAAGAATAGAAAGATGTGTAACTATCATTTAATTAGGGCCTGTAGCTCAGTTGGTTAGAGCAGTACACTCATAATGTATTGGTCCCAGGTTCGAGTCCTGGCGGGCCCACCAACACAACTAACTTTTGTATTGCTCAAAACATATATTTTAAGTTAAAATCATTTAATGAAAAAATTATTAGTTAGTGCAATTTTTGTTGTGTTTTCACTAAGCCCAGTATTCGCTGATACTTGGGTAAATGGATATTACAAAAGCAATGGTACTTACGTTCAGGGTCATTACAGATCTTCACCTGATAGTTATAGGAATAATAACTGGAGCACATCTGGCAATACTAATCCTTATACTGGGAAAAGTGGAACTAGAACTTATGGTGGAACATGTACGTCGCTTTTAAATTGTTAAAGATTTAGTTCAGTACACTCATAATGTATTGGTCCCAGGTTCGAGTCCTGGCGGGCCCACCAAACACTATTTGTTTACAAATTCTTCTAATTTTAAAATTAAAATATTAATATCATTGTTATTGGAGCTAAGTATTGATGCGAATTCTTCTTTTTGGGTTCTCGCTAAACTCAATCCCTCAACAATTAAATCTCTTATAAGAGGTTTGTCTGGGTTTTTAGTATAAATTCTCCAGTCAATCTTTATTTCAGGTTGATTATCACTTTTAGCAATTTTTGATTTTACAATTGTGTAGTTTGAACTTTTTTTCTCAGCACTTATTACTTCAAATTTGTTAGATGAATAATCTGTTAATCTAGAAGTTAAGCTTTTTAAAAAATATTCTTTGAATACTTCTTGATATTTAACAATATCGTTTTTATTTGCAGATTTTCTTAATTCCCCGAGAGTATATAGCCCTAATGCATCAATATCTACGTTTTCTAAAGCTACATTTCTTATGTAATCTGCTTTTTCTTCTTTATTTAAATCTTTATCTGAAAGCTTGCTAATTGAGTCATTCACTAATTCTTGAACAAACGTTTGAGGATCAGAACTATAAGTACTCGCTAAAGATGTTTTAAAAATTAAAAGGATTAATATTAAAACTGAACTTATCTTTTTCATTTTAAATTAGTTTTAATTATCTAAATTACCCCAGTCGTCTTCACTTTCGCTAGAATTGTTTATCTTGTTTTCTCTGTTTTGTAGATATAAGCTTTTAAAAGATGCATATAGGTCAATAGAGTTTTCTTCTAGGCTATTAAAGTTTGTTTCGTTGTCTGCTCTAAAGTCTACTGCAGTAGTGCCTTTTACTGTAAGATAATCTAATTGATTTCCTGAAGCTCCAAGCAACTCTTTTTCTCTCCAAGTCACATGCGCAAAAGGGTCAATAAAAGTATCAGCTAGCATTCCTACCGAGTCTCTTACTGTAGTTGGGCCTAAGATTGGTAAAACAAAATAACATCCTGAACCTATTCCGTAAGAACCTAAAGTTTGTCCAACATCTTCTTTTTGAGCTCTTAAACCCATTTTTTCAGCAGGATTGGCTAATCCTACTATTCCAATTGTAGAGTTTATTAAAAAACTTGCAGTTGCATTTCCAGCTCCTTTGATATTTCCCTGCAGCAGATGATTTGGTATTGATAGGAGGGTAGCTATATTGGAGGTAAAATTGCTTGTTCCATTTTTTATTGGCTCTGGAAGCTTATTATACCCCTTGGCAATAGGCTCAAGTATTGCATTATCAAAACCCATGTTAAATTTAAATATGGCTCTACTAGTTCCCTCAAAACATTCTTCAGATGCTTTTATTTCTGTTGAAGCTAATAGTAATATAGAAGAAAATAAAATTATGTATTTTTTAAATTTCATGTTTCAACTAGCTATATATATTAAATTTTTACTTATTCAATGATCATTAAGGCATTAAATTCTCCGAATTTTTCAACAAAAACCAGGGCTAATAAAGATATAAAGCTTATTGTTATTCACTATACTGGAATGCAATCTAAGATTGAATCTGTAAAAAGACTTTTGAGCCCCAAGAATAAAGTTAGCTGTCATTACTTGATAGATCGGAAGGGTCAAATTTTAAAAATGGTTGAAGAAAACAAAGTTGCCTGGCATGCCGGAAAATCAAAATGGAAAAATTTTATCAATCTTAATAAAAATTCTATTGGAATTGAAATAGTGAATAAAGGTCATGAATTGGGGTATGAAAAATTTACTTTCCAGCAAATAAACAGCGTAATTCAAATATGCAAAAATTTAAAAAAAAAGTATAAAATTAAAAACTCAAATATTGTTGGTCATTCTGATATAGCTCCTTTAAGAAAAAAAGATCCAGGTGAAAAATTCCCTTGGAAAAAACTGTATAAAAATAATATTGGAATTTGGTACAAAAAATCAAAATTCAAATCTATGAAAATTGACGATAAAAAGTTAGAAAAGTTATTTTTTGAAAATTTATTTAAAATTGGTTATCGTTACTTTAATAAAACCAGAAGATCTAAAAATGATACTTTTTTAATAAAAGCATTTCAAAGAAGATTTTTACTAAGCAATGTAACAGGTAAAATTGATCAAAAAACATACAAAATTAGCTACTTTTTAGCTAAACAAGTTAAAAATTAGCTTGATTTTAAGCCCTCAAATCATTACATATGTCTTGCCAGCTAGTTGGATTGTCGCTATTAGGATTGCTAATAGAGGAAAGTCCGGGCTCCATAAAGACACAGTGCCAGTTAATTACTGGCGAAGGTGACTTCAGGGATAGTGCCACAGAAAATAAACCGCCTAATCAAGGCAAGGGTGAAACGGCGAGGTAAGAGCTCACCGGTTTTTTGGTAACAAAAAACGCACGGCAAACCCCACTGGGAGCAAGGTTAAATAGAGAAGACACTGCTTAAATGCTAAAAACAGTCTTTAGTTAGTCTTCTGGGTTAACCGCTTGAGCTTAAATGTGAATTTAAGCCTAGAGAAATGACATCTTCAATGACAGAACCCGGCTTATAGACTATCTGGCAATTTTATTTTCCAGCCTAAAATGTTCTATATTTGTACTAATTAGTTAAAGAACTTAAATATTGACTATTATATTAAAACCCATAATATCCCAAATAATCCCAAAACGGAGGGTGATTTGAAAAAGTTTATTAGATTAAAGGGTTTTAAAAACAATGTTTTTATCGAGTTACGAAAACAAATTAGACAAAAAGGGAAGGGTATCAGTGCCAGCTACTTTTAGATCTTACTTAACTTCTATGGGTTATAATGGATTTATAAGCTATCCTTCATTTAATCACTCAGCATTAGAAGCTTGTTCTCAAGATAGAATTGAAAAATTATCCAGCACAATAGACTCACTAAATCCTTTTGAGGAAAAAAGAGATTATTTTGCAACATCTGTATTATCTGAAAGTGTTAACCTTCAATTTGACACTGAAGGAAGAGTTTCTTTCACAGAAAAACTATTAGATCATGCAAAAATAAAAAATAATATTTTATTTGTTGGTCTTGGCAAAACCTTCCAAGTATGGGAGCCAAAAATATTTGAAAAATTTAAAGTAGTAGCAAGAAAGAAAGCATATCAAAATAGATCTAATTTAAAATGGGAAAATAAACAAAAAGGGGAGGGAGCATGAGTATAAATATTGGTGGAGGTGAACTTAAAGAATTAAAACCAAGAATTCTAGTATTAGGAGTTGGTGGAGCTGGAGGTAACGCAATAAATGCTATGATAGAATCTGGAATGGAAGGTGTAGAGTTTGTTGCAGTAAATACTGATGCACAAGATTTAAAAATGAGTAAAGCTCATGCAAAAATTCAGATAGGAATGAATTTGACAAAAGGATTAGGAGCTGGCGCAAAACACAACATCGGTCAAGCAGCTGCTGATGAGTCTTTAGGTGAAATCGTAAATTATATTCAAGGAAGCAACATGGTTTTTATTGCTGCTGGAATGGGTGGTGGAACTGGAACTGGAGCTTCTCATGTAATTGCAAAGGCCGCAAAAGAATTAAATATTTTAACAGTTGGCGTTACAACATTACCTTTCGCTTATGAGGGACCAAAAAGAATGAGAAGAGCTCAAGAAGGACTTGAAGCGCTAAAAAAACATCTAGATACGACAATTGTTGTTCCAAATCAAAATCTTTTTAAAATTGCTAGCGAAACAACAACATTTGAAGAGTCATTTCATCTTTCTAACAACGTGCTTAAGCATGGAGTTCAAAGCGTGACAGATTTAATGGTAAGACCTGGCATGATTAATCTAGACTTTGCTGATGTAGAAACCGTAATGAGTTCAATGGGTAAAGCGATGATGGGAACTGGAGAAGCTGAGGGAGAAAATAGAGCAACAGCAGCAACCGAGATGGCTTTAAATAATCCTTTGATAGACGAGTATTCTTTAAAAGGTGCTAAAGGGCTTTTAATAAATATTACTGGCGGAAAAGATCTAACTTTATTTGAAGTAGATCAAACTGTTCAAAAAGTAAGAGCCGAGGTCGACCCAGAGGCAGAACTAATTTTTGGTGCTATAAAAGATGAAAACATGAATGGAAAAATGAGAGTATCAATTGTTGCTACAGCTCTTGACGGCCAAACAACCGCATCAAATACAGTTCTTAATATGGTTTCTCGTATACATAACAGGAACAACGGCTACTCTGAAGGATTATTTTCACAAAATACTAATTTAGAAAATAATACTTTAGGATCAATCGAGGGAGCCACTGCTTTAAAATTAGATGAAAAATTTGAAGTTAACGAAAACAACCAACAAACAATTTTGGATAATTTAGAACAAAACATTTCTGAACCAAAATTAGATACTAAAAATAAAATTGAAGCTCATGAAATTAATGTTGAAAACATACCATCTGGGCTTTCAATGGAAAATGCATCTTATATAGAAAACAATGATGACAATTTAATTCAAAAAGATAGCGAAAGTTCAACAATTTCTAATAGTGTATTGGATAATAAAGAAGACGGACATACACCTCGTCTATTTTCAGATGAAAATGAAATAAATGTTAAAGATGGTTTAGATAAAGACGAAGAGCAATATACAGAGAAACTTTTCGATCAAGATTCGAATGAAGAAGAAGATTTTGAAATTCCTGCATTCTTGAGAAAACAAAAATTTTAATGACTTTTATCATCAAATATGAACACTCCAACCTCATCTACGGAATTTGTACATTTTCCAGTAATGTTGGAAGAGGTAATTGAGACTTGCTGTCCCCATAAAGGAGGTGTTTTTTTGGACTGTACTTTTGGTGGAGGTGGTTATTCAAAAAAATTACTTAGCTTTTCTGATACTAAAGTAATTGCTTTAGATCGTGATGAATATATTCTTAATATAAGTAGAGACCTTAAAAAAAAATATTTTAAAAGATTTTTTTTTCATCAAAAAAAGTTCAGTGAAGTAGACACTTTAACTAAAATTCAATCAGTTGATGCCGCAATTTTTGATTTAGGTTTATCTTCAATACAATTAAAAAATTTAGATCGAGGCTTTTCTTTTAAATCTAAAAAAAAATTGGATATGTCAATGGGATTATCTTCAATTTCAGCTGAAAAAGTAATTAATAATTTTAGTGAAAAATCTTTAAAATCGATAATAAAGATACTTGGAGAAGAAAAAGATGCATCAATAATTGCTAAAAATATTATTAAAACAAGAATAAATAAAAAAATTACAAAAGTTCACCATCTAGTTGAAATAATTGAAAAAAGTAAAAAGAAAACTTTTAAAAGCAAAATTAATCCGAGTACAAAAACTTTTCAAGCTTTAAGAATGTTTGTAAATAAAGAAATTACAGAATTAATACAAGGAATAATTAAAGCTACAAAGACATTAAAACCCGGGGGAAAAATTTTAGTGATTAGTTTTCACTCAATTGAGGATAAGATAGTTAAATTTTTTTTTAATAATTTTTCTTCAAATCGATCTAAACCCTCTAGATATTTACCAGACGAAAAAGAAAATAACTTTTTTTTGTTTAATAAATACAAAAATAAAATTCTTACACCTTCAAGATCTGAAATATTGAAGAATCCTGCTTCCCGATCAGCAAAGTTAAGATTTGCTGTGAGAAGTAACAACCAGTTTAAGTATCCAAGTGAATTAATTAACCAATTTAAAAAGTTCTTAGAATTAGAGAGTTTAAATGTCTAAAATAAAGTTAATTTTATCAATATCAATTTTTTCTATTTTACTTATTGTGACGTCAATAGTGAAAAATCAAACTAGAATTATTGAAAAAAAAATTTACAAGGTTGATAAAAATATTCGAGTCTTAAAAAAAGATTTTCATGAAACTGAATTAGATTATTCATATCTTTCATCTCCTAAATATTTATCTGAAAAGATAAAAGAAATAGCATTCATTCAATATACACCTATGGATTTTTCAAGAATTTATCTAGATTATCAAGAATTTACTAATTCAAATAAGAAAATAACTACACTTAAAAATCCATATGAGAAAAAAAATTAAAAAAAAAAAATTTTTTAATATTAATCAAAAGAGTTTTTATTTTGAGGATTATTTAGAGACAAATCAAAAAAGTAAAAAGGAAAAAAGTTCAAGCATTTCTCAAGATCGAATTTATTTACTTTTTTTTCTTTTTTTTTCATTAATCACAATTTTTTCAATAAAGATAATCTTAGTTTCTTTAAAAGATTCAGAGGTTTATAGTCAAAAAAATAATTTATTTCATAATATCACTTTAAGGAGAGACATTGTCGACAGAAATGGAGTAATTGTCTCAAGAAATGTAAAATCTTATCATGCCGCAGTAAATCCAAAATTAATTAAAGATAAGGAAAACTTTTTAATTAAGATTAGATTAAATTTTCCTGATTTATCGATCAATGATATTAACAAAAAATTAGAAGTTGGAAAATATTTCTATTTAAAAAGAAGGCTTGATCAAACAGACAAAAAAAAATTATGGGCTTTTGGTGAAAAAGGCTTAATTTTTGAACCGTTTCAATCACGGATTTATACTCACTCTAATTTGTACAGTCATATTTTAGGTCAAGTAGATTACGATAATTATGGAATTTCAGGAGTTGAAAAATATTTTGATAAAAATCTTAAAGATAAAAAGTTGATTAATACACCTATGCAACTTACTTTAGATACAAATATTCAACACATAATTAACGAAGAACTAAAAAAAGCTTTAAAGACTTTTTCTGCAACGGGTGCCGCTGCTATATTAATGAATGTTAATAATGGGGAGGTTTTATCTTTAGTTTCTTTACCTAATTTTGATATCAATAAAAGAGAGAGTATTACAGATAAGAATTATATTAACAAAATTACTAAAGGAGTTTACGAACTAGGTTCTATCTTTAAAACATTTACAATTGCTCTAGCTTTAGAAAAAAATTTAGTAACACCTGACACTATTATTAAAAATATACCTAGAAAAATAAAATGTTCTATTCATGAAATTTCTGATATTAAAGAATTCCCTAAAAATTTATCAGTAGAGGATATATTGATAAGATCTTCCAATATAGGAACTTTACTTGTAGCAAAAAAAATAGGAGAAGATGACTATAAGAATTTTATAAATAAGATAAATCTTTTAAAAACTCCAAATTTTGAAATTGAAGAATTAGGGACTCCTTTAAACTTCAAATGGAATAAATGCAAACTAGAGACCATATCCTATGGTCATGGGATTGCAATTACACCTTTACAAGCTACTGCCACATATGCTGCCTTAACTAATGGGGGTAATATTATTGAACCCACAATAATTAAAAATAAAAACAAACCCCTTAGCAGCAGAAGAATAATTTCTGAAGAAACCAGTTATAAAATTAATTCTATTTTAAGAAAAGTAGTTACTGAAAAGGAAGGTACTGCAAGTTTAGCAAATGTTTATGGATATGATGTCGGAGGTAAAACAGGAACATCTCAAACTTATAAAAATAGTAATGAAAATTTAAATACATTCATCTCTATTTTTCCAACGCAAAAGCCAAATTACGCTTTACTTGTAATGTTAGAAAATCCCCAAATTGCAAAAGAATTAATTTACAATTATAGAGGGGTTAAAATAAAAGGGACCAGAAACGAGGCAGGTTGGAATTCTGTTTATGTTGCGGGCAAAATTATAGAAAAAATTGGACCTATTTTAGCCATAAATAACGAAGAGTTTTACAACAAAAATGTTGCTAAAAAACTTAATTAATAATCTTCCTCATAGTTTTGAGAAATTAAATATCAAAGGACTAGCTCTTAATAGTAAATATGTAAAAAGAGGATTTATTTTTTTCGCGATAAAAGGCAGAAAACATAATGGAGAAAAATATATTAATCATGCAATTAAAAATGGAGCGATATTAATTGTTTGTTCTAAAAATGTAAGATTAAAGAATTGTAACACAAAAATCCTTAAAACAAATAAAGTAAGATCATATTTAGAAGAAGCAACATCTAAATTTTATAAAAATAAACCAAACAATATTATTGCAGTAACAGGAACAAATGGAAAAACATCTGTAGCTGACTTTTTTTATCAGATATTAACCCTGAACAAAATACCCGCGGCTTCTATTGGAACATTAGGTATAAAGTCTCCAAAAAAAAATATAAAAACTTCACTAACATCACCTGATATAATTACTCTACATAAAAATCTTGCAGAATTAAAAGAAAATAATATTGATAATGTTATAATTGAAGCATCGAGTCATGGGTTAGACCAAGGTAGATTAAATAAGATAAACTTTAAAGCAGGAATTTTTACTAATTTTAGCCAAGATCATCTTGATTATCATCAAACAATGAAAAAATATTTAAGAGCGAAACTTATTTTGTTTTCAAAACTACTTCGAACAAAAAGTTTTATAATTTCAGATAATTCTATTAAAGAATATTCTTATTTAAAAAAAATCTCAAAAAAAAAACAGCTTAAATTTTTAGACATGAACAAAGAAATTGGTAATATTAAAAATAAATTTGTTCCTTTAATCGGTTCCTTTCAATTTAAAAATCTAGCTATGTCAGTTTTAGCAGCAAGATTATGTAACTTGAGCAAATTTCAGATTTATAAAAAATTAAATTTGATTAAAGATGTAAATGGCCGTTTAAATCTTATAAAAAAATACTCAAATAATATAAAGGTATTTATAGATTATGCACACACCCCAGAGGCTTTATCAACTTCTTTAAAATCATTAAAAGAAACTTATAATAATAATATTTCTTTAGTATTTGGATGCGGTGGAGAAAGAGACTTTAAAAAAAGACCTTTAATGGCTAAAGCTGCAAAGACATATTGTAATAAAATTTATGTGACAGATGACAATCCAAGAATGGAAAATCCAGTTAAAATTAGAAAACAAATTATTAATCATTTAAAAGGTACGAATTATTTTAATATCGGAAATAGATCTGCAGCAATAAAACAAGCAATAATTAACGCTGAACCAAACGAAACGATTCTTATTGCCGGCAAAGGTCACGAAGCTTATCAAGACTATGGGAATAGGGTAATTAATATATCTGATAAAGAAATTATTCATAATCTTAAGATTAAAAAACGGAAGCTAAATATTAATAATCAAAATTATTTATTAAATTCAAAAATTTTAAATAAAATATTGAAAAATAAAAAATTGTTAAAATTTAACGATATCTCTATTGACTCTCGAAAAATTAAAAAAAAAGATTTATTTTTAGCTATAAAAGGAAAAATTAATGATGGTAATAAATATATTTCACATGCTTTTAAAAAAGGAGCAAGCTTTGCTGTTACATCGAAATTTAATAAAAAAAAAAAAAAGATAATTAAAGTAAAAGATCCATTAATTTTTTTAAACAAATTTGCTAATTTTAAAAGAGATAATTGCAATGCAAAAATTATCGGAATAACTGGCAGCGCTGGAAAGACATCGTTAAAAGATCTACTTTATAAAATACTTACAAAATTTGACGATACTTATGCTTCACCAAGATCATTTAACAATCATTATGGTGTCCCAATAAGTTTATCAAATATAAAACTAAATCATCGATATGGAATTTTTGAAGTAGGGATGAGTAAAGCTGGGGAAATATATAGTTTGTCAAAAATGATAAGACCTGATTTGGCAGTAATTACAAATATTGCAGAAGCACACATAGAAAATTTTAAAAATCTGAAAGGAATTGCTGAAGCTAAAGCAGAAATAATAAATAATATTAAACCTTTCGGTACAATTGTTCTAAATCGTGATGATAAGTTTTTTAATTATTTAAATAAAAAAGCTAAAATAAATAAAATTAAAGTTGTTTCCTTTGGCAAATCACGAAACTCAGATATTAGATTAATCAAAGTTATAAATAATAAAAAAAATAAACTAATTACCATAAGTCTTAAAGACCAGATTATTAAATTTAATATAAAGGAAACAAATGTTTATAATATTTTAGCGTCTTTAGCTGTATTAAAAATATTAAATATAGGCACTGAAAATATTTTCAAAGAATTTATCAAATTTGGTCCCTCAAGCGGAAGAGGAAAATCACACAAAGTTAAAAGATACAATAAAATATTTTATTTAATTGATGAAAGTTATAATGCGAATCCATTATCGGTAAGAAATGCAATTAATAATTTTTCAGTTTTAAAGAAAAAAAATAAATCAAAGAAGTATTTTCTTTTTGGTGATATGCTTGAATTAGGCAAAAAATCTAAAATTTATCATGCTGGGTTATCAAAACTTATTAACAGCTCAGATATTGATAAAGTTTTTGTAAAAGGAGAAAATAGCCTTTTTACCTATAAAAATTTAATAAAAAGTAAACGTGGAAACATTATTCAATGTAATGAAGATGTTGATCTTATTTTAAAAAATATAATCGATAATAATGATTATTTAATGATAAAAGGATCTAACGCTACAGGTTTGAATGTAATTAGCAATAAAATGATAAAAGGTTTATAAATGTTATTTGGTTTCTTAACATCTTTTATAGAGCAGTACTCTTTTCTAAATGTATTTAAATATCTTACTTTTAGAACCGGACTGTCAGTCATCACTTCTCTTATAATAGTTTTTATTATCGGAGGCCCTTTAATTAAAGTCTTTTCTGAAAATATGATTTCTGGGCCAATAAGACAAGACGGACCTATAGATCATATAATAAAAAAATCTGGCACTCCCACAATGGGTGGAGTTATCATTATTATCGGTATGCTCTCAAGTACTTTGTTGTGGGCTGACTTAAAAAACATTTATGTTTGGACACTTATTTTTGTATCTTTAAGTTTAAGTTTGCTGGGTTTTGCAGATGATTTACTAAAGATTAAATTCAAAAATTCTAGAGGTTTAAGCTCAAAGCTTAAATTTCTTGGTCAACTAATTATTGGGATAATAACTTTATATATGTTAATCAATTTTTCTGATCACGAATATTTAAACAACCTTTATTTTCCTTTTTTTAAAAATCTTATTTGGCAAATGGGACTTTTTTTTATTCCATTTGCTTTATTTGTGATTATTGGATCATCAAATGCAGTAAATTTAACTGATGGACTAGATGGCCTAGCTACAGTTCCAGTAATGTTAGTAGCCTTATCATTTACTTTAATTTGTTACATCGTTGGCAATACGATTTTTTCTGAATATCTTCAGTTACAGTATATTCCTGATGTAGGAGAATTATCTATTTTTTGCGGTTCAATAGTCGGATCATGTTTAGGTTTTCTTTGGTATAACGCTCCTCCAGCTAAAATATTTATGGGAGACACAGGATCATTATCTCTTGGTGGTTCATTAGCAGTGGTCGCAATAATTGTAAAACATGAAATTGTTCTTGCGATAATTGGAGGATTGTTTGTTCTAGAAACTGTTTCAGTAATTATTCAAGTAATATCATTTAAACTAACAGGAAAAAGAATTTTTAAAATGGCTCCAATACATCATCATTTTGAGCAAAAAGGGTGGGCCGAATCCACAATTGTTATAAGATTTTGGATTATAGCAATAATTTTAGCACTAGTTGGATTAGCAACATTAAAATTACGTTAGTAAATGCTTGATATGATGAGCCTTAAAAATTTTTCGTTTTTAATATATGGGTTAGGATTTACAGGGCGTTCTGTAATAAAGTTTTTAAAGAAAAAAGATATTTCTAATTATTATGTTTGGGATGATAATAAAAAATTAAGAAAAAAGTTTAAGTCAAAAGAGACTAATAATTTAAAAGAAACGTTAAAAAGAGTTGATTTTATTGTTTTAAGTCCAGGAGTTAGTTTAGAAAAATCAAAATATAAAAAAGATTTAAAAAAAAATAAAAAAAAAATTATAACCGATATAGACTTACTATTTTTAAGCAACTCAAAATTTAAGTCTATAGTAGTGACTGGTACTAATGGCAAATCTACAACATGCCAAATGATTTATCATTTGATAAAAAAAAATAATTTCAAAGCTAAAATTGGTGGAAATATTGGAAAGCCTGTTTTGAATTTAAAAGTAAGCAAAAATACATTTTTAATTATTGAAGCATCCTCCTTCCAACTTTCTCATTCAAAATTTATTCACCCAAATTATGCAATTTTGACAAATATTTCTAACGACCATATAGATTGGCATGGTTCTATTAAAGCTTATATACAAGCAAAATTAAAGATATTTCAATTACAGACAAAAAAAGATTTTGCGTTAATTGACGATAAATTTAAAAAAACTTTTAAGAAAAAAAATTACTTATCCAAGTTAAGTCTTGTCAAATTTGATAATTATAAAAAGATAAAAAGTAAAATTAATAATAGGTATTTAAAATCAGGCATAAATGATGAAAATATGAAATTTGTATATTCTTTATCCAAATTACTTAAAATAAATGATTATTCATTTATAAATTCTATGAATTCTTTCAAAGGGCTATTTCACAGATATGAAACTTTTTTTAAAAAGAAAAATATTATTTTTATTAATGACTCTAAAGCCTCTAGTTTTCAAGCAGCTAAAGGGGCATTAATTAATAATAAAAATATATTTTGGATATTAGGAGGTCTACCAAAAAAAGGTGATAAATTTAATCTTAAATCTGTGAAAAATAATATTGTTAAAACTTATATTATTGGAAAAAATGTAAATTTTTTTAAAAAGCAATTAAATAAACAAATTAAATTTAAAATATCAAAAAAACTACAATTTGCGATAAATCACGCTTTGAAAGATATCAGAAGATTTAATTTAAATGAAAATATAATTTTATTAAGTCCATGCGCAGCATCATTTGATCAATTCAAAAATTTTGAAGATCGAGGAAATCAATTTAAGAAACTAAGTAAAATCTATGCTAAAAAACTTATTTAAATTTGATCTAAAAGATTATTGGAGAAATATTGATAAAAAGATTCTTTTTGGGTTTTTAATTTTATTTTTTTTGGGTGTTTTTTTTTCTTTTTCATCAACATCTTCTTTAGCTGGAGAAAGATTAAATAAGAACTATTACTTCTTTTTTTCGAAACATATATCATTTGCAATATTAGCATTATTAACAATGTTTGTTATTTCAGCGATAGAAACTCCCTTATTAAAAAAATTAGTTATCCCAATTTATATTGTACTTTTCTTATTATTAATATTAGTTCCAATTATAGGCATAGAGGTTAAAGGTGCTAAAAGGTGGCTAAATTTTTATATTTTCAGGCTACAACCTATAGAACTTTTAAAGCCTTTTTTTATTTTGGCTATCGTTAAAATATTAACTTTAAAAAAACTTCAAAACTCTCAAATCAAATACCTTTTAAGTTTCTTGTTACTATCTTCAATTCTAATTCTTTTAGTTGATCAACCAGACTTAGGGCAATCTATTTTACTAATAGGCAGTTGGACCGCTACAGTGTTTGTTTCAGGTGTAAGCATTGTGTATATAATAAGTTTTTTTGTTATTTTTGTAATTTTAATATCTGCTCTTTTATTTTTAATGCCTGATAAGTTTGGTTATATTATTAATCGCTTAATCACTTTTTTCGATCCATCTAAAGGTGATAATTTTCAATCCACAAAAGCTTTAGATGCAATTAAACAAGGTGGTCTTAAAGGTCAAGGCATGGGAGAAGGTATTTTAAAAGATAGTGTTCCGGAAGCACACACAGATTACATTATAGCTGTTATTACAGAGGAGTATGGTTCTATTATTTCTATCTTAATTGTTACTATTTTTTTATATATTGCATTTAGAATAATTAAAAATTGCGTTTTAAAAGCTGATGAATTTTTAAAACTTTCATTATGCGGTTTGGCTTCACTTCTTATTTTTCAAACATTTATTCATATTGGAGTTAACACAAGCTTACTACCAACTACTGGAATGACGCTGCCTTTTTTAAGTTATGGCGGTTCCTCTCTGATGGGAAGCGCTATTTTAGCAGGACTTATTTTAAATTATACAAAATTTGAATTAGAAACATATGAATAAAAAATTAAAAAAAATAATAATTGCAACCGGAGGAACAGGCGGTCACGTTCTTCCTGCATATAATTTAGCAAAAAATTTTAAGAAAAAAAATATAGATGTTGAAATTATCTCTGACAAAAGAGGTATTAATTTTTTAGGGCAATTAAAAGATATTAAGATAGTTCAAATCTCTTCTACAACAATTTTCAAAAAAAATTTATTCAAATCTATTTATTCAATTGTAATAATTTTTTTTGCAGTCATTAAGTCTTTTATTTATTTACTAAATAATAAACCAAGTTTAGTTTTCGGAATGGGAGGATATTCTTCTTTTCCTGTTTGTGTTGCAGCAAAAATATTAAGAATTCCATTCATATTATATGAAAATAATTTATTAATTGGCAAAGTAAATAGATATTTAATACCTTACTCTGAAAAGATTTTTGTTTCACACAAAGAACTAGAAGGTGTGCCTGAAAAATTTAAAGATAAAATTTTTGAAACTGGAAATATAATAAGAGAAGAAATATTTATTCTTCAAAATAAAAAAGATTATTCACAAGAACCGGGAAAACTTAAGATACTTATTCTTGGGGGCAGTCAAGCAGCCAAGGTATTTGCTGAAAAATTGCCTGAAGTTTTTAAATTGTGTAAGGACTCAAAAATTGAATTAGAAATTTTTCAACAATGTTTACCAGAACAGAATGATCTATTAAGTTCATTTTACAATAATACTAAAATTAATTATGAAATTTTTAATTTTACAAATGATATTTTAAAATATTTTTCAAAATCTAATTTAGCTATTTCTAGATCAGGAGCTTCTATGTCAGCAGAATTAATTAATATGAGAATCCCTTTTATTTCTGTTCCCTTACCGTCATCAGCAGACAATCATCAGTTAAAAAATTCTATTTATTATAATAAAAAGGGCTTTAGTTACTTGATAGAGGAAAAAGACTTACATCTTAAATTATTTAAATTGTTAAAAAATATAAGTAAAAATACATCATTATTGAGACAAATAATTGATAATCAAAGTCAATATTCTGACAAATCAGTATATGAAAATATTAATAAAAAAATTGAAAAAATAATTAATGAAAAATATTAGATTAGGACAAACAGAGATTGTACATTTTATAGGTATTGGCGGAATCGGAATGAGTGGATTAGCTCAAGTAATGAAAAATATGGGCTTTAAGATCCAAGGCAGTGACCAAAATAAAAATAAAAATACTTTTAACTGTTCAAAAGTAGGCATTAAAATCTATATTGGTCACTCAAGTAAAAATATAAAAAATGCAACTATTGTTGTTAAATCGTCTGCAATTAAAGATAACAATGTAGAAATTAAGCAAGCCAAAAGAAAAAAAATCCCAATTTACTCAAGAGCTGAAATTCTAGCAAATGTAGTTTCACTTAAAAAAAATATAATAATTACAGGCTCACATGGAAAAACAACTACTACTTCATTAATTGCTAAAATCTTATCTGATCAGAAATTAGATCCAACAATAATTAATGGAGGAGTAATTAACTCTTTTAACAACAACGCAAAATTAGGAAAAGGTGATTGGTCAATTCTTGAAGCTGATGAGTCAGATGGAAGTTTTTTAAAGCTTCCTATTAATTATTCGATTGTTACTAATATAGACTACGAACATGTTGATTATTATAAAAGTTATAAGAAATTAGAAAACGCATTTGTGCACTTTATAAATAAAACCCCTCCTATTGGAAAATCTTTAATTTGTATTGATAATAAAAATATAAAAAAAATTTTAAATAAAATTAAGAATAAGAATATTTTTACTTACGGATTTAATAAAAAAGCAAACTATAGAATATCTAACCCTAGATATTATATTAAGAATTCTATTTTTGATTTTCATTATATAGATACTAATAAAAAGAAAAAAACAATTAAAAACATTGATCTAAGATTAATTGGTAAACATAATATTTTAAATGCTGCAGCTGCTATCGCAGTTTGTATTAACATTGGTGTCAAAATTGATATTATAAAGAAATCACTAAAGAATTTTTCAGGTGTCCAAAGAAGAATGACAAAAATCTTTTCTAGAAATAAGAACGAATTTTTTGATGATTATGCTCATCATCCCACAGAAATTTCATCAATTTTAGATGGAGTAAACAAAGTATATGATAAAACTAGAAAAATCATAAGTGTTTTTGAACCCCATAGATATTCGAGAGTTCTGTCACTTAAAGAAGAATTTTCAAAATCATTTATTAAATCTGATTTTGTTATTATATGTCCACTCTATGCTGCTGGGGAAAAGAAGAGGTCTAATTTTAATTTATTAAATTTTGCCAGGCTTATATCCAAAAATTCAAAAACTCAAGTTGCAATTGTTAAAACTCAAAAAGATCTATCTAATTTTTTTAAAAAAAATTTATTTAATGATGAAATAGTAATTGGCATGGGTGCAGGCTCCATTTCTCAATGGATGAGACAATTAAAAGAAACGTTATGAATATAGACATCAATTTATTACAAAAAAAATTTGGAAAAAACTTAATAACTAATGAAAATCTCTCTAAATATAGTTGGTTCAATCTGGGAGGTCCTGCAGATATTTTTTTTCGGCCTGAAAATAAACTTCAAATTTCAGAGTTTTTAAGGCAACTTAAAGGGCTCAAGTACGATCTTTATATTTTAGGGGCGGGTTCTAACACTCTGATAAGAGACTCTGGAGTTAAAGGAATTGTAATTAAATTAAGTTCAAAATTTTCTCAAATAAAATTATTAGATAAAGATAAAATAGAAGCAGGCGCTGCTACATTTGATAGAAAGGTAGCCGATTTTGCTAAAGAGCATAGTTTAAGCGGAATGGAATTTTTATCATGTATACCTGGATCAATAGGAGGTGCAGTTGCAATGAATTGCGGCTGTTATGGTTCAGATATTTCACAAATTTTACATTCTGTAAAAGTTCTAGATACTAATGGAGAAGAAAAAATTATTACTAAGAACGAAATTCAATTTCATTATAGAGGAAATAATTTACCTAAAAATTATATTATTCTTTCAGTGATTCTCAAGGGACTGCTATCTTCAAAAGAAGCAATTGAAAAAAAACAGACAGAATTAATAAGAAAAAAAAATGAGTCTCAACCTAGTAAAATTAAAACTGGAGGTAGTACGTTTAAAAATAGTAATGGAAAAAAAGCATGGGCATTAATTAAGGAGTCAGGATGTGATAGTTTTAGTGTTGGAGATGCAAAAATTTCAGAGAAACATTGCAATTTTTTTATAAATAATGGCAAAGCTAAAGCTTCAGATATAGAAAAACTAATTAATAAAGTTAAGGAAGAAGTTAAATTGAAAACAGGTATTAATTTAGAATTAGAAATAAAGATTATTGGAAATGAAAAATAAAAAAGTTTTAGTAGTGCTAGGAGGCACATCTGGAGAGAGAAAGGTGAGCCTTGAAAGTGGTAGAGCATGTCTTAAAGCGCTTAAAAAATTAGGCTATAAAACTTCATCTTTTGATCCAAAAAAGAGGTCTCTAAACTTAATTGATAAAAATAAAGTTGATGTAATTTTTAATGCACTTCACGGTAGAGACGGAGAAGATGGTATTGCTCAAAGTTATTTCGAGTATCTTAGAATACCATATACTCATTCGGGAGTGATAAGTTCATATAATGCAATGAATAAAATAATTTCAAAAGAAATATTTAAAAAACATAAAATTAAATCTCCAATTTATTTTGTCATTGAAAAAAAAGAATATAATAAAATGAAATTAACAAAATTAATTAAAAATTTAAAAATCAAATTTCCGATAGTTGTAAAACCCACTAATGAAGGTTCTAGTTTAGGTGTAAAAATATGTAAAAATTTAATTGAACTTAAAAAATCAGCAAAAAATTTATTTAAAAAATATCCTTATTTAATGTTTGAACGTTATATTGGAGGTCAAGAAGTACAAGTGGCTGTTATTAACGGCAAGCCCTTGGGTGCAATAGAGCTTAAACCCAGAAGAAAATTTTATGATTATAAAGCTAAATATTCTAAAGCAGCAAAAACAAAACATATTATGCCTGCAAACTTAAGCTCCTCTAAATATAAAAAAGTTTTACAAATTGCAAAAAAAACACACAAAGCCCTAAATTGTAATGGCGTAACAAGATCGGACTTTAAATTTTTTAAAAACCAATTTTATCTTTTAGAAATTAATACTCAACCCGGTATGACCAATCTTTCATTGGTTCCTGAAATAGCCAATCACAAAGGTATTTCTTTTGAAAATTTGGTTAAAAGGATACTCCTTAATGCAAGCATAAATAAATGAAAAAGTCATTATTATTGGCAATTTTTTTTTTCGTTCTATTAACTACTTACAATCCAAATTTTAATTTTAACTCAAATTCATGGCTAAATATTAAGCAAATAAATTTAAGTAATACTTTTGCCATAGAGGAAGAAGAAATAAAAAAAAATTTAGATTTTTTATATGAAAAAAATTTATTCTTATTAAATACATCTCAAATTCAAGATAATTTAATGAAAGAACCGTTTATTGAAAGTTTCAGTATCAAAAAAATTTATCCTCATACCTTAAAAATTATTATTTTTGAAAAAAAACCCATAGCAATACTTTTAAAAAAAAAAGAGAAATTTTATATTACTGAGAAAGGAGATTTAATTAAATTTAAAGAAATAAAAATTTACAAAGACTTACCTGAAGTTTTTGGTGGAGACAAAAAATTTGCTTCTTTATTCAAAAATCTTAAAAATATTCAATTTCCTTTAGAAAAAATAAAATCTTATTATTTCTTTGAGTCAGGAAGATGGGATTTGATTTTATTTGATGGGATATCTATAAAATTACCCATAAAAGATTATCAATCGAGTTTAAAAAATTTTATGTTATCACATTCTGATATAAATTTTAAAAATTATAAAATTTATGATTATAGAATAAAAAACCAATTAATTTTAAATTAGCTAATGGAAATAAACTCCTTTATTCTTTTTGTAGAAATAAATAGATCTAATTATACATTCATAGCTGGTAAATATGATGATAATCAAAACTTTACAATAGATGTAAAAATGATAGCACCAAATGAAGGAGTTGCTGGAAATAAATTTTTTAATATAAATTTGGCAATTGAGACGGTAAAAAAAAATATTACAGCTATTGAAAATAAATTGGACTATGTTTTTAAGAGTGTTTATATAATTTTAGATATTTTTGATTACTCATGTGTAAATATTTCTGGATATAAAAAACTTAATCAGTCTCAAGTTTTAAAAGACAATATTTCTTACATACTCAATTCACTGAAGTTAATAATCTCTGAAAATGAGAAAGATAAAACAATTCTACATATTTTTAATTCAAAAAATATTTTGGACGGTACTGTGGTTGAAAATCTACCGATTGGATTATTTGGAGATTTTTATAGTCATGAATTAACTTTTTACTTAATAAAGAATAATGATCTCAAAGATATTAAAAGAATATTTAAGAAAAATAATTTAAATATTGAAAAAATTCTTTTAAAAGATTTTATAGAGGGCGCTCAGCTGATTGATCAAAATCAAAAAGATGAAAATTTTTTCAAAATTAATTTAGGAAAAACTAAGTCACAAATAAGTTTTTTTGATAAATCTTCTTTTAGGTACTCAGAGTCATTTAATTTTGGTTCAACTATGATTATCAAAGATATTGAAAAAGTATGTTCTATAAAAAATGAAATTATTAATACAATTTTGTTAGATAAACCTTTTAAAATTCAAAAATATGACGAAGAACAATACTTTGAAGAAAAATTTTTTATTAATGATGATTATAGAAAAATTAAAAAAAAATTAGTCTACGAAATTGCAAACTCAAGGATAGAAGAAATTATAGACATAATATTCAATAAAAATATTAATATTGAAAGTTTTAAACAAATGAGTAATCAAGTTTATTTTAATGTTCAGGATAATTTAATATCTGAAAATTTTAAACAAATTTTTGAAAATTGTATCTATAAAAAAAATGGATTTCAGGTAAAATTTATAGATGTTGCATTTGATAAATTAATTTATAATGCCGCCAAATTATCTTTATTTGGTTGGAAAAAAGAAGCTATTCCTATAATTCAAACAAAAAGTTCTTTAATAACTAGGATTTTCCAATCAATTTTTGAATAATTAATTGTTATTTTTTGAAACATTTGTTGTTTTAATCAAGCACATTCTATTATGTATACAGCTTTATGTCTTATCAAAATCAAAGAACCATTAATGGAACAATAAAACTCAGTGGAGTAGGTTTACATAATGGCGTTAAAGTAAATTTAGTTATCAAACCAGCAAAAGAAAATTTTGGAATTCAATTTCAAAGGGTTGATTTAAGTCATGATAATTTAATTGAGGCCAGTTTTAAAAATGTAGTTGAACCAATACTTTGTACTAAGATAAAAAATAAAAACGGTACTACAATATCTACCGTTGAACATCTAATGGCAGCATTTTTTGGAGAAGGAATTGATAACGCACTAGTTGAAGTTGATGCCCCTGAGATACCGATTTTAGATGGATCAGCTAGTGAATTTGTTGATGCGATAAGATCTGTCGGCTCAAGAAGTCAAAACGAATTAAGAAAATTTATTAAAGTTTTAAAGAAAGTTGAAATAAACGAAGGTGAAAAATATATATCTATAGAACCATTAGAAAATGATTTAATAGTAGATTTTGAAATAGTTTATACAAATCCATTAATAAGAAGAAGAAGAAAAGAATTTAAGTTAAGTAATGCAGATTTAGTTGAGATTTATAATTCAAGAACTTTTTGCCTTTATGAAGATATAGATTTTATAAAGAGTCAAGGATTAGCAAAAGGCGGTTCACTAGACAATGCTGTCGTTGTAAAAGGAAATGAGATTTTAAATGAAAACGGCTTAAGAAATAGACATGAGTTTGTTTTTCACAAAATTTTGGATTGTCTTGGTGATTTAATGCTGTCAGGACATAGAATATTTGGCCATGTTAAAACTTCTCAAGGTGGACACGCATTGACAAACAAACTTTTAATTAAATTTTTCTCCAATAAATCGAATTGGGCAATTACAACAAATCTAGCTGAAGGTAAAAAAGATAATTTAAAAGATTCTACAAAAAGATCAGTTTCAGCTAATATTTAATAAAACAAAAATTTACCTAATTTAATTTTTTTGATATGAATTAAAAATGTATCAAAAGTTTATTTTTTTATTTTTAATAATTTTTATAACAAGCAATTGTAGCAAAAAAGAAGCTGAGTACACTCCTAAACCTAGAGTAGATCCTTACAAGTTATATAACGAAGGTTATACATCGTTTGAAAAAGGAGATTATTTTTTTGCAAACAAAAAATTTTCAGAGGCAGAGTTAAATTTTGATAATATTGAGTTCGCAGCTAAATCAGCAATAATGTCTAGCTACTCTTTATATGGTATCAATTTTTATTCCCAGGCACTAGAAAATTTGGATAGATATTTGGAAAAATATCCTGCTGACAAAAATGTAATGTATGCTCATTATTTAGTTGCTATAATTCATTTTGAAAATATTTCAGATGAAAAAAAAGATTTGAAGCCTTTAATAGATGCAGATCAAAAAATAGATTTCTTTATCAAAAAATATCCAAACACAGATTATGCTATTGATCTTAAATTCAAAAAAGATTTAATACAAAATCAACTTGCCGCTAAAGAATTATTTATTGCTAAATATTACATATCATTACAAAAATGGATACCTGCTATTAACCGCCTTAAAATTATAACAGAAAAATATGATAAGACTATTTTTATTGAAGAGGCTTTACATCGATTGGTAGAAATACATCATTATCTAGGATTATTAGAGGAGGCAAATAAATATGCGAGCGTCTTAGGTTATAATTATAATTCTAGTGATTGGTTTAAAAAATCTTATAAAGTTTTAAATAAAGAATATAAGATTAAAGAGAAAATTGTCGTTAAAAATGATGATAGTTTTTTCAAAAAGATTTTACAAAAGATAAAGTGATTTAAAAAATGAATAAGAAATCAGATATCACAAAAATTTATAAAAATAAGATTGAGCAGTTAAAAAAACATAATAAACTATATTTTAGTAAAGATAATCCTAAAATACCAGATTCTGAATATGATGAATTAAAAAAAGAAGTCATCAAATTAGAAGAAAATTATTCTTTCCTTAAGAAATTAAACTTATTTAATGATAAAGTTGGTTCACCACCTTCCAATAAATTTTCGAAGATTAAACATTTAAAACCAATGTTGTCCCTTTCTAATGCTTTCATTTTAGAGGATATGAAAGATTTTTTGTCTAAAATAAATAATTTTTTAAATAAGCCTAATTCTCAAATTGAACTTGTTTCGGAGCCAAAAATTGATGGTATTTCTGCATCTATAATTTATGAAAATGGAATACTTACTAAAGGATTATCAAGAGGAGATGGATCCACTGGAGAAGATATTCTAGAAAATCTTAAAACAATTCAAACAATTCCAAAAAAAATTAAAGGAAATAGCGTTCCTTCAACTTTAGAAGTAAGATGTGAAATTTATATTGGAAAAAAAGATTTTGATACAATAAAGGGAAACTTCGCAAATCCCCGAAATGCTGCGGGCGGATCCCTTAGGCAAAAAAATCCTTTAGCGACAGCAAAGATTCCACTTAAATATTTTGCTTATGGATTTGGAGTAGTAAAACCAATGAATTTTAATACTCAGTCTGAATTTTTAAAAATTATTAAAGACTGGGGATTTGAAGTCAATCCTTTAGTAAAAAAAATTAAAAATTTAGACCAAATTGAAAAAGAACACAAAAGTGTAGACGCTATTAGATCTTCTTTAGATTATGATATCGACGGATTGGTTTACAAAGTAAATGATTTAAAACTACAATCAAGACTCGGAAACACCTCTAGTTCTCCTCGATGGGCTATTGCATATAAGTTTTCTTCAGAAAAAGCTTTTACCAAAATCAAAGATATTGTAATTCAAGTCGGAAGAACTGGCGCAATAACACCTGTAGCAAAAGTTGAACCAGTAACGGTAGGGGGAGTAGTAGTTTCAAATGCCACTCTGCATAACGAGGATGAAATTGATAGAAAAGATATAAGAATTGGAGATACCGTCAAAATACAGAGAGCTGGCGATGTAATTCCTCAAGTAATTTCAGTAGATAAATCTAAACGTAATAAAAAAGAGAGCGTTAAGTATATATTCCCAAAAAAGTGTTTATGTGGTGCTTCTACCAAAAAAGAGTTTAGTAAAACGACTAAAAAACAAGACGCTGTAAGAAGATGCACCAAAGGTTATGATTGCAAATTTATTGCTAAAGAAAAGCTAAAACATATAGTATCAAAAGAGGCTTTTAACATTGATGGATTAGGAAAAAAAGTAATAGATCAATTTTGGAACTTAAAGTTAATAAGAGAGCCCTCTGACATATTTCAAATAAATTTCGATAATATTAAAAATTTAGATGGGTGGGGAGAACTTTCAATAAATAATTTAAAAAAGGCTATAAATAAATCTCATAAAATCTCTTTAGATAAGTTTATTTATTCAATTGGAATTAGACATATTGGTCAAGAAAACGCAAAAATTTTAGCTGCTTTTTTCATTTCAATTAAAGAATTGAAAAAATTATTTAATTCCTCTGAAAGAAATAAAATATTAAAAAATTTAGTTGATCTAGACGGTATAGGTGAAACCCAAGTAGATTCTATTGATAGTTTTTTTTCTAATGAAATAAATGTACAAATTGTTCAAAATTTGATTAACGAATTAAATATTACAAATTATTTAATTAAAGATTCTAATGGCAGACTTTCTAATAAAAAAATAATGTTTACTGGTGGTTTTCAAAATATGAGTAGATCAGAAGCGAAATCTCTCGCAGAAAATAACGGAGGTAAAGTATTGGGTTCAGTTACAAAAAAATTAGATTTTCTTGTAGTCGGTGAGTCTAAACCTACAAAAAAGAAAATTGATCAGGCCAAAAAATTAAATATCAAGATAGTATCAGAGAAAGAATGGAACAAAATTTTAAATAGCTGAACACGATCTTTCGAGTTCTGTAAATTCTATTTTGTTCATAAATTTTTTAAGGTTTTTAAAAACTTTTTCATGATAGTTGTTTATCCAATCTTTTTCTTTAATACTTAAAATTGATGGTTTTATTAAGCTTTTATCAATAGGAACCATGGTCAAATTATCAAAGTATAATTTGTTTTTATTTTTTTTCACGTAAATCAAATTTTCAATTCTTATTCCAAATTTATTTTTCTCATAATAACCGGGTTCGTTAGATACAACCATTCCTTCTTTAAATTTGACGTTATTATTTTTTGAAATTGCATGAGGACCCTCATGAACATTAAGAAAATATCCTACACCATGTCCCGTACCATGAGCATAATCCAGATTAATTTGCTTTAAATATTTTCGAGCAATTTTATCAATATAAAAACCAGATGTTTTTTTATTTAATTTATAACTAGCAACAGCTATATGACCTTTCAAAACTCTTGTATAAATATCTTTTATTCTTTCATTTGAATTATTTAAAGAAATCGTTCTAGTTACATCTGTAGTCCCATAATTATACTGTCCACCCGAGTCAACTAAATAGATGTCTCCTTTTTTCAACTTTAAATTACTTTGTTTTGTAGCTCTATAGTGAATAATAGCTCCATTTGGTCCAGTACCAGATATTGTTGGGAAACTTAAAAATTTAAAGTTTTTATTTTTTCTTCTTAGATAAAATAATTTCCTTTCTGCGTTTATCTCGGTAATATTTTTTTTAATATAATTTTTTTTGATCCAAAAAATAAATTTTGTTAGCGCAACACCATCATAAATATGTGTCTTTTTAATATTAATAATTTCTTTTTTAGATTTTATAGCTTTTAAGTTATTTATACTATCCTCTTGACTAAGTATTGAATTGTTTTTTAATATTAAATTTTCAAAAAATAACGAACATGTGCTTGCATCAATAATAATCTTCATATTTCTTAACTTTAAAAGGTTTGAATTTATCAATTTAATATCGATAAACTCAATTTTTTTAAAACTGTGTTTGAAGTGATTTGAGATTTTATTTAAATTGCAAAAAACCTTTATTTTTTTGTTACGTTTTATTAAAACATAACTATTTGGAATTGGTGAGTATTTTGAGTCCATGCCCCTTATATTTAAAAGCCATGCAACATTTTCACTTGAAGTAATGAACTTGTAATCAGCTTTTTGTTTTATCAAATCTGAAACAATATTCTTAATTTTTTGTTTATAATTTTGATTTACCGATCTCTTTGGCAAAATATAAAATTTACTATTCCTTCTTTTTTTCTTTCTTTTCCATATTCTATCAATTAGATTTTCATTAATATCTACCAATTCACAATTATTAGCATAAAAAAAGTATTTTAAAGATTTTTTTGTAAATAATTTGCCATCAAAACCAATCTTTAATTTTTTATTATTTAAAACTGATTTTGGTAATTCTTTTGGAATAGTTTTAATAATAAAAAATCTACCTGACTCTTTATTTGCCTGAAGAGTGTATCTTCCATCAGTAAATAAAAAGTTTTTATCCCTTAAAATAATTGCTACTCCATAAGAGCCAGTAAAATCAGATATATATCTTAGTCTATCTTCATAATCTGGAGTATATTCCCCAAAAAATTCGTTATTTTTTGGAATAATATAGCCGTCAATATTGTTGCGTTTCAACAAACTTTTTAATTTTTTTATTTTTTCCATTTGAGAATTTTATTTTTCTTATATCTATCCCAACCAGGGCTCCTATATCCCTCTTCGTATTCGATTGAGTTGTCCTGATTAAATTCAAAATCTTCTGAAGTTTTGTCAATATCGATTTCATTTTTTTTGACGTTTTCATCTGGAATTTCATTTACAAATCTTGAAGGTAGTGCGTCCATCCAGTCTCCATGATAGGCTCTTTTCATTGCAAAAGATAAATAGGCTTCTTTTTTTGCTCTAGTAATGCCAACATAAGCAAGCCTCCTTTCTTCCTCTAGTGCAAAATCTCCTTTTTCTTCCAGGGATTTCTGATGAGGAAAGAGCCCTTCTTCCCATCCGGGTAAAAAAACTACATCAAATTCTAATCCTTTAGCAGCATGCATGGTCATTAAGTTTACTTTAGCTCCTTCCCATTCTTGATCTATTGATGTAGCTAAAGCAACATGCTCAAGAAAACTTTGAAGGTTATCATAATCCTGCATAGCTCTTAATAGTTCTTTAAGATTTTCTAATCTATTTTCGTTTTCTAGATCTTTCTTATCTTTTAACATTGCTGAATAACCAGACTCATCTAATACTAGTTTTAACAAATCATAATGTTTCATATTTTGAGAGTCTTTTCGCCATTTATGAATCATTTTTGTTAATTGATTGAGTGCAGTTTTTATTTTAGGCTTTAATTTTCCTTGCTCTGTAAGTTTTATAATTGAGTCCTCTAAACATAATTTATTTTCTTTAGCAAACTTGTAAATTTGATTTAGCGTGCTTTCACCAACACCTCTTTTTGGTGTTCCTATAACTCGTTCTAGAGCTAAATCATCGTATTTTTGATTTATTATTCTTAAATAAGAAACTGCATCTTTTATCTCTGCTCTTTCATAAAATTTTATACCTCCTAAGACACGGTAACCAACACCAACTTGTAAAAATCTTTCTTCAAATTCTCTAGTCTGATATATAGCTCTTACTAGAATAGAAATATCATTTAAAGAATATTTCTTTTTAAGATTATGCTCGATAATGTCACTAACTCCCTGAGCTTCGTCTTTTCCTGACCTGTAGCAATTTAATTTAACTAGTTCCCCTTGATTAGCAGATGACCATAATTTTTTACCTACTCTATTAGTATTATTAGAAATCAGGTAAGAGGCGGTATCTAATATATTTTTGGTAGACCGGTAGTTTTGTTCGAGTTTAAATACTTTACAGTTTTTATATATTTTATCAAAAGTTAAAAAATTTTTTATTTCTGCTCCTCTCCAGCTATAAATCGACTGGTCATCATCACCAACACAACAAATGTTTTGCTCTTTGTTGACTAGTAAATTTAACCATTTATTTTGAATAAAATTCGTATCTTGAAATTCGTCAACTAATATATATTTAAAATTATTTTGATAAATTTGTCTTATATCATTATGTTCTTCAAATAGTTTAACACAAAATAAAATTAAATCTCCAAAGTCAAACGCATTTAAATCTTTAATTTTTCTCTGATAGATTTCATAAACTTTTAAAATTGATTTCATTATAGAGCCAGATTTTTCTAATTTAACATTTTTTGGCAAGAGACCTTTATTTTTCCATTGATCAATATGATACATTATTAATTGAGGGGAAAACTTTTTAGCATCAAGATCTTCGCCCTTTATAATATTTCTAATAAGTTTTTTTTGATCATCTGTGTCTAAAATTGTAAAATTGCTTTTATAATCTAGCGCCTCTGCATGTCTTCTCAAAAACTTAACACTTATAGAATGAAATGTTCCCAACCATGGAATTGCATTTGAGCTACCTTTAAGGCTTTGCAGTACTCTATTTTGCATTTCTTTTGCGGCCTTATTTGTAAAAGTTACACATAATATCTGACTTGCCCATGCCTTTTTTTGATTAATAATATGAATTAATCTTGTTGTAAGCACTCGAGTTTTTCCGGATCCCGCTCCTGCTACAATTAAATTAGGGCCCTCCGTGCTAAGAACTGCTTCCTTTTGTTCTTTGTTAAGGTTTTCAATTAAATTATCTATGTTATTCATTGTAGAAAAATTTCATTTATACACTAGTTATAAAAATAAAAAAAATGCTAAATAAAATTTATAAAAATATTCACATCAAGAAATCAAAACTTTTTAAATTTCTTTTCTATTTGACGCATATAATTGTTCTCTTTCTGATTGCTTTTTCATTGTTTCTTTCAATTCCAAAATTTTTTGATTATAAAAAAAAAGTTGAGCACGTTAAAGAATATCTTAATAAAAACTATAATTTCAAATTAAAAAATTTTAGCTTAATTGAGTATAACGTCTTTCCTTTACCTAACTTACTTTTAAAAAACGTAAATTTAGAACTTAAAAATAAACCTATTTCACTTTCATCAAACGAAATAAAAATTTATTTAAAATTAAAAGACATTTATAACAATAAGGCAATTATATCACAAAAGATTTACATCGATAAACCTAGTGTTTCTTTAAATATTGATAGTTTTGAAGAATTATCAAAGTATCTTATAGAATTAGATAAAAAATTATCTTTTAAGCATGGAGCTATTGATTTCTTAAAAGATAATAAAACTTTGTTCACAATTAAAAAACTTAATTATTCAAATTTTGGATTTAAAAAGAATCAATTTACGGGAAATCTGTTTAATAAAAAATTTAAAGCAACTATTAAAGGCAAGAATGAGGATATAAACTTTAAAATTTTAGACACAGGTGTTAAAGCCTACTTAAAATTTGATAGAACAGATCCTGATGAAAA
>CACHLD010000002.1:57500-134290 GCA_902580565.1 uncultured Pelagibacteraceae bacterium | reverse complement strand
TAAGATCTCCAAATTTTTTTTTAGTTTTTTTTTCAATATTTTTTAACTCGGAGTCTATATTTTTGATTACTTTTGAAGGTAATTTTTTATTATTTTTATAAAAAAGGTCACAAACTTCAGTTGTGATAGTAAATCCAGGGGGCACGGGTAATCCTAACATTCCCATTTCCCCAAGGTTTGCACCTTTTCCACCAAGAATATTTTTTTTATTTTTTAATTTTTTTGCCGACTTATCATCAAAGCTAAATACTATTTTTGTCATCAAAGACCTTCTAATTTTGAAAAATCGATAAAATTATCAAACGTGTTACAATACATCTTTAACAATTCTAGCCGATTATTTTTAATATCTTGATTCTCATCATTTACTACAACATTGTCAAAAAAATTATCAGTTGACTCCTTTGTATGAGACAGTTTTATTAACAATTTTTCATAATCTTTGTTGCTTTCTTTCAATGTGAACGCCTTTCTTATATCATTAATTTTTTCATATAGAAGCTTTTCTTCGTCTTTTCTAAAGAGTACAGCATCAGGCCTTCCCGAAATTCTCTTTTCAGCTTTTTCCAAAATGTTGGACGCTCTTTTGTAAGAATTAATTACGTTTATTCCTGTTTCTTTTTTAATATGTTTGTTCATTAGTATTGTTTTTTTATAGAGGTCTAAAAAGTTGTCATCTGCATGTGAACTTACAGAAGCTTCAATAATATCTGTTTTAATCTTTTTCTGTTTTAAAATATTTCTCATTCTCTCTTTTACAAAATCAAGTATTTGTTGTTCAGTTTTATCATTTTTTATTTTTACACCTTGTTGTTCGTAAAGTCTTATAGAATAACTAATTAAGTCTCTTAATTTAAAAGTTAATTTGTTTTCAATAATTATTCTTAGCAATCCTATTGCAGATCGTCTTAAAGCAAATGGATCTTTAGAGCTTGTCGGTTTTTCATCAATTATAAAAAATCCAACCAATGTATCAATCTTATCTACGATTGATATTGAATAACTGAAAGGTTTTTTTGGAATTGGCGAGGTCAATCCTAAAGGTAAATAGTGTTCACTTACAGAATTTGCTACATCTTCCTCAAAACCCTGTGACAAAGCGAAGTATTTTCCCATTACTCCTTGAAGTTCTGGGTATTCATTAACTAGATCTGAACATAAATCTGTTTTTGAAATGGAGGCAGCGATTTGTACTTTTTCTTTATTAATATTTAAATCATCTGATAATAAAGCAGCAAGCTGTCTTATCCTTTGAGTTTTATCATAAATTGTTCCAAGTTTTTCATAAAATGTTACTGCCTTTAGATTTGCAATTTGTTTTATTAAATTCTTAGATCTATCTTTTTCCCAAAAGAATTTAGCATCTGATAGTCTAGCTTCAACTACTCTTTTGTTTCCTTCAATAATAAATTTTTTATCATCTTTTTTATTTGCAACTAAAAAAAAATAATTTGTCAGTCTGTCTCTATTGTCAAAAATAGGAAAGTATCTTTGATGTTTTTCCAAAGTTGAAATAATAATTTCTTTAGGAATCTTTAAATATTCCTTATCAAAACTTACTAAAAGAATATTTGGATTTTCAACAATATTAACAACTTCCTCTAAAAGCTGATAATTAATAACTTCTTTATAATCTTTAGATTTTGATATTGATTTTATCTTTTTTAAAATAATTTTTTCTCTTTCATTATGATTTAAAATTATTCTATTATCTCTGAGAAATGAATTATATTCGTTAAAGCTATTTACTTTTTTGAACTTAATCTCTAAATCTTGCTCAACTAAAACTTTATTAGAGGAATTTAAATGATCGAATTTAAATGCAATTTTTTTATTATTAAATAAAGCCAAAATAGATCTAAGAGGCCTTCCCCACATTAAATCGTAATCCGACCATTTCATTGATTTTTTCCAACTAATTGAAGATAGCGATTTTGGAAGTATCACTTTTAATAGCTCTTCTATATAAAGATTTTTTGCACTAGTTTTAGTAAAATAAAATTTACCTTTTTCTGTATCCTTTTCAAATAAATCATTTTTAGAAACATCTTTTGCTTTAGCAAAGGCCTCTAAAATATTATCTGCTGAGCCAACTTTAGGACCCTTAACTTCTTTAGCAGGAATTTTAATTAGTTCAGGAAGATCGTTAATTAACAAACTCAATCTTGTCGGTGAAGAAAAAATATATAAATCTCTGTATCTTATATTTTTTTCTTCTAAAGACTTTTCTATAAATAGTTTTAATTGATTTCTTGCATCAATTTGTAATTGAGGCGGTATTTCTTCGCTATACAGTTCTAATAAAAGTTCAGCCATACATTATTTCTGAATACTTAACCAAAGTGCCCCACAACCTTTTGCGAGTTCTCTAATTCTAGATATATAACCAGTTCTCTCTGCTACTCCAATTACCCCTCTTGCATCAAGTAAATTAAAAATATGACTAGCCTTTAAACACTGATCATAAGCAGGAAGTGATAAATTTTTATCTAATAGGGATTTACATTCTTTTTCCGATGATTCAAAATTTTTTAAAAGAGTATCGGTATTTGCAAATTCAAAATTGTAAGCAGAAAATTCTTTTTCTGCTTGAAAGAATACCTCCTTATATTTAATCCCTTCATTATTCCAGTCGAGGTCAAAAACATTTTTTTTACCCTGCACAAACATGCACAATCTCTCTAATCCATAAGTAATTTCTACTGGGACGGGACTACATTCTATTCCTGTCATTTGCTGAAAATAAGTAAATTGAGTGATTTCCATACCATCACACCAAACTTCCCAGCCTAATCCAGCTGCGCCTAGAGTTGGACTCTCCCAATCATCTTCTACAAAACGGATATCATGGTTTTTAATATTGATGCCAATAGAAGCTAAACTTTTTAAATAAATTTGTTTAATATTATTTGGAGAAGGTTTTATAATTACTTGATACTGATAATAATGTTGTAAACGATTTGGATTTTCACCATACCTACCATCCGTAGGTCTTCTTGATGGTTGCACATATGCTGCTTTCCATGGTTTAGGACCTAAGGATCTTAATGTAGTAGCTGGATGAAAAGTGCCTGCTCCAACTTCTAAATCATAAGGTTGTAAAATTACACAACCATTTTTACCCCAAAACTTTTGTAAATTCATTATTATATCTTGGAATGAAAGTGATTTTAATTTTTTTTTTACATTTTTTTTAACTGGCATTTATAAACCAAATTTTTGCCACATAGATTTTTCTTCTATAATGTTTGCAAGTTTTTCAACTGGGTCTTGTACAGAAGAAGATAACTTTCTTGCAATAAATCCTTTTGGTTTTTCAAAATTTTTAATAATAACATTATCACCAAATTTCTTTTTTAAAACTTGATCCATGTTTCCGATGCCGTCAATCAAGCCTAATTTTAAAGACGTTTTACCTGTCCAAAATTCCCCTGTAAAAATATTATTTTTTTCTGGGTCTTTCAGTTTTGATCCTCTGCTTTTTTCTACAACTTTAATAAAATCTTCATGAAGTTCTAATTGAATATTTTTTAATCTTTTCACATCCTCATCTTTTTCTTCAACAAAGGGGTCCAGCGTGCTTTTATTTTTTCCAGCAGTATAAACTCGTCTTTGAACCCCAATTTTTTGAATTAAATCTTTAAAACCAAAGGAAGCCGAAATGACCCCTATTGAACCTATTATAGAACTTGAATTTGCATAAATCTCATCTCCTGAGCAAGCAATAAAATATCCTCCAGATGCAGCAACGTCCTCAGCAAAAATTATAACTTTTACTTTCTTTTTTTCTGCTAATTCTTTGATATAGCTGTAAATTAAATGAGATTGGACAGGTGAACCACCAGGTGAATTAACTGAAATAGCCACATGAGATATCTTTTTTAAAGAGAAGGCTTTTTTAAGAATATCTCTTTGATTTGCTAATTCTAAGCCTTGCTTAAAACGTCCAGCAGAACCAATTATTCCGGTCATTCTAACATGTGGAATGATTTTCTTTTTTCTGAATATTGAAAACATATTTTAATGATCGTTATTATTACTCTTATAACAGTAATAAATTAAATTTTAATTATTTTATTACGCTACTTGTAGTTGAATTATAGGTGCGTCATAACGGAGTAAATTAAAAATTTATTATTGAGCAAATCAATTATAAACATCCTTTATGGGATCAGTTGTACCTCTAAAGAAATCAGCCAGCTCAGCTTATTTAGAGCTTAAAAACTTGTTATATAAAAAGCTTCAAAAAGTTGAGAAATTAGTAGAATTTAAATTAAAAAGTGAGGTAACCCTCATTCAAAAAATGAGCAATCATCACCTTAAATCAGGTGGAAAAAGATTAAGAGCTCTTCTCACATTAGGTTCTGCAAAATTATCTGGATATGAGCTTGGAGAAAGAGACATAAATTTAGCTGCTTGCGTTGAATTAATTCATTCTGCAACATTGCTTCATGATGATGTGATAGACGAAAGTGATCTAAGAAGAGGCATTAAAACTACAAACTCTATTTGGGGAAATCAATCTTCAATTCTAGTTGGTGATTATCTTTTAAGTAGGTGTTTTGAAATCATGGTTGAAGATGGAGACTTAGAAATATTAAAGTTACTTTCTTCAACTTCAGCAAAAATTGCTCAAGGTGAAGTTTTACAATTACAACATAAAGGTGAGGCTGATATGTTGGAAGACACATATATTGATATTATAAATCTTAAAACTGCATCTCTTTTTTCTGCTGCAACAAAGACTGGAGCTTGTTTAGCTGGAAGTAATGAAAAAGAAAAGAAAGCACTTGAGTCGTACGGTAAAAATTTAGGTTTAGCTTTTCAAATCGCCGATGACGCACTTGATTATTACGGAAAAGATAAATTTTTTGGTAAAGAAATAGGAAAAGATTTTTTTGAAGGAAAAGTAACCTTGCCTTTAATTATTATTTTCCAAAAAGGAAACGACGAAGAGAGAAATTTTTTAAAAGAAATTTTAATTAAAGATAAAAGAAACGAAGATGACTTTAGTGAAATACTAGCATTAATAAATAAATATAAAGCTATTGAGTTAAGCATGAAAAGAGCAGAATATTTTGTAAACGTTTCTTCTGACTCATTAGGAATTTTTCCTGACAGTGAAGATAAAAAAATTTTACAAAACTTGACTAGTTTCAGTTTAAATAGGTCTTTTTAAGGGTAAAGTAATTTTTTAATCCACTTTTCATTTTCTCTAATATAAATTAATCTTTCATGAATTCTACCTTCACCGTCTAACCAAAATTCAATTTCTCTAGGAATAACTCTCCACCCTGACCAGTGTTGAGGCCTTGGAACCATACTTTTTTCGCTGTATTTTTTTTCAAATTCACTTATTTTTTTTAAAAAAGTTTCTCTTTTATCAAGGATTTTGGATTGTGAAGATGCCCAAGCTCCAATTTTATTTTTATACGGACGTGAGTTATAATACTCGTCAGCTTCTTTAGAAGATACTTCTTCAACATTTCCAAGAATCCTTACTTGTCTTCTTAAACTTTTCCAATGAAAACACAAAGAAGCTTTAGAATTATTCTTAAGCTCCTCTCCTTTTTTACTATTAAAATTTGTATAAAAAACGAATCCTTTATCACTCAACCCTTTAAGAAGTACCATTCTAACATTTGGTTGGTTTCCTTTATCAGAGGTTGCTACTGCAACCGCATTAGGATCATTTATTTCTTTCATTTTAGCGTCTGAAAACCAATTTTTAAACAATTCTATTGGATTTTCTAAATCCTGAAAGCAGCTATCTAATCCTAGTGAATTTTTGCCATTTTTTTGATTCATATATTCTATAAAATAATTTATACATTAAATAACTATGTCTTTTAATACTTTTGGAAAAATATTTAGGTTTACAACATGGGGTGAGTCTCATGGGCCAGCTATTGGGTGCGTAATTGATGGATGTCCACCCAATATTCCCATATCTGAGGGGGATATACAAAAAGACATGAATAGAAGAAGACCAGGACAGTCTAAATTTACTACTCAAAGAAAAGAGTCGGATAAAATAATCATACTATCTGGTGTCTTTGAGGGAAAAACTACAGGTACACCAATTTCAATTATAATCTACAATGAAGATAAAAAATCTAGAGATTATGAGTCAATTAAAAACAAATTTAGACCTGGACATGCTGATTATACTTATTTTAAGAAGTATGGAATTCGAGATTTTAGAGGTGGTGGGAGACAGTCTGCAAGAGAAACTGCGTGTAGAGTTGCGGCAGGCGCTGTTGCCAAAATAGTCTTAAAAAAAATTATTGGGAAAAAATTTAATATAATTGGTGCTGTAACTCAATTAGGCTTAATGTCTTGTGATAAACAAAATTGGAGTGACTCTGAAATTAGAAAAAATCCTTTTTTCTGTCCGGATAAGAAATCAGTTAAGTTGTGGGAAAAATATCTTTTAGCTGTTAGAAAAGCTGGCTCATCATGTGGAGCAGTTATCGAATTAAGAGCGTCAGGAATTCCAATTGGTTTGGGTGCCCCTATTTATTCAAAATTAGATACTGACATTGCCGCTGGTCTGATGAGTATAAATGCTGTTAAAGGAGTAAATATTGGATCGGGAATGAATGCAGCTTTCTTAAGTGGAGAAGAAAACTCTGATGAGATAAGGAAGAAATCTGGTAAAATTAGATTTAAGACTAATCATGCTGGAGGAATTTTAGGTGGAATATCTTCTGGTCAAGATATAGTTGCCTCTTTTGCGGTTAAACCAACTTCTTCAATCTTAAATAGTCGAGAAACTATAGATAAAAAAGGTAAGAATACGAAAATTTCAGTTAAAGGAAGACACGATCCTTGTGTAGGAATAAGAGCAGTTCCCATTGGCGAAGCGATGATAAGTTGTGTTATTCTCGATCATCTTTTAATGCATCGAGCGCAGTGTAGTTAATTCGATATCTTACTTTTATTCTTAGCTAAAATAATATTTGAATTTAAAGTTTCCTCTATTTTATTAGCGATAGATAAACTATCTAGCCCTGCTTTTTCATACATTTTATCTGGAGTATCCTGGTCAATAAATAAATCTGGTAAAATCATTGATCTGAATTTTAATCCTCTATCAAACACTCCTCTATCAGATAATAATTGCATTACATGAGATCCAAATCCACCAACCGAACCTTCTTCGATTGATATTAAAACTTCGTGGTTATTTGCTGCTTCCATTATTAGTTTTTTATCTAAAGGTTTAGCAAATCTTGCATCCATAATTGTAATTTCTATTCCTTTTTTAGATAATATCTCTGAAGCTTTCTTGCATTCTTCTAGCCTTGTTCCAAAATTTAAAATTGCAACTTTTTTTCCTTCCTTAATAATTCTGCCTTTTCCAATTTCTAAAAGTTCATTTATCGATGGCATTTTAACTCCTATTCCATTGCCCCGAGGGTATCTAAACGCAGAAGGTCGATCATTTATGTGAACTGAAGTATTAATCATTTTAACTAATTCTGATTCATCGCTAGCAGCCATAACAACAAAATTAGGCAAAGTAGATAAGTAAGTGATATCAAATGAGCCAGCATGTGTTGGGCCGTCAGCTCCAACAAGTCCTGCTCTATCTATTGCAAACCTAACAGGTAATGATTGAATAGCAACGTCGTGGACGACTTGATCGTAAGCCCTTTGAAGAAAAGTAGAATAAATAGCAGCATAAGGTTTGTACCCCTCAGTAGCGAGACCAGCTGCGAAAGTAACAGCATGTTGTTCAGCTATACCAACATCAAATGTTCGATCAGGAAATTTTTTTTCAAATAAATTTAAGCCCGTCCCCGATGGCATTGCTCCTGTAATTCCAATAATTTTAGTATCTTGCTCAGCGTGTTTAATCAATGTTTCAGCAAAAACTTTTGTGTATGAGGGAGCATTTGATTTAGATTTTGACTGTTCCCCTGTGGCTATATTAAATTTAGAGACTCCATGGTATTTATCGCCTGACTCTTCCGCTGGTTTATATCCTTTTCCTTTTTGAGTTCTAACATGAATCAGGATTGGTCCTTCATGATTTGAATTTTTGACGTTTTCAAATATTTGTACTAAATTATCTACATCATGTCCGTCTACTGGACCAATATAATAAAAACCTAACTCACTAAATAAAGTTCCTCCAGTAACTATTCCTCTTAGTAGGTCTTCTGCTTTACCGGCTTTTTGACTAAATCTTTTAGAAAAAGCAGAAATAACCATTTTAATTGTTTCTCTAAGACTAAAATATAATTTGCCTGATAAAAGTTTTGCAAGGTATTTGCTCATAGCGCCTACAGGTTTTGCTATGGACATATCGTTATCATTTAAAATTACAATGAGCTTAGATTTTAACGCTCCGGCATTATTCATAGCTTCATAAGCCATTCCTGCGCTCATAGCACCATCTCCAATAACTGCAACTACGTTATTATTATTATTTGATAATTTTTTAGCTACAGCCATACCTAAGGTCGATGAAATAGAAGTTGAGCTGTGAGCGGCGCCAAACGGATCATACTCACTTTCAGATCTTTTCGTGAATCCAGATAAACCCCCTCCTTTTCTTAAAGTCTTTATTCTATCTTTTCTACCAGTAATAATTTTATGAGGATATGTTTGGTGGCTTACATCCCAAACTAATTTATCTTTAGGAGTATCAAAAACATAATGTAAAGCTATTGTTAATTCTACAACTCCTAAGCCAGCTCCCAGATGTCCACCAGTTTCTGAAACTACGTCGATCAATTCTTCTCTTAATTCGTCTGAGATCTGTTTAAGTTTATCCTTATTAAACTTTCTTAAATCTGAAGGAAAATTTATTTGTCTGATAAGTTTAGTCATTAAAAATTTCTACCTAATATAAATTCTATAGTATCTGATAAATCTTCAGCTTTTTTTCCATGTTTTTTTAATTTAAGCAATATCTTTTTCTTTAGATTATTTGCATAAATTTGAGCTTTTTCATATCCCATTAAATTAATTAATGTTGATTTTCCTTTTTTATTATCTTTTTTAATAGGTTTGCCAACTAATTTTCTTGACCCTTTGACATCTAAAAAATCATCTGCAAACTGAAACAAGAGTCCAATATCTTCACCTAAAGTACTTAAAAACTTTTTTTCTTTATTACTTCTTTTTGCCAGTACGCCTATAGAATAAAGACAAAAACTAAATAATTTACCTGTTTTTTTCTTTTGCATGGCTATGATTTGTTTTAAACTTTTTTTTTTATTTTCAAATTTAAGATCAAGTTCTTGTCCACCTGCTATTCCTGTATGACCTGAGCAAAATGCTAATGATTTTATAATTTGATTTTTTAAATTTGGATTTATAGAATAGTTTTTGTCAGCAATAATTTCAAATGCAAGAGTTAATAAAGAGTTGCCTGCTAAAACAGCTGAGGCCTCTCCAAATTTTATATGAGTGGATGGTTTCCCTCTTCTGATTTTGTCATCGTCCATACAAGGAAGATCATCATGAATTAAAGAATATGAGTGAATGCATTCTACCGAAGCACAAAGATTAATTAATTTTTTTTGATTTAAATTAAATATTTTTCCTGCATTTAATATAATTGTAGATCTTATTTTTTTTCCTCCTGAAAGAACTCCATATTTCATCGGGTCAATTAATAATGATTTGCTTTGTTTATTTAGATATCTTATTAAAAATTTATCAATTTTTTTTGCGTTCTTAATTAACCTATTTTTTATCATTTCTCTTTTATTTCTTTTTTAATTTCAGAAATTTCTCTAATTTTTTTTTTGAATAATTTGTCGATATAATTGTTTAAATGGATTAATCTTTTATAATCTTCCATTGAAGCAGATAAATCTGTGTCTTTGCTTTCAAGTTTATTTAAAATATCATTAATTTCATCTCTTGCCTCTTTTAATGATTTACTTTTATCTTTAGCTGGAATATTTTCATTTTTCATTATTCTTATAATAATAACATTATGAAAAATATCTATTCAAATATATTTTCTTTTAACAAAAAAATACTAAAAAAATCTGTTGCTAATTTGAAAAAAGGAAATGTAATAGGCTTGCCTACAGAAACTGTTTATGGATTAGGTGGAAATGCTTACTCAAAGGTAGCTATACAGAAGATATATAGTCTTAAAAATAGACCAAAAAAAAATCCGTTAATTGTACATTACTTAAACTATAGAGACGCTGATAAAGACGTGATCTTTAATCGTGACTTTTATAAGTTGTATAAAAAATTTTGTCCTGGACCCATTACTTTTGTTCTTAAAAAAAAAAGTAGATCTAAGATTCAATCTTTAGTTACTGCAAAACTCAACACCGTAGCAATAAGATTTCCAAGCCACAAAACTACCAGATCAGTTCTTAAAAATCTTAATTTTCCATTGGCCATGCCTAGTGCAAATTTATCTTCAGGAATAAGTCCTGTGAACGCGCTAGATGTAGCAGAGGAATTTAAAAAAAAAATTAAAATCATTATTAATAGTGGAAATTCAAAGATTGGAATTGAGTCAACAGTAGTTAGTTTGATTGGAAAACCAAAGATTTTAAGACCTGGAATAATCGAAGCTAAAACTATTAAAAAGTTTTTAAAAATTAGTAATAATAAAATAAGTTCAAAAATTATTTCCCCAGGTATGCTAAAAAAACATTATTCCCCAGGAATTCCCGTATTATTAAATAAAAAAAAGGCAGCTAAAAACTGTGCTTTAGTTACATTTGGAGGAAATTATAAAGATAAAATAAATAATTTTAATCTGAGTAAAAAATCAGACTTGAAAGAAGCAGCATCTAATTTATACAAAACCTTCAGAAAAATAAAAAAACAAGGATTTAAAAAAATTTACGTTGTAAAAATACCAAACTTAGGTGCGGGCATAGCTATAAATGATCGATTAAAAAGAGCGGCAAATTAAATGTTTATTCAAATTAAAAATCTTTCTAAAGTATTTAAAAAAAATTTGGCAGTAGATAAAATTAATTTTCATATTGAAAAAAATAAAACTGTAGGTTTATTAGGACCAAATGGATGTGGAAAAACAACATCAATCGGCATGATGCTTGGTCTGATAAAGCCATCTGAAGGTGAAATAATTATAGACAATAAAAATTTAGAATCTTTTAAAAGAAATGAAATATTAACTAGAATTAATTTTTGTTCTCCATACATTGAACTACCAAAAAAACTAACAGTGAAACAGAATTTAGAAGTATATGGAAGGTTATATGGAGTTAAAAATTTAAGTGAACGAATATTAGAAATATCAGAAGATCTAGATATTAAAAATTTTTTTAAAAGAAAAACTGGTGAGTTGTCCTCTGGTCAAAAAAATAGAGTGTCCTTGGCTAAGTCATTAATAAATAAACCTGAAATTTTATTTTTAGATGAACCAACTGCTAGTCTTGATCCCGATATTGGTGACTTTGTAAGAAGTTATATTCAAGAGTATAGATCAAAAAATCAAGTCACTATACTTCTTGCGTCCCATAATATGAATGAAGTTGAAAGGCTCTGTGACAGTATAATTATGATGAGGAAAGGAAAAATTATAGATAGAGGAACCTGTCAAGAAATAATAAAAAAACATGGACGGAATAATCTTGAAGAAACATTCCTCAAACTAGCTAGGAGCAAAGATGAACTTCAGTAAGATTTATGCTTTAGGACTTAGACATATCTTTTTAATAAGTAATTCTTTACCAAGAATTATTGATCTAATTTACTGGCCGACTGTTCAAATTTTTCTTTGGGGTTTCATATCAAAATTTTTTACTTTAAGTTCAGACTATTATAGTAACACAGTGGGTATTATATTGACCGCCGCAATCTTATATGACTTTCTATTCAGAGTTAGTATAAGTTTTAATATGATGTTTTTGGAGGAAATTTGGAGTAGAAATTTTACAAATTTGTTTATAGCGCCAATAAAAATAAGCGAAATTATTACTTCTCTAACATTAACGGCTATTTTAAGAGCTCTTATTGGTCTAGTTCCTGCCGCAATACTAGCAATACCTCTTTTTGGCGTTTCAGTTTTTAAACTTGGTTTACCACTTCTATTTTTACTTTTACCATTATATCTTTTTGGAGTTACTTTGGGACTTTTAGTAACTTCGGGATTGTTAAGATTTGGTCCTTCGTTTGAAAACATTGCATGGGCAAGTTTATTTTTTTTAGCTCCTTTGGGGTGCATATACTATCCTATTGAAATTTTGCCCTATTCCCTTCAAATTGTAGCAAAAGGACTTCCTTTAGTTCACATATTTGAGGAAATGAGAAATATTTTACTTAATAATGCTGTCAATTATTTCGACATAATTAAATCAATATCTATATCTATAGTTTATTTTATTCTAGGTGTTATAATTTTTTATTCCTCTTATTTAGGAGCCAAGCAAAGAGGAACGTTAATAAATATGGGAGAATAAGTTTTATGCGTAAAGAATTAGAAAAAATTAAAAAATCAGAGTCTCCTCCTGAAGTTATTAGAAATTTATATAGTAAGGAGGAGATAAAAGAATTTTTAAACCTGTATGCGGATTTACCAACTACCGTACATAATAAAAAACAAAATGTAATAAAAAAAAGATGGTTGCAAGGATATAATGAGAAATTAGAAAAAATATTTTATGAAAGACTTAAAAAACAAATAGGAGATTTTAAAATGGATAATCTTAAAGATGAAAATGGAAAAGATATTTATGGACTTATTCAAGAAAGTTATGCTCCAATTGGTCTTCATGTTGACGGAGGATTTGAATTAAATAATCAGATATATAAACAAAGTTTAATTCCATTAACACCAAAAGGGAGCACCATTATTTTTAAAAATAGATTTTATGAAGAATCAACTAGCTTCACTCAAGATCCAGAAGAACTCAAGAAAAAAGATTTAAAATATGGGCAAAATAAAAGATCTTCTCAACATCTAAAGCTTTATGGAAACGAGCCGTTTAACAAAGATATCCATGAAAAATATTTAAAACACGAAAATATAGATAACTTAAAAGGTCTAGAGGTTGAACTTATTTATGAGTGGGAAATTGGATCAATGTTAATCTTTGATAGAAGTCATTTACATTGTTCCTCCTCTGTTATCGAAGGAAAAAAAATAGGTATAGCAACATTTACAAAGAAATAAAACTAGTATGTTTTTAGCTAAATTAAGAATTAGTATTACAAAAATTTTATTACCATTTTTTTTTAAAATTATTAAAATTTTAAAAGCTAGCTCTAGAACTGTAAACTATCTAAATGAAAAAAAAGCCAAAGCAAATAATGTTTACAATTTCCAAACAGAAATAAATACCTTGCTTAATAATAAAAAATTAATTGCGATGGATGTTGGATCTCAAGGAGGATTTAATTCAGACGGTTATTTTCAAAAGAAATATAGTCATTTTTTTGAACCTATATTAGTTGATCCTTTGAACAGTTCAACAAAAGATGAATTTAATAAAAATATTATAAAGAAAGGTCTTTGGAGTTCTAAGATAGAAAAAACACTTTATATACTAAAAAAGAGACCCGAAAGCTCTTCTATGTACGAACCTAACAAAGACTCGCTTTCTATTTATGGTTTCAAAGAAAAAGAATTTAATTTATTTGAAGTAAGTAAAAAAGAATCTGTAGACTGCGATACGTTATCTTCGAGCTTAAAAAATCTAAATATCAATACTTTAGATTATTTAAAAATTGACACTCAAGGCTCTGAATTTGAAATCTTAAAAGGTTTAGGTAATTTTAGACCTTTAATTATAAAATGTGAAGTTCAAATCATTCCTATGTACAAAAATCAACCAAGTTGGACTGAAATTGTAAATCTTTTAAATGGTTTAGATTATATGTTATCAGATTGGAAAAAAATTGGTTCACACGCTACAAGATCGCCAGTAGAAATGGATATGATTTTTATTCCAAATATATTTAAAAAAAATGGTAAAAATTTAATCGAAGAAAAAAAAGAAAAGTTTATAAGCTTAATGTTAATATCTGGTCAGATTAAAATTTTGAAAGAGACTTCAAAAATTCTTAACCTAGGATATCCTGAAATTTATAATAAAATCGAAGATAAGTATTTTAATTAGATTTATATGGCAATTTTTGACTGTTTCCAATATTTTAACGAAGAACATATAGCTGATTTAAGATTCAATATTTTAGATGAATTTGTCAATAAATTTGTAGTAGTTGAGTCGACAATTGATCATCAGGGCAAACCAAAAAAACTACATTTTGATATTAATAAATACAAAAAATTTAAAAATAAAATAAATTATATTATTGTAGATGATACTCCAACAAACTTAATTAAACCCCATAAAGGAGGAGAGTCTCTAGTAGAGAAGCATCAAAGAAACTCAATTGTAAAAGGTCTAGAAGAAGCAAATGATAATGATTTAATCATTTTATCTGATGTAGATGAAATACCGGACTTAAACAAATTGAGTCAATACGATAAAAATAAATATGCAGTTTTTTCACAAAAAATGTTTATGTACAAACTTAATTTTTTAAACTTAAAAGAAAATAATTGGCATGGATCCAAAATTTGTTTAAAAAAAAATTTAAAATCACCTCAATGGTTAAGAGATTTAAAATTTAAAAAATACCCTTTTTGGAGACTAGATAAAACAAGCAATATACAGATTATTAATAATGGAGGCTGGCACTTTGCTTATCTTCAAACACCAGAAAATATATCCAAAAAAATAAAAGCATTTGCACATGGTGAATTTAATACAATCGATATTACTAATGAGGAGTCTATAAAATCTAAAATTGAAAAAGGTCAAGATATTTTTGAAAGAGGTTTTAATTTAAAAAAGATCGAAATAGATTCTTCTTTTCCACGTTTTATAATTCAAAACAAAGACAAACTTAAAAAATGGATCATCTAGCTTATGGTGCGCCCGGAAGGATTTGAACCCTCAACCTCCTGATCCGAAGTCAGGCGCTCTATCCAGTTGAGCTACGAACGCATTTTGCTATAATCTAGATCATATCATGAATAACTCAATGAAATTTTTAGTTAAGCCTAAAGACCAGGGGATGAGACTTGATATATTTTTATCAGGTAAAATTGGCAATTTAACTAGATCTTATATCAAAAAAATAATTGATACCGGGAATGTAAAAAAAAATAAGATGATACTAAACTCACCTTCTACAAAAGTAAAAACCGGAGAGATAATTTCAATAAATTTCACTAAACAAGAGGAGCAAAAATTAATTCCAAAAAAAATAAAGCTTGATATAAATTATGAAGATAAAGATATTTTGATTATCAATAAACCAAAAGGAATGGTAGTTCATCCTGGAGCTGGAAATTATGAAAACACATTAGCCAATGCATTGGTTTATAAGTATAAAAGTAATCTCTCTAATATTAATGGGGTTGTAAGACCAGGGATAGTTCATAGAATAGACAAAGATACGAGTGGTTTATTAGTAATTGCTAAAAATAATTTATCTCACTCTATTTTGGGAAAACAGTTTAGTGAACATACTATTGAAAGAAAATATTTGTGTTTGATATGGGGTGTTATTAGACCATTAAAAGGTCGTATAGAAAATTATATTTCTAGAAACAAGAAAAACAGACAATTAATGGCAACAAATGAATTTCATGGAAAAAAAGCAATAACAAACTATACAACCTTAAAAGTATTCAATTGTAAAAATATTCCTAAAATTAGTCTTTTGGAGTGTAGACTCGAGACTGGTAGAACACATCAAATCAGAGTTCACATGAAATATAAAGGAACTTCTTTATTAGGTGACACTCAATATGGAAAAAAAAATATCAAATTCAAAAAAATAAACGAAGATTTTTTAAGGCATTTTACTGCTCTTAAAGGCCAAGCGCTACATGCAAAAAATTTAGGGTTCATTCATCCAACAAAAAATAAATGGGTAAATTTTCAGACAGAATTACCAAAAGAATTTAGAAAATTGTTAGATTTATTGAAAAATCTTAGTAGTTGAAAAATAAAATTTAATATATAAATCAAAAATATGAATGAAAAAAAAACAATAAGTAATTTACCGTCTCCTGCAGTAGGAGGCCTGTCTATTTATCTTGCGCAAATCAAAAAATTTCCAATGCTTGACGCTGAGGAAGAATATATGTTAGCGAAAAATTGGAAAGAAAATGGAAATTTGCAGTCTGCACATAAATTAGTTACTAGCCATCTTAGATTGGTTGCAAAAATAGCTATGGGTTATCGAGGTTATGGTTTGCCAGTAAATGAATTAATTTCTGAGGGAAATATTGGACTTATGCAAGCAGTTAAAAAGTTTGATCCTGATAAAGGTTTTAGACTTGCAACTTACGCTATGTGGTGGATTAAAGCTTCAATTCAAGAATATGTATTAAGATCTTGGAGTCTTGTAAAAATGGGTACAACAACAGCTCAAAAAAAACTTTTTTTCAATTTAAAAAAACTTAAAAATCAGATAGCGCCAAATCAAGAAGGTGACTTAAAAGATGAACAGGTAAGTGAGATTTCAAAAAGACTAGATGTTGACTCTAAAGAAGTTGTAAATATGAATAGAAGAATGATGGGTCAAGAAAAATCTTTGAATGATCCAATAAAAAACGGTGAGTCTGACGAGTGGCAAGATTGGTTAGTAGATAACAGTCTTGATCAAGAATTATTAATTTCTCAGAAACAAGAATACGATGACAAAAAAGAATTATTAAATGATGCTTTAAAAATTTTAAATGAAAGGGAAAGAGAGATTATAAATGCACGAAGACTAACCGAAAATCCAAAAACACTTGAAGAACTAAGTAAAAAATTTAAAATAAGTCGAGAAAGAATTAGACAAATAGAGACCAAAGCTTTTGAGAAATTACAAAAATCTATGATTAATGCCTCTAAATCAAAAAATTTACTTCCAGTGAATTAAATCTTGAAAGGATCTTCAATTAAGATCGTATCATTTCTTTCTGGACTCGTTGATATACTTGAAATTTTTGCTCCAATAAAGTCCTCTAATGCATAAATATAAGTCTTAGCCTTTTCTGGCAAATCTTTAATATTTCTTACGCCTTTTGTTGAGCTTTTCCACCCAGAAAAGGTTTTATAAATAGGTTTTATATTAAATTGATCTTCTGAAGATGTTGGCAAATAATCAATTTTTTTTCCATTTAAATTATATTGAACACAAATCTTAATTTCATCTAGATCATCTAATACATCTAGCTTTGTAAGAGCAATTCCATTAATTCCCGAAATTTTAATTGTTTGCCGAACTAATACGCCATCAAACCAACCGCACCTTCTTTTTCTTGCTGTAACAGTTCCAAATTCTTTACCTCTTTTACCTAAACTTTCTCCAATTTTATCTTTTAATTCTGTAGGAAATGGTCCGCTACCTACCCTTGTAGTATATGCCTTAGTAATTCCTAATACATAGCTGATCTTATCTGGTCCTAAACCGCTGCCGGTAGCAGCCATAGCCGGCACAGTATTTGAGGAGGTAACAAAAGGATATGTTCCATGATCGACATCTAAAAGTATTCCTTGAGCACCTTCGAATAATATTTTTTTTCTATCTTTTATAAATTCGTCTAACCTAGACCAAATTGGCTGTGCAAATTTTAATATTTCGGGGGCTATCTGTAATAATTTTTTTTTTAGATCTTCTTTTTTAAATACTTTTTTTTTTAAGCCTTTTCTAATCGCATTATGATGTTGTAGTACGTTTTCTAGTCTAGCATCTAAATTTTTTTCTGATCTTAAATCCATAACACGTATTGACCTTCTTCCAACTTTATCTTCGTAACAAGGACCTATGCCTCTTCTTGTGGTACCAATTTTCCCTTTTCCAGCTGCATCTTCTCTTATTTCATCCATTTCTTGATGGTAAGGAAGAATGAGAGAAGCTGACTCCGAAATCATAAAATTCTTAATTGTTACATCAACACCTTTTTTTTTTATTTCTTTAATTTCTTCAAGTAAGGCCCATGGATCAATAACTACTCCGTTACCTAGAATGGAAACTTTTCCTTCTCTAACTATGCCTGAAGGTAATAATCTTAATTTAAATACTTTTTTATCAATAACTAGGGTATGACCAGCATTATGTCCTCCTTGAAATCGAACTACTATATCAGCTTCGCTAGATAGCCAATCAACTATTTTTCCCTTTCCTTCGTCTCCCCACTGCGAACCTACAACAACTATATTTTTCATTATTTAAATTTTTTTTTTATTATTATTGAATTTAAATGGTTTATAGGACCATGTCCTTTTCCATAATTTGGATTAGATCCTATAGCTTGGTTAACATATTTAATTCCCAACTCACAGGATTTCTTTAAAGGTTTTCCACACGATAAAAAAGTTGCAATAGAGCTAGATAAAGTACAGCCAGTTCCATGAGTATTTCGAGTTTTAATCTTTTTATTTTTGAAAATCTTTATCTCTTTTTTATTTAAAAGAATATCTTCAATATATTTTGATTTTTTATGTCCACCTTTTAACAAGACGTTTTTAGCTCCGAAATTGAGTAAAATTTTAGCTGCATAAATCATATCTCTAAGATTTTTAATCTTCATGTTAGTTAAAACTTCAGCTTCTGGAATATTAGGTGTTATTAAATAAGTTTTTTTTATCAAAAAATTTTTAAGAGTCATAATTGCTGATTGACTCACTAGTCTTGTTCCACCTTTGGCAACCATAACTGGATCTAAAACAATTTTTGTTATCTTTATTTTATTTAAAGCTTTAACTACTGAATTAATAACTTGAGTTGAATGAAGCATACCAATCTTTATTGTATCTGGTTTTATATCTTTACAAGTGTACAAAATTTGTTTTTTTATTTCTTTTGGCTTAATGGGAATAACAGTTTTTACTCCTTTTGTGTTTTGCGCTGTAACTGCAGTTATAGCAGTCATTGCATAACCTCCAAGAGCTGTAACAGTTTTTATATCTGCTTGAATTCCTGCTCCTCCTGAGGAGTCAGATCCAGCTATTATCAAAACTTTAGATTTAATTTTCAATTTTTTATTGATTTTTTAATTATTTTTATACATTTCAGGATTAAGTTTTTATCATATGACTCAGCCATGATTCTAATTTTTGGCTCTGTTCCTGATTTTCTTACTAAAATTCTTCCTTTGTTGCCCATAGATTTAATTGCTTTTTTAACTGCATTCTTAGACTTTCTAGTATTAATTACATTTTTATTTTTAACAATTACGTTCTCTAAAATTTGAGGTAAAGGTTTAAAAACATTAAGTAACTTACTTGCTTCTTTTCTTTTTCTCAATGAAAACAAAACTTCCAAAGCTACCAACAATCCATCTCCCGTTGTTGCAAATTTTCCTAAAATTATGTGACCAGACTGTTCTCCACCTAGATTATAATTCAATTTTTTCATCTTTTCTTTTACATATCTGTCTCCTACTTTCGATCTATAAAATTTTATTTTTTCATTTTTTAAAAAATTTTGTAAACCATAATTAGACATCAGAGTTCCTATTACACCTCCCTTTAAAATTCTTTTTGACTTCCACCTTCGGGCAAGCATAGCAATTATTTGATCTCCATCTATTATCTTTCCTTTTTCATCACACATGATAACTCTGTCAGCGTCGCCATCAAAAGCTACTCCAACATGTGCTTTAAATTTTTTTACTGCATATCTAATTTTTGAGGGATACATAGAACCACACTTTTCATTAATATTAAAACCGTTTGGTTTTACGCCTATAGATATTACTTTTGCTCCAAGGTCTTTAAGTAATTTAGGAGCTGATTTGTATCCTGCTCCATTAGCACAATCTAAAACTATTTTCATTCCTCTCAAATGAAAATTTTTAGGAAAATTTTTTCTTAAAATTTTGATATATTCTTCATTTCCATTTTCTAATCTTTTTACTCTACCTAATAATTTAGGGTTAGTTAGTTGATTTGTGTTTTTAGCGTCTATCAATTTCTCAATCTTTTTTTCAATCTTATCTGATAATTTTAAACCGTCTGGTCCAAATAGCTTAAGACCATTATCTTGATATGGATTGTGAGAAGCAGTTATCATTATTCCCATATTAGCTCTCATAAATTTAGTTAACATTGCAAGTCCGTTTGTAGGTAAAGGACCTAATGTATAGACATGCATTCCTCCTGATACTAAACCAGATACTAGTGCTGGCTCTAAAGTATATCCGGATAATCTAGTATCTTTAGCTATTATAGCGATCTGTTTTGATTTTTTTTGATTTTTAAAGTAGGTACCTGAGGCTAGACCAAATTTAAAGAATTTTTCACCAGTTATATTTCCTTGATTAACTGTCCCTCTAATTCCATCAGTTCCAAAATATTTGTTTTTCATTAATTTGTTAATTTAGATAAAATTTTTCTAAATACTAAAATACCTTGTTTTACCTCGTTTACATTATGTACTCTAAAAATTTGAACACCTTGAGACAACAAAAATATTACTGAAGCAATCGTTCCTCCTATTCTTTCTTTACTGTCATTTTTTCCAGATATTTGACTAATAAATCTTTTTCTAGATGTTCCAATCAAAATAGGAAAACCAAGACTATGAAACAAAGATATCTTAGAAATTAAACTCAAATTATGTTTCAAATTTTTACCAAAACCAATACCAGGATCTATAACTATCTTTTTATGATGGATTTTTTTCACTTCTTTTTCGAAATAATCGTAAATATCTAATAGAACGTTTTTATATTTTGGATTCTTCTGCATTGTATTTGGTGTACCCTGCATATGATGAAGAACTTTTGAAATGTTATATTTTCTTAATTTTGATAAAGATTGATTATCGTAATTAAAACCTGATACATCATTTATTAAATCAGCCCCATGTTTTATTGCCTCAATCATCACTTTAGACTTTCTTGTATCTATAGATAGACAAACATTTGAATATCTTTTCTTAAAATTTTTTATAACATTCTCGACTCTTTTCCATTCCATATTGGTTAAAACTGTTTTAGATCCAGGTCTAGTAGACTCTCCTCCAACGTCAATAATATTTGCCCCTGATTTTACCATATCTAAGATATGTTTTTTTGCTTTTTTTCGATTATTATATTTACCTCCGTCAGAAAAACTATCTGGGGTCAAGTTAAGAATGCCCATAATAGCTGGCTCTAAAAAATTTACATTTTTTAAGAAGTTTTTTCTTTTTGAAATTATTTTTTTTAAATCTTGTTTGACTTTTTTCTTTAAGGAAATATCTAAATTTTTAATCTTTTTTATACTAATTATCTTTGAAGAGACTTTGTTTTTCTTTCTTGTGATAACTTCAATTCTATCAAAAGCAATGTCTTTGTTACCACACAAAGATAATGCCTGTTTTTTTTTTATTAGTACTTTTGCATTGACTCCATAATAAAAATTACACGCTCGTGTGTAATATTTTGTCATGATTATTTAGATTGCTGGCTTTGGTTTTAAACCTAAAGAACCTAATGCAGAAGAGGATTTTCCATCTTCTGTGTCTTCTTCTTTAAAAGATCTGGTAGGTTTGATATCTTTTAGAATTAAGTCCCTAATTTCATCTCCTGATAGTGTTTCATATATTAAAAGTGCTTTTGCTAGTTTATGTAAATCATCTATTTTTTCGGTTAAAACTTTTCTTGCTCTTTCGTAACCAGTGTCTACAATTTTCTTAACTTCTGCATCGACTTTTTTTGCAGTGTCTTCTGACATATTTTGTTGTTTAGTTACTGATCGTCCTAAAAATACTTCCTCTTCATTCTCTCCGTAAGCTATGGTTCCTAGCTCTTTACTCATGCCATACTTAGTGACCATGTTCTTAGCCATTTTTGTTACCATATCAATATCAGACGAAGCCCCAGATGTAACTTTGTCATGGCCAAAAATTATCTCTTCTGCAATTCTACCTCCCATGGCTACAGCAATATCTGAATGCATTTTTTCTCTAGAGACTGAGAGTTGATCTCTCTCAGGTAATCTCATAACCATACCTAAAGCTCTACCTCTAGGTATTATCGTAGCTTTATGAATTGGGTCAGAAGCTTTTTCATTTAACGCTACTATAGCATGACCACCTTCGTGATACGCTGTAAGTTTTTTTTCATCCTCGGACATTACCATCGATCTTCTTTCTGCTCCCATCATTACTTTATCTTTAGCCTCCTCTACGTCCGACATTGTAACAACTCTTTTATTTTTTCTGGCCGCTAAAAGAGCTGACTCATTTATTAAATTAGCTAGATCTGCTCCAGAAAAACCAGGAGTTCCTCTGGCTATGGTTCTTAATTTAACGTCTGGTCCAGTGCTGATTTTTTTAACGTGGACTTTTAAAATAGCCTCTCTTCCAACGATGTCTGGATTTCCTACAACAACTTGTCTATCAAATCTTCCAGGTCTTAGTAAAGCTGGATCTAAAACATCTGGTCTGTTTGTAGCGGCAATTAAAATAATCCCCTCGTTAGTATCAAAACCATCCATTTCAACAAGAAGCTGATTAAGAGTTTGTTCTCTTTCATCATTTCCTCCTCCAAGCCCCGCTCCTCTACTTCTTCCAACAGCGTCTATTTCATCGATAAAAATTATGCATGGTGAATGTTTTTTTCCTTGTTCAAACATATCTCTAACTCTTGAAGCTCCAACTCCAACAAACATTTCAACAAAGTCTGATCCTGATATTGAAAAAAATGGAACGTTTGCTTCTCCTGCAATAGCTTTGGCTAATAAAGTTTTTCCAGTTCCTGGAGGACCAATAAGTAAAGCACCTTTTGGTATTTTTCCACCAAGTCTACTAAATTTTTTTGGATCTTTTAAAAATTCAACTATTTCTTCAACTTCTTCTTTTGCTTCTTCTACTCCTGCTACATCATTAAAAGTAACTTTGCCTTGGGCTTCATTTAGTAATTTTGCCTTAGATCTTCCGAATCCCATTGCTCCCCCTTTACCTCCTTGCATTTGACGCATAAAGAAAATCCAAACACCAATAAGTAATAACATTGGAAACCAAGATAATAAAATTCCTAAAAGCGAGGGCATCTTATCCTCAGTTGGAGTAGCAACAATGCTCACTTCATTTGCAGAGAGTTTATCAACTAATTCTGGATAATTAGGAGAGTAAGTAGTGAATGTATTTCCATCTGCTAAAACCCCAGAAATATTATTTCCTTGTATTTGAACTTCGACAACTCTACCAGAGTCAACTTCGCTCAAGAACTTCGAAAAAGGTAATCTATTTTTTTCTGCATTCAATTTTTTTGGGTCTTGGAACATGTTAAATAGTCCTACAGATAGAAGAACTATTATGGCCCACATTATTAAGTTTTTTAAATTCATATATTTTAAATAAGCATTATTTTACAATTAACAAGTATTAATTAAATACAAATAGGTTGTAAATAAGACAAAATATAACACATTTTTGAAAATAGCTATTTTTTATTCTCTTTTTTCAAAATTATGAGTTTTTTTTCTTTAAAAATAACACACCCAGCTAAATTATGCTTCTTGTTTTTATTCACTTGGATTCGATTGATTAAATTTACAATTTTTTTTGATCTTGGTGAGTAGTATGCATTTGTCAGGTTTTGAATAGATTTTTTAAAAACCCTTAATTTCATTTCTTGATTTAAACTTTCAAGACCTTTTAAATCTATGTGAATTTTATTTTTTGTCTTAAATGTTATATCCTTATAAATTTTATCAAAGTACAGGTCTAAAGTGTCTCTGCTTGAAGCTAAATTTTTAATTGAGTGAGATATTTTCTCATAATTTATACCACTTGCCTCAAGAGATTTTTTCAATTTCCTTATTCTAGTTCTTAAATATTTCGTATTTCGATTTGACGGATCTTTATAATATTTTCCGAAAATAAGTTTTGAAATTTTCATAAGCTGGTTTTTTTTGATGTCTAGAAGCGGTCTAAATAAATTTATATTTTTTTCTATTTTATTTGTTTGTTTCATGGAAGAAAGGCCTTGTAATCCGCTTCCTCTGGATAATCGTATAAAAAAAGTTTCGACTTGATCCTCTAAATTATGTGCAGTAATGATAATTTTTATATTTTTTTTTCTACAGAAAGTCGTAAGGAGTTCATATCTAACTTTTCTCGCTTCACTCTGAATATTCTTTACAATTTTTTTTTTATTTTTAAGAATATTAAGATTAATTTTAAATTTTTTAAGTAAATTTTTTACTAATTTAGCTTCATTAGATGAATTTTTTCTTAGGTTATGATCAATCAAAACGTAGTAAACTTTACAAGTATTTTCTAAACTATAGGATTTTATTAAAGCAGTAAGTGCTAAACTATCAGGTCCCCCTGAAACAGCGACTAAAAATAAATTTTTTTTTAAATTTTTTATTTTTTTAGAAAATAATGAATAAATATTCGATAAATCTTTATAATCTTTGAATTGATTTTTAAGAATTACACTTGAATTTTTTTTGCTCATATAGAGCTTTTTGTAACACAGACTTACTAGCTTTTGGATATTCTTTTTTGATTCCTAAAATCATTTTACACCCTTGATCTTTCTCTCCTAACTGAACCATAGTGATTCCTAGCTTTAAAAGATTGTCAGGTGCTTTTTTACTTTTTGGGTAATTTTGATAACCGTCTAAATATGCAGTTGCTGCATCTGAATAAAGTTGTCGTATTCTAAAAGTTTCTCCATACCAAAACTGAGCACTTCCAGCTAAGTCGTGGTCTTTATTTTTATCAATAAATTCTTTCAAAGCAAATTCTGCTGTTTCATAATCTCCTATCTTCATAAAGCTTACTGCAAATTCGTACTGTTCTTTAGGTGGTTTATTTGGAAGTAATGACTCTTTTTTTTCTGGCTCCTCGGTAATTACAGTTTGTGCACTTTCAATGGAATTCGTTATTTGTGTATCTGGTAAATTAGTTACTGAATACCCTGGATTAGCACCAAAGTCAGCTGGTTGACTGGTTCCAGGTAATTTTTTCGTATTATTTTTTTTTGTTTTAATATTTGAGATATCTGAATTTTCTAGGTCAGAAAATCTCAACTGATTATCAGATTGAATTTTTGTTACTCTAGAAGAAAGTTTATCTAATTTAAAATTTACCTCTTCAAATTTATTAGTGAGTTCTCTAAACTGATCTTCGATTTCATTGAGTTTTAAAAGATGCTTGGTTAAAATATCTTCATTGAGTCCATCGGACTTTATATTTTTCACCTCATCAGATAATACATCTGATTTTTGATAAACCGCTTTTTCTAATGTCTTTAAATCCTTTATTAATACTTGTACTTGATCTGCTACTGCTTGAATCGCAATATCTTCTTCTTCTGCTAATAAATAATTGTATGATAAAACAAAAAAAATTGAGAAAATAATTAATATTTTATTTTTTACAAATGTCATGAGGATTCTTTAAATACACATAATGGCAAAAAAAAGACCCTTCAATAGTTTTAATTATTAAAGGGTCTTAAATTTAAAAGAAAATTAATTAACTTTTACTGTAACTGATCTTCTGTTTTGAGACCAGGCTAGAGGACTTGATGCAGGATTAACTGGTTTCTCTTTTCCATAGCTAATAACTGAAATTCTTTTGCCTGAAATTCCATAAGTCATTAAATAATCTCTTGCAGCATTTGCTCTTCGTTCACCTAAAGCCAAGTTATATTCTCTTGTTCCTCTTTCATCAGCATGACCTTCTATAGTCACGTTAAGTTTTTTATTTTTTCTTAAAAACTTAGCTTGCTTTCTAAGAGTTGCTCTAGACGCAGTTGTTAAAGAAGATTTATTAGTCGCGAAAAATACTCTATCAGGCACACCAGAAGCTAAATATTTTACTGTTTCTTTGCCAGTATAAACATCTCCTTCTAAATTCCCTGATTTTTTAGCTGTTGAACAAGCGCTTAAAATTAACGTTGCAAAAACTACTAAAAGAACATTTTTTAAATTCGTATTAAATATCATTTTTTCCCCTAGGTTGATTATCGAAATATTTCAAATTATTAAAGATTATTCAAGCTTAAATTACATTAAAAATACCCTTACTTTGATAATAAAGAGGACCAAGATGGGTCTGAAGCATCTGTTTTAGTGGTTAGTTTTCTCTCATTGTAACCAGTGATATCTATTGACCAAAGTTTTGCTGAAAATCCCTCGCCCTTTGACCCTGATTTTGTCTCTCTATAAAATACTAAGACTCTTCCGTTAGGAGACCAAGATGGAGCCTCTTGATAAAAATTTTCAGTTAGTAATCTTTCTCCTGATCCATCAGTTCTCATTACTCCAATATAAAATTTACCTTTTCTGACTTTAGTAAAAGCAATTAAGTCTCCTCGAGGAGACCAAACAGGAGTACCGTAAATTCCTTTACCGAAAGTTATTCTTTTAACATCACTGCCGTCACTTCTCATAACATAAATTTGTTGAAGCCCGCTTCGATCAGAGTTAAAGCAAATGTACTTACCATCAGGAGAAAAAGAAGGTGAAGTATCAATTGAAGAGTGATTAGTAATTCTTTCTACAACTCTAGTTTCTAAATCCATAGTATAAATATCAGAATTGCCATCTTCAGCAAAACTCATTATTATCTTTTTACCGTCTGGAGAAAATCTAGGTGCAAATGTCATGCCTGGAAAATTACCAACAACCTCTTGCATTCCCGTTTCTATATCAAGCAGATAAACTCTTGGCATATTCCTGAAATAAGATAAATAAGTTACTAGTTGATTATTAGGATTAAATCTTGGAGTAAGAACTAATTCGTTTCCTAAAGTTAAATATTTTGTGTTCGCCCCGTCTTGATCCATAATAGCTAATTTTTTTACTCTTTGGTCTTTTGGACCGCTCTCAGAAACATAAATTATTCTAGTGTCAAAATATCCTTCCTCTCCAGTAAGACGTTCATAAATTTTATCTGAAATAATGTGTGCAACTCTTCTCCAATTAGAAGGTGTTGTTGTAAAAGCTAATGCTGTCATTTCTTTTGCTGCAGTTAAGTCCCAGAGTCTAAACTCTACTTTGAGTTTTTCATCTTTAATCAATAATTTTCCAGTTACTAATGCTTGGGCTTTAATTAACCTCCAGTCTTCAAATCTTGGCTTTAAATGTGCTATATCCGGTTTTTGAACAAAAGCTTCTTTTTTAAGAGGATTAAATAATCCTGTGCTTTTAAAATTTCTACCTATTATTTCAGAAATATTATCCCCTAGCTCTTTAATTTTTAAATCTTTATAATCTTCTGACTTAATATCAACATGCAAAGGTGAAATTGCTATGGGTAAAGGATCTAAATTTCCTCTTGTTATATCAACTTCTATTAGCGCTTTTGAAGTATTTATAATTAAGCAATTTATTATCAAAAATACTATTATCTTTTTCATGTTATCCTTTAAGCATTTCTGTAGGATTGAAATTTAATTGCATATCCTTCCACTTTTCATAACCAGTTGGAGGAACTTTGAGAGGTTGACACAATCTAACAGCTCTTAATGCACTTTCTGCCAATACTTTATAAAATTTTTGCCCTGGTCTATTCATTCTTTGATGATCTAAAATTTCAGATTTCATTATTGTACCATCTTTTTTAAGTTTTAACTTTATTCTTACTAACAAATCCTTATCATAAGGTAAACCAAGCGGAACACTCCAACAACCAAATATCTGAGCTCTTAAAGCATCTTCCTCAGACAAAGTTAGGCCTGTAGCAAAAGAATTTTTTACATTGCTCTGAGTGATTTTAGCATTCTTTTCTTGTTTTACAGCTTCCTCTTCCTTAGCTTTATCAATTAATGCTGCTATTTGATTTGTGTCTACAATTTCTTTTTTTTCAAACTCTGAAGATTGTCTAATCTTAGGTTCAATTTCTTCTGGATTCTGTTTTTTTTTCTCTAATTGTTTTTTTTCTTTTTTTTCATCTGGCAGAGGAATTCTATCTGGTTTTTCTTTAGCTTTAGCAGCAGGGGGAGCTTGCTCTGAAACTACTCTCTCTTCTTTTTTTTTTGTCTCTTCAAGGATTTTTCTTACTTTTGGGGCATAAGGTATGTTGGTTTTATCTGAAATTTGAATTAACTCTACTGATACTATTGGCGGCAAATCAATTGGCTCCCTCATCATAAACGGTAAGCTTAAGACGGTCAGTAAAATCATTACTGAATGAAATATTAATGAATAAATTAAACTTTTTGTCATTTTTCATTTAATTTTTATATGGCTCAGATATCAAAGCTACTTTTGAAAAACCTGCGCCAGATAGTGTTCCCATGACTTCTAAAACTCTTCCATAATTTATAGTTTTATCTCCCCTAACATATATTCGTGTATCGGTTCTATTTTTTGCAATAGCTAGAAGCTTTGGAACAATCTTTTGATAAGTTACTTTATGCTCCTGAATATAAATTTCTCCTTTTGAATTGATTGAAATAGTTAATGGCTCTTGATCATCTGGTAAAGAGTCTGCAGCTGACTCGGGTAAGTCTACTTGAACACCTACCGTTAATAGTGGAGCTGTAACCATAAATATAATTAGTAGCACTAACATCACATCTACAAATGGCGTAACATTTATTTCACTCATAGGTTCATTTTTTGAGCGATTAAATTTGAAGGCCATTTTATATTATTGATAAAAATCTTTTAGAAAAATTGTCTATCTTAGAAATATATCTTTTAGAGTCACTATTAAACTTATTGTAAGCAACAACAGCAGGGATCGCAGCAAGCAAACCAAGGGCAGTTGCAAATAAAGCTTCAGCAATTCCTGGAGCAACTATTGCTAAACTTGTATTTCTTGAAATCGCTATTGATTGAAAAGAATTCATTATACCCCACACTGTTCCAAATAATCCTATAAAAGGTGCTGTTGATCCAATTGTTGCTAAAAAAGTAAAATTTTTTTCTATTTTTTTTATTTCATTATCTGTGGCAATTTCTAAAATTCTTTCTACTCTTGCGGTTTGAACAGCTGATGATTGTCTTTTGGTTTTCATTAATTCATTCATTGCTGTTTTAAAGATAATAGTAGCTGGATCTTTTGAATTTGATGGAAGGTTATTATTAAAACTTTCTGCAGACTTAGCTTTCCAAAATTTTTTTTCAAAATCTTCTGTTGAGGCATTTATACTTTTGAATAATTTAAATTTATCAAATATTAAAGCCCAAGAAAAAATTGAACTAGCAATTAAGAGAATAATAACAAATTTTACTACAAAATCAGCTCGTAAAAAAAGCTTCCATAAAGAAAAGTCAGAGCTTCCGCCTAAACCAACAATCTGTGACGCAATTTCTTGTTCCATTGAGTTTAATTACTTTTAGAATGTGTCATGAATTTGGCGTTTTTGAAGTAAAATGTATAATAACTTTATTTAAATATCTTATTTTAAACGTGTCTCACTATAAAATCTCGCTATGAGGATAGCGTCTGATTTATTTACATCTTTTTTTTTTGAAAGATTATCTGATAGAGATGGATACATTTCAATTACTTTTGTCCTGCTAGAGTCTTTTGAAGAATTAATTAATTCGAAATGCTTTTTCCATTTCGAGGGTCTAACAAAAAAAATAGGAAGGCCCAAAGCTGCACAAATTCCTTTTATTGCTCCAAAGGTCTGTCCAAAATTAAACATACTAGTTACTCCTTGACCCGGCATAGCATTCACTTGTTCAACAACAACTGAAATTTCTTCATTTTCTAAAATATTATCTCTTAATAATTTTACTAATTGAGCGCTATTCAATTGTCTTTTGTTTTTTTTGCCTTCTGACATTACAGGCATATCAAAAACATTTAAAACTTTACTGTTTTTCAAAACTGCTATGGCACCAGTTAAACCAGGGTCAATTCCAATAATTTTCATTTTTCATCATTTTTTAATGCTGCATTAGTATAAATTTTTTGAACATCATCTAACTCCTCCAAATTTTCTAAAATATCTAAAATTTTTTCTTTCTGTTCTTTGTTTAAATTAACAAAATTTAAAGGTCTCCACTCTATATCAGAGTATCTTAAATTACCGAATTTCTTTTCTAGTTCATTTTTAATTTTATAAAAGTCGTCTTTTTTTGAGATAATTTCGTGATAAATTTTAAAATTGAAACAATCTTTTGCTCCTAAATTAGATGCTATTTCAAAAGCCTCCTCATCACTGCATCTTTCTTTGTCTATATGTAAAACTCCACAATTTGAAAAAAGGTGTTTTGTTGAACCAGTTTCTCCTAGTCTTCCACCTTTTTTCTGTAAAATTGTTCTGATTGATGAGGCCGATCTATTCTTATTATCTGTTAAACTTTCAATTATTATTGCTATATTAAATGGACCGAAACCCTCATATCGTAAATTCTCATAGTTTTTATCGTTACTTATTTCTGATTTGCTTATTGCTCTTGCAATGTTATCTTTAGGCATATTTGCCTCTTTTGCAGATTGAATAGCAGCTCTTAGTCTTGGATTCATATCTGGATCTTTATCACCTAATTTTGCAGCAACAGTTATTTCTCTGGAAAGCTTTGAAAAAATTTTAGATCTTTCCTTATCTGCTCTTCCTTTTTTGTGCTTAATACCAGCCCAATGTGAATGACCTGCCATATTTATTTGGTTAAACTTCCGCCATAAATTAATCTAGTAATTTTTTTTGCAAGACCCGTATCGTGGTCTGCATCTATTATTATCCCAGACAATGTTGCTTCTCCTTCAGCAGGAAAATGTGTAATTGCATCTTTATCCTTCAAAAATTTTTTAATAGAATTTTCTTTATTCATTCCAATGACTGAGTCATAATCACCACACATACCGATATCTGTTTGGTAAGCTGTACCTTTTTTCAAAATTCTTGTGTCGGCTGTAGGAACATGGGTGTGTGTGCCAACAACACCTGTAGTAACACCATCAAAGAAATGACCGATTGCCATTTTTTCACTAGTAATTTCTCCATGAAAATCAACTATTATAAAATCTACATTTTTTTTTAATATAATCTTTCTTTTTATTCTTTTAGCCACCTCAAAAACATCATCTGTTTTTTTCATAAAAACATTCCCCATCAAATTTATGACTCCAATTTTAAATTTATCATTTTTGGTAAAATAAATTCCATACCCATTCCCAGGAGAACCTTCGGCTAAATTAGCAGGTCTTAATAGTCTATTTTCAAAATTAATGTAATCAGTTGTCTCTTTTTTATCCCAAATATGATTTCCAGAAGTAATTACATCTGCGCCGTTTGAAAACAATTCTTCGGCAATAACTTTTGTAATTCCTCTTCCGTCGTCTGCAGCGTTTTCACCATTAATAATTGTAAAATCGATTGAATTTTCTTTTTTAATTATAGACAAGTTTTTTTTAATCGCTTTTCTTCCTGGTGGACCCATTATATCTCCTAGAATGAGAATTTTCATTAGTAGAGACCTTTCTCAGTTAAAATATGATTTAATTTTACGTCTTTTTTATTTACGGGAAGGTTCTTATGTTTTTGAAAAGAAAAAGCAATTCCGATTGTTAAAACATTATTGTACGATTTTAAATATTTATTTAGATATCTATCATAAAAACCACCGCCATAACCTAGTCTATTTTTTTTATTATCATAAGCTAATAAAGGGACCAACATAATATTTGGATAAACAGGATTTAAAAAAATGGCAGGCTCAAGCATTCCAAATTTATTTACATTCAAAACATCATTTTTTTTCCATTTATGAAATAACATAATATTCTTATTTTTTATTACTGGTAATAAAACAGTTAAATTTCTAATAATTTTTGTTTCAAAAATTTTTAAGACATTAACTTCATAAGAGGATGGATAATATATTGATAGGTTGATATTTTTTTTTTTGTATCTTTTGTTAATTAAATTAATCAAAGGATCGAAAAAATTTATATTAATATCAAAATAATTTCTTCTTCTCTTAGAAAAATATTTTTTTCTTAAACCCTCTTTTTTATGCATTTACTGAATTTTAGAAATAGACTCTGTATTTAATATTATTTTTTCAAGAGACTCGGTTGTTTTATCAAGCATGGTTTCATAAAGATCGTTACTTTCTTGAATTGCTTTTTTAAATTTATCTAATTCATTGTTTAAATTTGATATTTCTTTATCTTTATTGTCTTTATAAATTATTGCCAATTTTTTTAATTCTTTAAATTTTTTTGCAAGTTCGTCTGTTTTATTTTTTTGAACGCTCACTCTTTTTTTTAAATCAAAATAATCATCTACTAGTTGAATTGTTGTAATTAATAAAAGTTTATTTTCTCCAATATTCCCAAGTTTATTTTTTAACTCATCATATTTTTTATTTAAAAACTTGGTTAAAGTTTTGAGAGACTCCTCTTGCCCGTCATCACAGGAAAGTATGTAATCTTTATTATTAAATTTAATATTTACGTTTGCCATTTTTCAATCTCGTTAACCAAATTTTCTGTTTCTTGGCTAAGTTCTTCTATATCCTGATTAAATCTATCCTCTAGAGATGATTTTTTGTTAACTTCTTCTTTAAGTTCAGATATTTTTGTTTTTAAATATTTATGTTCTCTCATAAGTTCTTGATTTTTATTTTCTATTATTGCTTTTTGTCTAAGTAATTCATTTTTTTCGGTTTTAATTTTTTCTGTTTCATATGAGGAATGTGAATAAGTTGATGTCAAAGTATTCAATTTTTCAATCAACTCATTTAAATTCTTTTCTTTTTTTTCAAAATTACTCATATGTTTTTTATATCATATTATTGATATACTTACTTTAAGTCTATATAGGTAATTTAATTGTGAACGTAAAATTTAATCAACTTTCAAACGCAATAAGATTTTTGTCTATTGACGCTGTACAAAAAGCAAATTCAGGTCACCCTGGTATGCCAATGGGTATGGCAGATGTCGCGACAGTTTTATTTAAATACCACCTGAGGTTTAATCCTAAAAATCCTAACTGGGTAAACAGAGATCGTTTTATTTTATCTGCGGGCCATGGCTCCATGCTTTTATACTCATTACTTTATTTGACAGGTTATAAAAGTGTTTCAATTAATGATATTAAAAATTTCCGCCAACTAAATTCTATTTGCGCTGGTCATCCTGAGTATAAAAAAGATACAGGCATTGAAACTACTACCGGGCCTTTAGGACAAGGTCTTGGTAATGCGGTTGGAATGGCGATTGCTGAAGAAATATTAAAAAAAAAATTTGGGCCAACTCTAATCAACAACAAAACTTATGTTTTTGCAAGCGATGGAGATTTAATGGAAGGAATTAGTCATGAAGTAATGAGTTTAGCAGGTCATCTAAAACTAAAAAACCTAGTAGTTTTTTTTGATAATAATAAAATCTCAATTGACGGTTCTACTTCTCTAAGTGTATCTGATAATTATAAAAAAAGGTTTGAAGCTTATGGGTGGAATTTTTTAGAAATTAATGGACATGACGAAAAGCAAATTTCTAAAGCGATAACTAAAGCGTCTAAAGCAAAAAAACCAACTATTATATCTTGCAAAACTATTATTGGGTTTGGATCTCCAAATAAATCTGGAAAAGCTTCTTCACATGGCTCTCCTCTTGGTGATGAAGAAATTACTTTAGTACGAAAAAAACTTAAATGGAACAGTGAGCCATTTGAGATACCTGAAGATATTTTAAATGCTTGGAGAAAAATTGGTAAAAAAGGAGCAGAATTAGAGGAAAAATGGTTAGATACATTAAACAAAAAAAACCTCAACATTAAATCGGAGTTAAGAGGTACATATACAGAGTCTGACCTAAAAGATCTTGAAAATTTAATTAAAAAAGAAAAAACAAAATATTTTGAGTCAAAACCAAGTATGGCAACTAGACAATGTTCGTCGGCTGCTATCCAAACTATTTCAAATATTTTGCCTCAGTTAATCGGTGGTTCAGCCGATCTCAGCGGATCAAATAATACTAAAACAAGCAACTCTAAAGTAATTAGTTCAAAAAATTTTGATGGAAATTATATTCATTATGGAGTCAGAGAACATGGAATGTCAGCTATTATGAATGGGATTGCATTATATAGTGGATTTATTCCTTACGGAGGAACCTTTTTAATTTTTTCTGATTATTGTAAACCATCAGTTAGGCTTGCTGCTTTAATGGGCTTGAGAGTAATTTTTATTTTTTCTCATGACTCTATTGGATTAGGTGAAGATGGTCCAACTCATCAACCTGTAGAACAATTAACTGGTTTAAGAGCAATTCCTAATCTGAATGTTTTTCGTCCTGCTGACATAAATGAAACACTTGAATGTTGGGAGATTGCTCTTAAAAGTAAAAATACTCCAAGTGCAATTGCTTTATCAAGACAAAAATTACCTTACATTAATCCTAAATATTCAGAAAAAAACAAATGTGAAAATGGAGCATATATAGTTAAAATGACTTCACATGCCAGCGAGGTTACCTTGGTGGCATCCGGATCAGAAGTTGAATTAGCCTTAGATGTTCACAATCAATTAACAAAAAATAATATTGAGTCCAAAGTAGTTTCAATGCCGTGCCAAGAACTTTTTGATAAACAATCCGACGATTTTAAAAAAGATATTCTAGATGAAGAGTCATTGATTGTTTCAATTGAAGCTGGAGATGTTTCTTCATGGAAAAAATATACTAAAGATAAAGGTATGTCATTAGGTGTTAATAGATTTGGTGAAAGTGCACCTTATAAAAAGATATACGAGCATCTCAGTTTGTCAGCAGAAAAAATAGTGCTGTCTATTCAAAAAAAGCTAAGAAAATAAAATTAGTACCAATGAGTGAAATAAAATATTTTTCTGAAAATCTAGATGTTCAGAATAAAACAATAATTCTAAGACTTGATTTCAACGTTCCATTAAATGAAAAAAAAATTCAAGATAAAAGTAGAATTATATTAAACTTACCATTTTTAGAAGATTTGATAAAAAAAAAAGCTAAGATTGTTATCATAAGCCATTTGGGAAGACCTAAAGGTATAAAAAATAATGAATTGTCTCTAACACCAATTTATAAATTTTTAAAAGAACAGCTTAAAACAAATGTATTTTTTTTTATGGGAGACATTAACGAAGAGACAAAAGGCAAATTCGCTTACTTAAAGGAAGGTGAAGTTATTTTATTGGAAAATATTAGATTTTTTGAAGGAGAAAATAAAAATGATGACAGTTTTGCAAAAAAGCTCGCCTCACTTGGCGATATTTACATTAATGATGCTTTTTCTTGTTCTCATAGAAAACAGGCGTCCATTCACAAAATTACAAAATACATCAAAGAGTCCTATGCTGGTCCACTCTTAAAAAAAGAAGTTGCTGCTATAAATGCAATTATTCAAAATAAAAAAGAACCAATTTCTTGTATTATTGGTGGATCAAAAGTTTCGACAAAAATTAACGTAATTACTAACTTAATAAAGAACGTAAATAATATTATTATAGTTGGAGCTATGGCAAATAATTTTTTTTCCTTTAAAGGTTTTAAAGTAGGAAAATCGCTATTAGAAAAAGACTCAAATAAAATAATTGCAAAAATATATAACGACGCCAAAAAACATAATTGTAATATTATTATTCCTACCGACTGTAATGTCTCAACTTATTTTGAGGGTTCTGGAAAAACAAAAAACCAAGACTCTATTGAAGAAAATGAAATGATTTTAGATATTGGTCCCAAAACAATTATAAAAATTGAGAGTATTATAGATCAATCGAACACAGTTTTATGGAATGGACCTGCAGGGTACTTTGAAAATAATAACTTCTCCATTGGTACCTTAGCAATAGCAAAAAAAATTTCTGAAAATACAGAAAAAAAATCTCTTATATCAATACTTGGAGGCGGAGATACCATTGCAGCAATTAATAAAAATAATGATAAATTTTGTTTTACACACTTATCAACAGCAGGCGGAGCGTTTTTAGAATTTCTTGAAGGAAAAGACTTGCCTGGCCTCAATGTTTTAAAATAAATATCTATTATGACATTAGAAGAAATAGCAAAAAAGATGTGTGCCAAAGGCAAAGGAATATTAGCGGCAGATGAAAGCACTGGTACAATTGCTAAAAGATTTAAAAGTATTAATGTAGAAAATACTGAAAAAAATAGATTAGTTTTTAGGCAAACTCTTTTCAGCTCCAAAGCTATGAAAAATTATATCGGAGGAGTAATTCTTTTTGACGAAACCATAAAGCAAAAAACTACACTTGGACCAACCATACCGGAATTAATTTCAAAAAACGATGCTATACCAGGCATTAAAGTTGATAAAGGTGCTAAATCTTTGGCTGGATCACCGGATGAAACTATAACTGAAGGTCTAGACGGTCTGAGAGAAAGATTAAAAGAATATTACGAACTTGGTGCAAGATTTACAAAATGGAGGGCAGTTTATAAAATTGGAAATCACTTTCCATCTTTGACATCTATAAAATCGAACGCGCATGCTCTCGCTAGGTATGCTTCGCTAGTGCAAGAAGCAAAAATGGTCCCAATAGTAGAGCCTGAGGTTTTAATGGATGGATCTCATGATATCGATAAATGTTATCAAGTAACTACTGATGTACTAAATGAATGCTATAATGAGCTTGCAATTCATAAAGTAAATTTAAAAGGAACAGTTTTAAAACCAAACATGATACTTCCAGGATCTGACTCAAAAACCAAATCGAGTGCTGAAGAAATTGCAAAAAAAACATTAGATTGCTTAAAAAAAAACGTTCCAAGCGAAGTTACCGGCATTGCCTTTTTATCCGGAGGGCAGTCAGAAATTGAAGCAAGCAAAAACCTCAATGAAATAAACAAACTTAATGATACAAATTTCTTAATTACTTTTTCATATGGAAGAGGTTTGCAAGCGAGTGCATTAAAAGCTTTTGGAAAAGACCAAAATAATCAAAACAACATTCAACAAGCTTTTGATCATAGAGCAAAAATGAATGGACTGTCTTCAAAAGGAGAGTGGTCTGAAAATTTAGAAAAAGAAGCTGCAGCTTAATCAAATTGAAAAAGCTAGTATATTTAATCTCTCCAAATAAGATTTATGATAGTTTTTATGATGATTTAAGAAAAGTTTTAATTGTCAAAAATACAAAATTTTTTCAATTAAGGTTAAAAAAGTTAAAAAAAGTAAAATTATCAAAATTGCTAAAGAAATTAAAAAAATTACAAAAAAATACAAAGTTAAACTTATAATTAATGATCATCCTGATATCTCAAAAATTATTAATGCTGACGGATGTCATTTGGGCCAAAGTGATGGCTCTGTAATTAAAGCAAAAAAATATCTAAAAAAAAAGATTATTGGTGTAACTTGCCATAATTCAAAATTGTTAGCAGAAATTGCAATCCAAAATAAAGCTGATTATTTAGCTTTTGGTTCTTTCAGTAATTCAAAACTAAAACCTAAAGCTAAAAAAGCCAATTTAAATATTTTAAAATGGGCAAGAAAAAATATAAAGAAACCAATTGTTGCAATAGGCGGAGTTAATAATTTGAATTACAAAAAATTAATAAAATCCGGGGCTAAATATATTGCAATATCCAGCTATATTTGGGATAACCCGAAGTTAAAACCAGAAATTGCAGTTAGAAAGTTTAAATGAAAATTACAGCTATCGAAATAAAACCAGGGATGATCATTGAACATAAAAATGACTATTGGAATGTATTGAAGACACAACATGTCAAACCTGGAAAAGGTGGAGCATTCAATCAAGTGGAGTTGAAAAGTATCACGAAAGGTACAAAATTAAATGAGAGGTTTAGATCTAGTGAAACAGTTGAAAAAGCAGAAGTGAATGAAAAAAAATTTAATTTTTTATATATCGACGGGGAAAATTGTCATTTTATGGATAATAAAACTTTTGAACAAGTTGAAATTCCAAAATTTGTAGCAGGAGAAAAATACAAGTTATTAAAAGAAAATCTAGAAGTTACAATTTCTTTTATGGAAGATAAACCAATTTCAATAGAGCTTCCTAATAATATAGAGTGTATTATTGAAAGCACTGATGCTGCAATAAAAAATCAAACGGCTTCTTCTTCTTACAAACCAGCGATGTTAGATTGTGGAATTAAAATTGATGTTCCCCCTTTTGTTGAAAGTGGTGAGAAAATTATATTAGATACTCGTACTTTAGAATATATAAAAAGAGTAAATTAATGAGATTAAATTCTCCTCAAATAAATATAATTACCAAGGCGTGTAGGAGGGCATCTAGGTCTTTAATAAGAGATTTTGGTGAAATAGAAAATTTGCAAGTATCATCTAAAGGACCAGGTGATTTTGTTACCTCCGCAGATAAAAGAACTGAAAAAATAATTATTGAAGAATTACTTAAAGCTCATCCTGAATATGGAATAATTTCTGAGGAAGCAGGAGTAATTAATAAATCAAATATTAATAATCGTTGGATTATTGATCCTATCGACGGGACCACAAATTTTTTAAATGGAGTACCTCAATTTGCTATTTCAATAGGATATGAAGAAGATAATGAAATTAAGTGTGGTGTTATTTATGATCCTATAAAAGATGAAATGTTTCTAGCAGAAAAAGGAAACGGTGCATATCTTAATAATTCAAGAATTAGAGTTTCAAATAAAAAAAGATTAAAAGACTCATTATTAGTAACCGGTGGACCTAAACATAGTAGTAAAATAAAAGAGAGTGTATTTTCAGAATTTATTAATGTTTCTAATAAGGTGCTTTTCCCGATAAGAAAATTTGGAAGTGCAGCTTTAGATATTGCTTACGTAGCTTGTGGCAGATTTGATGGATACTGGCAAAGAGAAATAAATTACTGGGATATAGCAGCAGGTATAATTATTCTAAAAGAAGCTGGAGGATATATTGATTTTTTTGAACATGATAATCAGGTTCCATTAAAAAAGAACATTTTGGCTTCAAATTCAATTATTCATGAAGAATTAAGGGACTTAATTATCAAAAAAAATATTGAGTAAAAACCTTTAATAATATAAAACTCGCATCATGAAAAAAAACACGCACCCTAACTATCATAAGATAAAAGTTGTCATGACCGACGGTAGTGAGTTTGAAACTAGATCAACATGGGGAAAAGAAAATGATACCTTAAAACTGGATATTGATCCAAAGTCACATTATGCGTGGACAGGAGGAACTCAAAAAGTTTTAGATAAAGGAAGAGTTAGTAAATATAACAAAAAATTTAGCAACCTAAGAAAAAAAAAATAAAGTATGCCAGAAGCTCCATTTATGCCAAAAGCCACTGCTGTTTGGTTAGTAGAAAATACCACTTTAACTTTTAGGCAAATTGCAACATTTTGCAATTTGCATGAACTGGAAATAAAAGGAATTGCAGACGGGGATGTTGCTAAAGGTATTAAGGCATATAATCCTATTTTAGCAGGGCAATTGTCTAGAGAAGAAATAGAATTGTGCTCAAAAAATCCAGATAAAAAATTGACGTTATTAAAAAAAGTAGATGAAGTAGAAATTAAAGAAAGAAAGAAACCTAAATATACCCCTTTATCGAAAAGACAAGACAGACCAGACGCAATTTTATGGTTATGTAAAAATGCTTCAGAGTTAACTGATGGCCAAATTTCAAAATTAGTTGGAAGTACAAAAGGAACTGTTTCTTTAATTAGAAAAAGAAGTTATTGGAACTTCTCTAATCTTAAAGCAAGAGATCCAGTTATTTTAGCGCTTTGTACTCAAGAGTCGTTTCAAAAAAGTCTCGAAAAAGCCAAAAGAAGAGTTGAAAGAGAAAAAAAAGCGAAAATTAGGGAAGAAAAAAAAGCTCGAGAAGCTTCAGTATAGACAATTAATGAGGCAAATGATAATTAAAGTTAAATTAACAGGAGGATTTTATTAAAATAGACGTAAAAGATAATAATGTAGAGCAAGCTATAAGAGTTTTAAAAAGAAAACTTCAAAAAGAAGGTTTTTTCAAAGTTATGAAAATGAAAAGTGTTTATGAAAAACCATCTGAAAGAAAGAAAAGAGTTCAAACAGAGAATATAAAAAGAATAAAAAAACTTCAAAAATTAAAAAATAGGTACTAATTTTAAAATGAGAGGATCAATCATGCCATCTGGGAAAGTAAAGTGGTTCAATTCAAAAAAAGGATATGGATTTATAACTGACGATGAAACTAATAAAGATATATTTTTACATGTTTCATCATTAGAAGCATCTAAGCTTAGAGTTTTGAAAGAAGAGCAAAAAATTAAATTCGATATAAAAGAAGAAAAAAATAAGCTTCAAGCAATTAATATTAAAAAATTTTAATTTAACGCGGGGTGGAGCAGTCTGGTAGCTCGTCAGGCTCATAACCTGAAGGTCGTAGGTTCAAATCCTACCCCCGCAACCAAAATGACAAATATAATCAGAAATATAACTATTATAGCTCACGTGGATCATGGAAAAACCACTTTGATTGATAGCTTGATGAAACAAAGTGGTACTTTTAGAGAGAATGAAAATATTGAAGATCGTATTATGGACTCTGGTGAACTAGAAAAAGAAAGGGGTATTACTATTTTGGCAAAACCTACGTCTATCAATTGGAAAAATTCAAGAATTAATATTATTGATACGCCTGGGCACAGAGATTTTGCAGCAGAAGTAGAAAGAGTTTTACATATGGCCGACGGCGCGCTGTTATTAATTGATTCTGCAGAAGGTGTGATGCCTCAAACAAAATTTGTATTAGCTAAAGCTTTAAAACAAGGTTTAAAACCGATAGTCATTATTAATAAATTAGACAAAGCCGATCAAAGAGCGAATGAAGTTTTAGATGAAACGTTCGATCTTTTTGTTAGTTTAGATGCTAACGAGGAACAGTTAGATTTTCCAGTTTTATATGCTAGTGGAAGATCAGGATGGGCGACAAAAGATATTAATGGTCCAAGAGAAAATTTAAACCCGTTATTAGATTTAATTATGAGTCATGTTAAACCAACAAGTCTAGATAAGAATAAGCCTTTTGCCATGTTATCTACTTTACTTTATGCTGATAGTTTTTTAGGTAGAAGTTTAGTAGGAAAAATAGCCCAAGGAACTGCTAAAGCAAACCAACAAATTAAAGCTATTAATCTTAAAGGGGAAAAGGTCGATGAAGGAAGACTGACAAAAATATTTAGATATGAAGGAACTAAAAAAGTTCCAATTATTTCAGGTGAAGCAGGTGATATTGTTATAATTGCAGGTTTAGAAAAAGCAAATGTTGCAGATACGATTTGTGACTTGGAATTAAATGAGCCAATAAATGCAACCCCTATCGATCCTCCAACAATGTCAATTAAAATCACAGTTAATAATTCTCCTTTGGCTGGAACCGAAGGAAAAAAATTAACAAGTACTCAAATACGTGAACGATTAATTTTAGAAGCTGAGAATAATGTTGGAATAACTTTTGAGGAAAATGAGAATAAAGATTCTTTTGTAATTAGTGGACGAGGAGAATTAATGCTTGAAATCCTCTTAACGCAGATGAGAAGAGAGGGTTTTGAAATGACTGTTAGTCCTCCAAAAGTTTTAATTAAAAAAGATAATAATGAAAAAAAGCTTGAACCCATTGAAGAAATTACAATGGATCTAGATGAAGAATACTCTTCAAAAATTATCGACTCAATGAATAGAAGGAAAGGTAAGCTTATTGATCTAAAAGATACTGGCAAAAATAAAAAAAGATTAATTTTTCACGCACCAACAAGAGGTTTAATGGGTTATACAAGTAGATTTTTAACTTTAACAAAAGGAACTGGGGTTATTAATAGAATATTTCATTCTTATGCAGATTACACAGGAGATATGGAGGGAAGAAGAAACGGTGCACTAATATCTATGGAAACTGGAAAAGCAGTTGCGTTTGCAATTTTTAATCTACAAGCTAGGGGGGAAATGCTTGTAACTCATAATGACCCAGTCTATGAAGGTATGATTGTAGGTATTTCCTCTAAAGCTGGGGATCTAGAAATTAATGTTTTAAAAGGAAAAAAATTAACAAATATTAGAACACAAAACACTGATGAAAATGTTGTTTTAACTCCAGTAAGAAAAATGGCTATCGCGGAACAATTAAGTTTATTAAATACAGATGAGGCGCTTGAAATTACACCAAAATCTTGCAGACTAAGAAAATTAATTTTGAATCCTCACGAAAGAAAAAGACTTTCTAGGGCAAAAGCAAAAGCCTCTTAAAGACTGAATCTTGATTTATTACTGTCAGATAAAAAACCCTTTACTGTATCGAGTGTCATTGATTTAAAACTTTTTCCAAATCCATTGATTTGATTTATTACTTTAGGCGGCATAGTTATTATATTGCAATTTATTTGTTTGGCTTGAGTATAATTGTAAGCTTCTCTAGTGCTAGCCCAAAGAATTTCAATATTTTTATTTTTTTTGGTTAAGGAAATACTTTTTTTAAATATTGGAAGTGGATCTTTACCTTTATCTGCCATTCTTCCAGCAAAAATTGAAATAATAGATTTGGTTTTTTTATTTAAGCTTTTGTAAATTTTTTTAGTTTGTTCAAATGTATAAACTGCGGTTATGTTAAGTTTTATCCCCTTATCACTAAGTTCTTTGATAATTGATCCTGTAAAAATTCCTTGTGAGTTAACGACTGGAATTTTAACATAAACATTTTTACCCCAAGAGTTGATTTCATAAGCTTGTTTTAACATATCTTTAGAATTATCTGCAAATACTTCAAAAGAGATTGATTTTTTATTACAAACTTTTAATATTTTAAGAGAATAGTTTTTATAATTTCTAGCACCAGCTAATTTCATCAAGCTAGGGTTAGTAGTAAATCCGTCAACATAAGATTTATTATTAAAAAATTTTATTGTTTTGTAGTCAGCAGTGTCACAAAATATTTTCGTTTTCATTAGTCTAAATTTTTAACAATATCTTCTGTCATCTTTTTAGCATCTGCAAACAACATTAATGTATTATCTTTGTAAAAAAGTTCGTTATCTATTCCAGCATATCCAGGTGACAGGCTTCTCTTAACAAATAACACAGATTTACATTTTTCAACATCAAGAACAGGCATGCCAAATATTGGACTTTTTGGATCTGTTTTAGCCACAGGGTTCGTTACATCATTGGCTCCAATTACAAAAGCAACGTCAGAATTAGCAAAGTCGTTATTTATATCCTCTAATTCAAAAACTTCATCATAAGGAACATTTGCCTCAGCTAGTAAAACGTTCATGTGCCCTGGCATTCTTCCTGCAACTGGATGTATTGCATATGTAACTTTAATATCATTCTTTTTTAATTTATCTACCATTTCTCTTAGAGCATGTTGAGCTTGAGCCACAGCCATGCCGTAGCCTGGAACAATAATAACGGATGAAGCATTTTTCATTAAGAAAGCTGCATCCTCTGCATTACCACTTTTAACTGGTTTTTGATCTTTCTTTTCTTTTTTATCATCGGCAGAATTATCTGCTCCAAAACCACCAAGTATCACACTAAAGAACGATCTGTTCATGGCTTTGCACATTATGTAAGAAAGTATTGCTCCTGAAGAGCCTACTAGTGCTCCAGTAATGATTAAAGCAGTGTTTTCTAAAGTAAAACCTATACCTGCTGCAGCCCAACCAGAATAGGAATTAAGCATTGAAATTACTACTGGCATATCTGCTCCACCAATAGGTATGATTAATAAAACTCCAACTAGAAAAGAAATCATGACTACAGTCCAAAAAATATTTGCAGACTGGGTTTTACACAAATAAAAAATTAAAACAAAAATTCCTATACCAAGAATTAAATTTAAAAGATGTTGGCCGCTAAATATAATTGGAGAGCCTGACATTATTCCTCTTAATTTTAAAAAAGCAATTATAGAGCCTGAAAAAGTTATTGCTCCTACTGCTGCTCCAATAGACATTTCTATAAGACTTGCTAATTTAATTTGGCCAACTGCTCCTAGATTGAAAACCTCAGGATTTAAAAAAGCTGCTATTGCAACAAAAACAGCTGCTAAACCAACTAAACTGTGAAAACCCGCTACTAACTCTGGCATTGCAGTCATTGGAATTTTAAAGGCTATAAATGCTCCAATTGTTCCGCCTATAACTAGAAAAATTATTACAAAAACTAAAGATGTAGAAAAATTTCCAATTGATAAAAATGTCACAAAAATTGCAATTATCATTCCAGCGATTCCAAAATAATTTCCTTGCCTTGAGGTATCTGGAGACGATAATCCTCTTAGCGCTAGAATGAATAGTATTCCTGAGACTAAATAAAAGATTGCTGACAAATTTGCAGATATCATTTCTTTTTATCTTTCTTTTTTTTATACATTTGAAGCATTCTTTGAGTTACCAAAAACCCTCCAAAAATATTTATTGCTGCTAAGATAATAGCGATAAACCCAAATATACTTGATGTACTGAAAATGCTCTCAGAGGATCCAGCTAAAGCTGCAATTATAGCCCCAACAATGATAACTGATGAAATAGCATTTGTAACTGACATTAAGGGAGTATGAAGGGAAGGTGTAACACTCCACACTACATAATAGCCAATAAAAATTGATAAAATAAATATGCTCAATCTAAATATAAACGGATCTATTTCCATGATTAAACTTCTTTTAATAAAGATTTTTCAATAATTTCGTCTTCTAAATTTATATTAAAATCTTTTTTTTCTTTACTATATAAATTTCGGATAAAGCTAAATAAGTTTTTAGCATATAAATTCGAGGCTGTGAGTGGCAGTCTATTCATCAAACTTTTTACACCTATTACCTTTATTCCATTAATAGTGTTAATTTTACCTGCTTCTGAAAATGCAGAATTTCCTCCTTGTTCTGCTGCTAGATCATAAACTATTGATCCAGGCTTCATTAATTTTACTAAATCCTCAGTTAAAATTCTTGGTGCGGGTTTTCCAGGAATCAGCGCTGTACATATAACAATATCATTTTTTTTTAATGCATCTTTCATCATCTCGGCTTGTTTTTTCTTATATTCTTCGGAGGCTTCTTTCGCATATCCACCTGCTGTTTCCATATTTTCGGTTTGCTCTACAGTTAAAAATTTTCCACCTAAACTCTCAACTTGCTCTTTCGATGCCGCTCTTACATCTGTTGCAGAAACGATGGCACCTAACCTTTTTGCAGTAGCAATAGCTTGCAAACCTGCTACTCCAGCACCAATTACTAATACTTTAGCAGCTGGCACAGTACCTGCAGCGGTCATCATCATTGGTACAGCTTTTTCAAATTCGCCCACACAATCAACTACAGCTCTATACCCAGCTAAATTTGATTGAGAAGATAAAACATCCATCGATTGAGCTCTTGTAATACGTGGTAATAATTCAAGTGAAAAAATTTTAATTTTTTTATTTATAATTTTGTTTAGTCGATCTTTGTTTTTTGAAGGATTAAACATTCCAATTAAAATCATATTTTCTTTATATATACTAATTTCATTTTCTGATGGACAGTTAACTTTAATGATTGCTTTACTTGAGTTTATCACATCGTTAGATGAGGCTCTAATTTCTACTCCAACTTTTTTATAATCATAATCTTGAATTCCTAGGTGGCTTGCATAATCTTTTTCGATGCATACCTTAAGGCCTAATCCAATAATATTTTTTGCAGTTTCGGGAGTCAATGAAACTCTTTTTTCTAATATTAAATCTTCTTTGATTGAACCTACTATCATTGTATAAATGTATTTAATTTAAAGTAAGGTTAAAGCAAGTACTACTAAGATCGCAATTACAGCAATAGTTCCCCATAAAACGAATTTAGTAAAACCCCTCCAAGTCTCTTTATAATCTTGATCGCTCATGATTATCCTTGGCGTGCTTTAAATTTAGGATTTTTTTTATTTATTACGTAAAGTTTACCTCTACGTTTTACCAATTTAGAGTTAAGATCTCTTTTTTTTAATGATTTTAGTGAGCTTGCTATTTTCATAATTTTTTAAGCCTGGCAACGTCCTACTCTTCCGTATCTTAAGATAAAGTACCATCGGCGCTGAAGGACTTAACTTCCGAGTTCGGAATGGGATCGGGTGTGGCCCCTTCGCAATAATTACCAGGCAATGCTTTATAATCGGTTTCGAATATATTGTAAACTATTAATTAACCGCATTCTGTTTGTTTTCTTAGGAGAAAAACTTTTAAATTAATTAATTTTTTTAATTAGTTTACTGACATTTTTTGAAAAAAATAATGCACCAGCGTTAGTTAGGTGACCACTATCTGAATACATTTTTTGATTTTTTGAAGTAATTAATTTACAAGTTTTACTTGAGTAATCACAATAGATTTCACTCCTTAAGATATAGTCAATTTTATTTCTTTTAAACATTTCTTTAATTTTTTTTAATTTAGCTTTGTTTTCTAATATGCTATTTTTATAAAATTGCCTTTCTAAATAATCAATTTCTTCATCATTTGGCATTCTTTTATTGATAAAAATAAATCTATCTAAACTGTTCATATTGTTGATAAATTTTCCTCTTACATCATCTAGATAAATAATAAATTTTTTACCATCTTTTTTGAGCTGATTATTAATTTCTAAAAATTTTTCTAAATATCTAGAGGGTCCTTTTACAGCAAAAATAATATAATCTGATTTCAAATACTGTTTATTTAAATGATTTGTATAATCTTTATTTTCACAAAATGTACTTTTTTGTTTTAAAAATTTTTCGAAACAAGTTAGTTGATAATTTCCCAAATTTTTGTAATTTTTACTGGATGGAGTATAAAAATAATATTTATTAGATAGTTCTTTATTAAAATTAAATACATTTAACAAATCTTTTGCGTATGAATTACCAACAATAAAAATATTTTTTCTTTTATCAAAATTATTATAATCATAATTCTCTTCAAATATTTTTTTTTCTTTATTATATTTTTCAAAATCTAAAAATGAATGATATTCAAGCTTTTTAAATTTTTTTATTTTCTCATTATTATGAATAGAAAATGAGATAATTACAAAAACAGAAAAATAAATTATTGCGATAATTTTAAAAATGAGCTTAAAATCTACTTTATATCTAAAAACTTTTTCAATACAATAGTAACTAAAGATTGATAAGATCAATGAAATTATAATTGAAATAATTTTAAGCTTATTATCAAAATAAAAATATTTAATTTCTAAAAAATTAATAACGGGGTAATGCCAAAGATATAAAGAATAAGAAATAAGCCCAAGACCAACTAGAAATTTACTAGAAAGTATTTTTGTAACAATATCATCTTTATTTGAATACCATATAATTAAGCAAACTCCTAAAATTGGAGACAATGTGTACAATGAGGGATGCAACATTTCATCATTAAAAAAAAATATAGAATGGATAATAAGTAGAATACCTATAATAGGTAAGATTAAATTATAAACATTTTTACTATCTCGATAACCTTTTTTTATTTCATAATGTGCCAATAAAGATCCTGCAATTAATTCCCAACCTCTAGTAGGTAGCATATAAAAATTTAACTTTGGATAACTCTTACTTCCAAAATCTGCTAGGGCTAAACTTAAAACGAACCCAGAAAGAAATATAAATCCTAGATATTTTTTAAAATATTTAAAGGCCAATAATAAAATTATTGGAAAAAAAATATAGTATTGTTCTTCAACAGATAAAGACCATGTATGTAAAAAAGGTTTAGATAAGCCAATATCAGTATTGTATTCTAAACCAGAGTAAAAATAAAAATTTGAACTAAACCCTAGTGAAAAAAGGACTGAATTTGCAAAGTCTAAAAAATTATCTGGCATTAGAAAGACCCATCCCAGAGGAACTGTTGCCAAAGTAACTAATAAAAATGCTGGAATTAATCTTCGTACCCTTCTTTCATAAAAATATTGAAATGAAAATTTACCTGTAGTTATTAATTCTTTTAAAATAATAGAGGTGATTAGATAACCAGATACTACAAAAAAAATATCAACCCCTATAAAACCACCTTGAAATGTTTGAGCTCCAAATAAGGTGATTTGGGCGTGATAAAAAACTACTGCAGCAACGGCAATTGCTCTTAAGCCGTCGATTTCTGGTCTATATTTAATTTTCATAAGTTTTGGTGGGCATGATAAGAATTGAACTTATGGCCTCTACGATGTCAACGTAGCGTTCTACCACTGAACTACATGCCCGAATTCATTTAACTTATTCTTATCACGTTTTTTTGGTTTTGAAGAATATTTCTAAATGTTTTGTAAGCTATAACTGGTTTATAAATAAAAAAGATTAATAATTTGCATATATTACTAAAAATATCATTTTTGTAATAAATTTTTTTTATGATTTTTTTTATTTCATAAAAGTTAGTAATATCTTTTAAAAGCTTAATTTTATTTTTTGTAAATTTTTGAGAATTAACATGAGCTTTAATGACAGAAAATAAAGCTTGATTTAATCTTTTTCTTTTTAAAGTGCTACTATCAAGATGAAATAGATGTTTTCCGTGAACTTTATTTAGGAAATAGAAAATTCCTTTTTTTTTTGAAATATTTAAAAAAAAATCATAATCTTCAAAATTAGAAAAAGATTTTTTTTTACTAAAATAAATTTTATTTGTTTTTATAAAATTTTTACTAACAATTGTTGAGGAAGTTGATAATTTATTTCCATACCTTAATAAAAATTCGTAAAAATTTTTTTTAAATGGCCCGTAATGCCAAATCTTTCTTGTTTTTGAAATTTTATCAATTATTAGTTCACTTGAGCAAATAACATGAAAACTTTGTGACCTTATTTTATTGCTTACATCAAATAATTTATTTGATGTCCATTGATCATCCGCATCTAAAAAAGCTATCCAGTTTCCCTTTGATTTTTTTATACCTAAATTTCTGGATTTTCCTATTACTCCTTCATTTTTAATTTTGAAGTATCTTATTTTTTTATTTCTAAGACTTTTAAGGTAATCTCCAGTGCCATCATTAGAGCAATTGTCAATTATAATTATTTCGAAATTTTTATATTTTTGATTAATAACTGACTTTATCGCTTTTTTGAGAAAAAATAGCATATTATAAGTTGGTATTATTACTGAAAAAAAAATTTTTCTATCTATTATTGGCATTTACTAACTAAGATCTAAAGAAAATTTTTGTAATATTATTAATGTTCTCTTTTTTATTCAATTTTAAAAACATTCTAATTTTATAATCATCATAATTAAGTTTTTTTGAAGTTTTTGGTTTATTTGAAAGTATAATCATTTTAAGTTTTTTTTTATTATTTTGATTATAAATCTTAATAAACTCATTTATAAAACTTATAATTTTAACATTTGTTCCACCTAAATTAAAAATTAAAATTCTTTTTGTTTTTTTTTTTACAAGTTTAAGTATTGTATCTATTAAAAAATTTATTGAGAGAAAATTTCTATATTGTAATCCTGAAGACCGAAGGACTAATTTTTCTGATAATTTTGATTGATTTTTTATATCATTAGGAAGTAACCTCAAACAAGATCTGTTAGGAATTGCTGGTTCTCCAATCACATTGGACACTCTTAAAATGATTAAATTTTTTTTAAAATTATTTGAAAATTTTTTCAAAAATAATTCATTAAAACATCTAGAAATTCCATAGTTATTTATCGGTAAAAGTGGTGTTGTTTCTTTTACTTTTCCAATTAAATTCGAGCCATAAACCTGTGCACTTGATAAATAAATTATCTTTTTTAAATTTTTTATATTTAAACTCTCAAAAATTTTTATTGTAATACTTAGATTTTGAGATATTGAGTTATCATTTTTATTTGAGTTCTTGTCGTTAATAGATGCTGTATGAATAACTTTTGAGATGTTATACTTGTTTTTCTTTAGTTTTTTGTTGGTGAGAATAATGCAATTTCTAAATTTTTTTTTTAAAATTTTAGATTTCTTTTCAGACCTAGTTAATAAAATTGTTTTTATTTTACGATCGTTACATAGTTTTGCAATACAGCTTCCTATGTGGCCGGTAGCACCAGTGATTAATAAGTACATTTTTATTTAAAAATTATGTCCCACTTGTAAGGTATCTTGTCAGATAAAGGATCGATTCTTTCCATTTCGTCAGGTCTATGTTCCTCATTAGAACAATTTGCTAATATTGCTTTATCATTACCAATGCACTTCCAACCATTAACTAATCCAGGTGGAATTTTAACAAGAGAGTAATTTTTTTCACCTAAAAATATTTCTTGTATTTGGTTATAAGTCGGAGAGTCTTTTCTTGGATCATAAATTACAAGTTTTATCATTCCTTTAATTACACAATAATTCTGCTCTTGTGTTTTATGTAAATGCCATCCTTTTATCACCCCTGGATATGCTGTTGCAAAATAAACTTCACCAAATTTTGAGAAATGTTTATCCGAGCTTTTAAGCATGTGCATTATTTCACCTCTTTCATCTGGAATAATTTTTAATTTAGTAATTATAATATCTTTGATCATTTAATATTCTCAAGTTTTTACTTAGTTTCTTTTTTTTAATCTGACTCCTTAAACTCATTAATCTCATTAGGTTGCTTTTTCTAAAATTTTTATCTTTAAATTCATAAGTTTTAAGTATCTTAATTAAATTTTTTACTGAATATTTTATATTTTTCATTTTGTTATAGTCTTTGTATAATCTTTTCAGCTTTGAAAATCCAACTTTATATGATCTGTTATCAAAATTCTTGTGATTAATTGAAATTTTAGAAAAAGGTAAAAATTTCTTAACTAAATATGCAAGTTCAACAATTTTATAATTCATATTATCATTACCAGTATTTAAACATAAAAAGTGTTTGAGTTTTAATTTTGAGGCCCAAATAAGAGTTTGACACATATCATAAACATCAATTAATGGTCTTAGGGCATTACCATCGCTTAGTAATTTTATTTCTTTTGTAGAAATCGCACTTGCAACAAAATCGTTTAAAACTAAGTCTAGCCTAAGCATTTTACTCGCTCCGCAGGCAGTTGAAAATCTTAGTGAAACAGCTTTAAAGTTTTTGTTTACCTTTTTTTTTAAATGCTTCTCTATTTCAAGCTTACTTCTTGCATATTCTGTTAGTGGATTTGTTCTAGAGTTTTCGTTGCATACTTTACTAGAAAAACCGTAAACACTGCAGCTTGACGCAAATACAAATCTTTTAACACTATTTTTAATAGCCCAATTGATAAATTTTTTAGTGTAAATAGTATTAATTTGTCTAGTTGGCTTTGTAAAAAAATTTCCCATTGGATCATTGGAGATAGCTGCCAAATGAATAATTGTATCAATATTAAATTTCTTTAATTCTATATGTTTCAAATCTCTTAGATCTGAATAAATTTGATAATCAATATATTTATTTTGAATTTTTTTTTTTTGTATAGAGTCTTTTAAAAAAAAACCAGTATCAAAACCAATTAAAAAAAGATTTTTGTCGGCTTTTTTAATATATTTACTTAGTTCGACACCTATATAACCTAGATTTCCAGTTATCAGAATAACTTTTTTTTTACTTGATTTAAGCATTTTTTTTTAAAATTTTTTCAAGTTCAATTTTATCTTTGTAAGTATCCAAACATTTCCAAAAGCCTAGATATTTATATGCAATAAGTTGTTTATTCTTTACCAAGTCTGACATTAAATCATCTTCTAGCATAGAATTAATATTTTTAAGTAATCTAAAAATTTTTATATTAAAAACAAAAAAACCTCCGTTAATCCAATTATTCTTGCTTCTTTTTTTTTCATGAAACTTTTTTACTTTATTTTTTTTCATTATCAATTCTCCAAACGCAGAAGGAGGTCTCACAGCAGTAACTGTCGCATATTTATTGTTCTTTTTGTGAAATTTCACTAGTCTTTTAACATTGAGTTTAGATATTCCGTCTCCATATGTAAGCATAAAATTTTCTTCATTTTTTAAATATTTTTTTAATTTATATAATCTTTTACCTGTCAAAGTTTTATTGCCGGTATAAACGATCTTAACTTTTTTAAATTTTTTATTTTTTTTGAAGTATTTTTGAATTATCTCAAATTTATGTCCGCAAGCTAATATAAAATCATCAAATCCATATTTTTTATAATGTTCCATGATTCTTATTAAGATTGGTTTTCCATTAACTATAATCATTGGTTTTGGAATTTTATTTGTTTCATGGGCTATTCTTGAGCCTGCTCCACCGCATAAAATAACAATTTTCATATTTTGTCTGATTTAATAATGTTAACTATTTTTTTTTGAAAATTTTTTGGAGTAATTAGAGGAAAAAACTTATTTTTAGATATTAATCGACTTTGATTTAATAATTTATCCTTTTTAATAACATGAGTAAAATAAATAAAAGGATTCTGTATAATCTTTTTGTTTATTTGCATATTAATTAAAATTTTCCATAGGTTTTGAAATAAATACTGATCTTTCTTTGAGAAAGTTTTGTTTACTATAAAAGGTATACAGACACTAGATAAAACCAAATAAACTGCATCATAACCCCAATATTTTTTTGAGTTAAAAAATTCCCAATCAATAAATGTGACTTTATTTTTTTCAAAAAAAATATTTTCTAAAGTAAGATCACCATGGAATTTTATATTTTTTTTGTAATTAAAAATTTTTTTGTAATGCATTAAAGATTTTTTTATATATTTGTAATTTTTACTCAAAGGCAGCCATGACTTAATTTTTCTTCCTTTCAAAGCCATAGTATCAAGATAGCAAAAATCTTTTTTTGAAACATAGTTCTGCACTATGCTTTTTTTAATATCTTTATTCTTTGAATAATACCATTTAAGACCATTGAAATCATTTTTTATTTTAGAAGCACCCTTTTCGTTTAAACTAAATTTTCTAAATACCTTTTCTTTTCTTTTAAATACAACATAAACGTTATTTTTATGAGTATAAATAGGCTCTACATTATCTTTAGCAAAAATTTTTTTATAGATATTAATAATTTTTTTTTTGTGTTTAAATTTATTAATATAATTATCAATTATTCTAATCATTACTTAACGTTCAAAAGTTTTCCGTTTTCTAATTTAAAAATCGAGTCACAGTTTTTAAAAGCTGATTCTCTGTGTGCAACTAAAATAATAATTTTATTTTTTTTAATAGTCTCTAGATAATTAAGAACTTCTTTTTCCATTTCAGTTTCAATTGCATTAGTTGCTTCATCTAAAACTAAGATTTTAGGATCGTGATATAAGGCTCTTGCCAAACCAATTCTTTGAATTTGACCGCCAGATAAATTTATGCCTCTCTCACCAACATTTGTACTTAAACCTTGTTTAAGACTTAATACTTTTTCTTTAAGCAATAATCGCTCGATTAAATTTTGGACAATTTTTTCATTAGGGTTAGTTTTTTGATCTATTTCTAGTGTTATATTTTTTAAAATAGAAGTATCAAATAAAAAAGTATTTTGAGGGACGTAACTAATATTTTTTTGATAAAACTTAATTAAATCCGTAGTAATTTTTTTTCCATCAATAAATATAGAGCTGTTTGTGGGGTGTATTAAACCACAAATAACATTTAAAAGAGTAGTTTTTCCAGTACCACTACTTCCTTTGATTCCATAAATTTTTCCAGTTTCAAATTTTACACTTAAATTATCTAAAATTTTATTTTTTGAACTTTCGTATGAAAATGAGCAATCCTTTAATTCAAAATTTTTATTTAAATCTATTGCCTCACTATTTACATCTATTTTATTACTAATTTCTTTTTTTGCATTTACAATTTGTGAAGCGATGTTTTCTATATAAATTTTAGCAAATTTTAGTCTTTGCAATGAGACTATAATTCGATTTGCTGAAGGAAAAATTCTGTAAGCTGCTATCAAATAGACTCCTATATTTGCGAACTGAGCTTTAAAATCAAAGTTATTAGAAGAAAAGTAAATCAAATAGATAGAAACAATTAAAATTAAAATTAATTCGAGCAAAGCTCTTGGAATATTTCGTAAAAAAATCTCTTTTCTATTAATATTAAAAAAATTATCATTAAATTTATCCATTAAATTGTAAAATAAATTTTCTTTTCCAAAAATCTTAATCTCTTTAATTGCATTAAATGACTCTATAAAGTTTTGTATTCTTAATTTATTAAAATGTTGACTCTCTTTACCCCAATTGACTATTGTTTTGTTGTAAGAAAGTTGTAACAAAACTACTATAATAGTAAAAAAAATTGTCAGTAGTAATGTTGCTTTAAAATTAAAGTAAAGTAAAAATATTAGAATTCCTATAAAGATAATACCTTCAGTAAGTATAGCCATTAAACCGGACACTCCAGATGAGAAGATATTAATTTCATGGTCAATATTTTTCACAATATCAGCAGAATTAAATTTCATTAATGATTGATAATCTTTATGGAGGTAAATTTTGTAAAGCTTTTTTGTGAGAAAAAATCTAATGGCAAATTCAAAATTTGCATTGTGCCAGTTACAAAAAAGTAAAATTAAAATTTTACTTACAAATAGCCCTCCCACAATTGAGATAGTAAAAGTTAAATAATAATCTTTTTCAATTTTGAGATGTTCTAAAATATTAAGATAAAAAACTTTTAAAAAATTAACATTTTCACTATCATGATTATTAATAATTAATTCGAATAAAGGATAAAATGATGCGAGAGATAAAGTTTCAAGCACCATTGTCAAAATAATTATAAAAAAGATAAATATTAAGTATCTTTTTAATTTTTTATTTAGAATTTTATTAAATGTTAATATTGTATTAATCAGAATTATCTATTTTTTTTTCTTATAATCGAACTGCTTATTTTTTTTGTTCTAGGAAAAATTATAGTCTTCGTTTTAAACTTTTCGTTTTTATAATCAGATCCTCTTACAATTATATCAATCTTATTTTTTTTTAGAAAAGCGTCAGTAATTTTCCAACGAGAAGAAATTACTTTATTTACAAACTTGATTGAAGATAAGATTTCTTTTCTATGTTTAAACTCAATTTCAGGAAAATACCCTTTATATTTTCTAATTTCCTTATCTGTTGTTAGCGCAACTATCACTTTTCCAAATTTTGAAGCTTTTTGAAGTAATCTAACATGCCCATGATGTAATATTGTGCATGACATATCTACTAAAATTTTCTTTGTCATTTTTTAAAAAAAACTAAGTATTTTGATCTTATTAATATTAAAAAATTTAAGAAAAGCCAAAGCCAAGGCAACAAGATTAGAAGAAGATTAATATCAAATTCCAAATCTAGAATTATTAAAAAAATAATAAAATCAGAATAATTAGTCCTGCCATCAAAGTTAATAAATTTTAGAAAATTAAAAATTATATTTTTATTTTTTTTTATTTTTTGTAAATGAGTTTTTGCTTTCTTTTTGTAAATTGAAATACCAAACTTTGTTCTGCTAAGATGTTTTCTTGGATCAATTATATTTAAAAGTATTATAATAATTAAAATATATAAATAATCGTTATTATTAGTTATATTATATATATATATTATAGTTCCGGTAATTAAACCAAGTTTGTTTATTTCACCTGCCCATAAATCCAACTCAAAACCTTCCTTAGATTGTTCATTTTTGAGATGAGCCAAAGTTCCATCCATATAATCAGGAATCAATTTTGTAAAATAAATAACTAAAGACAGATAAACTAAATGATAAATATTTGTAGCAATTAAAAACGTTCCAAGATATACCCATAAAACGCCAAAAAATGTGACATGATTTGCTTTTATTCGCGTGTTACTTACAAGAAAAATTAAAATAGCCGCAATTTCTAGATTGAGAACTGTCTTTACTTTTCTATACGGTGATTTTAAAAATTTATAATCCCAATCATATTCCTCCTTAAAAAGCTTAAGATTTCTTTTGAACAAAAAGTTTCTTACTTTATTGTATTTGAACATTTAAATTATTTTTTTATAATGAAGCAGGGTCTTGCTGCAAAATTAAATTTTTTAATTTCAATATTTTTATTTTTTAAAAAATTATCTATTGCTAATGTATCACCATGAAGATACTTTCCAGAGGATCCTCTTCCAGCGTAATTATCAAGCAAAATTACCCCTCCTTTGGATACTTTTTTGTAAAGATTTTCAAGCACTGTAATTGTGGGTTCAACAAAATCTATATCTATATTTAAAAGAGATATTTTTAACCCTGGATTTTTTTCTACAAATTTCGGAACTGTTTTTACTACGTCTCCTTTAACTGTCTGATAGTTAGAAATTTTTCTATTTTTAAAAATTTTTTTTAATTGTAATTCGCTTATTGAACTTGATCCTGCAGTATTAATCCAATGTTTTCTCTGAATTTTATCCTCCTTAAATTTAGTGTTAGGATATTTATCGCTAAAAACATCAAATGCAATTAATCTAGATGTATGATCACCTCCAAAAATTTTTCTAAACATTCCAAATCTAATGAGTGATGTACCTTTAAAAACCCCGCATTCAACAATTTCGCCTGGAATATTTTGTGAAATTTTAAAAGCTTCGAAGTGCGTAAGGAACTTTGATAATCTTTCTTCATTCATTGTTAAATGAAAATTAGTTTCATAATCGTACATGGATTGATTGTCTAGCTTAGGTAGTTTTATCATATAAGATACTTATATTTTTTTCCTTTTTCTCTTTCGATATTTGGTGGAAAACTTTTTCGTTTATTTGTAAAATACTCTTTTTTCAAATTACCATCTTTTTTGGCATTATAAGTTAGATAAATCATTACTCTAGGTTTTTTGGACAAATTTTTACCAGATCTGTGTGGAGTATAGCTATCAAAAAAAATTAGATCTCCTGGTTTTGTGTAAATTGATTGCCATTTCATTTTTTTAACAATATTTTTATCAATTGCAGACTTGTTGGTACCCATCAGACCATGAAAATGTTGTCCTTTTACAACCTCTAAGCATCCATTTTTTTTATTAGTTTTATCAATTGATATGGCTAGAGATATGAAGGATTTTATATTTGGATATAAATATTCCCATACTTGAGCATCTTGATGCGGTTCGAAACCTTCAGCATTTGGATATTTCCAATTTATTTTATCTTTAAACAAGACCGATTTACTCTTTAAAAGCTGATCAACTAATTTTGAAATATTATTCTTTTTTAACAATTTGTTTGTCTTTTTATGAAATGTTAAAAAATTTTCTGTTCTTGTTAATACATTTTTTTGATCTTTCGATTTGTCAAAATAAATCATGTATCGACCTTTTATTTCTTTAAAATTTTTTATTTCATTAATGTAATTACTAAGTCTTTTAATATCCCCTTTCTTAAATGGGTTTCTTACAAGCAAATAACCATTTTTTTTATAGAAATTTATTTGATTTTTTTTAAGTGTCGACATTCTAAACTCGAATATTGTTTATAATATTTCCCTTTGATTTTTTTTTTAAATGAACTTCTCCTAAGTGACAAACTATACTTCCTTTTAATTTTGACCGCGGTTTATAAAGTATAGTATTTGAATTTTTTTTAAAAATTTTCTTTGTTATATGTGTGCAAATCAAAGGTTGATTTTTAATTGGATAAGGAGACAGATTTCCGAATTTATTTAAAAATTTTTTTTTATTAACTTGAACTGAGTGTTTAAATTGATCATATTTTTTTAAAACATAATACAATGAGCCAATTATGTGGTATGGACCTGTCATTCGATGGTTAAGATGGCTATTTATATCAAAATAAAAACTACTAATCTTATTTTTTGGTTTTTCATTATAACAGATAAAACTTGCACCAGTTAAACCGAACAACCCCTTACAAGAACTAAAGCACATCAAATTACCAAGTCTGTGATCTTTCTCAAGACCTATGGATGCAGTTGCATCTAAAAATAATTTTGAGTTAGTTTTTTTCTTGAGCTTATAAAGTTCAGATATTGGGATTTTTAAACCTATACTTGTTTCTGTCACACATGATATGACCCAATCATACTTTTTTTTAACTTGTGAAATTTTTCTCCAGTCTATCTTTTCGATCTTTTTTAATTTTTTGTTAAATCTAGATTTCGAAAAATTTTTCATCATATAAAAGAGTCTATCAGAATAAACTCCTGTATTTACAAGTAAAACTCTTCCATAAATAAAATTATGAATAGCAATTTCTAATGCTAAACTTGCAGACCCTTGAAGATAAGCTACATTTTTTTGACCAGATATATTTTTGATTTTTTTAATTACAAATTTTTCAATTTTTTTATAACTATTGTCGTTTCTACCAAAACAGGGTTCGAGTCCTAAAATATTTTCCTCTGATAAAGACGATGGACCAGGAGTAAAAATTTTTTTGGATGTATTCTTTTTTAAAATAAATTTTTTTATATTCATAATCTATAGAGATTTCATAAATTTATCTTTCATAATAGTCAATTTTTCTCTTGGTCTCATAAGACCTTTTCGAAAACCTGGCTTACTTTTTATTTCTATAAAAAAACTTCCTTTGTGATTCAAAGCATATTTTACAGCTTTCTTTATTTCAATTAATCTAGAACAATAAAAAGTTTTTTTATACCCTGCCTCCTTTGCTAAACGATAAAAATTTATCTTATTGCCTGCAGTTTTTTGTGCACCAACAGAGTCATGGGACTTGTTGTTTATTAATATATGTATTGCGTTTAAATTTTGAGAAAAATTTATTTGAGATCCTAGATGCATCAACGAAGCACCATCACCATCAAAGCATACGATCTTTTTATTTTTTTTGGCAATAGCTATTCCATTAGCAATGGACACTGCATGGCCCATACCTCCAACACAGTAAAAATTATTTATTTTTTCTTTTTGTCTATTTATCTCCATCAATTCTCTAGATAAAACACCAGTTGTAGAAACTGTATTAATATTTTTGGGTAGAGCTTTGATTATTGTTTTTAATATTTCTTCTCTACTAAGAAAATAATTAGATTCTTTAAAATTATTTTTTCTTGATTTTAAAAAGCTATCTTTTCTAATTAGTAAAGCTACTGGTAGTGAATTTTTAACAGAATACTTTTTAAGTGTTTTTATTGCTTTTTTATAATCAGAATTTTTATTTAAAATTTTATATCTAATTTTTAGAGTCTTTAAAAGATCTTCAGTTATCAAACCTTGCTCTATATGTTGCGGTTCATCTTTTACTGATTTTTTTTTCTTAATTTCACCTCTCCAGCCAATAAGAAAAAACATAGGAATTTTAAAAACATTTTTATTAATCAATGATACAATTGGGTTTATTGCGTTCCCAAGTCCAGAGTTTTGTAAATAAATCACAGGAAGTTTTTTTGTAGCTAAATAATATCCAATGCCAACAGCCACCGCCGCACCCTCATTGACAGAGCTAAGATGATTTTTCTTTGTATCCATCAAGTTACAAAAATCTGACATTAATGAGTCAGGTACTCCAGTAAAAAAACTGATGCTATTTTTTTCAAAAATCCTAATAAACTTTTTTGGATCAATCATTTACGTTGTTCCAGGAATTAATTTGAGTATTTTCTTTATACTCAAAAGTTTTTTTTCAGCTTCAAAAGATCTTTTATTTTTTAAAATTTCTAAAGCCACACTTTGCATTGCTGGGTAAGAAGCTCTAAGTAAATGGTTAGCATAAATTACAACATTTATTCCTGCTTTTTGAAGTTCGTTTTCTTTTGTCTTGTTGTAACTTGTTGGTACGGCTATTAAAGGGGTTTTAGGAAATTCTTTTCTAAATTTTTTTGAAAATGAAACTATTTCTTTAGGGTTTTTGCTTTTACTATGTATCATTATCCCATCAGCTCCTGCTTTTACATAAGCTCTAGATCTTTTAATTGCATCATTAAGACCTTTGTTCAATATAAAGCTTTCGACTCTTGCAATTAGCATAAACCCTTTTGAAGCACATGATCTTTTACCAATTTTGATCTTGTCACAAAAAACTTTTATATTTTCTTGAGTTTGTTTAATATCATCTTTTAATAAAGAATTTTTTTTTAAACCTTTTTTATCTTCAATTATAACTGCTGATACACCCATTCGCTCAATTGATTTAATATTAATTTGAAAATGCTCTGACTTGCCTCCTGTATCTCCATCCATAATAAGAGGTTTCGAAGTTACATCTAAGATTTCATTAATGTTGTTTAATCTTGCATTTAAATCTAAAACTTCAATATCTGGTTTACCTTTTAAAGTTGAGTCGGTTAAAGAACTTGACCAAAAGCCATCAAACTCAACAAGATCTCCGTCTCTCTCCCTCAGATGAACAGACTCTGCTATTAACGCTGATAATGGACTGTGAGTTTCAATAATTCTAACAAAATTTTTAATTTCAATAAGTTTTTTTAAAACATTAGTCCTAGATTTAGGATCATTATTTTTGGATTGCATCTTATTTATTAATATACTGCTACTTACATTCTTAGTATGAGGTACTTCGATTAATTTACATTTTGTTTTTTTTAAAAATTTTATAATCTTTTTTCGTAATAAAAAATCATAACTCTTAGGATTTTTCCAATCGTCTCCATGAATAAAATAATTAGGTTTCAATTTTTTTATATTTTTTGTGTAATCCCATTCATCTTGTTTAATTATTTTATGTATTCCTGAAATACTTTTTACTATTTGAAATCTTTCTGACCATGTTAACATTGACATTCTTTTCTTTTCTGTAACAGCTTTATCAGAAAGCAAACCGACTATTACTTTCCCGTACTTCTTCGCTCTATTTATAAGGTTTATATGACCATGGTGTAAAACATCTGCGGATAAACTAATATAAACTATCTTATTTTTATTTTTCATTTTTCTTATTTAGTTAAATTTAAGAGATCTAACAAATTTTTTTGTATCTTCTAATTTATTTATCACAACTAATTTTTTCTTAAAATTTTTAAATTCTTTTTTTCTTTTAACAATTTTCCACCACGAATCTATGTCATTGAAATTTTTATTTATAAATTTAGCTGCATCATAAGAATTTGAAAAAAAAATATTTAGTTTTTTTAAACTTTTTATCATTTTTCTGAACTCTTTATTATACTCACGAAACTCTTCAATTATAATAATAAAAGGTATGTTCATATAAATAAGCTCATAAAAAGGTGTTGAAATATCATCCAAAACAACAATTTTTGATTTATTAAAAAGTTGTAATTTTTTATTTAGTGATGTTAACGTGACAATGTTGAGATCTTTGCCACACATTTCTTTCCATATTTTCTTAACATGGTTATTTTCTTCTTGTGGAAATAATTGGACAGTAGAATTTTTTCTTACTTTTTTGTTAAGTAAACTAAAAAAACTATAATTTAAATTCTCAAATGGATGAAATTTTTTTTTATTGAAACGATTATGTATTGAAAAAGGAAACTCATGAAAATGTTTTGCAGTTGGTAAGATCAAAATATCAGTCTTTGGGGCTAAATTTTTATTTTTCTCTAATTTATTAAAATAATATGATCCTAAGCCATCTTTTTGATTCCAAAAAAATCTTTTATCACAATATCTTTTCTCGACCATCTCTTGAATAGAATAATCATACAACCCAATATTGGCACCGTGTTGAAAAGAAATAAGTTTTCCTTTTTGTTCTTTTGTTTGTGCAGCAAGAAATTTATAGTCATCATTATTGATTATCAACATAGCTGATCCTAAAACTCTAATATTTTTTGCAAAATTAATATTCTTCTGGTGCTCAATATAATTTTCTAGAATGCTTGCAGGAAGTGTGACTTTGTTAATCGAATTAAATATAGTATCAAATTCATCCTCTTGTTTAATTTGAATTTGATTTCTTAGTTTCAAGTCTTGCTTAAAAGAAGAATTTTTTTTTTTGAAAAAATTTTTTTCAGGAATCATCAATACTCTTCCAAAACTCTTTAAAAAAATTTTTAATGAAAAATTTTTACCTAAATATGAATTAAGTATTAAAATTGGACTAAATATTTTTACGTAATATCTTAAAAAAACGTTGAATATTAAGAATTTAAAACTAATTTTTTTTTTTGGAGGTATAAATTTAATTAATTTAATTTTATTTAATATTTTTTTATCTTTAAATAATTCTGAGAAAATATTAATAATAATAAAATTATTTAGTTGTCTTTTTTTTTCTAACTCAGCAAAATCCTGTAAAGTTTTAACAGTAAAAAATTTATAGTTATCTAATAAAATTGATATATTTTTTACTTTATTATTTAACTTTTTTACTGCTTGAAAATTTATTAGTATTGATTGAATAACCATAAATAAGTATTTATCTAAGATTATACCCCAATATCTATTACTAAAATTTATATTGTGTATATTATTGAGTTTTTTGCTTAGTTGAGCTCTATAAGTTTCTATTTTTTTATTTATAAATTTTATATCAGTATTGTTGTTCTCACCTGAATTGTAATCATTTACGAATTTTATTTTTTTTTTGTCATACTTTTTTTTTAACAAATCTAGTTTCAATCTATACTTTGTTAAATAAAAAAGTTTTTTATTTTTTGGATAAAAATTATTTATTTTACTTAAAACAAGAAAATTTTTTTGCATTGAATTATTAAAAAAATGAAAAATTAAATTTTAAGATGTTTTCTTAATTTTTTTGCAACCTCTACTTCTATTTCTAAAATCTGTTTCTTTCCGCCGGATTGTAATGCCTGTTCTATCGTTCTCACACCTAAAACTAAATCTTTCATTGCTTTGGGTGTAATTGAGGCAGACTGATCACTGCCGTACATTGTTCTATCTAAAGTAAAATGTCTTTCTAAAGATGTGATCCCTAATGCTGTTGCAGCAAAACAAACTGCATATCCACCCTTCTCGTGCCCGCTATAACCTACATCACATTTAAATTCTTTTTTTAAAGATGAGATTAACCCTAAGTTAGCGTTTCTATCGTCAAAAGGATATGCAGAAATACAATGCATTAATTCGAAAGAACAATTTTCTGTTCTAAATATATCAACGGCATCTCGTATATTTTCTATACTACACATTCCTGTACTTATAAAAGTGTGTTTTTTTTGTTTGGCGACTTCTTTTAAAAAATTTTTATCAACAATCATTGCAGATGCAATTTTATTATTTTTTAAATTAAATTTTTTTAAAAAATTTAAACTATTAAGATCCCATGCAGAAGAGAACCATTCAATTTCAATTTTTTGACAATATTTGTCTATTTGTGCGTACTGTTCTTCGGAAAATTCTAAACCTTCCTTTTGTTGTCTTTGTGTATTTCCCCAAGGACTTTCACGTGGCTTATCTAATTCTTCTTTTGTATAAACTAAGTTAATATCTCTTTTTTGAAACTTAACAGCATCTACTCCACAATTTTTTGCCTCAAGAATCATTTTTTTTGCTAAATCAAGATTTCCATTATGATTTATTCCTATTTCTGCAATGATAAAAACTTTTTTCATTATTTTTTTTTAAAAGTTATCCGCATGTGATTACTTAATCCAGACTTATCCAGAACTGGTTGTAATAACTTAGCAAAATCCTCAAAGTATTTATAAAATTTCTTTTTGTTTTTAAATTCATTAAATGTAATATAATCCATTATATCCCAACCAAATGTTTCAACTTTATCAACTTTAAAATTAGTTTTTTTTGATAAGTATTCTAAGGATTTTTTGTTAAAAAAACATAAATGTTCGAATGGCAAGATTCCATTTTGATTAGATCCCATTAAAGCATATGCAAAAGAGTGAATATTTGGAGTATACATTACACAGTAAGAATTTTTTTTTAATTTCTTATTGATAACCTTTAAATATTTTACAGGATCTTTTAAATGCTCAACAACATCAAACATAGTTATCAAATCATATGAGTTATTTTTTTCTTCATCTATTGAATTTGAAGATACATTTAATTTTAACTTTGTTTTGCAAAATTCAGCTATAGCTTTTGTTGGCTCTAAACCTTTGCAATAAACTTTTTTTGATTTAAGGTAGTTAACAAAATAAGCCATTCCACACCCTACATCGAGAACTCTTGAATTTTTTTTAAGTTTAAGTCTTTTGACACAATATTCATATCTTTCAGATCCAAACATTTTTTTTCTGTAATTATAATTTTTGAAAATGTATCTAAAAGTCTTTTTTAAATAATCTTTGTCATCATACACTGACTTTATAAATTTTTTTTCATCTTCGAAAGAAATATTCGGAGAGACTGCTTCACATCTTTGACATATGATTAATTGATAATTTTTTTTCCATGTTAAAAAAATATTTCCTTTTTTTGATTTACACAAATTACAAAAAAATTCTTTTTTTTTTTTAATCCTTTTTTTTTCACGGACAAATATTTTTTTTCTGTAGTCAAAAATAGTTTTAAAAAAATTTTCACCACGTAAAGAATAAGGATTAATATTGAATATCTTTAATTCATTTTGATTTATAAATTTGTTATAAAATTCATTCATATAATTTAATTAATTTTTTAGTATGTTTGTTAATATTTTGAATCGAAATTGCATGATTATCGTCTGGATAATATCTTTTTTTGTGGTTTTTTACATAAAAAAAAACATCACTCAAATTAAATTTTGATAAGTGATCATAAATTTTATAATTACTCGAATGGTTGCTGAATGCAACAGGTAAACGTGTTAAAGATTGTAAAACTGGAATTTTCTCTAACTGATTCTTAATAATTGATTTTTCAAATCTAGTGTGAATTAGCACTATCTTTCTTTTGCTTATCTTTTTTAATAAATTATTAATATCTTTAAACGAGTTTAATCCAGTAGAAATATAGATGATTTTAGCTTTAGAATTTATAGCTGCATTTATCAATTTTAAATTAGTAAAATCTTCACTTAGAATTTTAAAAAAATCAGCACCAGAATCAGATAAAAATTTTAACTTTTCTATATCTCCAATTGCAAATCCGATCTGTTTTTTTCTTTTTTTTACATTTTTGATCAAATTTTTATAAAAATTCATATTTAATTCTAATGAGATAAACTGCCTCTTTTTTTTCATATTAGTATAAAAATTTTTCTCTCTTACATTTTCTAAAAATGTTTTATCGTTATGAAAATAGAATTGTCTTACTTGATTGTAAAAAAATTTTTTTTTGATTTGAAATGTTAGTCCATCAATATCTGATTCTAGTAGTTTAGTTACAAGATATTTGGCATCAAGCTCATTTCCACAGTGATTTAAACCGATCTCAGAAATTATTCTCATTTAAAACTTTTTTGAAGCAGCTGAATATTTTTTAAATCTTCGACATTATCTACATCAAACGACTCCCAAAAATTCATTGGATAAACAGATATTCTCCCTCCTAACCTATTATTATATTTCTTGTAAATATGTGCTTTTGTTACGTAGATAGCTCCATTTTCTTGAAATTGAATATTATCCTGACTTCTTGGTCTCTTTAAATAATTGTAATTAATCGGTTTAATGTATTTTTTTTTACTCTTTCTTCTCCATAAAAATGAGTGAGTCTTAAATGCACTTAACAAACTATCTGCTTTTTCTTTTTCAGCCTTTACAATTGCTTCGTCTATATGTTTGTATGACCTTAAAGGAGAAGTTGGGTGAAGCAATATAATATAATCATACTTCTTTTTAATCTTATTGATTGCATGAACTACCGCATAATCGGGCATTATCAAGTTATTAGATAATTTTTTTGGTCTTTTAACAAGAATTACTGGATATTTTTTCGATATGTTTAGTATTTTTTGAGACTCTGATGTAACACAAACTTCGCAAACATATTTAGATTTTAGTGCATTCACTATTGAAATCTCTAATAATGAAGAATTTAAATATTTTTTTACATTTTTGTTTTTTATTCTAGTTGAGTTTCCTTTAGCTGTAATAACTGCAAGAATTTTTTTTTTTCTAAACATTCAAAGCTTCAATTTTGTTATATTATTTCTTATATGATTGATATTTATTGTTAATTAAAAACCTTATCAATATCATCACAAAGTATATGAGTTATTTCTAGATGTTTTTCTTGAATTAATGCAGTGCTCACACTTTCAATAATTATTTCACAATCAGACTTTCCTTTACATAATCCTCCTTTATTACCTAAAAGGGATATTGTAACCATTCCTTTTTCTTTAGCTAATTTGATTGCGTTTAAAATATTTTTACTTTTTCCTGATGTAGAGTATGAAATTAATATATCACCTTTTTTTCCAAGACCTTCTAATTGTCTTGAAAATAAATTGTCATATCCAAAATCATTTGAAATACAAGTTAAAACTGACTCATTGGCATTTAAAGACATTGAAGGTAATGAACGCCTTTTTTTTTTGTAACGACCTAGTAATTCTGCAGTTAAGTGGCTGGCTTGTGAAGCGCTTCCTCCATTTCCACAAGTAAAAATTATCTTTTTAGATCTTAACGCCTTTATTATCAAACTTGTTGCTTTTTTTATTGCGTATGAATTCTTTTCTGTTTTTTTCATAATTTTTAGTTAAGAGTTTTTAAGAAGTTAAAAAAATTTTTATTTTTATAATTATAATCCATAAATTTTCTTTTAAAAGGTTTAACTTTTTGTTGCCAATCTTTATTACTTGTTTTTAAAACTTTATTCATAATCTTTTTGACTTCATTAAAATTTACATCATTAGACCAAAAAAAACCTTTTTTTTTTAAGTCTAAATTCCAAAATATATCCATTACACTATTTGATGCTAAAATTTTATTATTGAAAATTGCTGATTTGTTGCCTCTTGCAATATTTTCAAATCCAAAAGTGGAGGAAGAACTTACAGTTAGCATCACTTTGTCAGAAATTTTATATATATTATTTTTTTTATTTCTATTTTCATGAACTATGATCGGTTTATTGGAAATTAGCTTTTTAAAATATTCAATTTCATTTTTATCGTCATAGTTTTTTACTATTAGTTCAATTTTAAAGTTGTTTACTTCGCAATATTTATAGATATTTTTAAATAAAATTCTATCTTTGGAGAAATAATCTATTTGTCTTACTTTATATTTGTTGGAAAAAGTATAGAACTCTTTTCTCGGATACCCACTTGACACAAATAAAATCGATTTTCTTTTCTTCTTTTTTAAGTTCTTAACTTGATTATTGTAAAATGAACCAAGTGAAACAATCTTAGTTTTTATTTTTGATTTATAATAGTTAGCCCAAATTTTACTGAATACGAAAATATAATCAGAGCGTAACGACTCTGAAGAATTAAGTGTTTTAAAAAAAACTTTATTTCTAAATCCATTTTGAATTGAAATAAATTTTATATTTGGAAAAAAATTTTTGAATTTATAAAAATATGTTAAATTGTCATTACCTGTAATTACAATTTTTGGTTGAACAACTTTAATATACCTCTTCAGATAATTAAAAAAATTCAATTTCATTCCTGAGAAAATCAATCCTAATAAAACATAAACATTAATTTCTTTCAATCTTACATCTAAAAAGTTCAAATTTTTTCCAAATTTTTTTTTAAATTCACTTAGAAAAATTCTATCTATTATTAAAAATTTTTTTTTTCCGGGTATTGAAAAAATTTTTTTAGAATTTATTAACTTTAAATAGTCGCTTAACATTATAAGATTTATAATTTTAAAAAAATGCTATTAAGCTTTTTCTATTTTGATTTTTTGAAATCTTTTTATCTAAATAATAAGAATCAGTTTTTATACTTTTAGAACTAATCTCTTCTATTACTGCGCCCTCAGAGGAAAGTCCTTTAAACTCATGAACCATACCTTTCGAAATGGTAAATACTTCACCTGATTTCATTATTTTATTAGAAATTTTTCGCTTAAACTTTGTCTTAAGTGATATCTTTCCAAATAATACTAAAAAAGTTTCTTGTTTAATTTTGTGAAATTGCGGAGGATGTTTTTGATTTTTAAACATAAACAAATATTTTTTACAATAAGTTTGATTGATTACTGTAATCATGCATAACCCAAACTTATAAAAATTTTTTAAACCGTAATGATGCGAAATTTCAACTCTTGAACCGTCTGGCACTACTATATTCGCCCTAGAAGCTAAATCACGTACCTTGTTCCTTATTTGTGAAATTTTACTTCTTGGATTTTCAATTTTTAAATCTTTAATTAGAATTTCACTTTTACTAATCGATTTTTTTTTTAGAAGAATTTCAGAAAATTTTGAAAAATGATTAGCAGTTAATTGTCCGGGAATAGCTGGAAATTGGAACCTAACTTCACTTTTTTTTAATTTTCCACCTAACTTACTTTTTGTATTTGTTTTAAAATACACTCCTCTTTGAAAATTTTTTAATTGTTTTTTTTCTATTGGTAAATTTTTTTCTCTAGCCTTAATTGTTCCAACTTGTTTTATTGTTTGGTATAAATAACTTAACCAATTATCCATTTGGCTTTCTGAAACTGAGTATTTGTTAAGTTTAATTTTGCCTTTACTTACACCAATATGTTTTTCAAATATTCTCGCTCCCATCGAATAACCAATTGAACCAGATAAATACTCATTAGGATCTTCATGAAGTGAGATACCAGAAACTTTTTCACCGTAAAGTTTTTTTAATTCCTGAAAATATACTAAATTTAAATCATTTGAATTAGTTGGGTATTTTGCTACGCAGTATAAAAAATTAATATTTATATTTCTTGTGCTAAAAAAACTAATAACACTTGAAATTTCATCTTTATTCAAGCCACCAAGACTACAAATAATTTTTTTATGTTTTGCTCGTTTTGCTATAAATTCTACTAACGGCCAATCTGTTGCAGAGCAACTTGCGATTTTAAGATAATCAAATTTATCTCTAACAACATTGTTAACAGATATTTCATCAAATGGTGTACAAATTATTTTAAACTTTGATCTGCTAAATTTTATAATTTTTGACCAATCTTTTCTTTGAAAAAAAGTACTTTTGAATCTAACAACATGCTTATCATCACTTTCTTTAAAACTTTCGTGAATAAATGTTTCAGGATCTCTATACTGAAATTTAACAGCAAAATCTATTTTATCTCTAAATTTTTTTGAAATTGCATAATACTTTTTAATTATCAATTTAGCATGTGATACGCTGCCCATGTGATTGTTAGCTAATTCAAAAATTACAAGAGGTTTCATAAAAAAAAGTTATATTAATAAATTGGAATTATCAAATAGTTAGTGTGTTGATTTTTCTAGATTGATTTTTTTTCCAAAAAGCCTCTCTAAAATAATTAATTTTTTTTACCTGATTGTTTTTTTTCAAATAATTTAAAATAGTTTTTGTGCTAACTGTATTTTTAAATTTTTTTGATAGAATCTTCATTAATTTTAAATCTTCATTATAATCAAGTGTCAGCCTTATTCCATTTTGATGATAAATTTTTTCATTTTTAATTAACTTTCTTTTTAGTTTGGCTTTTTTAATAAAAGGTTCGATCATTTCACTATCTATATTTTTATTAAATAATTTAAACATTTTGTTAAAAGCATCAATTTTTATTACATGTGTAAAAACACCTGTTACCATTGATTTATGAGAACTAATTATATCGAAATCACCTATTTTTTTAATTAGTCTTTTATAAATATCATAATCAAAAAATATATCGTCACCATCGACTAAACAAGCATTTTGAATATTATATTTTTTAAAACAATTATTCCATCTTAAAAGTTTGTTTTTGCTGCTTCCTCTAAAAATTGAAACATCATATTTTTTTTCTTTAATATATTTACATAATTTGTCGTCAGTTTTATTTTTAGAAGTCGCTATTATGATAGGTAATTTAACTTTTTTTGCTCTTTGAATTAAAACATCAATACACTTAGTGTTTTTATTCAAATCCCTCAAAATTTTATTAGGCAATCTAGATGATTTGCACCTTGCTGTAATAATTAAGAAATTTTTTAACAAAATACAGTACTAATTTAATCTTTTAAAGCCCATTTGTTTAATTGGACCATTAAGTTGCTTCTTTAAACTTCTTTTTTTCAAAAAATACGAAATTTTTTTAAAAATTTTTTTACAAGCTTTTTCATATTTTTTTAGTGCTATTTCTGTTTGACAATAATTCGAATAGCACCTATCAGATGCAAGTATGCCTTCTTTTAACATCTCTTGTATAAAATATGTTATAATTATTGGCCAATCATCACTGTTCTGAGTAGAAATTTTAAAACTTGATAAAGGTTCAATGCCAAAAATTTCTAATCTTAAATTTTTCTTTGTTTTTACTGACATGTTAAATTTATTAAGACATGCAGGTCCATTTAAAGAATTTTTTTGATAATTTATTCCAGCTTCCTTAGCAGCTTCAATCCAAATTTTTCTAATTTTTTTTCCTTTTTCAATTAAAATTTTTCCTAAATTTAATTTTTTGTGTTTTTTTAGAAATTCAACAGCACATGCTGGTCCCAATCTTTCTGTCCAATTTGTGCTACTAATAAAGGAATTTTTTGCTTCTTCCATTATTTCTTTTTTTCCAATTAAAGCTGATATAGGAATGCCATTGGCCATTGTTTTACCAAACGTCGCTAGATCTGGATAAACACCTAGGTCCATATGAACTCCTGAAGAATTATTTCTCCATGCACAGGTTATTTCATCAAAAATTAAAACACATTTATTTTCATTTGCAATTTTACGAATTGATTTTAGAAATGATTTACAACCCAAAGTATTTCTTGCAGGCTCCATAATGATTGCGGCACATTCTTTAGCCTTTTTTTTTATTACTTGATCTAAATCTTTACAGCTATTAAAATTAAAAGGTATCACTGTTTCAGCCAAGCCTTTAGGAACGCCGCTTGGTTCTAAACCAGCTAATAAATGATTATTTAAATTTTTACTATCTTTAAGATTTGTTGCCAAATACCAATCATGCCAACCATGATAACCACAGATCATCACTTTATCTCTTTTTGTAAACGCTCTAGCTAATCTGACTGCCATGGCAACCATCTCTCCCCCAGTTCTAGCAAATTTAACTTGGTCTGCCCAATTATGAGTTTTAAGTAGCATTTCAGCTAAGATAATTTCCTCAGGCGGGTTTAATGTTGTTAAAGGCCCTTGAGAAATGATTTTTTTTGCAACTTTGTCAATGTCTGGATCTGAATAGCCTAAAACGCAAGATCCAACCCCAATCATAGTGAAATCCAAGTATTTTTTACCTTTTAAATCCCAAATATTTATACCTTTAGCTTTTGAATAATAAGTGGGCCACTGTCCACCTGGTAAATACATTTCTGGCCTTTTGCCAAGTAGACCGCTCAACCCAGGAATAATAGAATGGGCATAATCTTGTAATTTTTTGGTATTTTTTTTTATTTTTTTAAACATTATTTAACAACCTATTAATACATACCATAGTTTCAATTGAATTTTTTAAATTTAAATTTTTAATTATTTTTTTGTTTTCATTTATATAAAGATTTTTATGTTCATTTATAAAATCAGCTCTTCTATTTATCTTGAAATTAATCTTTTTGTTTTTAGAGTTATTTATAAAAATAGTTTCTTTTTTTTTTTCTAGCTCCCTAAGCCAAAAAATTGAGCCTTTTGAGCCATTAATTTGAATGTTTTTTTTAACTGTTTTACTAATAGTATCAATATATGTTGAAATTTTTTTTCCTTTGTTTTTAAAAATAATGTCTGATTTAAAATCATAAAATTCATTTTTTTTCTTATTTATTAATATATTTTTTTCAATAAGAAATTTATCTTTAAACATTATATTCTTAAATAATACCGCTAGATGTATCGCATGCGAATATTCTTGTATTCCCCCTCCACCACTTTTCAAAGTGCTTAAATAGGTATCTTTTAAATTTTTGATCCAGGGATGTGCTTTAAGTATATAATTGAAGTCTTCTTTCCAATTTATAATTACAGAATTTATATTTCCAATTTTATTCTCTTTAATTAAATTAAATAATTTTAGTATTGATTTTGAAACAGAATGATTAAAACCGCAGAAGATTTTATTCTTATTATTCATCTTGTTCAGTGACTTAAAATCTTGATTAAATACGCTTAAAGGCTTCTCTACAAGAATCTTTTTAAATTTAAGATGTTTAAAACAAAATTTTAGTAAACTTAAATGGTATTGGGGTGGAACACCTAAAACCACTAAATTGAAATAATCTTTTAATTTGGTAACTTCATTGAAGGGAATAAATTTTATTTTTTTATCCCATTTTTTATATCTTGATGGATATAAATTATTCTTTAAATATATTACTTGATCAAAATTAATATCGGTAAAATAAACATCGCAGCCAAGTGATCTACCAGCGTTCATGTGGTGTGCTCCTATAGACCCTGCTCCAAATATTAGAATTTTTTTGAGCATATCCCTATTTTGAAGCAAGAACAAAATACCAGTCTAATATTATTGGACCAGATTTAATAGCACTTGAACCATCTAAATTAATTGAGTAAGAGCCCATTAAATTTTTATTTTTTGTGTGTAATCTTTTTTTTGTTTTAAATTTTTTTATGGTAACTTTTTTATATCCTAGTTTTTTCAAAAATTTTATATAATGTTGAATAGAATAAATATTATAATGATTTATTTTTATAGTTTTTCTATTATTTTTTTTTAGAAAATTTACTGCAATTTTAAAATCAATATCTCCTTGCCAAAACAACGAATTAACACAAATAAAATTTGGTTTTAAATTTTTGGCAAACTTTATTACTTTTTCATAATCATTTAGAATTGAAAGGGTTTGAATTGAGATTGCCCCATCAGGTCGTAAATCTTTATCTTTTATAAAATTTAAATCTTCAATATCTTGTCTCTTAAAATTTAAACTTTTTATATTTTTCTGTTTTGTGAATTTTTTTGCAGTTTTTATAAGATAACTATTTTGATCAAACCCCCAACATTGTTTTAAATCAAAATTTTTTTTAAGATAAAATAAGTTTGCGCCACTTCCGCAAGCTAAATCTATTATTTTCTTATTTTTAAGAGGCTTATATTTGTTTAAAAATTTGAAAAATTGTTTTGTTGACTCGTATGGATGTACAATTTGTTTTTCAAAATAATCATGATCGAGATTTTTAGTATGATAAATGCTTTTGCTATTAACGCTCATGCTTCAAATTTTTTTCAATTTTTTTGTTTAAAATGCTATTCGAGAAAAACTCAAGTAAAGTAAAGGTATTAGTGTAATGAATTCTTTTTGAATATTTAAGTTTATTGTTTAAAATTCTCATATGTTTAAAGTTTCTTATACAACTTATGTAATTGAAAAACTGAATTTTAATTATCTTTTTAAAAATATTCTCCTGAACAATTCTTTCCTTTATTAAATTTTTGTTTTTATTTTTCCAATCAATGAGCACTCTTCCATTTATCTGATAAATATTTTTTTTAATTTTTTGGATTTGAAATCTATCCATAGGTCCTATCTTTAATCTTTTATAAGCAAAATTTTTTTTTATGAAATCTTTTACAAATAATCTTACATGTAAAGCTTTATTCATCTTTAAAAACGGTAAATGAATTTTTTTATGTAACTTGTTGCTTGTTATTAAAATTTTATTTGTGCTTACATAAGTAGGAAAGATTACATGGCTAAAATTATATTTTTTATTAATTATAACATTGTCATCTCTCTCTTCAATTAGTTTTACTTCTAAATTATTTTTTATTTTAATCTTCTTTTTAACGTCCTCGTACATTTTTGATAAATCACAACTTGTTGCTTTTACAATTTCTTTTGAAAATAAAGATTTTTCTATATCTTTTTTAAATCTAATTTTTTTTTTTTTAAAGAATAATAAAGCCTTTTTATAAATTTTACGTTCATCTTTGTTTATCGGATAAATTATGTTTGAAAATTTTGGTCCATGATTATCATTAGCCCAAGCTCCTCCAATCTTCCTAGTTTTTTCAAGTAATGTTACGTCATATTTTTTTTTAAATAAATAAAGTGCTAAAATACATGAAGGAGCACTAGCTCCTATTATTGCTATTTTTTTTTTATTTATCATTTTACGAGGCTTTAAATTAAGATATTTCCATAGCTCCGCACTTTGCAAAAAATCATTTCACAGGTAATGCTTACAGCCATGTACTTTTTTTAAAGGGGCTTGAATAACAAGTCTTTTTTATCAATAGTTGTTTCAATATTTCCCATTAAAATTCTTATTTTATTTTTTTGTAAATTAATAACCTTAAAAATTTGATCAATAAATGGTCCGGTATAAAATTTGTAGAATTGTTTTAAATTTATGTCAAAAAAATCAAATGATAAGTAACCATTATCATTCTCTCCATTTTTACACTTATTAATAAATAATTGGATATCTTTTTGAGACTCTATGCAGCCATTTAAAAAGTACTTTATTCCTCGTAAATTATTATACCGATTTAAATCATTTTTATTTTTAAATTTTTCGTTAAAACAAAACATATAGTCTCCTAATAAATTCACTTCTTTATTTATCAGTTTGTCTTTTATAAATCTTTTTACTAATATCTTAGGAATGTAAATTTTATAGTTCCCTCCAACTTTTTTTCTTAGATCTTCTTTTAAAAGATTAATCTTTTTTTTATCAAATTTTATTATAGTCCACATAATTATGTATTTTCCTCAAGTTCTTTTTTTAAATCGTCATACTCTTTCATTTTTCTTTTCATAAAATTGAGTGTGAGTTTTGTTCTTTCTGAGATTCCTTTGGGAGTAATTACATATCTAAGATATGATATTTTGTTTTCTCTTTTTTGGAAATTTTGTAATTTTACCAATCCTTTGTTCTGCAAAGCCTTTAAACAATAATTTAATTTACCAAGACTAAATCCTAGTTCCTCAGCCAATTCTCTTTGAGAAAAGTCTGGTTCTTTTTTAATTTTTCTTAATACATCAAATTGATCTTCGTTTTTCATATGTTCAATTATTGAACATTTATAACGTTCAAAAGTTGAACAGTAAAGCTTTTTTTGTATTATTTGGTAAAAACACTGCCATTGCTATTTTTGGATATATTTATGTATTTAGAGTAAATATGAATATCGGTTGATACATCTACTAACAAAAAATTTTTTTCAGTGCATAAATCAAGCCAATTGAGCTATTAGTACTGGTCAGCTACACGCGTTGCCGCGCTTCCACATCCAGCCTATCAACGTAGTGGTCTACTACGGCTCTATGGGAAGAACTAGTTTTGAGGTGGGTTTCCCACTTAGATGCTTTCAGCGGTTATCCCGTCCATACTTAGCTACCCGGCACTGCAGCTGGCGCTACAACCGGTCCACCAGTGGTATGTTCATCCCGGTCCTCTCGTACTAGGGACAAATCCTCTCAATTCTTCTACACCCATGGCAGATAGGGACCGAACTGTCTCACGACGTTCTGAACCCAGCTCACGTACCACTTTAATTGGCGAACAGCCAAACCCTTGGGACCTGCTCCAGCCCCAGGATGTGATGAGCCGACATCGAGGTGCCAAACACCCTCGTCGATATGGACTCTTGGAGGGTATCAGCCTGTTATCCCCGGCGTACCTTTTATCCGTTGAGCGATGGCCCTTCCACTCAGAACCACCGGATCACTATGACCGTCTTTCGACTCTGCTCGACTTGTCAGTCTCGCAGTCAGGCAGGCTTATGCCATTGCACTCTACGAACGATTTCTGACCGTTCTGAGCCTACCTTCGCACGCCTCCGTTACTTTTTGGGAGGCGACCGCCCCAGTCAAACTACCCACCATACAATGTCTTGCTGCCGGATTACGGCAAGCAGTTAGATGTCAAGAATAATAAGAGAGGTATTTCACTGGTGACTCCATCTCAGCTGACGCTAAAACTTCAAAGTCTCCCTCCTATGCTAAACATATCATTCCTAACACCAATATAAAGTTGTAGTAAAGGTGCACGGGGTCTTTCCGTCTAACCACGGGAACTCCGCATCTTCACGGAGAATTCAATTTCACTGAGTTGATGTTGGAGACAGCGGAGATATCGTTACGCCATTCATGCAGGTCGGAACTTACCCGACAAGGAATTTCGCTACCTTAGGACCGTTATAGTTACGGCCGCCGTTCACTGGGGCTTCAGGAGTGAGCTTGCACTCACCACATTAACCTTCCAGCACCGGGCAGGCGTCAGACCCTATACATCCACTTACGTGTTAGCAGAGCCCTGTGTTTTTGATAAACAGTCGCATCTCCCTGGCTTGTGCCACCCACTTTAAGTTGCCTAAAAATGGGTCCTCTTTCTTCCGAAGTTACAGAGGCATTTTGCCGAGTTCCTTCAACATCATTCTCTCAAGCGCCTAATTATACTCTAATAATCCACCTGTGTCGGTTTAGGGTACGATCCTATGATGGAGCTATTTCCTGGGACTTTTTCACGGCTAACTCAATCCATTAAGAGTTAACAATTTACAAAATCCGTCACTACCATCGGGTCAAGGAATATTAACCTTGTTTCCATCGTCTACGGCTCTCGCCCTCGACTTAGGGGTCGACTAACCCTGCGTGGATTAACCTTGCGCAGGAACCCTTGGATTTTCGGCGACAGAGTTTTTCACTCTGTTAATCGTTACTTATGTCAGCATTCGCACTTCTGATACCTCCAGGATCCCTCACGGGTATCCCTTTACAGGCTTACAGAACGTTCCGCTACCAGATATAATTTCCTAAGAAATTATAAATCCACAGATTCGGTACATGATTTGAGCCCCGTTACATCTTTGGCGCAGAAACTCTATTAGACCGGTGAGCTGTTACGCTATCTTTAAAGGATGGCTGCTTCTAAGCCAACCTCCCGGCTGTTTAGGAATCTCCACATCCTTTCACACTTAATCATGATTTAGGGACCTTATCTGGTGATCTGGGCTTTTTCCCTTTCGACCATGGACCTTAGCACCCACAGTCTGTCTGCTGAGGTAAAATGTTCGGTATTCGGAGTTTTATGAGGGTTGGTAAAGATTTCTCTCCCCTAGCCCCTTTA
>CACHLD010000002.1:0-55000 GCA_902580565.1 uncultured Pelagibacteraceae bacterium | reverse complement strand
CTTCCTCTAAGAACAGCTATTGATCATTGCCTTGGTAAGCTTTTACCTTACCAACTAGCTAATCAAGTGCGGGCTCATCTTTTGGCATTAAAACTTTCCCTGTAAAGGCTTATTCGGTATTAGCACAAGTTTCCCCGTGTTATTCCAAACCAAAAGGCAGATTCCCACATTATACTCACCCGTTTGCCACTCAGTATTGCTACTGCGTTCGACTTGCATGTGTTAGGCGTGCCGCCAGCGTACGTTCTGAGCCATGATCAAACTCTCAAGTTTAATAACGGCGCACACTAGCTTTAATAACTTTAAGGTAACTTAAAGTTATTTTTCGTTAAAGTGTGTACGACAATTTCTTTATTAACCTAGCCGTCCACACTTCTCTTCTTAAAAATTCACAATTTAAAAAAGCTAAGATTTTAAGCTTAAAATCTACACACCTTTGGCGCTATAAAATAATATTAGCGTTGAGGTGAGCGGTGGTTTTATTACAAATATTGGGTAAGTCAAGGCGTATATTAAGCCAAAAAGTCAATAAATATGTGCTATTTTAACCCCTAGTACGTTGCAAATTGGATATTATTTTTATAGAAAACAACTATGGCGATAAATCGATTTTTTATCCAATTTTCTAAGATAAAGCAGTTAATGGAGACTAAGAATATTGGAAATTCAAAGATTTTTAATCTTAATATATTTATCTATTTAATCTCTTTATTTATTTTTGTAATTATTTTTATTTTAACAACAGATCTTATAGATAAAAAAAATAAAGAAAAAAACCAAAACCTTAGTTCTCTGGTTGAGACTAATGATTTTTTAAATTTAACTGACTATATAATAACAAAAATTAATAATCCTTACAAAGAAATAAAGTATCTTATACAAAATAATGATTCAATAGAAAAGATACTAAAAAAATTGAAAGTTAACCCCAATGACATAAAGAGTATATCGAATGAACTTAAAAAATTAGAATTAACAAATATTTATGCAGGTAGAAAATTATCAATAGTGCTTAAAATAAATGATGATGGAACAAAATCAGTGATAAATCTTTCTTATCCCGTAAATAACACTTTAGGTATTGAAATAAGAAATTCTCAAAATAACTTTGTTGTTAAAAAAAATATTTTAAAACTTTATAAAAAAGAAGTTGTAATAAAAAATGAAATTAAAAGTAATTTGTATAGTGCAGCTATTGAAGCAGGAATAGAGCCAAATATCATAGTCGAATTTGCAAGAATATACGGTTTCGAAGTAGACTTTCAAAGAGATATAAGAAAAGGAGATTGGTTTGAAATTTTATACGAAAGATTTGAAGATGATAATAATATAGTAAAAGATACAGGAAAAATTGTATATGCTTCAATGTTTGTTAATGGAGAAAATATTAATCTCTATAATTTTAAAGATAAAGAAGATATTGGCTTTTACGATATAAAAGGGAAAAGTATTGTTAAATCTCTGATGAAAACTCCAATCAATGGTGCTCGTCTGTCATCATCCTTTGGTATGAGGAAACATCCAATTTTAGGTTATAACAAAATGCACAAAGGAACAGACTTCGCTGCGCCAAGTGGTACACCGATTATGGCATCTGGTGCTGGTAAAGTTATAAGGGCAAGATGGTGCGGAGGTGGAGGAAATTGTGTAAAAATAAAACATAACTCGACATACCAAACAGTTTATGCACACATGAAAAATTTCGCCAAAGGGATAAAAGAAGGAAGAAGAGTTAAACAAGGACAGATTATTGGTTATGTCGGATCTACTGGTTTATCTACAGGTCCTCATTTACATTATGAAGTAATCGTTAATGGTAAAAAAGTAAACTCACAAAAATTAAAGCTACCCTCAGGGAAAATTTTAAAAGGAAAGGATAGAGAGGAATTTGAATTAGCTAGAATTAAAATTGATTTAAAATTGTCGAAATTAAGAAAATAGTTTTTTATTTTCGTAGTTTAAATTTTATTTTTAATTTTTTGATATTTCTTTAGCATTATCGTCTGTCGGACTTTCAGACTTATTGTTATTAGAATTTTCTTTGTTTCTTTCATTGAGCTCAGCTAATCTTCTGGAATAATGATCTGCATGTTGTAGGTAATTTTCTCCTAGTACCGGATCTCCATTGCTCTGAGCATCTTTAGCAAGCTGTTGAAATTTCATCATAGTTTTTTCTACATTGTGTGGATTTGACATTGATCCGTTTCTGTTAAAATTCATGTTTCCGTTATTGTTAAACGAACTTCCATTGCTCGAGTTAATTGAGCCACCTCTACGTCTGAAGTTATTCTTTTGAGATCTAGGCCTAAAATTTCTTCTTCTATTATTATTCATTAATTAAATTTTCTTTTAGCTTTAATTTTGCAATGTTGATAATATACATCTTATATTTTCCTTATAATCTTTAACTAAATATCTAATTCTAAAGTTATTTTTTTTTAGTATTTTTGAAACTTTATTAAATTGCCCATTTCCTATTTCTAAGGCGAGCATACCTTTAATCTTTAAGATATTCCGTGATTTGTAAATAACTTTTTGAATTACGTCAAGTCCATCATTTCCACCGTCTAAAGCTAATTTGGGTTCAAATTTTCTTATATCTTCTTTTAAATTTTTTAAATCTTTTCTCATTATATATGGTGGATTAGATACGATTAAATCAAGCTTTTTATTGAAAAAATTGTCCAATGGCATTGTATAAAATTTAGTTCTTTGACGTAACTTTAAAATTTTAGAATTAATCTTAGCAACTCCTATTGCTTTTGCAGATATATCTATACCTATTCCTTTTGAGTCTTTAAGTTCTTGAGCAATACTTAAAAGTATACATCCTGTGCCTGTGCCTATGTCTAAAAAAAATATTTTTTTAGATTTAAAGATGTTAATTAATTTTTCTACCATTAGTTCTGTTTCTGGTCTGGGTATCAATGTGTTATGATTAACTACAAAATTATTGCTCCAAAATTCCTTTTTTTTTAAAATATAAGCTATTGGTTCTTGTAAAGATCTTCTTTCAATAAGTTTTCGAAAAGCTTTAGCGGTGCTGAATTTGATTTTCTTATTTAAATTAATTAATAAATCTTCTCTATTTTTATTTAAAACTTTTGAGAGCAATATCTCTGAGTCTAATCTATGAGAGGTAATGCTATTTTTTTTCAGCTGTCTTGCTCCAATATTTAAAAGTTCTAAAATTTCCATCAGTGTAGGTTTTTTAGTTTAATATCTTGTTCTTTTAGTCTAAGTTCTTGGTTCATTTCTTCGTGAATTTCTCCACTTAAAAATTCGTCAAGTTTATGTAGAGTAAGATTAATTCTGTGGTCGGTTACTCTTCCTTGAGGAAAATTGTAAGTTCTTATTCTTTCTGATCTATCTCCTGTACCAATTTGACTTCTACGATTACTAGATCGCTCTTGATCTTTCTTTCTTTTTTCTGCTTCATATACCCTTGATCTCAAAATTTTTAAAGCTTTAGCTTTATTTTTATGTTGGGATTTTTCATCTTGTTGACTTACAACAACGCCTGTAGGAACGTGTGTAATTCTTACTGCGCTATCAGTAGTATTAACTGACTGCCCGCCTGGTCCTCCAGCTCTAAAAACATCAATTCTTAAATCTGAATCCTTAATTTGTATGTCGACAGCTTCGGCTTCAGGTAAAACAGCAATGGTGGCAGCTGAAGTATGTACTCTACCTTGAGTCTCAGTTTCAGGTATCCTTTGTACTCTATGCACTCCTGACTCATATTTTAAATATGAATAAATATCATTTCCGCTTACAGAAAATATTACTTCTTTAAAACCTCCCGCCTCGCTTTTAGAAATACTTATAATTTCTAACTTCCATTTTTTTTTTGAGCAGACTCGCTCGTACATTTTAAAAAGATCTGCACAAAAAAGGGAGGCTTCAAGCCCACCAGTCCCTGCCCTTATTTCAACAATAGCATTTTTATCATCGTCTTCATCTTTTGGTAGTAAAAAAATTTTAAGTTTGTTATCGTAAATTTCTTTCTTTTTTTTCAATTCTTCTAAATCTTTTTTAGCCATTTCTATAATTTCATTATCATTATTTTTATCATCTATAATTTGATTTAGGTCTTTAGCCTCGCTATCAAACTTAAGAAAATCTCGTGCACATAAGATGATACTTTCTAAATTTGAGTATTCTTTTGATTTTTTTGCAAATAATTTTGTATCAATCTTTCCAGATGAAAGTTCTTTTTCCAAATTATCATGCTTAGAGACTAAATCTTGCACTTTTTCTTTTGGTATCATTGTTATTTATTTTTTTGCTTTACTTTTTCTTCTACAAGTTTAACGACTTTATCGATTATATCTGCGCTTGCCACTTTTTCATGTGGTATTCCAGATAAGTATAAAAGATTATTATCTTGACCTCCTCCAGTTAATCCAACTTCAGTTTGTGCTGCTTCTCCTGGTCCATTCACTACACATCCTATAATAGATAGAGTAATTGGTTCTTTTAAATGAGATAGTTTTTTTTCTAATTTTTTTACAGTTTCTATTACAGGAAATGCTTGCCTAGCACATGAAGGGCAGGAAATAATATTTACCCCTCTAGCTCTGATGCCTAAAGATTTTAAAATTTCAAATCCAGATTTAATTTCATCCACTGGATCTGAGGACAAGGAAACTCTAATTGTATCTCCAATACCTTCCATTAATAATTGCCCTATACCAATTGACGATCTTATGCTTCCAGTTAGTAATCCGCCAGCTTCTGTAATTCCTAAATGCAAAGGATAATTGCAAGCTTCGGATAATTGTCTATAAGATTTCACAGTTAAAAATACATCAGAAGACTTCACACTAATTTTAAAATTAAAGAAATCATTATCCTCTAACAATTTTACATTATACATTGCGCTCTCTACCAAAGCATCTGGGCAAGGTTCCTTATATTTTTCTAACAACTTTTTATCTAATGAGCCTGCATTAACCCCAACTCTTATTGAACAATTATTATCTTTTGCAGCTTTAATTACTTCTACTATTCTTTCATTGGATCCAATATTACCAGGGTTAATTCTTAAACAGCTAGCGCCCATTTTAGCTGCTTCGATCGCCCTTTTATAATGAAAGTGAATATCTGCAACTATAGGCACTTTAACTTCTTTAACAATTTCTTTAAGTGCCTTTGTTGATTCTTCATCAGGACAAGATACTCTTACAATATCAGCACCGGCTTCTTCCAATAAATTAATTTGTCTAACAGTTGCTTTCACATCAGTAGTAAGAGTGTTTGTCATTGACTGAACGCTAATTTGAGAGTCTCCTCCTACTAAAACATTTCCGACCTTAATCTTTTTAGTTTTTCTTCTATGAATTGTTCTATGTGGTCTTATTTCCATTTTAATCTAAGTCAAAAATTGAATGTAATTTCTTTACAGCTTTTAAGGTATCATCTTCACTGATTATAACAGATAATTTTATTTCAGATGTTGAAATCGCTAAAATATTAATTTTTTCTTCAGCCAAACCTTTAAACATTTTGTAAGTAATTCCTGGCGTAGAAACCATGCCTGCTCCTACTATTGAAATTTTAGATACTTTATCATTGTGTGTCAATTCATTGTAATTAATCATATTATTATTTTTTATTATTTCTAGCGTTTTAGAAAGATCATCTCTTTTAATTGTAAAAGTCACATCTGTAGTCTTATGGTCTGAAGAAATATTTTGTATTACCATATCTACGTTTATCTGATTTTTGCTCAATGGCTCAAATATATTTGCGGCAACACCTGGTCTATCTTCAACTCCAATAAGAGTAACTTTCGCATCATCTTTAGAGTAGGCTACTCCAGTTACACTTTTTGTATAATCGATACTTTCTTGATTGAATATTTTTGTTCCATGCCTGTTTGTAAAAGTCGATTTTACTTCAAGAGGGATATCATACATCATTGCAGTCTGGACCGCAGATGATTGCATAACTTTGGCACCAAGAGATGACAGCTCCAACATCTCATCATAAGAGATCTTATCAATTTTTTTTGCTAAAGGTATTTTATTAGGATCTGTGGAATAAACACCATCTACATCCGTATAAATTTCACAAGTATCGGCTCCAAATAATTTTGCTATTGCTACTGCTGTTGCATCAGAGCCTCCTCTTCCAATAGTTGTTACATCTCCAATTTTTGAAACTCCTTGAAACCCTGGAATTATAGCTACACCCTTAATTGATAAAAACTCATCTATTTTTGATGTGTTCATATTAATTATTCTCGCATTAAAATTTTCACCTTCAGTTAAAATTGGTATTTGCCAATTTAACCAAGATTTAGCATTAATGCCTTGTTCAACTAATGCACCAGCTAATAGAGAGCACGTAACTTGTTCTCCAGATGAAAGTAACACATCAAGCTCCCTTTTGCTAAAATTATTAGAAATTGATTTTGATTGTTTCAATAACTCATTTGTTTTCCCTGACATAGCAGACACAACAGCGATAATTTTATTACCTGCGTCGGTTTCTCTTTTAATAATTGAAGCCACATGTAGGATTCTCTCAATAGTTCCTACGGAAGTTCCACCAAATTTTAATACTTTTTTTGCCATTAATAGATTTTAATATAATATAAACAGAATTATAATTTATTTAATACATCAAGAACTTATGACTACAATAAATAAAGACGAAATTCAAAAGTTTTCAAAGCTAGCTGACGAATGGTGGGATGTAAATGGTAAATTTAAACCATTACATATGTTTAATCCTATAAGAATCGAATACATTCTAGAAGAAATATCTCAACACTTTAATTTAGATAAAAAGAAAAAGTTTTTTCTCTCTAATTTAAAGATACTTGATATTGGGTGTGGAGGTGGATTGATAAGTGAACCTATGGCACGCTTAGGGGGTAATGTTACAGGTATAGATGCAGTAGAAAAAAACATTAAAGTTGCATCTATTCATGGTAAGGAAAGTAATCTTAAAATTAATTACATTAATAAATCACCCGAACAACTTCAAGAGAAAGAGCAATATGATATAATTTTAAATTTGGAAGTTGTAGAGCATGTAGATAATTTAGATCTTTATCTTCAGTCATGTAATAATCTACTTAAAAAAAATGGTTTGATGTTTACTGCAACAATTAATAAAACATTTTCTTCTTATATAAAAGCAATTATCGGAGCAGAGTATGTGCTTAGGTGGCTTCCTATAGGAACTCATGATTGGAATAAATTTATTAGACCTGAAGAATTACAAAAAATTTTATTTGAAAAAAACTTTACTACAATTAATATAAAAGGATTAGAATTTAGTCCTATCTTTAGAAAGTGGAAAAGAACTGATAATCTCTCAGTAAATTATATTGTTTCTAGTGTAAAAAATTAATTATCTTTACTGATCCAAGGAATGCTTAATAATTCAATTCCCTCTTCTGCTAGTTCTTTTTTTTCTTTTGGTGTTGCAGTTCCATAAATGCTCTTTTTTGTTTTTTTATCGTAGTAAATTTCCCTCACTTTTTGACTTAGCTTGTCTCCGACAAATTCAAAGTTTTTTTCTACAAACTCTCTTATTTTATGTAATTCTTTCTTGTGAAATGACAAATTTTTTCTGAACTTGTTTTGCCTATTGCTATTTGTTTTTATGCCAGACACCATAGGCGCCATAATCGATTTGTTTATTTCCTTTGAAGAACAGTAAATACATTCTAATAATTTTTTTTTCTTTAATTTTTCAAATTCCTCTGAATTTGAAAACCAACTTTCAAATTCGTGGTTATTGTAACATTTTAAATTATATTTTATCATTGTAATAAAGTTTCAATTTCTATAATCAGCGTTTATATCTATATAATCATGTGTGAAATCACATGTATAGCACTCAAATGCATCATTACCTAATCTTAAATTTATTTCAATCTCGATTGAGTCCCACTTCATATATTCTCTTAATTTTTCTTCATTATAACTTTCAGAAATTTTACCATTTTCAGCAACAGTAAAATTGCCAAGTTTTATTTTTAGTTTTTTTGTATCAATAATCTCACCAGATTTACCAATTCCCATGATGATCCTCCCCCAATTAGGATCTTCACCTGCAACCGCAGTTTTAATTAAAGGCGAATTAGCTATTGAAAAAGCAATTTTTTTTGCACTTCCAATTGATTTAGCATTTATTATCTTTACTTTTAAAAATTTTTTTGCCCCTTCTCCATCTACAACAATTTGGTGTGCCAAATTTAAACACAATTTTTTTAAAGATAATTCAAATTTTTGTATTATTTTATCATTCAACGAAAGGTTTTGACCTATTTTTATAGCTCTTGTTGAGAAAATAGAAACCATGTCATTAGTAGATTGATCACTATCTACAGTAATTGCATTAAAAGTATTTGCAACTGCTTTTTTTAATAGTGATTTTAATAAGTTTGAATTTATATCAGCATTAGTAAAAATAAAGGATAACATTGTAGCTAAATTAGGAGCTATCATTCCTGATCCTTTTGCTATTCCACATAATTTCACTAATTCATCTCCAACTATTATTTCCTCGTAAGCTAATTTTGGTCTTGTATCTGTTGTCATCATGCCTGAAGCAACCTTTAGCCAAAATAATTTATTATGATCAACTTTTAGTTTCTCTACTAAATCAGGTAAAGCATCTTTTATTTTGTGGACTGGAAACTCCTCTCCAATAACTCCTGTTGAAGCAAATATTAAATCTTTAATTCTAACTGTTTCAAAAGTTCCCCTATCTGATTTAGACTCTTTTAAAGTCAAAATTCTAGCTAAGTTTTTTGCAATTATGTCTAAACTTTCTTTTCCTTGTTTTCCTGTAAAAGTATTTGCATTTTTAGTATTCACCATCAGGCCTTTAATAGATTTCTTATGAGAACTATTATTCCATGCTATCGTTTCTGAAATAATACTATTAGTTGTTGATACCGTCGCATAATTAGCGCCTTTGCTAAAATAGAACAGAGTTAAGTCATCTCTTCCATTATTATATAAATCTGCTGATACAGCGGACATTTCAAGTCCTTCTATTTGTTTTAAAGTTTGAAACTCCCCAATTTTCGACAATTTAGTTTTATCGTTAAGGAAGTTTTTTAAATTTATTGTCATAATTACTATTTAATTTAGATTATAAATACATATATAGAAGTATAATGAATGTATTTACAAGAACTTTTAGTAAAATATTTAAAAGCTCTAATCAACAAGAATTAGATAAAACAAAGAATTTAATAGCAGCCATTAACAGTAAAGAGAGCTCGATAAAGTCTCTTTCTGAGGGAGAAATAAAAGAAAGAACTCTAAACCTAAAACGGGCAGTAAAAGAAAAGAAATCCTTAGATAGCATTATCCCCGAAAGTTTTGCATTGGTTAGAGAAGCTGCAAGAAGAACGCTAGGTGAAAGACATTATGACGTTCAATTAGCAGGCGGAATAATACTGCATAGCGGTAAAATAGCTGAAATGAAAACAGGTGAAGGAAAGACATTGGTGTCCACTTTACCGGCTTACCTAAATTCATTGAGTGATAAAGGAGTTCATATAGTAACAGTTAATGATTACTTAGCAAAAAGAGACTCGGAATGGATGGGAAAGGTATTTAATTATTTAGGAGTATCGACCGGGTGCATCACAAATGAACTCGATGATATCCAAAGAAAAAAAAATTATAATTATAATATAACTTACGCTACTAATAATGAACTTGGATTTGATTATCTTAGAGATAATATGAAATATGAGTTAGAGGATATGGTTCAAAGAACTCATAATTATTGCATAGTTGATGAAGTTGACAGTATTTTGATCGATGAGTCGAGAACACCGTTAATAATTTCAGGAAAACTTGAAGATAAAACTGATCTCTATTCAATTTCAAATGAGTTTATTAAACATTTACAAAAAATTGATTTTGAAATGGATGAAAAAAATAAAAACGCAATTTTGACTGATCATGGAATTGATAAAATTGAAAAATTGTCTATTCAAAAAAGAATTCTAAAAAATAACAATTTTTACGATCCTGAAAATTTGAGCCTTGTTCATCATGTTAATCAAGCTTTGAAAGCAAATTTACTTTTTAAAAAAGATACTGATTACATAGTAAGAGACGGAAAGGTTCAAATTATCGATGAGTTTACTGGCAGAGTATTAGATGGAAGAAGGTTCTCCGATGGATTACATCAAGCAATTGAAGCAAAAGAAAATGTTAAAATAGAAGAAGAAAATCAAACTCTGGCCTCTATTACTTATCAAAATTATTTTCGGTTATATAATAAATTATCCGGTATGACAGGAACTGCTATTACTGAAGCTGAAGAATTTTTTGACATTTATAAACTTAGTGTTGTTTCAATTCCTACGAATAAAAAGATGTTAAGAAATGATCTCAATGATCAAATATTTAGAACCGAGTCTGAAAAATATGAGGCTATTACTAATAAAATAATTGAATGTACCAATAAAGGGCAGCCAGTTTTAGTAGGTACCACAAGTATTGAAAAATCAGAAAAAATTTCTGGGTTACTTAATGATAAAAATATTAAGCATAATGTTCTAAATGCGAAACAACATGAAAAAGAGGCTAAAATAATTGCAGAAGCTGGAAAGATTGGATCCGTAACAATAGCAACTAATATGGCAGGACGTGGAACAGATATAAAATTAGGTGGCAACAAGGATTTTGTTGAGGAAGGAAAAATAAATGACATTGAAAAAATTAAGAAAGATGAAATTAAAGTAAAAGAGCACGGAGGATTATTTATTGTGGGAACTGAGAGACATGAAAGTAGAAGAATTGATAATCAATTACGTGGTAGGGCTGGAAGACAAGGAGATCCTGGTAGCTCAATTTTTTATATAAGTTTGCAAGATGAATTAATGCGTATTTTTGGGGGTGACTCAATTGATGGAATGTTGAAAAAACTTGGGCTAAAAAAAAATGAGTCAATCGACCATCCATGGATTAATAAGGCAATGGAAAGAGCTCAAAAAAAAGTTGAAGCTAGAAATTTTGATATTAGAAAAACATTGATTAAATTTGATGATGTAATGAATGATCAAAGACAAGTTATTTTTTCACAAAGATTAAAAATTTTAAAAAATGAAAATATAGAAAAGATTTTAATAGATTTTCTAGATGAAACAATTGAAAATCTTGAAAAATCTAAAAGTGTTTATTTAAAATCTAATGATGAAAAAAGCTACTTAGCTTCAATTAAGAATATAACTGGAAATACATTGGACGACAAAGAATTAATATCGATCACTTCACTTAATGAAAATCAATTTGCTAAAAGAATTAAAGATCTTTATTTATTAAAAAAAAATGAAAGAATTGATATTATTGGCAATGAAGAAAACATCAATTTGGAAAAAAGAATATTTTTGCAGATAATAGACTTTTCGTGGAGATCACACTTACAATACCTTGAACAATTAAGACAAGTAATCGGGTTAAGATCTTATGGTCAAAAAGACCCTTTATCAGAATTTAAAAAAGAAGCTTTTACTCTATTTGAAGGATTGCTCGTAAAGATTAAAAATGACCTTATAAAGTTCTTGTTAAATTTAAATATTGTAGTTTCTAAAGACCAAAAAAATAAGGAAATTCCAAAAAAAGTTTCTGCAAGTACAAAAAAGGTTGGTAGAAATGAAAAATGTCCTTGTAATTCTGGGAAAAAATACAAACACTGTTGCGGTTCAATTTAATTAAAAAATTGGATTATAGGCCCACTGTAATAAAGCCTGCCTTTGTCTTTTTCTGCACTGTAAGTCACCTTCCTCACAATTTTTTTTTACTGCAGGTCCGTGTCTATCGCCAAAAGCTTTCCATCTTTTAATTTGTATTTGATCAATCTCTAGTATTCTTCTGCCATTTTTAAATCTACAATACCATTGAAACCAACCCAAAGGGTCTTCTTTAAAAATCCATCCTTTTTTAATCCATTCTTGCCTTGATAAACCTGACTCGATCTTAAAGTAGTTTAAATTTACATCAAAGTTTTTGCTGATTTTAGCTTTTGTAAACCATTTTTCTGGAAACTCTTTAATGTTCCCTTCAGAAAAATAAGAGCCACCGAAAACTCCTAATTCTAACATTCTCTTTGGAGTTAACTGGGGTTTAAAAATCTTATAAAAATTTTTTTTATCCATTACTGAATACTATCACATTTTGTCAGTAATCTATTTTTTAACCTCTCTAGTATTTGAATGGAAAGACTCGGTAAAAGGTATCGGAACAACTGTAGCCTCAACTGGTTTATTAGAATATTTCTTCGGAAGATAAACTTTATATTTCTTTCCGAAATTTCCAATCGGAAAACCGTTGTTATTAAGGTTGCCCTCATAAGGAACATAGCCCATAGCTATATTTGTTCCTTTTTCGGGGTGATACCAAGGAGATGTTATATATCCTACTGGCTTCCCTCCATTTGAATTCGATATTAAATAGAAATCATTTGCATAATCCTCAATTGGTTTTCCACCTAGTTCCATACCAACAAGTTGAAGTTTATAAGGTTTCTCACCATTAATAATCTGTTTTTTCATTTTTTCTAAAGCTTCTTTGCCGACATAATCTGCCTGTTTGTTCCATTCACCTTTTCCAGATAAAGAAACTTGATATCCTAAATTACATTGAAATGGGTTATGCTCATGATCCATATCTTGACCCCAAGAAAGAATTCCTGCCTGAATTCTTCTGTGGTGGGCAGGAGCAATAACCATCAATTTGTGTTTTTTTCCTGCTTTTAATACAGCGTTCCACATATCTTCAGCATAAAGAGTTGCGTTTCTTAAATAAATTTCATATCCGGCTTCACCTGAAAATCCAGATTGAGAGATCACACAACTTCGACCACCGACTTTTGCTTCAGCTAAACCATAAAATGGCATTTTATCTAAATCTACCTGGTCTCCAATTAAATCAGTCATTAATGCCTTAGATTTTGGTCCTTGGATTTGAACTGGACAAGCGTCTATTTCATCTATTTCAACATTAAACCTTTTGTCAGCATTTACACCTTGTAAATATAAACCTATATCAGAGTCTGATAAACTAAACCAAAATTCATCATCTGCCACTCTCATCAAAACTGGATCATTCAAAACACCGCCTTTATAATTGCAAAGTACAACATAACGTCCTCTCATTGTTGAAATTTTTGTAGCATCTCTAGTTATTACATAATCTGTAAATTTTTCTGCATCAGGCCCCTTAACTCTTATTTGTCTTTCAACAGCTACATTCCACATAGTAACGTGTTTTTTGATAGCTTGGTATTCAACCATTGCGCCACCTTTTTCAGGTCTCACATATCCCCTAGGATGATAAATACGATTATAAACCGTTGCTCTCCAACATCCCGCTTGCATAGATAAATGCCAATAAGGGGATTTTCTTACTCTTGTTGAAATTAGTAGCTCAACTTTTGTCGGCCCACTTTGTCTCAAATTATAAGGAACTTGTCTATCTGATTGATCAACTGAAGTCTCGTGCCTTACTTTGCTATAATCAATTTTTTCTGGTTTAAATGAAATTACGTTAAATTTTTTATTTTTTTTTATTTTTTTTGCTTTTTTTATCTTTTTAGGCATAATTATTCTTTTCTAACCATTTGTTTGTTTCTTTCAAACCTCCAAATGTATAAATATGAAAATTTTGTGTTGAAGATTTCAAATTTTCAATAAGATCATTTGGATCTTTAGGTTTTAATAAATCCATAGCTTTAGATGTATTAGATTTAAGGAAGGTGAGAGAATTCTTTGCTCCAACAATACTAGCAAATTTTAATAAACTGCTTATTTTTAGAGGCCCAGTAATTCCCACATGCACTGGTAATTTTTGCTTTGAAATAAAATTAGTAATTGGTTTTGGGTCTAACAACCATTGAGTTACTATGTAATCAGCAAAAGGCATTTTATCTTTCATAGCTTTTTCTAAATCTGAATCCGATATATCAGGGGACCCATCAGGGTGTCCAGCAATTCCTATTTTCATCCCCTTAAATAATCCTGTTTCTAATATTTGCAACGAGCAGTGGTAATCCCCTATTGGTTCGGCACTCCCCCCAATAACAAGTGCTTGTTTTACACCAAAATCTTTACACATATTAACGTAGCTTTTAAGTTCATCTAAATTTTTAATTGATCGAGCAGGAAAATGCGGTATGGGATTAAACCCGGATTGAACTAACTCTTTAGCTTTGTTAGCTACCTCTCTATAATCATTTCCAGGTAGCATAGTAATATAAACATCTTTAAGTTTGGGCAAAACTGAGAGGTCAGTTTTCATTGTGATTTCTAAAGAAAAATTCATATTTTCGGGATATATCAATGAAACCTATCTAGTGTCCAGAAAAATCAATTAAGGAAAGATTTGACTTTATCCTTTGTTAATAGTCAAATCATCATAGAGGGAAAATGAAAATACTCTGCGTTTTATACGATGATCCGAGAGGGGGCATGCCAAAAAGCTACCCTTTATCTAGTTTGCCAAAATTAGATAAATACCCTGATGGAATGACTTTACCGACGCCTAAAGGAATAGATTTTAATCCAGGTGAGTTATTAGGATGTGTTTCAGGGGAATTAGGTTTAAGAAAATTTCTGGAGTCAAACGGTCACACTTTGGTTGTAACTTCAGATAAGGACGCCAAAGGCTGTAAAGCAGATCAAGAGCTTGTAGATGCTGATATTGTTATATCTCAACCATTTTGGCCTTATTACTTAACAAGAGAAAAGATAGAGTCTGCAAAAAAATTAAAAATGGCAATTACTGCAGGTATAGGATCAGATCATGTGGATTTACAAGCCGCTATGGATAACAAGATAGACGTTGTTGAGGTAACTTATTGTAATTCGAGGTCTGTAGCTGAACATATTGTTATGATGATTTTATCTCTTGTAAGAGATTACCATAATCAACATGCAATAGTTAAAGAGGGTGGTTGGAATATTGCAGATGCTGTTCAAAGATCTTATGACGTTGAAGGTATGCATATCGGTACGGTTGCTGCTGGACGTATTGGTTTAGATGCTTTAAGGAAGATGAAACCATTTGACGTTCATCTACATTATTTTGATAGACACAAATTACCAGACTCAGTTGAAAAAGAATTAAATCTTACATTTCATGAATCAGTAGAGTCTTTAGTTAAAGTTTGTGACGTTGTAACCATTAATTGCCCGCTTCATCCAGAAACTGAAAATTTGTTTGATGATAAATTAATTAGCAAAATGAAAAAAGGCGCATATATCGTCAATACTGCGAGAGGAAAAATTTGTAACAGAGAAGCTATTGCCAAAGCTCTTAAATCTGGTCAATTAAGCGGGTATGCTGGCGACGTTTGGTTTCCGCAACCAGCGCCAAACGACCATGCTTGGAGATCAATGCCTAATCACGGAATGACGCCACACACTTCTGGAACTTCTTTATCAGCTCAATTTAGATATGCTGCAGGTGTAAGAGAGATCCTTGAATGTTTCTTCGACAAAAAACCAATTAGAGATCCATATTTAATAGTTCAGAATGGTCAGCTTGCAGGGATGGGTGCTCATTCTTATAGTAAAGGAAGTGCAACTGGTGGATCAGAAGAAGCTGCAAAATATAAAAAAAAATAATCTAAAATAAACCTTCGATCTCACCTTTTTTATTTAATTTAATATTATCAGCCGCAGGAGCTCTTGGAAGTCCAGGCATAGTCATTATAGATCCACACACAATAACTACAAACTCAGCTCCACTAGACAATCTTACTTCCCTCACAGCTAAAGTATGATCTGATGGAGCTCCTTTTAATTTTGGATCTGTAGAAAAGCTATATTGTGTTTTTGCAATACAAACTGGAAATTTTCCAAATCCAGCCTGCTCTATTTTTTTTATTTGTTCCTTAGTTTTTTCATCTACCTCAATTCTTTTTGCTTTATAAATTTCTTTAGCAATTTTTTCTATTTTTTCTAAAATTGAGTTTTTATCAGAGTATAAATATTCAAATTTACTTTTATTGATGTTTTTACATAGATCAACTACATTATTAGCTAAATCTTTAGCTCCATTTCCGCCATCTGACCAATGAGTACAAAGACTTACTTTTACCCCAAGTTTTGAACAGTGATCCTGAATAATCTTAACCTCGTTATCAGTATCAGTAATAAAATGATTAATGGCTACTACTACGTCTAAACCAAATTTTTTTATATTTTCAATATGTCTATCAAGATTAGAAAATCCATTTTTAAGTGCGTCAGTATTCTCATTTTTTAAGTCTTTTATTTCTGCTCCTCCATGCATTTTTAAGGCTCTTATTGTAGCCACAAGAACTACACAACTTGGTTGAATACCTGCTTTACGGCACTTGATATTTAAAAACTTCTCAGCTCCAAGATCGGCTCCGAAACCTGCCTCTGTAACAACATATTCTGACAATTTTAGAGCAGTTTTTGTTGCTAGAATTGAATTACATCCGTGAGCAATATTTGCAAATGGTCCTCCATGAATTATAGCTAAGTTATTTTCAAGAGTTTGTACAACATTAGGCCTAACAGCTTCTTTAAGAAGTACTGTCATTGGTCCTTGGGCTTTTAAATCTTTTGCGTATATAGGTTTTTTATCTTTTGAGTACGCAACAGTTATGTTACCAATTTTTTCTTCTAATTCTTGTATGCTATTTGATAAACAAAAAATTGCCATTACTTCTGAGGCAACAGTGATATCAAAACTATCATTTCTTGGAGTATTGGTTTTTAATTTTTCCAAGTTTATTTCTATTTTTCTAAGAGCACGATCGTTTAGATCTACTACTCGTTTCCAAACTACATTTTTAGGATCTATGTCTAATTTATTCCCCCAGTAAATATGATTATCTATCAAAGCAGAAAGTAAATTATGTGCTGAAGTTATAGCGTGAAAATCTCCGGTAAAATGTAAGTTGATTTGCTCCATTGGTATGACTTGCGCATAACCACCTCCTGCTGCACCACCCTTCATTCCAAATGAAGGTCCTAAACTAGGTTCTCTTAAACAAACTATTGAATGTTTGCCAATTTTATTAAGACCATCATTTAATCCAACAGAAGTAGTTGTTTTTCCTTCTCCAGCAGGAGTTGGTGTTATTGCAGTTACTAATATTAAGTTGCTTTTTTTTTCTTTTAGAGAATCAATAAATTCTAAATTTAATTTTGCTATATGACGTCCCATAGGACTAAAATTAAAAGGATTATCTGAAATATTTGATTTTTTTAAAATTTCGTTGATTGGTTTGATATTTGCTGCTCTTGCTATTTCAATATCGGATTTAATTTTACTCATCTATAATCTCTTATTGCGGTGGTGGCCTTGGTAAGAATCGCACTTACGACACATACCTTTTCAGGGTACTGCTCTACTACTGAGCTACAAGGCCTAAAACCTAAAAGTAATTCTACCTTTAGTTAGATCGTATGGTGTCATTTCAACCATTACATTATCACCTGCTAAAACTCTTATTCTATTCTTTCTTAATTTTCCAGCCGTGTGAGCTAAAATTTCATGGTTGTTTTCAAGTTTTACTCTAAACATAGCGTTAGGTAACAATTCTGTTACCTTGCCTTTAAATTCTAGAGTTTCTTGTTTTGCCAATTAAAAATCCTTTTTTAAATATTTTGCTAGATTTATAACTAAAGAACCTAATCTTTCAATGAAAATTTTTCTATTTGTACTTAAATTTTTTAGTATTATAAAACTTTGTGTTTTGGCTTATTTTTTGTATCCCAAGGCTCTCCCTGGTCGTCCAAAGTAACTTCTATGACTTCAGCGACTACTCTTATTACTGCATCACCGGAAAATATTAAGTTCATCTCATAATTATTATCTGATACTTGATTGCTTTCTATAGCAAGAAAATCAAGAAATTTATCTTTATTAGATTGAGATATATTTTTAGAATTTACACTTATAACATTTTCAAATTTTAGTATTGTTCTAATTCTTTTATTCTTTCTAAAGACTCCTCTTTCAACATCTTCCCACATGAACCTGTTCAATTGCATTAAAAAAATTTTATTTTTCCTTAAATTTGCTATATTGGCTGTGCTTGCAATAGAGTCTTGCAAATGGGCGGAGATTATTCTTAAATCCTCATCTGTTCTAGCTATTAATTTTAAATTTTTAGCTTTCACTTTAAATTCTTTTTACTCGAGCTTTACAATTTTTCAATTTTTTTTCTAAAGACTCATATCCTCTGTCGAGATGATAGATCCTATTAATTATAGTTCTATTGTCGGCAACTAAACCAGCTAAAACAAGGCTTACCGAAGCCCTTAAATCGGTTGCCATTACTTCTGCTCCAGTAAGTTTTGAAGGACCGAAAATAGTAGCTATTTTATTATTTGTTATTATATTGGCTCCCATCCGTTTCAATTCAGGAACATGCATAAATCTATTTTCAAAGATATTTTCTTTAATTACAGATTTTCCAGAAGCACGAGTCATTAATACCATTAGTTGAGCCTGTAGATCAGTAGGAAATCCAGGATATGGTTTAGTTGAAACGTTGATCTTTTTTAAATTTCTACTTTTTAAAATTTCAATTGTATCTTTTTTAATTTTTAATTTCACACCCATTTTTTTAAGTGTATTTATTTCAGTTAAAATCAATTCAGGATTTACTTTATTTAATGAAATTTTTTTTCCGATAAGAGCTGCAGCTATCATGTAGGTACCTAATTCAATTCTATCAAAAATAACTTTATGAGATACTGTTTTTTTTATTTTTTTGCACCCTATTATAAAAATCTTTCGCCCCTTAATTTTGATATTTCCTCCAAGGTTATTTAAAAATTTTACCAAGTCTCGAACCTCAGGTTCTATTGCACAGTTATTCAATACTGTTTTTCCTTCAGCCTTGAACGCAGCTAATAAAGCGTTTTCTGTAGCTCCAACTGAAATGCTGGGAAATGTAATAGTTGATCCTTTAAGCCCCTTTTTTGCTTCAGCTAAAATATATCCATTTTTAATCTTTATCTTTGCACCAAGTTTTTTTAATGCAAAAAGATGTAGATCAACTGGTCTGGTTCCTATTGCACAGCCTCCTGGTAGAGAAATTTTAGCTTTATTATATCTAACTAATAATGGTCCCAATACTAAGACTCCCGCTCGCATAGTCTTTACTAATTTATAAGGTGCTAAAGTTTTAATATTTTTATCATGATTTCTGACATCAATTTGATTATCCTTTTTTGAAATATTTACTTTTAAACCTATAAACTTAAGGAGCTCTACCATTGTAAAAATATCTTTTACTAGAGGTACTTTTGTTAATTTTACATGATCGGAAAGAATAGTTGCTGCTAAAATTGGTAAAGTAGCATTTTTAGATCCCGAAATTATAATTTTTCCAACTAATTCTTTTTTTCCATTAATTAGTAATTTTTGCATTGAATATTTTTAAATCTTAGGGAGGGTTACACCTTTTTGCTTCATATACTTGCCTTTTCTTTTTGCGTAAGTAACGCTCGGTTTTTCATTGCCTTTAATAAATACAAATTGCGAAACACCTTCGTTAGCGTAAATTTTAGCAGGTAAAGGCGTAGTGTTAGAAAATTCTAGAGTAACATGGCCTTCCCAACCAGGTTCTAGAGGAGTTACATTTACGATAATTCCACATCTTGCATAAGTAGATTTTCCCAGACAAATTACCAATACATTCTCTGGTATTTTAAAATATTCAACAGTTCTAGCTAACGCAAAGGAATTTGGAGGAATAATACATTCTTTTCCTATTTTAGTAACAAAACTCTCTTTTTTAAAAACTTTTGGATCAACAATACCTGAATTTACATTAGTAAATATTTTAAACTCATTTGAAACTCTTGCATCATATCCATAGGATGAAAGTCCAAAGGAAATTTTTCCTTTTCTAACCTGTTTTTGAATGAAAGGTTTGATCATACCTCTTTTTGCTGCTTTTTTGATCCACTTATCTGAAAGAACTGTCATCTTTTTTTTTAAATTTGCTTTTAAATTTTTTTCTCTTTTTTAAATTTTTTTTTAATGAGGCTTCACGAATTTTCACATTAGAGTCTTTTTTACCAAAAGATCTCATAACAAAATTAATTTTTATCTGGATTTGTTAAGTCTTCTAATGTGATAGGCTTATCAATGTCATGCATTACTTTTTCTTTTGACAATTTAGGATTACTCATAGACTTTTTTGCCCTTCTTTGTTCAATTCTTGCCTTACGCTTAGCTTCTTTTTTCATAGCTTTATCTCCACGCGTAGATTTGTAGTCATAGTGAATTCCCATAATAAGTACTCCTTCATTAGATCTTATTTTTACTTCTTGAACTGGTTGTATGCAAGTGCCTTGATCTCATTAATTTAATAATTATGAAAAATAAGGACAAAATTACGGCAACTATTACATCTTGAAAAGGTGTAGCATCTGGAAATCCGTAATTCCACAAAATCACTAAAATTAACCAAATAATCCAATTAAGTTTTTCAAACATAAAGAAAACACCCCATTTTTAAATTTTTTCAATTTTTAACATCAAATATTTTTCTTTTTATAAACCCTGTAATAAAAAGAATAATTATAAATATAATTAATGGAATATATATTTCTTTACTCATCATCAAGTTTATAAAACTAAAATTTTCAGCTTGCTTAATATATTCACTCAAACCAGCTCCTAAAGTATTCATTATAAAAAATACAGGTATAAAACCTAAAAAACTTGCGAAAAAATAGTTAAATTTATTTACGTTAAAAATAATTGGCAAGATATTTTGAAAGCCAAATGGAATACCTAGTCCTCCAGCTAATCTAAAAGCTAAAAAATAATTAAATTCTTGTTTTTTAAAAAGATGGATATATTTTGAAAATCTTTTTTGAAATAAACTTTCGACTAAGTCTTTGAAGAAAAAATTTGCAATTAAGTATAAAATTAAAGCACCTGTTGAAATTGATAAAACTGAAATAAATGTTCCTATCCATTTCCCAAATAATATTCCAGAAATTAACAATATTGGTGATCCAAAACCTAATAGCGAGACCCAAATAATACAAAATAAAAAAAAGATTAGCAAATTTACAAAAAGATTACTGCTAACAGTTTTGTCTAAAATTACTTGTAATTCCTTATAATATGTAAAGTCATTAAGCCTTTCAATTTCGATAAAAGAAAAAATTAAGAATAAGAATAAAAATAAGATTACAATGTAAGACATTCCTAAAAATAATTTTAAACTTTTGCTCATAATTTACCTGTACATTAGACAACAATTAAAATATATACCTTAAAATATTTATGAAAAGAACTTATCAACCAAGTAATTTAGTAAGAAAAAGAAGGCACGGTTTTAGGGCAAGAATGTCAACTAAAACTGGAAGACAGCTTATAGCAAGAAGAAGAGCTAAAGGCAGAAAAACAATATCAACTTAATAATCATTTAATGGTTAAGCTTGAGAGTTTAAAAAAAAGCAACCAATTTAAAAAAGCCCTTAAGGAAAAAAAATTTCATACGGAATATTTTTCCATTTTTGCAGCAAAAAACTTTTTTAATCCAAAAATTAAAAATAGTTTAATTATAAGTTTTGTGATGAAAAAAAAAATTGGTAATGCAGTTAAAAGAAACAAAATTAGAAGAAAATTAAAAGCTATTGTTCAAAAATTGCTTAAAAAAAGAGGTGCAATTAACAGAGATTATACTTATATAGTTTTTGGAAAACCAAAAGCTTACACAGAAAAACAAAGTATTCTTATGACTGAAATGACAAAGAATTTTAAAAAATTAAGTAAATGATTAGAATAATTACATTTTTAAATATTTGTTTAATAAAATTTTATAAGTATTTTATTTCACCTATTTTAGGAAATAGATGCAGGTATTTACCGACTTGCTCTGACTACTATATTGAGTCTTTGAAAATTCATGGATTAATTAAAGGTACAATTCTAGGCGTGAAAAGAATAATAACATGTCACCCGTTTAAGTTACTGGGCGGTGACTCTGGTCTAGATCTAGTACCAAATAAAAAAGATCTAAAGAAGGAAAATTAAATGGACAACAAAAATGTTTTTATAGCTATAGCTTTGTCAATGTCCGTTTTGCTTTTCTGGGCGGCTTTCTTTGAAACACCCAAACAATCTGATAAAAGTGTTTCTCAAAATCAAGTAATTAAAAAAAATGAAAATCAAATTACTCCTAGTGTAGATAATTCTTTAAAAGTTAAAAAAATTTCTAGAGAAGATTCTATAGCGAAATCAAAAAGAATCAAAATTGAAAACAACAATATTATTGGATCTCTATCATTAAAAGGAGGTCTTATAGATGACATTTCTTTCAAAAATCATAAACAAAATTTACAAAATAAAAAGAATGTTGAATTTTTAAATCCAGCCGAAACAAAAGATGGCTTTTATGCTGAAACTGGATGGACAAGTATTAATAACGAAATAAAAGTACCAAATAAAGAAACGGTATGGAATGTTGTTGGTAATAATATTTTAAAAGATAACCAGTCCGTCACTTTAGAATGGAATAATGGAAATGGAATAGTATTTAAAAAAATAATCAAATTAGACGATAAATTCCTCTTCAGAATTACTCAACAGGTTAAAAACAATACAAAAAAATCTATTGATCTTTATCCATACGCTCAGATAACTAGAAATAAGATACCTGATGATATACAAAATTTTTATATTTCTCATGAAGGATTTATAGGTGTTTTCGATGAGGAGTTAAAAGAAGATGATTACGATGATATTGAAGAGAATAAAATAGTAAGAGATGCTAACGAAGGATGGTTAGGTATTACAGATAAATTTTGGGTGATGGCATTAGTGCCACCTGTTCAGGAAAATTTTAAATCAACATTTTTGTATAATAATTCTTTTAAAGCTAATTATATTTTAAACAATCCAACTACAATTAATTCCTCTTCCAGTGCTTCAAGCGATGTAAGATTATTCGTTGCTGCTAAAGAGGTAGAAACAATAGACTCGTATGCTAAAAACGAAAATATAAATAAGTTTGATTTAGTTATAGATTGGGGGTGGTTTTACTTTTTCACTAAACCACTTTTTTTTGTAATAGATTATCTATTTAAATATTCTGGAAACTTTGGTGTTGCGATAGTAATTATAACAATTGCTATAAGGCTAATATTTTTTCCACTGGCTAATTACTCATTTAGATCAATGGCTAAAATGAAAGCAGTTCAGCCAGAAATGATGAGATTAAAAGAACTACACAAAGAAGATAAGGTTAAACTACAGCAAGAAATGATGGCTCTTTACAGAAAAGAAAAAATAAATCCCGCTTCAGGATGCTTGCCAGTGTTGATACAAATACCTTTCTTTTTTGCTATCTATAAAATGCTCTTCATATCGTTAGAAATGAGACATCAGCCGTTCTTTGGCTGGATAAAAGATTTGTCTGATAAAGATCCAACCTCAATATTTAATATGTTTGGATTAATTCCGTGGGATCCCCCTAGCTTTTTGATAATAGGTATTTGGCCTATATTAATGGGAGCTTCAATGTGGGTTCAGCAAAAATTAAATCCAGCACCTACAGATCCTGTGCAAGCAAAAATTTTTGCATTCTTCCCTCTTTTTCTAACAATTATTTTAGCTTCTTTCCCCTCAGGATTAGTAGTGTACTGGACTATAAATAATATTTTAACCATTGCACAACAGTGGGTGATAATGAAAAAGACAAAAGTTAAAACTAATTAAATGGCAAAAGAAATTTCTTTAGAAGAGATAAAAAGTTTTTGGCCAGAAAAAGCTCCAGATATCAATATTGTTCAAAAATATGTATCAAAATATGAGAAAGAAAATATTGTTATTAAATATGGGGGCAACGTATTAATTGATAGAAATGTATTTAATAATTTTATTTCAGATATTCATGTATTAAACAAACTAGGTCTTTCTATAATTGTAGTTCATGGAGGTGGTCCAAGGATTAAAAGAGAGTTAGATAAAAAAAAGATTGATTCAAAATTTATTAACGGTTTAAGGGTAACTAATAAAGATATAATAGATACAGTCGAAGAAGTATTAATAGATTTTAACAAAGATATTGTAAATTCTCTTAAAGAATTAGGCTCTGTTGCCGTTTCCTTTCATACAAAAAATGACAATATAATTGAAGTTAAACCAGAAAGGGAAGAATTGGGGTTTGTAGGAATTCCAAAGAAGATTAATATAAATTTGATTGAAGATGCTTTAAACCAAAATAAAATTCCAATAATTGCTCCGTTAGGCCTAGGTAAAAATAATCAAACTTTCAATATAAATGGAGATACTGCTGCAAGTGCTATAGCTAAAAAACTTAAGTCTAGAAGGCTAATATTAATGACAAATGTAGAGGGGGTTTATGATGATAAAAAGACACTTATCTCAGAGATAAAGCCTTTTGATATTGAAAATTTGATAAAATGGAAAATAGTCGAAGGAGGTATGATTCCAAAAATAGAAAATTGTGTAGATGCAGTTAAAAATGGAGTGAGAGGTGTAGTTATTCTTGATGGAAGAAAACCTCATTCAATACTTCATGAAATATTTTCTGACACTGGCTCTGGTACGTTAATAAGAAAATGAATAATCTTAAAAATATAAAATATTGGTTATTTGATTTAGATAACACTTTGTATGACGGTGCTACTAAAGTTTTTGAACAAGTAGATAAAAAAATGACGAAGTTTATTTCAGAAAAACTCAATATCAACTCAGTAGAAGCAAGAAAAATACAAAAAAATTATTTTCAGGAATACAACACCACTTTAAATGGTATGATTAAAAATCATAAAATTGATGCTGATGAGTTCTTAGAGTTTGTTCATGATGTTGATCTTGATTTTTTAGATAAAGACGAGATCCTAAAAAAAGAAATTGAAAAGCTAAAAGGCAAAAAGATTATATTTACCAATGGTTCAAGAGCTCATGCTGAAAATGTGACAAAAAGAATTGGTATAGATAAGCTTTTTGATGGAATTTTTGATATTCGGGACTCTGATTTTATTCCTAAACCATCAAAAGAACCTTACAAAAAATTAATAGAAAATTACAAAATTGAGCCACAATATTGTATATTCTTTGAGGATATAGCAAGAAATCTAAAACCAGCGCATGAATTAGGCATGAAAACTGTTTGGATAAAAAATAATGAGCCTTGGGCTGCAAAATTTTCAGATGCAGAATTTGTAAATTATAGAACTGATAAACTTGCAAAATTTTTAAAGGAGATAAATGGAACTAAATGAATTAGAAAAGTTAATAACTGAAGCTTTTGAGAATAGAAATACTGTATCTGAAAACTCAGATAAAAAAATTATAGATGCTATTAAAGAAACAATTGAACTCACAGATAAGGGAAAAGTAAGAGTTGCAGATAGAAAAGGTGATAAATGGAGAGTTAATCAGTGGGTTAAAAAAGCAATTCTTTTAAGTTTTAGAATTAATAAAATGACTATGTCAAAAGGTCCTTATACTACCTGGTACGACAAAGTCCCTGGAAAATCTGTAGAATGGAATGAAAGCGATTGGAAAAAAGCAGGTTACAGACATGTTCCAAATGGAGTCGTTAGAAAAGGTTCATACATAGCAAAAGGTGTTGTTTTAATGCCTTGCTTTATAAACCTTGGAGCTTATGTCGATGAAGGGACAATGATAGACACTTGGGCGTCTGTAGGTTCATGTGCACAAGTTGGAAAAAATTGTCACGTATCTGGGGGTGCTGGTATAGGTGGAGTTTTAGAGCCATTACAAGCTGGTCCTGTAATAATAGAAGATAATTGTTTTATAGGAGCTCGATCAGAAATTGCTGAAGGAGTTTTAGTTGAAGAAGGGGCAGTTATATCGATGGGTGTTTATATTGGTGCTTCAACAAAAATAGTTGATAGAGAAACAGGAAAAGTTTCTTATGGTAAGGTGCCAGCTTATTCTGTTGTTGTCCCCGGCTCAATGCCAAATAAAAAAAATCCTGAAGGTCCATCTCTATATTGTGCTGTTATTGTTAAAAAAGTTGATGAAAAAACTAGAAGTAAAACATCAATTAATGATTTATTGAGAGATTAATGTCTAATATTAATGAATTGAAATTAGCTCAAGATCTAATTCGATTTCCAAGCGTTACTCCTAAAGACGCTGGGGCAATTAAATTTTTAAAGAAAAAACTTAAGGTCTTGGGTTTTAGAACTACAATTTTAGAATTTAAAGATAAAAAAAGCAAACCTATTAAAAATTTGTACGCGCGACTAGGTAATAAAAGTCCAAATATTTGTTATGCGGGCCACACTGATGTAGTTCCTCCAGGAAATATAAATGATTGGACTGTAGATCCTTTTAAAGCTGTTGTGAAAAAAAAATATTTAATCGGCAGAGGAGCTAATGATATGAAAAGCTCTATAGCGTGTTTTGTAGCAGCCGTTGACAAATTTCTGAAAGGTAATCACAAATTTGATGGATCAATTAGTTTTCTTATTACTGGTGATGAGGAAGGCTATGCGATTAATGGAACTAAAAAAGTTGTAGAATATTTAAAAAGAAAGAGGGAAAAAATTGATTTTTGTATTATCGGTGAGCCAACTAATCCCAACAAATTGGGAGAAATGATCAAAATCGGAAGAAGAGGCAGTCTTTCAGGAAAAATTGAAATTTTAGGAATTCAAGGACACGTAGCATATCCTCAACTTTTAAATAACCCAATAAATACTCTAATAAATATATGTAAAAAATTGAAAGAAAAAAAATTAGATAATGGAAATAAAAACTTTCAGCCCTCAAACTTAGAGTTTACGAGAGTATTTGTTAAAAACAAGGCTCATAATGTTATTCCTGCAAAAGCTGAAGCTCAATTTAACATAAGATATAATAATTTGCACACATCAAACTCATTAAAAAAAAAGATTAATTTAGTAATTAAAAATTTATGTAAAAAAAACAAATGTAGATATAAAGTTAGTTATTTAGAAAACGGCGACTCTTTTTTAACTAAGCCTAATAAAACAATATTGATGGCTAGGAAAATAATTAAAAGGATAACTAATATTAATCCAAAATTTTCTACGACTGGAGGTACATCTGATGCAAGATTTATAAAAAAAATCTCTCCTTGTCTAGAGTTTGGTCTTGTAAATAAAACAATGCATAAAATAGACGAGTGTGTTTCTATCTCTGACTTAAAAAGACTTAAAGATATTTATAAAAATATTTTGATAGAGTATTTTAAGTGAAGTTATATAAAATTAAAAAATCAAAAATAGATAATAGAGGGCTATATGCTAAACGTGATATAAAAGATAGAACAAGAATTATTGAGTATAAAGGAAAAATTGTTACTAAAAAACATGTTGAGAAGAATGCAAAATTTGATAATGAAAAAGCAATTTATCTTTTTAATATTAACAAAAAATATGATCTTGATGGAGATTTCAAATACAATACTGCTAGATTGATAAATCATTCTTGTGATCCTAATTGTGAAGTATTTGGAACAGGCTTAAAGGTTTGGGTTTACGCTATTCGGGATATAAAAAAAGGAGAAGAACTCTCATACGATTATGGATTTAGTTTTGATAAAGATTTTAAAGATTTTCCTTGCAAATGTGGGTCAAAAAAATGTGTAGGCTATATTATTAGAGAAGAGTCAAGATGGAGATTAAAAAAGTTCAAAAAAACAAAAAAAATTTTGAAATAATTACCTCAATTCTAAAAGAAAAACTTTGTACAAATTTAAAAAATTAATTCTTCTGATTATCTTACATCTTTTTAAAAATATCTCCTCTTCTATTTTAGGTGTTAATTTCAGTCCTGTATAGGCATCACTGTGTCCTAAAATTTTACTCATAAATCTATTTAAAAAAGATCTACAACTTAAAGCAACAATTAATTCAGTTTTTGGATTAATTTTTTTAATCTTTTTTAAGACTGAATTTAATTCTTTTTTAGAAAGCATGTAAGCACTTTGACAAAAAACTATAGTATCGTATTTTTTTTCATCCCATCTTTTAATTTCTGACAATTTATTAATTTTGTCATAATTTGTAATTTTTGAAGGATTTTTAAATTTTAAATTTATCTTTTTTAAATAACCTAGTCCTGATCCAAAATCTAAAATTTTTTTCTTTTTATTAAATTTTCCAATTTTGATTATGTTTAAATAAATTGTTAAAAAATAAAAAAATGAAATTATATTAGGTCTTGTTGTATATAATTTTTGATTTTTCATAAAGTTGTTATTGTAAGAAGTAATTTTTCTCAAACAATAGATTAATTGAAATAAATCTAAAATAGTCTAAGAAATATAATAAATGTTATGAATTATCAAAAAAAAATTTTTATATATCTATTAATTTTTTTAACTGCCTCGAGTTATTTTCTTGGTTTTTATTTAAATGAAAATGCTGCTGGGGCAGGTTTTTACTCAGGAGATTTAGGTCACGTATGGAAAAACGTTCAAATTTATCTAAACAATGAGACTATTAAAAGTATTAATCATCCAGAAATATATAGTAACAGGCCACCTCTTTTATATTTATTACATAAATATTTAAATCCATTAACTACAAATATAGAAACATTTAGACTTAGTGTTTTTTTAATCTCGATAATTTCGCCGATTCTGTTTTTCTATTGTTTGATTAAAAAATTCGATAGAACTAATAAGATACTTTTAGCAGTCATCGCAGTAACAATTTTATTAAGCCCCTACTACAGAACTTCAGGTTTTTGGGGATTAGAAGAAAATTTTGGGATAATAAGCGTACTAATCGCTATTATTTTCTTTTTAGACTATGAAAAGAATAATTCAAATAAAAATTTATTCTTACTTGTTTTCTTTAGTTCTTTATGTGTATATTTTGACCAAAAACTATTAGTAATTCCTTTAATTTTTTTTATTAAGATATTTTTTTCAAATCAAAAATTTGGAAAAAAAATGACATTAATTTTACTTTATCTTCTTTTTTCTTTTCCTTATTTTTACTTAATATTTACTTGGAAAGGAATATTTCCTCCTTCACATAACGAACTTCATAACTTTAATATAGTTTTATGGGATAATTTAATTTTCTCTATTACAATTATGTCAATATATTTTATTCCTTTTATTTTTTTTAATAAAGATTTTATTCTTCATATAAAAAAGATGTTAGTTAACAAAATATTCTTTGCTTCTATTATTTTTATATTGTTTTTTATATTTTATTTAGAATTTTTTTATGTAAGGCCTGAATTTGATTTTCATAGTAATTTTGATGGCGGTGGAGCAATTCGAAAGTTGTTTTTAATACTTTTTGAAAATAGTATGCTTCAAAAAACTTTCTTATTTTTATCTGCTTTATTTCTTTGGCCAACTATCTTTCTGTTTAGTAGAAAGGATAATTTTTATATTATTTTATACTTTCTAATATTATCTTTTTTTATTTATCCTCTATATCAAGAAACTTTCGATCCAATAATGTTATTATTAATCGTCTTTTTCTTCTTAAAAGAACCTAAAATTAAATTTGAAAATGTTGTTTTCGTAAACTTATATTTTGCAACTTTCCTATTGTGTTCAATCTTTTATTATAATTAAAATACTTTAATTTTTTTTTTCTTTGATTACTTCTATAAAAAACTGATTTTCTTTATTTACATTTTTTAGTATTTTACCGACATATTCACCAATTAAACCTAAAAATATTAATTGAATTCCTGAAAAAAATAAAATCACTGAAAGAATTGAACTATATCCTGCTGGCATTTCTGGATTAATTATTTTTTCAATTATTATGAATATTCCAAACGCAAATCCTATTAAAGTTAATATTATTCCAGAGATTGAAAAGAAATGAATTGGTATTGTAGAGAAATTAGTGAACAAATTGCCATAAAGCTTAAGAAGTTTTAAAAGTGTATAACCTGAACTTCCTATTTCTCTTTGATTGTGTTCTGTCTCTAAACTTCCGATATTCGATGTATTAGATAAAATTAGTCCATCAATATAAGGGTAAGGTCCTTTGTAATTCACAATATGGTCAATTAATTTTTTTTTAATACATTTAAAACTGCTTAAGTAAATATTTTTTGGCTTCCCAAGAACCCAATTAGCTGTTTTATCATTTATATTGCTTATAAAGTTTCTAAAAAAATTATGTTTTTTATTTTTTTTATAATTTCCATAAACAATATCAAAAGTATTTTTTTCGGCATAATTATAAAGTTTAAATGCTTCTTCAGGAGGATTTTGAAAGTCATCATCCATAATAATTGCCCATTCCCCTTTTGCATAATTGAGTCCGGCCATTACAGCATTATGTTCTCCCATATTCTTCGCAAGTTTAATATAAGTAATTGTATTAGAATTTTCACTATAAGCGTCTAAACACTCCTGATGAGAATTATCTGGACTACAATCATTGACAAGAATTATTTCAAAACTTTTGCCAGAAAATACTTCTAATAACTTTTTGACCAACTTTCTTATGCTGTGTTCTGCTTGATATACTGGTATAACTATAGAAAGCATAAATTTATATATTTAAATAATTTTTTTTATTTCTATTATTTTTTATCTTTTTATACTAAAGGTGTTCTTTTACCACTGAAAGTGTAATATCTAAATAAATAAATTATTTATCAAAGAATTATTGAACAATTTTAATAATGATACCTAAAATAAGCATAATCATGCCAAATTTTAATAGTGAAAAATATATAAAATCAGCAATAAACTCTGTATTAAATCAGACTTTTAAAAAATGGGAACTAATAATTGTTGATGATAATTCTAATGCTCAAACTGTAAAAATTTTAAAAAATTATAAAAATAAAAAGATAAAATTAATCTTTTTAAAAAAGAATAAAGGTGCGGCTTACTGCAGAAATCTTGCAATTAAAAATTCAACAGGAAAGTACTTAACTTTTTTAGACTCTGATGATATTTGGAATAAAAAAAAATTATCTCTACAGTATAGTTTTATGGAAAATAATCAGTTCACATTCACTTATACAAATTATGAATTGATAGACAGTAAAGATAAATCTTTAGGTCTTGTAGTGGCTCCAAAAAAATTTACCTTCAACTCTTTTATTAAAAATACCACAATTGGAACTAGTACTATGATGATTAAACGATCTATTACTCAAAATATCAAATTTACAAATACTTTAATCTGTGAAGATTATTATTATAAATGTAAATTATTGAAAAAAATTGGTTCAGCGAATTTACTTGATAGCGTTCTTTCAAAATATAGAATTAGAAAAGACTCATTACAGAGTAACAAAATACGTAATTTTTTTTGGATGTGGAAAATAAATAAAAGATATAATAAATTTAGTTTTTTTCTTAATTTGAAATCCTTATCTTTGATAACTATTAATTCATTAATTAAATATGGACTTAAATAAAGAAACTAATATTTTACTTTTGTTAAATATAGACCATGTGCAGGTGCAGGAGGTGCACAAAAACTTCTTTTTTTTGAATTCATTGCTAATTTGAACTTTTTTAAATCCCACTTTTCACTGGAAAGATATTTCAAACAACCTACCATTGATCTTACTTGATTTTGTAAAAAAGATTTTGACTTAAATTCTATTAAAATTATATCTTTATCTTTTTTAACTTTAACATTATCAATTGTCTTTATTGGAGAATTTGCAGAACATGAAGATGATCTGAAGGTAGAAAAATCATGTGTTCCTTGTAATATTTTTGTTCCTTTTTTGATAAGCTTAATGTTTAACTTTTTTTTAACATGCCATGCCTTTTCTTTAAAAATTGCCAGGTTGCTTTGTCTATTAATTATTTTATATTCGTAAATTCTTTGCTTTGCATCATATCTAGCATTAAAACTAAGTTTTTTCTTTTTAATATCAATCACTGAAATTAAATATTTGCTTAAAAAAAAATTAATAGAGTTTAAAAAGTTTTTTTTGTTTTCAATTTTTTTTTGAATTAAAAAGTTTGCAGACTGACCAAATGCATGGACTCCTTTATCCGTTCTCCCGGCACCAATAACTCTTATTTTTTTTTTTAATAATCTTTTTAGATTTTTTTCTAAAACTTCTTGGACCGATCTACCATTTTTTTGAAATTGCCATCCAACAAAGTTTGATCCATCATACTCAATTATTAGCTGATAATTATGCATCATCTAAAATTGTTCCAATTTTTATAGTATTTCCAACTAAAAAATCATTCACGTTCATACTCTTTTTTCCCTCTTTTTTAATTTCTAGTAATTGAATGGCATTTTCTAAGCATGCAACTAAAAAATTTTCATTTATTATCTCTCCAGGCTTTCCTTTTGCTATAATTTCTTTAGCTTTTAATATCTTTATTCTACTGCCATTAAATTTAAACCAAGTACCAGGAGTTGGGTGTAGTGCATTTATTTTTGCTATAATGTTATTAGCTTTATCATTCCAATTAATTTTTGTTTCAGATTTTTCGATCTTATTAGCGTAAGTTACTTTTGATTTTTCTTGAGGAGTAAATTTTTCTTCTTTTTTTTCTATGATTTTCAAACAGTCTAAAATAACCTTTGATGATATCTTAGACATTTCTTCACTTAAGCTCTCAAAAGTGGTTTCATTATCAATTTTTATTTTTACAAAGTGCATGACAGGGCCAGCATCTAATTCATTTATAATTTTCATAATTGAAATACCAGTCTCTTTATCTCGGTTCATTATTGCTCTTTGTATAGGGGCAGCTCCTCGCCATCTAGGCAGCAATGAAGCATGAATATTTATAAATTTAACATTTGATAATGCTAAAAGTTCTTTAGGTAAAATTTTTCCATAAGCTACCACAATTACAATATCTGGTTTTAATTTTTTTATAAAATCTATTTCTTCTTTTGAACTTATCCTTTCAGGAAAACGAACTGGAATATTTAATTTTTCAGCAGCTATATGAATTGGACATTGAATTATTTTCTGCCCTCTCAATTTTTTTTTAGGCGGTTGAGTATATACTGTTAATAATTGGTGTTTTGAGTTATTTAATGATTGTAAAACTGGAACAGAGAACTCTGGAGTTCCCATAAAGATAATCTTTAAAGACATTTTTTAGACTACTATTCTTTCAATTTCTTTTTTATGTTTAACTAGTTTTTTTATAATCATATCTTTTTTAAGTTTAGAAAGATAATCAATGAATAAAACTCCATCCAAATGGTCTACTTCATGTTGTATGCAGGTTGCCAAAAGTCCTTCGGCTTTTAATTCTTTTTCTTTTCCAAAAAAATCGATATAATTTAAAGTACACTCTGCTGGTCTTTCAATTTCAGCAAATTGTCCTGGTAAAGATAGACAGCCCTCTTCATAAATTGATTTGTTATCCGAACGATGTACAATTTTTGGATTTATAAAAAACAAAGGATTTTTTTTTTCATTTTCTTTTGATAAATCAATGACTACTACCCTCTTTAAAATTCCTATTTGAACTGCAGCTAATCCTATTCCAGGAGCCTCATACATTATTTCTAACATTTCTTTCATTAATTTTCTTACCTCATCATCAACTTTTTCTAAAGGTTCACATTTTTTTCTTAAAATTGGATCTGGCTCTATTAGAATTTTTCTCTTCATATAATTGGTTTATATTATAATTAACTTCTTTGTGGTAGTGCTGAAATCAAAACTTCATTTCTTAACTTTTTAAGATTAGTTTGATTTAAAAGGTGTGTTATAAAATATATCGTTTCAGGGTCTAAGTCATGTCCCTCATCTTCTCCAATAATTTCTACTATCTTTAAGGTTAAGAAAGCAGGTTGATTGTTCTTTGATAGTTTAAGTAAATTAGATGGAACATCATAAGTTTTAGAGATGGATAGATAGTCAATTTCTTTAGGTATTTCGAGTCCATCTTTAGCGAGAGATTCTATTAAGGCTATATCTTTAGCTGAAAAAAAATATTTTCTGTTTTTTTTAATCTTTTTATAAATTCTATTAAAATCTTTTTGTATTTTTTTTTGATTTGTGTTTTCAGTGAAATACTTAATCAGTCTTGATCTGTGAAGAATTTTATCATCATATTTTATCTTTCCTAGTTTAAAATCTTCTTCATCAACTATTTTATTTGCTATCACTTCTTCATATTCTTTTGGCACATCTTTTGGATCTATTTCCTTAAGTTTATCAATCATGAATTGCGAATAAACATTTAACAAATTATCTTTTTTAAACAAATCTTCTAATAAAAATAGTAGTTTAATTTTACTTTCGTTGTTATCTGAAAGTAAATATTTTTGGTAAATAAGTGCTCTAGCATCGGTCTTATCCAAGGTTTGATAAATATTATTAGCGTTAATTAAGCTGTTTAAGCTAAAAGATATTCTTTTATAAATATCGAAAATATTTTTTTTTTCATATTGATCTTGATTTGCAGCTATCTCTAAATCTTTTATCCTCTCTTTATCTTCAATGTCCTCTAGAATTATTAAATTTGCTGCGTTTAAATACTCCCAAATTTCTTTTTTTGTATTTTTTTTTGGTTCGTACTTGAAATTTTTATTTGTTATACTTGAAAGGTAAAAATTTAATAAACTATCCTCATTTATTTTTTCATTTGTTTTACTAGTTATTCCAAGAAGAAAATTTATTTTATCGTCAAAAAACTTATCTGATTGATTTTGCTCTTTTAAAATATCATATAAGAGTTGAGCTTCATTTTTTTTATCATTAAATACTAAACAGTATATTTTAAATTTTTCCAAATAAGAGTCTTTAATGCTTTTATCTATAAAACTTATCTTTTCACATCCTCTATTAATGTCTGCTTTAGCAATGTTTTCATCTACTAGATATTGAATGATCTTTTTTTTATTATGAAATTCGCTATTTTGTTTTAAAAATTCTTCAATCAAATCAGAACGTTTATTTCTAATCATCCAATTAATCTTTAAATCGATAAATTCTTTTTCTCCCATCCCTTCAGGGGGATAAGCAAAAGAGTAAAGTGTATTTTCAAATAATCTTAAGGAAATACTTGAAAGTTCTATTTTATTAATTCTTTTAATACTTGATCTAACATCTTCGGCGCTAGTTTGTGACCACATATTTAAATCAAAATTATTTACTTCAGGATCATAAATTCCAAAAATTTTAGTTTCTTTTGTATCTTTATTTAATTCATTTGTAACTTCTATATTATTTAAAGTAGTCACCGTATCTGATGCTTTAGGTTTATCTAAAGTTTGAGTTAAATTATCAACTGACTGAGTTTTTTGAAGACTTTGTTTTTTTTCTTTATTCCAAATATCAATTTCTTCCTCTGCCAAAATTGTAAAGGGCATAAATGAAATTATTAAAATTAAAAAGCCTATATATTTATTTAAGCTTTTTAATTTCATCAGTAATATCTATTTTGTAGTCTTGTTTAGGACTAGGAAAATTTATTTTCTCAATTAAAAACATTCCGACAATTAAAATTATTAAAATCAAAGCGAGTTTAATTAATACTCTGCCAATAGAGCTGCCTATACTTTGTTGTCTGTTGTATTTAAGTTGCATAGTAAAAAAATATATTTAAACTCAAAAAATAAGACATATTTGTGATAAATCAAATTTAAAATTGGTAATATAATTGAAAAAAAACCTTATATTAACTGGAATGATGGGAGTTGGTAAATCAACTATAGGAAAAAAGCTTGCAAAAAAGCTTAGCCTTAAATTTATTGATGTTGATAAAATTATCGAAAAAAAGGAGAAAAATACAATAAGAGATATTTTTGAAAAAAAGGGGGAATATTATTTTAGAAAAATTGAAAAAAAGATTACCTTACAACAAATAAAAAAAGAAGAGTCTTTAATCGCTCTTGGAGGAGGTGCATTTTTAAATGCTTCAATAAGAAAAGAAATAAAAAACTGTTGTATAAGTTTTTGGTTAGACCTAGATTTAAAATCTTTAACTTCAAGATTGAAAGTTGCCAAAAAAAGACCTTTATTAGATAAGGATAAATTAGAAGAATCAGTTTATCGAATTTACTCTGAGAGAAAGAAAATTTATAATGAGTCTAATTATAGAATTAAAATTAAATCAAAGAGTATCGAAACTACTATTAATAAGATTATAAGATTATATGAAAATACATCAAATTAAAGTTAACAGCCCAGATAAGGGATACAAAGTTTTAATTGGCAATAATATCCTAAAAATTTTACCAAAAAATGTAAGGCTATTATTTCCAAAAACAAAAAAAATTGCTCTTATATTTGATAATAAAGTTCCATCAAAGTTTAAAAAAACTATCATTAAAACTCTCTCAAAATATGAATTAACAAGTTTAATTTTTAACCCAAATGAAAAAGAAAAATCATTAAAAACTGTAAATTTCTTTTTAGATAAATTATTTGCAAAAAATTTAAATCGAACAGATTTAATTATTGGTATTGGAGGAGGTATAACTGGTGATTTAACAGGCTTCATAGCAAGTATATATAAAAGAGGAATTAATTTTGTTAGCATACCAACAACTTTACTATCTCAAGTCGACGCATCTATTGGAGGTAAAACAGGAGTAAATTCTATTTATGGTAAAAACTTAATTGGCTCCTTCTCTCAACCTAAATTAGTATTAAGTGATATATCTTTTTTAAAAAGTTTAAGTAAAAAAGAAATGATCTGTGGTTATGCCGAAATACTTAAACATGCTTTAATAAAAGATAAGAACTTTTTTAATTGGCTTAAAAAAAATACTAAATATCTTTTTTCACAAAATGAAAAAAAATTAACTTATGCAATTAAAAAAAGTTGTCAAATTAAATTATTTTTTGTTAACAAAGATATAAATGAAAAAAAAATAAGAATGATCTTAAATTTCGGACATACCTTTGCTCATGCAATCGAAGTAAAAAATGATTATTCAAGAAATACCACTCATGGAGAAGCTGTTTTGGCTGGAATTATTTTAGCTACGAAATTATCAATTATAAAAAAAATATGTAATAAAAAAGTTTTAGAAGATATTATGGATATTTATTCAAAAAATGGATTGGATTATACGATAAAAAAATGCTCCAAAGCATCTGAGATTAAAAGTTTAATACCTTTTTTAAAAAATGATAAAAAAAATAATGATGAGAAAATAAATTTTATTCTAATTAAAAAAATTGGGAAAACTGCTTTACCGAATAAGTATAAAATTTCTATTAACGAATTAAAGAAAAAGGTAATAAACTTTACTCAATACTAATTTCTAAGGCATGAATTTTTTGTTTAAGATCATCTTTTAAAACATTCATGATTAACTTTTGTGCGCTCAATCGTGTTATTGATCTAAGAAAAACTGACTCTATTTTTAAATGTAAATGATACTTATCTTCAGAAAAAAATTGGTGCCCTTTGTGTTTATGAGAATTATTAATAATTTTTAGTTTTTCAAATTTTATTTCTTTTTTTAATTTTTTTTCAATCTCTTTAAAATAATTTTCCATTTGTTTAAAATTATTATATAGAAATAAATCTATTATGAAAATAATCTGTGATTGGGAAAATTGTAATAAAATAGGTTCTTATAAAGCGCCTGTTGAAAAAGATAACAGTAAAAAATTTAGATTATTGTGTTTGGAACACGTAAAAGAATTTAACAAAAACTGGAATTATTTTAAAAATATGAATGACCAAGAGATAGAGTTTTTTATCAAGTCTGATTTAACTTGGCATAAATCGACTAAAAATTTTGGATCCTCGGAAAATTTTTTTAATATTTTATGGAATAATGCTTTAGAAGATAAATTAAATATTTTTAAAAGTTCTAATTACTCTGATTTTAAAAAGACTAAACTTTCACAGACAGATAAGGACGCACTGTCAGTAATGGAACTAAATGATGCGGCAAAATGGGATGAAATACAAGCAAAGTTTAAAAACCTTGTTAAAAAATATCATCCTGATAAAAACCATGGTAATAAAAAGTTTGAAGATAAGCTTAAAAAAATTACACTAGCTTATAGTCAGCTTAAAAAAACGTTAGGAAAAAAATGAGTTCTACGCAGTTTATAACAAAACCTGATATTAAGATTTCGGTAAAACAAACTTTTGGTTTTGACAGCGAAATGCAAGTAAATGGTTTTTCTAAAAAAAATGAATATGTTCCAAAAATAGATCCAGATTATAAATTTGATAAGGATACAACTATGGCAATACTTGCAGGTTTTTCTTTTAATAAAAGAGTTCTTATTCAAGGTTATCATGGAACAGGAAAGTCTACTCATATCGAACAGGTCGCAGCTAGATTAAATTGGCCTTGTGTCAGAGTTAACCTAGACAGCCATATAAGTCGAATAGATCTTATTGGCAAAGACGCTATTGTTCTAAAAGATGGAAAACAAATTACAGAGTTTAGAGAAGGAGTACTACCTTGGTCAATACAAAATCCAGTTGCACTTGTATTTGATGAATATGATGCGGGTAGACCAGACGTGATGTTTGTAATTCAGAGAATTTTAGAAAGTGAAGGAAATTTTACTTTGCTAGATAAAAATAAAGTTTTAGAGCAACATGATTTCTTTAGGATATTTGCTACAACAAATACTGTTGGTCTTGGAGATACATCTGGACTATATCATGGTACTCAACAAATAAACCAAGGCCAAATGGACAGGTGGAATATTGTTGCAACTCTTAATTACCTTCCGTTTGAAAAAGAACAAGAAATTATATTAGCAAAAAATAAAAATTTTAATAATAAAGAAGGAAAAGAAATGATATCTAATATGATTAAAGTAGCTGACCTTTCAAGAAAAGGTTTTATTAATGGAGACATTTCAACAGTTATGAGTCCAAGGACAGTAATGCATTGGGCTGAGAATACTTCTATATTTAATGACAAAGGATATGCATTTAGGTTAACTTTCTTGAATAAATGTGATGAGCTGGAAAAAAAAATAATTTCTGAATATTATCAAAGATGTTTTGCAGAAGACCTTCCTGAATCATCTATAAATGTATCTATTTAAAAAGTGGAAAAAAAATTTGAAATACTTGACAACTTTAAAGTTGCTATCAGTTCAACAATTAAATCTTTATCAAATTCAGAAAACATTGAAGTTTTTTTTGGAGTTCAAACTTCTAAATCTGATAAAAATTCAATAAAACTTCCTGAAATTGAGCATTATAATAACGAATTTAATTACGACCAGATAAGAGCTTTAGCTGACTCGGAGTCATTAAAAATCAGATATAGTGACTTTAAAATTTATAAAAAATACGAACCAGAGGGTAATATCTCAAAAAAACTTTATGAGATCGCTGAAAAAATTAGATTTGAAAAAATAGGCACTGATAAGTTTAAAGGGGTTAAAAACAACATCGAAAAATATTACCAAAAAAGAGTTAATTCTTTAGACTTAAAAAGTAGCGAAGATAGAATTATTGAGTCTTTTGAAAATTACTTAAGAGTAAAATTTTTAAAATTTAAAAATTCAAAAAATTTAGATAAAAAACTTAAAACCTATAAAAAGGATTTAGATGAAAAATTTAAAGGAAAAATAGATAAATTGAATAATTTTTTAAATGATCAGGCTAGTTTTAATTCAATAATTTCAGAACTTATTTCTAATATGAGTTTAGACGAAGAAATTGAAGATCAAGATAAGGAAAGAAACGAAGAAAATAAAGAAGAAAAACCAAAAGACTCAGATAATACTGAGCAGAGAACTAAAGAGCAAGAACAACAAGAAATGTCTATTGAAACTGGAGCACCAGAATTAGAAAGTGAGGCTAAAGATTCTGATCAAGATGGTAAAGAAGTAGAGATAGAGGATAAATCAAAATCAGAACTTAGAAAAAATACGAAAAATAATATCTCTGGTCTAAAATACAAATCATACACTAATGAATTTGATGAAATTATTAAAGCCGAAGACTTAGAAAATGAAGAAGAGTTGATAAGACTAAGGAAAAATCTTGATCAACAATTATTACAACTAAAAAATTTTATATCTAAACTTGCAAATAAACTTCAAAGAAAACTTTTGGCAAAACAAAATAGATCTTGGGATTTCGATTTAGAGGAAGGTTTGTTAGATACATCAAAATTGCCGAGAATAATAATGGATCCATTCAATTCTCTTTCTTTTAAAAAAGAAAAAGATATAGAATTTAAAGATACATTAGTAACAATTTTGATTGATAACTCTGGATCCATGCGGGGCAAGCCAATATCGGTAGCCGCTATATGTGCTGACATACTAGCGAGGACTTTAGAACGTTGCGCTGTTAAAGTAGAAATTTTAGGATTCACAACTAAACATTGGAAAGGTGGTTCATCTAGAGAAAAATGGATGAAAAATGATAAACCAAATTTACCTGGAAGACTTAACGATCTACGTCATATAATTTATAAGTCAGCTGACACCCCTTGGAGACAAGGGAAAAATAATATGGGGTTAATGTTAAAAGAAGGACTGCTTAAAGAAAATATTGATGGCGAGGCATTAAAGTGGGCTTATAGTAAGATGGCCAAAAGAAAAGAAGAAAGAAAAATTTTAATGGTAATTTCAGACGGTGCACCAGTTGATGACTCGACTTTGTCCACAAATTCAAGCGATTATCTTGAAGCTAATCTAAAACATGTTGTTAAATGGATAGAAAATAAAAACAATATAGAATTACTGGCTATAGGTATAGGTCATGATGTTACTCGATATTACAATCAAGCAATTAAAATTACTGATGTTCAAGATTTAGGTGATGTTATGATAAACCAACTTACAGACCTTTTTGTTAAAAAAAATAAAAATAAATTACATTAAATATTTTTAATTCCATTATCCGAAATATCTCTTATATTTGTTGACAAATATCTAAAAGGGATCAACATAGATAAAGCAATTAATAACTTAACAGTTAAATCACCAAATGCTAGTGTAATCCAAGGAACTTCTGTTCCTGAAAAGGCGATTGAAAAAAATAAAAATGTATCTACTATTGATCCAAATACTGAAGATATAAGTGGAGCAATAAACCATACTTTTTTTCTGAGTTTATCAAAGACTATTACATCTAAATTTTGAGCAATAAAGAAAGCTACTCCTGAACCAATTGCTATTCTAACTGAAATAATATCTGAAAAATTGGTTGAGATAAATAAAGTTAAAAGAATTCCAATGATAAATCCTATATACACGACTTTTCTAGCTACAATTTTTCCATATGCCCTATTTGCTAAATCCGTAATAAAAAAAGTTATAGGGTAGCTAAGTGCACCATAAGTTAAAATTTCATTTAAGCCTAAATAGTTAATCGGAAACTGAACTAAGTAATTTGAGGCCATTACAACAAACCCCATACAGGCGGCTAATCTATAGAAAAGATTCATTTAAGATTTTGAAGAAATAAATGCTTTAATTTTTTTTACTTTGTTGGATAATTTCGATTTTTTAGCTGACAAAAGATACTTATCCAAACCACCTTTGAAATCTACTGTTCTTAACGCAGCGTTAGTTACATTAAGTCTTATATTCTTGTTTAAAATATCGCTTTTAAAAGTAACTTTTTTAAGATTTGGTAAAAATCTTCTCTTAGTTTTATTTTTAGCATGACTAACGTTGTGCCCTTTAAGGGGAGATATTCCGGTTAATTCGCATCTTTTAGACATAATTTTTCCTACAGCTATATAATTCTTGTTAGTTTAGTGGTCAAGCATTAATTCCGATTGCTTGACTTATGTTTTTTAAATTTTCTTTTTTTAAAATTGATATTAACTCCTTTTTTATATCTTTAATAATACCCGGTCCTTTATATACCATTCCAGTATATAATTGGACAGCATTTGCACCTGCAGTTATTTTTTCAAATACACTTTGCCCTGAGTCTACACCTCCGACTCCAATAATTTCTATCTTACCATTTGTTTCTTTATAAAACTTTTTAACTAAACTTGTAGAAATTTTCCTCAAAGGTTCCCCAGATAGGCCACCTACTTCATTTTTTTTTATATCAGATAATTTTTCTCTGTTACTATCTGTAGTATTGGAAATTATTATACATTGAATATTATATTTTTTAATTAATTCAATAATACTACTAATGTCTTCTTCATTAATATCTGGTGAAAGTTTAATCGCAACAGGTTGATTGATCTTTTTTTCTTTTTTAATTTTATTTATACCGGTTAATAATTTTTCCATCTCTTTTTTATTATGAAAATTTCTTAATCCTTCAGTATTAGGTGAAGAAATATTTATTGTTATGTAATCTGAATAAATAGATAATTTTTCCATACACTTAAAATAGTCCTCTTCTTTATTTTTAGTCTCTTTATTCGGACCAATGTTGATTCCTAAAATACCATCTGGCAAGTTGTTTGAGATCCTATTTGATACAATTTCTGATCCATGATTATTGAATCCTAGACGATTAATTAAAGCTTTATCTTTTTCCAGCCTGAAAATTCTTGGTTTAGGATTTCCTAGTTGTTTTTTAGGAGTAATTGTTCCAACTTCTATAAATCCAAAGCCAAATTTAAATAAAGAATTATAAACTTCAGCGCTTTTATCAAAACCGGCTGCTAAACCGATTGGATTAGGAAGTAATTTATTAAATAATTTTATTTCAAGAAGCTCTTCTCCCTCAACTTTGAAAAAACTTTTTGGCAAAATATTTACTTTTAGAGATTTAATTGCTAAATCATGAGCTGTTTCAGGATCTAAAGAAAATATATAAGGCCTTAAAATAGAAAACATCAATTTTTATTTACTTTATCATTTATTAATTCAATTGTTTCATTAAGTCCAAAAAAACTTATAAAAAATCCCATTCTAGGTCCATTTTCTTCTCCAAAAACTACCTCGTAAATTAATTTGAACCAATCTCTCAATTTTTTTTCATACCCGTTCTCTTTTCCAATAGTATAAACATAAGTTTGAATTTCTTCTGGTGTTAAAGATTTATCAATTTGTTTTAATTTTAATATTAGATTATTTAAAGCTTTTTTTTCTTCAACATTTGGCTTTTTAAACTTTTTATTTGGTTCAACTTTATCTTTAAAGTAATTAATTGCATATTCAGTAAGGTTATCAAGAATTGGATAATCCTTTGGTTTTATTTCCTTGTGAAACCTATTTATAAATTTCCAAAGGATTTCTTTATTATCGGCATTGCTTGATCCAACTAAGTTCAATAGCATTGAAAAAGGCATGATTATTTTTTCTCTTGGCGGTGATCCATTGTGCACGTGCCAAACGGGATTTAAAATTTTTTCTTTTTGTTTTTGATTTGGATACTTTTCGATATTAGCTAAATATTCATCGACTGTTTTAGGAACTATCTCAGAATAAAGTTTTTTTGCTCTTTTTGGATTTGGATACATATATAACGACAAACTTTCAGGTGAAGCATATCTGAGCCATTGTTCAATAGAAATACCATTGCCTTTTGATTTAGAAATTTTTTCCCCTTTTTCATCTAAAAATAATTCATAAGCAAATCCATTAGGAGGGATTTTCCCTAAAGATCTACAAATTTTAGAGGATAGAATGGCACTCTCAGTTAAGTCTTTTCCGTACATTTCAAAATCAACATCATATGTGAACCATCGCATTGCCCAATCGACTTTCCATTGTAATTTACAATTTCCATCTAAAATATTTGTGCTTATCTTCTCTCCATTATTATTGAAAACTACTTTTCCTGATTTCTTATTCATTTCTATCATTGGTATTTCAAGAACTTTGCCAGTTTTTGGACAGATAGGTAAAAAAGGACAGTAAGTTTTTTTTCTTTCCTCACGTAATGTTGGTAAAATTATGTTCATTATTTCTTCATATTTTTCTAATACTCTTATTAAAGAGTTGTTAAAATTTCCTTTTTGATAATTTTCTGTAGAACTCTTAAAGATAAATTTAAAATTAAATTTATTTAAGAATTCTTTTAACATTTCGTTATTATGTTCTCCAAAACTTTTAAATTTTTTAAATGGATCTGGAACATTTGTTAAAGGTTTACCTAAGTTTTCTTTAAGCACTTTATCATTAGGTATATTTTCTGGGACTTTTCTTAATCCATCCATATCATCTGAAAACGTGATTAACTCATGATCAATTTTTTGAATATGCTTTAGAGCATTTATCATCATTGTTGTTCTTGCCACTTCTCCAAATGTTCCTATATGTGGTAACCCACTAGGTCCATACCCGGTTTGGAAAGTAATCTTTTTTTTTTTGTTAATAATCTCTTTTCTGTCTTTTAAAAGTTTTCTAATTTCTACAAATGGCCAAGATGAAGTTGATTGAATTAAGTTATTATCAAGCATAGCTATGGTTTATTAAATTTTTTCTGTAAAATACAGACATAATTGTAAGATATTAAGTTGAATTTTATATCTATTTAAATAATCTCAGACGCTATGACAACTAACAAAACTGTTTTTTTCATGATTGGAATATTACTTGTAGTTCTTGGGTTCGCTATGCTGGCTCCTTACTTAATGCAATTATTATATGTTGAAAATAGTCACAGTTTTATAGCATCTGCCTTTGTTACTATCTTTGTTGGAATATTATTCATTTTATCCAATCTTGATAGTGAGTATAAATTGAATTTAAGACAAACTTTCTTATTTTCTGTTTTAGCCTGGTCAATGATTGCAATATTTGGGAGTTTACCATTTATTCTTTCTCCAAAAGAATTCACTTTTAGCGAAGCATTTTTTGAAAGTATGTCTGGCATTACTACGACTGGAGCAACAATTATTGATGATCTAGATACAAGTCCAAAAAGTATTCTGTTATGGAGAGCTATCATGCAATGGCTTGGGGGCATTGGAATAATTGTCATGGCAATTACAATTTTTCCCCTGCTGGGAGTGGGTGGAATGCAGCTATTTAAGATGGAAGGCCCAGATACGACTGAAAAGATATTACCTAGAACAATAGAGGTAGCGAAAATTATTATTTTAACTTATTTAATTCTTACTTTCTTGTGTGCATTTTTTTATTGGTTATTTGGAATGACATTGTTTGATAGCATATCTCACTCTATGACCACTATCGCTACGGGTGGATTTTCTACACATAACGACTCTATAGGATTTTTTAAAAATCCCAATATTGAAATTATAGCAAGTATTTTTATAGTCTTAGGAAGTATTCCTTTTATTTCGTATCTTAAATTTGTTCAAGGTAATAAAAAGATTTTTTTTCAAGATATTCAAATTAAAGGGCTAATATATTTAATTCTTTTATCTGTGATAATAATGTTTTTGTATTTGTTGTTTATTGATGAAAAAGGAAATATTTTAGATAAAATCAGGATATCATCATTTAATGTAATTTCTATATTATCAGGGACAGGATATGTCACTGATGATTTTGGGCTATGGGGAAAATTTTCATTAATCTTTTTTCTTTTTTTGATGTTTATTGGTGGGTGTGCCGGCTCTACTGCTTGCGGTATAAAAATTTTTAGATTACAGATGTTATTTATTTTTTTGAAAAATCAAATTAAGAAACTTATATATCCTAATAGTATAATAATTAATAAGTACAATAATCAAAAAATATCAGACAGTTTTATCAACTCAGTAATAATTTTTATTTTTTCATTTTTTTTAATTTTTTTCATAATCGCTATGCTTTTATCTATTTCAGGACTCGATTTCCTAACAGCTGTTTCAGGTGCGGCGAGTGCGATTTCTAACGTGGGACCGGGTATGGGAGAGATGATTGGACCGGATGGAAATTATAAAGAGTTACCTGCTGTATCTAAATGGATTTTATCAATAGGAATGCTATTAGGAAGGTTAGAGCTATTTGCGGTATTAGTTCTGTTCTTTCCATCTTTTTGGAGAAACTAATTGAATAAATTAAATAACTTTAAATTATACTTAGATAAAAGAATGAAACGCGTCTTCCTATTTGGTTTCATAAGTGGTTTTCCGTGGGTTCTAATTGGGAGTGCTTTAAGTTTATGGTTAAAAGAAAATGATTTAAGCAGAAGTACAATTGGTTGGGCAGGTTTAATTTTCGGCGTTTATGCTATAAATTTTATGTGGGCCCCTTTAGTTGATAGATTAAAGATACCAATTCTTTCAAATAAAATTGGCCATAGAAAATCCTGGATTATAAGTATGCAATTAATTATTTTATTTTCATTGTTAATATGGAGTATTTTAAATCCTATTGAAGACTTATGGTTGATAATAGCTGTAGGTTTAGGAATAGCCATTTCTTCTGCAACTCAGGACATAACTATCGATGCTTTGAGAATAGAACAAATCCGTGAAAATGAAAACAAAGCAATGGCTGCAAGTGCTGCAATACAAGTTGTTGGTTGGTGGACTGGTTACAAAATTGGAGGAGTTATATCGCTTGTAACGGCAGAGTTTTTTCAACAAAAAGGTTTTTCTAACTATTGGCAATTATCTTTTTTGGTATTAGCCTTAATTGTTATAATTTCAAGTATTGCTCTTTTTTTTGTTCCTGAAGTAAATTCTAAATCTAGATCATATAAACAAAAGAAAAATGATGATTTATTTTTGAATAAATTCAAATTTAAAAATAAATTTTCAAAAATAATTGCTTGGCTTTATGGTACTATAATTAATCCGTTAGTTAGTTTTTTTACAAAGAATTCTTTAAATGTAGCTATTGGTCTTTTAAGTTTTATATTCCTCTTTAAAATTGGTGAGGCGTTTTTAGGTAGAATGTCTATTATATTTTACAAAGAAATTGGATTTTCAAAGACTGATATAGCGTTATATTCAAAAGGAATAGGATGGCTGACTACAATTACGTTTACATTATTAGGTGGTCTATTTGCGATACGAATGGGTTTATTAAAAGCAATGTTTGTATCCGGTATAGTTATGGCGCTAACAAATTTAATGTTTTCAGTTTTAGCCTGGGTAGGTGACTCTGAAATCTTATTTGCTTTTACAGTTTTAATTGATGATTTAGCCGCTGCGTTTGCAACAGTGGCTTTTGTTGCGTTTATATCTGCTCTAGTTGATAGAACATACACAGCAACTCAGTTTGCATTATTAGCATCAATTGGTACTGCAGGTAGAACATTATTTGCTTCTTCATCTGGAACTTTGGTCGACTGGCTTAATGGAGATTGGGGAATATTTTTTATTATTACTGCAATAATGGTCATACCATCTTTACTTTGTTTAATGGCTATAAAAAACAAGCTTAAAATAAATGAATAAATTTTTTACCAGTACTTACCCAATAATTAATCTTTATAAGAAAAATTCTATTAAGTCGGAAATTATCACTCAAATGATTTATGGTGAAAGTTTTTCGATAATAAAAAAAAGTAAAAAATGGCTTAAAATTAAAATTAAAGAAGACAATTATATTGGGTTTATCAAAAATAGAAACTTTAGTAATTATTTAAAACCTACGCACAAAGTATGTAAACTTAAAGCTAATGTTTACAAAATATCGAATAACAAGATTAAAAAATTTGAATTACCTTTTGGCTCAAAAATTAAAGCAATACAATCAAGCTCGAAATTTTTGAAATTCAATAAAGGGTTGATTAAAAAAAATGAAATAAAAAAAATAAACTATAAAGAAAAAGATCTTTTTAAGATGATAACAATTTTTAAAAACGTAAAGTATAAATGGGGTGGAAAATCATTTAAAGGGATAGATTGCTCGGCCTTAATTCAAGTCTGCTTAAATTTTAATAACAAATTTTGTCCTAGAGATGCAAAAGATCAATTTAAATTTTTTAAAAGAAATAAGCCTATTGAAAAGATAAAAAAGAATGATGTTATTTATTGGAAAGGACATGTAGCAGCAGCACTTTCAAAAAATGAGCTTATACATGCTTACGGTCCAATGAAAAAAACATTAGTTATGAAAATTAAAGAAACTATAAAAAGAATTGATCAAACAGCAAACTTGAAGGTATTAGGTGTAAAAAGAATTCAATGAATTGGATGAGGTGGTTTTAGTCTCCCTCCACCACCTCATTTATTATAATAATTGATTCGTGTCTTAAATCTAAACGCTTTTATTAATTACATGTTGATAAAAAAACAAACTAAAATATCATCGCCTTATGATTAGAAAAAAAATTGGTGAATTTTTTCATGGCAAAATTAAAATTTGTAAGTTTAAGGATATTCAAAACCATGAAAATAAAATTTATAGTATTAAGACAGATAATGAAAACTCAAATTTATATATCTTAGAAAATGTGAGGATAGTCCAATCTGGAAATACATGTTTTTCAGTTTTAAAAGGCAATTATTTAATTGAAGACTTATGTTTTCAGTCAAAAAATTTAGTTAGAAAAGATTTAAGTATTAATAAAGTACTGACCAATGGTTATGTTTCATTTTTTCCAAAGAAGGTAAAGGGAACATCTTTTTGCTTACTACAAGATATTGCTCAAAAACTAAATTATTTTCATTTCTTATATGATTGTATAGTTAAGCTGCATTTTGTCGAAAATTTAAAAGACTTAAAATACGATAACATTTTAATACCCAGTAAAAAATTAAATTTTCAAAAGCAAATTATACAAGCGTTAAACCTTGAAAAAAAAATTATAGACTGTGACGGTATCAAAATAATTGACTTGGAAAAATTAATAATAGTAGATCACCCTTACTGGAGAGAAAATAATTTATGGTTTAATGATATTTCGAATTTACCTGAATGGTCTGTAAAATTTTTACGTAGAAAATTTTTAAATCTTGACAGCAAAAAAGAATTTAAGAAAAAAATATTTATTGATAGGAGTGACTCTTCAAGTCCTTATAATCAGATAGAAAATAATTTAGAAGTTAAAGAATTTTTAGAAAAAAAAGGTTTTGAAATTTTACAATTTACGTCTTTAAGTTTTATTGAGCAAATTAATGCATTTAAAAATGCTGATATGATAGTAGGAGGACATGGTTCAGCGTTTGCAAACTTAGCATTTTGTAAAGCAAATACAAAACTAATCGAGATAAGGCAAAAGGATCATCCAGTTTCTTTAAACAAAATTAGTGAAATTAATAATTTCGACCACAAAGTTTGGTTAATTGATACAAATAAAAATGGTAAAATGTTTGTAAATATTGAAAAACTAAATAATTATATTCTTTAAATTATATTTTAATATTAGGCTGATAACAAATAATATCCTTTTGAAATTTTAATAATTCATAATTATTTTTTTTTAAAAGAATTAAAATTTTATTTAATTCGTTATTAGGAGTGTTAACCCACTCAAAAACAATTACTGGCCTGACGTTTGTCTCATTAATTAAATCGCTTATCAGGATATGATCATAACCTTCGGTATCTATACAAATAATTTGAACATCTGAGAAATTGAAGTTTTGAAAAAGATTTTTCCAATTTATACACTCTACTTTAATCGACACTATATGTTTTGACTTTATGCCCCATTTTAACAGATGATCTTTACTAAACGATGAAAGAACGCTTATATTTTCATGGTAAAAACTTAAGTATTTTTCGTCTATTTGATAAAAATTTTTTGGTTCTACGTCTTTATCTAAAGCTTTATTTACAAAACTTATGTTTTTAATTTTATTATAGTTTTCTTTAAGTTTTAGAAATGGCTTTGGAGAGGGCTCTACCAAAACTCCTTTTAAATTATTTTTTTCAATAATCTTTTTCACGTAATCATCTGTTATGCCATCATTAGAACCAATTTGTATAATTTTAGTAAAATTATTTTCTTTTACTATTTTATTTACAATCATTTCAACTTTGATTGATACATTTTCAATATCAATCATATTTTTAATGAAGTTTTTTTCAATTAATTTAAAACCAAACAAGTTTACAAATTTCCTTAATAACTTATATTTTTTATAATCATGGCTCATGATTCGTACTATACGGAATCAAATTAGCATTTACACATTAAAAAAATAGCGAAGAGAGAGAGGGATTCGAGCTCTCAAAAGGTTTCACATTTACATACTTTGCAAACATACTCGATTAAATCATTCATCAAGAACTATTGTTTTATAAGGATAATTTTTTTAAAATTTTCAAAATTTAAGCTTATGACGAGAAGACGGAGTCAAAATAAAATTAATCTTTTAATATTAAATTAATCTGTGAAGCTAATTCTGTTGAAATTTTATCAATTCCTTTTCTATTAAAGTGACATTTATCGTGTCTATATGAGTCATCTAGATTATCTGTTATTTCAAGTAATTTAACATTTTTATATTTTTTTCTTACTAATTCTCTTTGAAAATCCAATTCCTTTTTTCTTGCAAAATAATTTCCAAGATTTGAATAACAGTAAGTACTTTTAGTGATAATAAAATTAACATCTTCAAATTTTACATTAAGATTGCTAAAAATTTTACTTTTAAGGGTTTCAAAGTTATCAAAATAATTTTTACTACTCTCAATGGACTCGCTTTCACCTTGCATCCATATAATTATTTTTAAATTATTTTTTTCTAAAATTTTATTTAAGGTCCTATTAAGGTCTAAAGAATAAGATTTGACCCATTTTTCTATTGAAGATCCTCCAACGCTTTTATTTAAAAATATTATAGGTCTATTTGATACAATTTTTTTCCCAATTGAAGAAGTAATTGAGTCAATATTGCCTGTGGCGCCTAAAACAGGTTCGCTTAATTCATAGCAAAAATTGTCTTCGGAATTATAATTCAAATTATTTTTATTCTCATAGATGTACGCTAAACCAGAATTAGCGGCGTTTGATTGTCCAATTATTAAAATCACGGGTGACTCTGCAGGACAGTCCTTTTTTACTTTAAATCTTATGTCAAAGTTATAGTTAACTTTTCTCTGTTCAGGATGTTTATTCGGTCTTAATTGTAATCCACTTTCATAACACATTTTGCCTACACCATCTAAACCAAAAATGTCGTCTAATAAATATATTCCAAGCTTTGAGCATCTTGTTTTAGATGTAGCGGTAAAAGACCATATAGCAGCAATTAAAATTAATGATAATAATAATAATTTTTTTTTCATTTGCTGACGACCATTCGACGACCAGTTCATTTTAATATAAATTTAAGGTTGTGCAAGATCTTTGGAAAATATTGGATAGAGAGGGATTTAAACCTTCGAATATCCAGTATTTTTTGTTTTATTTTTATCTTTTCTTGGTGCAATTGCATTCAAATTAAAAATTAAGTAAATTTTAAAAATTAGATGAAAACCTTTTTTAAAAAAATTGAAAATTTATTATTCAAAAAAATAGAGTTGTGGGTACTATTAATCGTAATAATTTTCTTTATAGTTTTTTCTTATACATTTGGAGTTTTAGTTAGACAAGGTATCGAAGGCAGAACAGAATTGGGAAAATTTTCTATTACAAAAATAACCAAACCTATTGTAGAAGCGACTAGATTGCCGGAAAAAATAATTAAAAGAATTTTAAAACCAAATGAACTAAGAATTAAAGATTTTTGGGACAAAGAAATAAAATTTAGTGAAGAAGTAAAGGGTTTTAATGGTAAGGGAGTTAAAAATAAATATCTGCTGTTATCTCGCTACAGTATAGAACACAATCAATCAATAGTTGAATTAGTTAACTTAGAAAATTTTGAGGTATTACATAAGTGGATACCAAATATTGACTATTTTAATTCTTTAATAGAAAAAGTTGGTCAATTTAAAAATCTTAAAAGAGATAATAATATAAAAAGATTCAGAATATTTCACCCTATAATGACAGATGATGGAGGAATAATTTTTTCTGGTAATCTTTCACAATTAATCAAAGTAGATCATTGTTCAGATTTAAAATGGCAAAATACAGATTATTTATTCCATCATAGCAAAGAAGAGGATAAAGAACAAAATTATTGGGTTCCTGCAAATATATTTGAAAGTGAAATTAAAAAATTTGAGAAAATTAACGAACATAATATCTTAGTAAAAATTAGCAAAAGTGGAAAGACCTTATATAAAAAATCTTTAGTTAAATTATTTATTGAAAATGATCTTGAGCATTATTTACATGGTTTTGGTTTTGACCAAAATGATATTTTTCATTTAAACGATATTCAACCAGCAAATATTCAATCAAATTTTTGGAGAATTGGAGATTTATTTATATCTTTGAGAAATTTATCAATGATAATTCATTTTAGACCATCAACAAATAAAATAATGAATTTAATTCACGGTCCATTCTTCAACCAACACGATGTAGATATAGTTAGCGATGAAGAAATTTCTATTTTTAACAATAATAAGAAGTTATATGGTTTAGATCATACTGAAATAATTATTTACAATTTTAAAGAAAAAAAATTTAGAAAACATCTAAATAATGAATTAAAAATTGAAAATGTTAAAACACTTTATGAGGGCGTGCACACAATTATGCCAAAATTTGAAACTTTGGTAGAGAATAACGTTGATGGAAGAATATTATATTTTGATGAAAACAAAAAATTAAAATGGCAATTTGTAAATAACAATAATCCCTCAAGAACAATCTATGCTATAAATTGGTCAAGAATTTTATATAATGAAAGAGATTTAGCAAAAGTTAAGGCTCTAGAGAAAAGAAAAAAGACAATTAAATGTTTAAATTAATTTTATTTATAAATGTCCTAATATTTACAAACAATGCTTATGCTTATTTAGGACCTGGTATTGGAGGTGGTGTTATAGCGGCAACAATAGGCATAATAGTTGCAATTTTTGCAGCGCTCTTCGGAATAATATGGTTCCCAGTAAAAAGATTACTTAAAAAAAGAAAAGAAAAAAAAGAACAACAACTAGACAAAATTGATTAATCAATCATTACTTATTTTTTCTGTAATTATTATTTATGAATTTATCAGATATGTTCAACTAATAATCATTGTTAAATCTAACTTAAAAATTTATCAAAAAATATTAAAGTTATTTAAATATAAGAATGTATCTGATTTCAGAAAAGAAAAGTTAATACTCAATTATTCAAAAATGTTATTGTTAGTTTCAATAAAGATAATTGGTATTCTTATTTCTATTTTTGTTTTTATGATAATTCTAAACTTACTATCTAATTCATATTTTAATTTAGTTATATCTGTCTTAGGCATTATAGAACTAAGTGTAATTTTTTTAATCTATCATTTAATACGAAAAAAGTTTTATGCAAAACTATAGTAATATTCAAAAGTTTCTACATGATTTTGTATTTAGTAAAAAAATTATTAACAAATCATTATTTGAACTTGAAAAAATAATATATCTAAAAAATATACATATAAAAAATCAATCACATGTGTTTATATCTGGACTACCAAGATCTGGGACTACTGGTTTGTTAAATTTCTTATTTTCATTAGATGAATATGCGTCTTTAACTTACAATAATATGCCTTTTGTACTCTCACCAAATTTCTCTAAATTATTTAATAAAAAAAATATAGTAAAAAAGGAAAGATTACACGGAGATGGAATAAATTTTGATAATAATAGTCCAGAAGCACTAGATGAAACATTTTTTGATAACAATGAAGAATTTATAAAAAATGAATTAGTTAATTACATTCAACTTATTCTACTTAGTAATAAAAAAACCAAATATTTAAGTAAAAATAATCTTAATTATAAAAGAATAGACATAATTCAATCAATACTGCCTAATTCTATTTTTTTAATTCCTATTAGAGAACCATTACAACATGCAAATTCACTTTTAAATCAACATCTACGTTTCATACAATTACAAAAAGAAGATGATTTTATTAGGCGATATATGAATTACCTTAGACACAATGAATTTGGTTTGAATCACAAACCATGGAACAATCCAATTCACTTTAATGATTTAAGTAATATAAACTATTGGTTAGAGCAATGGAATTTATTTTATGAATTTATTTTTAATAAATTTCAATCTTATGAAAATTGTTATTTTGTAGTTTATGAAGAATTAAATAATCCAAATTATGTTGATAAAATTCTTAAAAAAATAAATTTAGAAAAAGATAAAAGCATTAATTTACAATTTTTTAAAAATTTAAATAAAAAAGAACTAAATATTGTATATGATAAAAATATTTTTGATAAATCCCAATTACTCTATCAAAATTTTCTTCAATCCAATTAAGCTCCACTCTCCACATATCGTCTAATTAAGTTTTTAACTATATTTAACATTTTTCTAATATCTTTATCAGCGACGACTTTGTAACTGAAATTTTTAATATTTTAAAAAGGGAAAACGATTTTACCTAATGATGAGATTATAGATACAAATTGTAAAGTAGAATTTCAACCAAATATTTGTGATGTTTAATTGTTTTTTTTTTGAATTTACCATGGTATCTAATTGGTATATGAAAATTCTTATAATGGGTTTGCCTGGAGCAGGCAAAACTACACTGGCATCGAAACTTGTGAAATTATTAAATACCAAGTGGTTAAACGCTGACGAAATAAGAAAAGAAGCAAATGATTGGGATTTTTCTAAAGAAGGCAGAAGTAGACAAGCGTTAAGAATGGCAAATTATGCGAATAAATATAAATCTGAAGGTCATATAGTAATTGCTGACTTTGTTTGTCCTACGCCAAAAGCACGTAAGTTATTTGCCCCAGATATTTTAATTTGGGTTGATACAATTAAAAAGGGAAGATTTGAAGATACTAATCAAATGTTTGTTGAACCAGAAAAATTTGATTTTAGAGTTACAGAAAAAAACTCTGAAATTTGGTCAATTAAAATTGCTGAGAAAATAAAAGAGATTATTTAAAATATTATGGCGGAGATGGTAGGATTCGAACCTACGGTACTCGTTAAAGTACACACACTTTCCAAGCGTGCTGTTTAAACCACTCACACACATCTCCATTTATTCTTTAAATATTTTAATTTCATTTATACCGTAATTACTTAATTTTAAATTTTGAACATCAAACAATATACTGTCTGCCTCAAGTTTAGAATTTAATTCAACTTTATTCCAAAAAGGATATTTTTTAAGTAATATTTTTTTTTTATAAATAATATCTTTGTTATTTAAAATTTTTAAGTCTAAATAACTTTTTTTTGAATTAGTTTTTGAAGAAAGTATATAAATATATTTGATTTTCTCAGTTTT
>CACHLD010000001.1 GCA_902580565.1 uncultured Pelagibacteraceae bacterium | reverse complement strand
AGGGATTATTGCCTGGCTTAGGCATAGGCATTAATTGCATTTCACCCAATATTCTTGAAACCCTCAAAGTTGGTTGAGCACCTTTGCTAATCCAATATTTAACTCTTTCAAATTCTACTTTGACTCTTTCTTTCTTATCTTTTGGTAGTAAAGGATTATAAGATCCAAGTTTTTCAATAAACTTTCCATCTCTTGGATATCTTCCGTCAGCTACTACTATTTTATAAATAGGTCTTTTCCTTACGCCACCCATTGATAATCTTATTCTTAACATTTTATACCTTTCATTTTAGTTGATTAAACATTTCATCTGGTACTATTCCAGATGGAATTTTTTTTCCTTGTGACATTTTTTTCATCATTTCTGACATCATCTTAAATTGTTTAAGTAATTTATTAATCTTAGAAACATCTACGCCTGATCCTATTGAAATTCTTTTTCTTCTAGATCCGCTAATAATTTTGGGGTTTTCTTTCTCTTTTTTCGTCATCGATAATATTATAGCTTCATTCTCTACTAGCATCTTCTCATCAATATTTGCTTGATCTATTTTTGATTTAATTTTATTAACACCCGGAAGCATAGACATAACTCCTTCCATTCCTCCCATTTTCTTCATCTGTCTCAACTGAGCCAAGTAAGAGTCCATAGTAAATATCCCTTTTTTTAATTCGTCTTCAGTTTTTTTGATTTTTTCTTCGCTTAAATCCTGTTGTGCTTTTTCAACTAGAGTAACAACATCTCCCATACCTAAAATTCTGTTTGCTAGTCTATCAGGGTGAAATATTTCTAAATCTGTAATTTTTTCTCCTACACCAATAAATTTTATTGGTTTACCTGTAACGTGTTTCATACTCAATGCTGCTCCACCTCTTGCATCTCCATCAACTCTTGTAAGTATAATTCCAGAGAGATTTACCGCAGTGTCGAATTCTTTAGCTACGTTTACAGCTATTTGCCCTGTTAAGGAGTCTGCAACTAAGATTGTTTCAATTGGTTTTGTAATATCTTTAATTTGTTTTATTTCAGACATCATAGGTAGATCTATTTGAGTTCTACCCGCTGTATCAAATATTATAATGTCTGAACCATTTAAATTAGCAACATTCAAAGCTCTTTTCGTAATATCAATTGGTTTTTGCTTTTCAACTATTGGTAAAAATTGAATTCCATTTGTCTCTGCAAGTAATTTAAGCTGCTCTTGGGCTGCTGGTCTGTAAACATCCAAACTAACTAACATTACTTTTTTTTTATTATTTTTCTCAATATTTTTTGCTAGTTTTGCTGCTGAAGTTGTTTTCCCTGACCCTTGTAATCCAACCAATAATAGAGAAATAGGCGGAACAGCTTTAAGATTTAATCCTTCGTTTTTAGAACCTAAAATATTTACCAACTCATCGTAAACAATTTTTACTATCATTTGACCAGGAGAAGTTGATTTAATTATTTCTTGGCCGATAGCTTTAGGCTTAACATTTGAAATAAATTCCTTAACGACAGGAAGTGCTACATCTGCGTCTAATAAAGCTAGTCTTATTTCTTTTAAACCAGAGTCAACTTGCTCCTCTGTTAAAGAGGGAGCGCTTTTTAGTTTAGAAAAAATATTTTCTAATTTATTTGTTAAGTTTTCAAACATTTTAATAACATCCAACACCTATCGCACTAGTGGGCGAACCTTCGCTGACTAGTGTCGACACTCCCGATTTCAGGAGCACCGCAAAATACTTAGGTAATTGCGGAAAGTTTTGAGAAACTACAATTTGGGGTTTTAAAAGTCAATGAATAATTATACTAATCAATGATGGCAACTATTAATGCTTTTAAAATGGATGGATTGGGTAATGATTTTATCATCATCGATAGAAGAGAAAACTTTATAAATTTAACAAAAGAAAAAATTATAGCATTAGGAAGCAGAACCAATATTGGTTTTGATCAAATAATCTTTATAGAAAAAGAAAAAGAAAATTCTTACCCAATAACAATTTTTAATTCTGATGGGGGTGAAATAAGTGCTTGTGGGAATGGATCTAGATGTGTGGCATATCTTTTGTGTAAAAATTTAAAAATTGAAGAAATAAAATTAAAAACAAACAATAGAATACTTAATGCAAAAATAATTAAAGATTTTCATGTAGAACTTGAAATGGGCAAACCTTTATTTAGTCCTAAAGATATTCCATTATCTAAAGTAATAGATCCAGGCAATATATCTTTAAACATTAATAATAAAATATTTTCTAATGGATTTTCTTTAAATGTTGGGAACCCACATATAATATTTTTTGTTAAAGATTGTTTTGAATATGATCTAAAAGAAATAGGTCCTAAGATAGAAAACCACAGTTTTTTTCCAGAAAAAACCAATGTTACTTTTGCTCAGATAGTTGATAAAAAAAATATTATAGTTAATGTTTGGGAAAGAGGGGCTGGACTTACTAAGGCCTGTGGCACAGCAGCCTGTGCAACTGCTGCTGCCGCTTTTAAAAATAAATTAGTTGATGATAAAGTAAACATTAAATTTAAAGAGGGCTTTTTAAATATAAAAATAGATAAATCTAACAATATATTTATGTCTGGACCTGTCTCAAATATAAAAAATATAAAAATAGATATTTAACATGGGGTTATTTGATAAATTTAAATTAGGACTTGGAAAAAGTTCTTCTGGTCTTTCACAAGGCTTTAATAATATTTTTTCAAAAAAAGTTATAGATGAAAGTGTTTTAACTGAATTTGAAGAACTAATTATTTCTTCTGATGCAGGTATAGATGTTGCTAAAGAGCTAAGAAAAGATTTTGAAAATTTCAAGATTGATAAAAAATTAGATGATCACAAAGAAATTTTAAGATTATTAGCTGACAAAATGGCAATCGAACTTTTAAAATATGAAAAAGATTTAAGTTTAATGGGAAATGCTAATTCTGCTGTGATAGTTGTCTCTGGAGTTAATGGAGTAGGAAAGACAACCACAATTGGAAAGCTAGGAAAATATTTTAAAGATAATAATAGATCAGTTGTGTTTGGAGCGGCAGATACTTTTAGAGCAGCAGCCATTGATCAATTGCAAGTTTGGGCAACAAAAGTTAAAGTCGATATAATTAAATCTGAAATTAACAGTGATCCAGCATCTGTAGCTTTTAAAACAGCAGAATTTGCAAAAAAAAATCAAATAGATGTTGCTTTAATCGACACAGCAGGAAGATTGCAGAATAAGAAAAATTTAATGGATGAATACAAGAAAATCATAAATGTTCTCAAAAAAATTGATGAGAAGTTTCCTAATGAGGTAATCTTAGTTTTGGATGCAACAACCGGGCAAAATGCTTTGAATCAAGTAGAAGAATTTAGTAAAATACATAATATTACGGGTTTAATTATAACTAAACTAGATAGCACTGCTAAAGGTGGAATTATTTTGGCAATTTGTAAAAAATATAATTTACCCATAGTAGCCGTAGGTATGGGAGAAAAAGATACTGATTTACATCCATTTAAAGCCGAGTTTTTTGCTAAAGCATTGTTAGGATTAAAATCTTAATATTTTTCAATAAAATCTTTTATCTTTTTCAATAAAGTAGAATTGAATTCCATCATGTGATCATCTTCGGGTGTAAAATATGAATGCTTTGGATTATTAGCCATTTCAAATAATTTTTTGCCCATTGAAAAAGGAATGACGTCATCTTTTTTTCCATGCATTATCAAAATGGGAGTATTAATCATTTTAATTTTACTCAATGAGTCATACCTATCCTTCAATAGAAGTTTAACAGGTAAATAGGGATAATATATTTTTGCAGAATCTTCTATTGATGTAAAAGGAGACTCAAGAATTATACTATTAAAATTATTTTTTTTTCCAACCTCTACCGCAACTCCGCTTCCTAGAGACTCACCATATAAAATAATCTGGTTATTATTGACCCCCTCTTTATTAAGCCATTTTATTGAAGCTTCAGCGTCTGCATATAAATTATCTTCTGTAGGAAATCCTTTGTTGCCGCTAAATCCCCTCCAAGAAATTAATAAAACATTAATATCTAATTTATAAAGCTCATTAAGTTTATAAATTCTATTTGATAAATGACCAGCATTTCCGTGAAATATAACGAGTGTTTTAAGTTTGTTAAAATCTTTTTTTATTATCCATGATTTCAACTTAATTTCCTCATCAACTTTTATGAAAATTTCTTCATAATTAAATTGAGCCTTATCATTTTGATAATTATTTTCGGCAGGATGATAAAGAAGATTTCTTTGATAAAAATAAATAAAAATGATTACTACTGCATAAGCAATTATTAAGGACGACAAAACAAAGTAAAGATATTTCATTTAATAATCTTTCTAGCTAAATAAACACCAACAAATACAAGAGCCGCTCCATAATAATGGAAAGTTAAAAGAGATTCGTCAAACAAAATTATTCCATAAATAGCAGAATATATTGAAAATATATAAAGAGTAAATCCTGCTAAAGAGGCCCCAACATATTTTTGAACTTTAGTGTACAAAGTGAAAGCAATAATGCCTGGAGAAATAGCAGCAAACAAAACCCAAAATACGAAGTTTTTATTAAATACAGTATAAAAAAAATAAGACTCTTCTATTAAATAAAAAGGAAATAAAGAAATAGCTCCAAATAAAGATATAAGTGTAAATCTAGCCATTAGACTAAAGCTACTTTTCCAATTAATAAGAAAAATAGAATAAACTGCCCAACCAATAGCGGCTCCTAACATCCACAAGTCTCCCGAAGTGAATTTAAAATTTATAAGGTAAGTTAAATCGCCTTTACAAATTATTACTAAAACACCAGAAAGGCACAAAATTAAACCAATAATTCTAGATAGATTAATTTTATCTCTAAAAAATAAAACCGACAAAACGATTATAAATATTGGAGAAGATGTATAAATAATACCCATATTTGCCATTGTAGTTGACATACCAGCTATAAAAGGGAATGCGCCACAAATTCCACAACCCGTAAGGCCTAGGAAAAACAGTTTTAAAGACTCTTGTTTAATTTTTTTCTTTTTTTTTATAATTTCATCCAAAAAGAATGGCACTAAAATGACAAATACAGTAAGCCATCTCCAAAACGCTAATGATACTGGTGGAACATATTCAACACCGCCTCTCGCAACAATAATATTTGAAGCCATAAAAATTGGCTGAATAAATAAAAGTAAATATGGATAGAAGTTATTTTTTCTTATCACCGAAGGCTTCATATAACATCATTATTATTACTAAGCCCATTAGGATGTAAACTGGTAGAACATCTGTAAAACCAATCATCATTGATCTAGTTAACGTCGTTGCTAAACCAATTAGAAAAGCAATACAAAAAACACAACCAATTATTGAAGTAATCTTATTCATCTTTACAGTTTTTTTCCATCCAGTTAGCTGTACCTAAAAATCTTAAATCATCTAGTTTATTTCCAACTAATTGAACACCTAATGGTAAGTCATTTTCTCCAGTTAGTAAAGGGAGTGAAATTGTTGGTAAACCTAAATATGTCCAACATTTTTGAAAATCTGCACTTCCTGTAGACTTATGGCCTTTGTCAGCTACTCCACTTGAAGATGGAGTGATAATACCATGGTAATCTTCAAAAACTTCTTTGTAAGACTCGTAACTTTGTTTCATAAAATCTATAGCATCAGTATATTCTTTAGCAGAATATTTCATGCCTCTTTCAATCGCGTCTCTCATTTCCTTTGAAAGTTTATTTTTATCTTTCTTATAATAAACTTGAAAATTATTTGCTAAATCAGTTTCGTGAATAATTTGATGATATCTAGGAATTTCTTTAAAATATGAAGGCATATCAAAAACTTCAATATTTTTCTTAAAACTTTTAATTAAAAATTCAAATGCTTTTTGAGACTCTTTGTCGATGTTTTTCCAATTATCTGTTTTATAAAAAATGAACTTTGGTTCAAAAACTGGTCCCTCTTCACAAACTTTTATCATATCATCAGCAGCAAAATGTACTGTAGCAGGGTCGTACAAATCTTTTTTTATTAATGATTTTGCCAATAAAGCTACATCTTTTACAGTCTTTCCGAATACTCCCATAGTATCAAGTTTATCAGAGGTTTTTAAAACTCCATTTCTTGAAATTAACCCGTAAGACGGCTTATAACCAACAACTCCACAATAAGAAGCAGGTCTAATTATAGATCCACCAGTTTGTGAACCAATTGATAAGTGAGCCATATGAGAAGCTACAACTGCTGCCGATCCACTAGACGACCCACCAGGAGTTCTTGAATAGTCATGGGGGTTTTTAGTTTTACTTGGGTGAATGTAAGCAAGTTCGCAAGTTACTGTTTTTCCCATAATAATTGCTCCTGCCGTCTTTAATAGATTTACTATTTCTGAGTCTTGGGAACTTGACATTTTTTTTCTAAAAACAGTTCCGCACTCTGTTGGCATATCATATGTCCCAATTATATCTTTAATTGCAATAGGCAACCCATGTAAGGCACCAAGAGGTTTTCCAGATTTTCTGTATTCGTCAGCTTCCTCTGCCTTTTCTAAAAGAATTTTTTTATCTAAAAAGGCCCATGCTTGAACCTCTTTATCAAATTTTTCAATTCTCTTTATATAAGCTTTACATAATTCTACCGAAGAAATATCACCAGATTTTAATTTTGAAACCAATTCATTGGCATTTAAAGAAGCGGTGTCTATCATTTTAAACTATGAGTTTGCAAATAAGGTATCAGGTAGCCAAAGTGCAATACCTGGGAATAAATACATTAGTACCATTGCAAAAATTACTATTCCCAAAAAAGGCATTATGCCTCTGAATATATCCATAAGTTCCACATTTTTTGATTGAACTCCTTTAAGATAATAAGCTGACATCGCCATGGGCGGAGTTAAAAAAGAAGTTTGTAAATTCAAAGCTATTAGCATCGCAAAGAAATATGGATTTACTCCAAAGAACTCAACAAGTGGTAAAAATATTGGAACAAAGATAATCAATATTTCAGTCCATTCCAAAGGCCATCCAAGTAAGAAAATTATAATCTGGGTAATTACTAAAAACTGCCAAGGTGCAAGATCCAAAGCTTTAAAGAAATGCTCGAACACTTCATGACCCCCCAAATAAGAAAAAACAGATGAGAAAGTCCAAGATCCTATGAATAACCACATTATCATAGCTGTTGTTTTTGCTGTTAGAAAAACTGATTCCTTAAAATTTTTCCATTTTAAAGTCTTGTAAAAGTACGAGAGAACTATCGCTCCAAAAGCTCCTACACCTGCCGCTTCAGCTGGTGTTGCTAAACCTCCTAAGATTGTACCAAGCACTAAAATAATTAAAGAAAAAAGCGGAAGAAAAGAAACTAAAACCTCTTTTAATATTGCAGCTCTTGGAGGTATTTCTTCTTCAGGTGGTTTAGGGGCAATAGAAGGATTAAAATATGCTCGAGTAATTGCGTAACCTATATACAGTCCAGCAAGTAATAAACCTGGGAGTATTGCAGCGGCAAATAACCTAAGTGGTGAAAGTTGAGCGATAACTGAATAAACAATTAGCATAATGCTAGGTGGAATTAATATGCCTAGACATCCTCCTGAACATATCACGCCTGAAGCAAATTTTTTATCATATCCTGCTTTGATCATAGCTGGCCAAGCTAACAAACCCATTAAAGTTACGACTGCACCGATGATTCCAGTTGCTGTTGAAAAAAGTGCGCAAGTTACTAAAGCTGCTACTGCCATCGAAGCTGGCAATCTATGTGAAGCTAATCTGATTGCAAAAAATAATCTAGAAACGATTCCAGCTCTCTCAACTAGATATCCCATGAATAGAAATAAGGGGACTGCGGTTAATACTGTATTGTCCATTACTGTATAAGTGTTTTGAACGAACAGTTGAAAAATTCTATTGTCTAATAAGTGTTCCATTCTAGTTGGATCAAAGTATGCGTAATATCCAAAACCAACTCCCATGGCCATTAAGGTGAAAGCAATAGGAAATCCTAAAAGTACAGCAAATAGAAAAATGCCCATCATAAAAATTGCTACTTCTGGATTTGTTAAACTAAATAACATCTTTTTGATCCTCGTCTTGTGAAGTTCTCATTAACATTTTTTCTGTTTCTTCAGCTACAACCATTCTTGCTGGCCAATGACCTGTTTGGATACAAATAATTGATCGAAAGACTTCACTAATCCCTTGAATAATTAAAAGAACTCCAGCAGATGGTATTAATGCTTTAGCCATATAAATTTGAATTTGAGCTGGACTATTCCAGCTTGTTTCTTTGATCTTCCAAGCTAATGCAGCATATTCATAACCATAAAATGCTAAAGCTAACACTCCAGGAAAGAAAAAAATAAAATATAAAATTAAATCTATGTAGCCTTGTGTTCTAGGTTTGAATAATCTGTATATTACATCTCCTCTTACATGAGCTTCTGTAGATAAAGTGTAAGCTCCCGCCATCATAAAAATAGCTCCGTACATTTGTAAACTAAAATCAAAATTCCATAATGTGGGTGCATTAAAAGCATAAGCCATTACTACCTCATAACAAGTTCCACCCATTAATATTACAATACACCAAGAAAATGCCTTTCCTACTGATGTACTCAAATGATCTGCAAAGCTGATAAATCCTCTCATAAAAATAAACTATTCTAAAATTTTATTCTTTTCCATAAAAAAAGGGGGCCAAAAAGCCCCCTTTTAAAATTATAAAAAAGTTAATTAAATTTTAACTTTTGCAATACTTCCGAACTCATTTTCATAAGCCAGCTTATAATTTGGCTGATTCATCAGCAAGTATTTCATTACTCTCTTAGCGTATTTTTTCTGAGAATCTACAATTTTCTTGAAGAAAGGATCTTTCTTATTGAAATCACCTATTACTTTATCCCAACCTTTTAACTGTTGAGCTAAGATTTCATCAGATGTTTGATACACATTAACTTTATGTTGATTCATCAATTTAGATAAATCAGCAGAGTATCTTACTAACGCTTTAAAGTAGTTGTCTGTATTCGCAGCATAAGCAGCATTTTTTAGTATCGCTTGATGTGCAGGCGATAAACCATTAAATGTCTTTTTATTTACTGGAATTTCAAACATCTCTTGAGACTGGTGGAAGCTTCCTAAGTGATAATGCTTAGAAACGTCTTGCATACCAAATTGAGAGTCTGAAGTTGGGTTGTTAAACTCAGCAGCTTCAATTAATCCTGTTTTCATCGCAGGTTGAATTTCACCACCTGGTAATTGTCTAACTACCATTCCCATTGCTGTTAATACGTTAGTCGCTAAACCAACTGTTCTGTACTTCATTCCTTTAACATCAGACACTTTAGTTACATTCTTTTTAAACCAACCAAAAGGCTGAGCAGGCATTGGCATATGGAAGAAACCAATATAATCGAAACCAACTTTTGCAAGTGTCTCGTTGTAAAGTTTTCTACCTCCACCGTACTCCATCCATCCCATTACTTCTTGAGATGACATTCCGTATGATGGACCAGTACCAAATAATGAAGCGGCAGCGTTTTTACCATACCAGTAAGCAGTTACCCAGTGTCCCATATCTAGTACACCTGAACTTACTGCTTGACCAATCTCTCCAGTTTTTACAACTGAACCAACTGGCTGAAGATCAATCTTCAATTCACCACCTGACATGTCGCTAACCATTTTTGCATAGTCGCCAGCCATTTCAAAGAATATATTTGCTCCTGAAGGCCAAGCTGCTTGCATCTTTAAAGTTTTCGGAGCACCGAATGCAATGTTTGGCATTGCAACTGTTGCCGCCGCTGCTGCACCTGTTACTGCAGCTGCTTTAAAGAACTTACGTCTTGAAGGAGTTTTAACTCCTTTGATCGTTTTTTTTGACATATGTCCCCCTTAATTATTAATAATTGAAATATTTAAACATATAAATTTTTGAGAGTCCCACATAAATTACAATATTTTGACGCTTACAACTTTTGCTAGAATAAGGTTATTATTACTTAATTTACTTTGTTTTTACAGCTTCCACTTTTAAAAAACTCATCAATATTATCTATTGCCAAGTCTGCCATGGCTGTACGAGTGTGTTTTGAAGCACTTCCTAGATGTGGAAGAATAAATGCACTTTTATGTTTTAAGTAACCTGGGTTTAAATGCGGCTCATCTTTGTATACATCAAGTCCAACTGCATAAATTTTTCTTCTATTTAGAGCATCTATTAATGCCTCATCATTTACAATATCCCCTCTAGCAACATTAGTTACTACCGCTCCTGGTGGTAAATATTCTAGAGTTTCTTTATTGATTAAATCAGCTGTTTCTTTAGTAGCAGGACAACAAATTGATAATACGTCTGAAACACTCAAAAAACTTTTTAGATCTTTGTGATAAATTGCACCATTTTCTTTATCTTCACTCAATTTTGAACGATTATGATAATGTATTATCATTCCTAGGGATTTTGCAATGCTTGCAATCTTTCTTCCAATTCTACCCATCCCTAGAACTCCTAATCTAGTTCCTGTTAATTGTTTTCCTATCAAGTAATCGGCAGACCATTTCCAATTTGAAGCTTTAGCAGCTTCAATACCTTCAGGTGCTCTTCTACAGGCGCCTAAAATTAATAAAATTCCAATCTCAGCTGTCGCATCTGTCAAAACTTCTGGGGTATTGGTAACTATAATATTTCTTTTTTTTGCTGCTTCTAGGTCAATATTTCCAAATCCTACTGCAAAGTTTGATAATATCTTAACACTATCGGGCAATTTGTTTATTGTATCTTCATCTAATTTATCGGTAAGAGCAGACAAAATTCCATCACAACCGGCGCTCAATTTTATTAATTTTTCCTGAGAGTATAGTTCATCGTTATTATTAAATTTTGTATCAAATATTTTGGAAGCCTTGTCTTCACTAGATCTAAGAAGCCTTCTAGTAATTAGAATTTTTTTCATTTGAATAATTAGTTTAAATCAAAAATCTTACCAGGATTCATAATATTGTTAGGATCAAGAGTTCTTTTTATAGATTTCATAACTGGGATGTTATCCCCATGTTCTTTTAGAAGATATTCTTTTTTATGTAGTCCTATTCCATGCTCTCCGGTAATTGTTCCATTAAGTTCTAATGTCTTTTTAATAAGCAAATCACTAAATTCTCTAATCTTTTCATAGGTTTCTTTTTTTTGAGGATCATATGGTAAAATTACGTGAAAATTCCCGTCCCCTAAATGTCCAACCATAGGAGCTCTTAATCCAAATTTTTTTGTTTCCTCTTCTGCAAAATTTACACATTCAGTTATTTTTGAAATTGGAAGACATACATCTGTCGAATAAACTCTTCCATTTTTTATCAATGCTTTTACAGAATAATAGACGTCCCAACGGGCTTGCCACAGTTTATTCCTTTCTGCTAAATCTTTTGCCCATTTAAAAGAACTTCCATTGTTATCATTCGAGATTTCCTCTACAACCTTTATATTTTCTTTATTAGATGACTCAGATCCATGAAATTCAAAAAATAAAGTCGGAAGTACTTTAAGATCTTTAAGTTTTGAATAATTAATACTTATATCCATTTGATCTTTATTTAACATTTCAATTCTTGCAATTGGTACACCATATTGAATTATTTGTTGTGCTGCCTTCACTGCATCTTCTAAAGTTTGAAAATGACATACTGCACTCATAATACTTTCTGGAATAGGCGATAGTCTTAACTGTATCTCGGTTATAATTCCAAGTGTACCTTCTGAACCGATAAATAGATTTGTTAAATTATATCCTGCAGAAGTTTTTTTTGTTCTGCTTCCTGTATTTATAATATCTCCGTTGGGAAGGACGACTGTAAGGCCGGTGATGACAGTTTTCATTGTTCCGTATTTTACAGCCATAGTTCCCGAGGCTGATGTTGAAGCCATTCCTCCAATAGCAGCGTTAGCTCCCGGATCAATAGGAAAGAAAACTCCATCTTCTCTTAAATATTCATTTAATTGCTCTTTAGTAACACACGCCTGGACTCTACAATCGAAATCTTCTACATTTACACTTAAAACTTTATTCATTTTTTCTAGTGAGACTGTTATTCCTTTATCATTACCTACAACATTTCCCTCTAAAGAAGTACCTGTTCCAAATGGTACAACAGGTATTTTATGATCGTTACAAAGTTTTAAAATCTTAGATACTTCAGAATTTGTCTCAGGAAAAACTACTGCTTTTGATAAGACAGGATCAAAGGTATCTTCGCCTCTGGCATAATTATTTCTTGTTGATACAGATGTTGAAAATCTGCCATTAAAAATCTTTTTAAATTCTAATTGAACTTGTTCATTCATACGACAATATTAGTTTAAATTTAGATAAAATACAGCCTATTTAGCTAACATTTTTTTGATATTTTCAAGAGCTTCTGAAATGTTGGCTTGCGAAGCTGCAAAGCTAAATCTTACATAATCCTTAGCTGTTTTTCCAAATGCTGTTCCAGGTACTATAGCTACACCAGCTTCATGCATGCATTTTTTTGCGAACTCTGAACCATTCATTCCAGTCCCTATTACTTTTGGAAAAGCATAAAATGCTCCTCCTGGTAAACTACATTCTACACCAGGCAAATTATTTAAGCCTTCGTGAATAAGTTTTCTTCTAATTGTAAATTTATCCATCATATGATTTATTGAGTCATCAGGTCCATCTAAAGCGGCGACTCCTGCGAACTGAGCAGCTGCATTTACACACGAAACGCTGTTGATCAATAATTTATTTACATGCTCTACAAGTTTTTCTGGCCAAAAGCTCCATCCCAATCTCCAACCTGTCATTGAATATGCCTTGCTCCATCCTTCAAGAACAATTAATCTCTCTCTTAATTCTGGATATTTAAAAAATGATGGCATTTCTTTTCCATCAAATATTTGTCTGCTATAAATCTCATCACTTAAAATAGTTACGTGTGGATGTTTTTTAAGACCCTCTGCCAAAACGTCGATATCACTTTTTTCAACAAAACTACCAGTCGGATTATTTGGATTAATTAAAACCAACAATCTTGTTTTATCAGTTATTAGTGACAATATTTTTTCTGGATTAAATTTTAAATCTTTATCTTCAGTTAAATCATACGGAACAGCTTTTGCCCCCGTAAAGTTAATCATAGACTCATAAATTGGAAATGCTGGAGTTGGGTGAATAATTTCTACTCCCGGTTCCCCAAAACATTGTATTGCGTAACTCATTGTGGGTTTTCCTCCAGGCATTATAATTATTCTTTCAGGATCAATATCCTGGTTGTACAATTTTTTAATTTTTCTTGTTACTGATTGTCTGCACTCAAGAATTCCATTTGATAAAACGTAGCCATGATGACCATCGTCTAAAGCTTTTTTTGCAGCTTCAACTATATGTTTCGGAGTTTTAAAATCTGGTTGACCTAATCCAAGATGTATCATTGGCTTTCCTGTTGCTTCAAGTTTTTTTGCCTCTGCAAGAACGCTAAAAGCAGTTTCCGTTCCTAATCTGTCTAAGCTTTTTGCTAGTTTCATATTTTGAAAAATTTCCTTTAATTTCTATTCCTGTAAATTAACTTTGAACTATTCAACTCTTTCAAATTCCTACATCCCATTAAAACCATATTTCTATTAATTTCATCATGCATATTTTGTAGTAAGTGTTCAACCCCTTTTTGACCTCCAGCGGCTAAGGAAAATAAAAACATTTTACCAAAACTACAAGCCTTGGCTCCAGCAGCGATAGCTTTTAATACATGTGTACCTCTTCTGACACCTCCATCCAAAATGATCTCTAGCTTATCTCCAACTGCATCAGAGATTGCTTTAACTTGATCAAACGGAGATCGAGATCCATCTAGTTGACGCCCCCCGTGATTAGATATCATGATAGCAGTACATCCTATATCAATAGCTCTTTTTGCGTCTTCAACAGACATAACTCCCTTTAATGCAAAAGGTCCATTCCATTTTTTTGCACAATACTCAGCATCTTTCCATCCCATAGCTGGATCATACTGTTCATTAATATATTCTATTACAGATTTTGCAATGTTTGTTCCTTTGTCAGTTTTTTTTTTTACATTTGATAGTTCAAATCTTTTGCCAGTAAGGTAGTTAAATACCCACCCAGGTCGCATAGCAAAACTCAATAAACTTTCAAGTGTAAGTTTCGGTGGAGTGGTGAATCCTGTTCTATGATCTTTCTCTCTATTTCCCGCTACTAAGGTATCTACTGTTAAACACATTGCATCAAAACCTGATCTTCTTGATCTATCAATTAGATCGTCTGAGATTGATCTGTCTTTGTGAACATAGAGTTGAAATAGCTTAGGTCCGCTAGAAATATTTGAAACCTCCTCTATAGTATTATTACCCATAGATGACATACTATAAAAAGTATTAAATTTTTCTGCTGCTCTTGCTGAGGCTCTGTCGCCATCTGGATGATAAAGTCTCTGCATTGCTGCTGGTGAAAGAAATATTGGCATGTCAATTTTTTTTCCAAATAAAGTAGTTGATAGGTCGGGTTTTCCAACACTAGCAAGAATATTTGGCACTAAATCGCATTCATTAAAAGAATCAGTATTTCTTCTCAAAGTTGACTCGTCATCAGATCCACCGTCAATATAATGAAAAATTGGAGAAGGTAGTTTTTTTTTAGCTAGTCTTCTAAAATCTTCGTAGTTGTAGCAATTTTTTAAACTCATTATCTTCTAAATCTTAAATTTTTTCTATTAAGATCACTTATTTTTGTGCAACCCATTAATTTCATATCTCTCTGCAATTCCGCCTTATATTGTCCTAATGCTCTTTCAACACCAGCTTGACCGGCTGCAGCTAACGCATATAAATAAAGTCTTCCTCCTGAGCATGCTTTTGCACCTAAAGATAGAGCTTTTAGCATGTGAGTACCCCTATGAATTCCACCCTCGCAGATCACATCAAGTTTATCACCTACAGCATCAACAATTTCTGCAAGTTGATCGAAAGGAGATCTTGATCCATCAAGTTGTCTTCCGCCGTGATTTGACACCATTATACCGGTACATCCAATGTCAACGGCTTTTTTAGCATCCTCAACACTCATCACTCCTTTTAATGCAAAATGACCACCCCATTTAGAACAGAGTTTTTCAGCATCTTTCCAGTTCATAGACTGGTCCAACATTGTAGAAAAATAATTTCCTATTGAAGAATTAGTGCTAGTTCCTTCTTTCACAAAATCTTGTAAATGAGGCAATTCAAATTTTCCTTTTGTTAAATAATTTATTCCCCACATTGGTTTTGTAGCAAAACTAAATAAACTCGCTAGCGTTAATTTAGGTGGAGATGTAAAACCTGTTCTTAAATCTCTTTCTCGGTTTCCACCAGTAATCGTGTCAACTGTCAAAGCCATAACATCAAATTTAGCTGCTTTTGCTCTTTCTAAGCATGAGTCGTTCAAACCTCTATCCTTATGAAAGTAAAACTGGAACATTTTTGGGGTATCTATCATAGAAGATATTTCTTCTACACTTACTGTCGCTAAAGCTGAAACACCAAACATAGTATTAAATTTTTTTGCAGCTTTTCCTACAGCTCTTTCTCCGTCATAATGGAAGAGTCTCTGTAACGCAGTAGGTGCAAGATAAAAAGGTAAATCAAGTTTCTTTCCAAATATTGTAGTTGATAAATCTACGTTTTCTACTCCTCTTAAAACGTTCGGAACTAAATCTACATCATCAAAGGCATGAGTATTCCTTTGGTAAGTTATCTCATCATCTGCTGCTCCATCAATATAATGAAATATAGGAGAGGGAAGTTTCTTTTTGGCTAGTTTTCTAAAATCATGAAAGTTATGACAATCTTTTAAATTCATCTAAATTAAAAATTCTTCGAAAATGTAATTTGTTGATTGTCTGTACCAGGGTTGGAGTCGCCCCAGTTATTATTAGAAATATGGCTATAGCTATAACCAATTTTAGAATTTTCAAAAATATCAAGGCCTATTTTTATTTCACTCTTAAATTCGAGTGCACTTCCAAGATCTTTACCGTCTCCTTTTTGATAGTAGCCGGGGGTAAAGCTTGGCAAAATTTTTACGGGACCAACTCCATATTGACCTTCTACACCAGTATATAAATAAACTGAACTATTTCCTGTAACAAAACCTCCTGTAACAGGAGAAAATTTTCCTAGAAAAGTATTTCTAAATAATTCAGGATTTTTGTGCTCTACACCAAATAAAGTTGTTTGATCATCTCCCTCTTTATCAGTAATATCAAAAGTACCTGTATAAAAAGAAATTTCTTTATTAGTCTCTTCAGCATTCAAAAAGTTATTGCTGCAAATAATTATAGCTAAAAATGCAAAAATTTTTAATTTCATAAGCAGAAAATACAATTAAAAGAGCATTATGTATAGATGACTTTTTGACTAGCGATAATCCCTCTTTTTAAGCAATAAAAAAATAAGGGCTCCTCCTACTAAGAATACTAGGTATGGAAATAGCCATAATATTGAGTTTATCATATTAAAGGAAGGGTTATATACAATCCAATCCCCGTATTTTTCTTTCAAAAATTTATATATTTGCTTTTCTGTTTTACCCTCATTTATCTGATCTTGGACTACTAACTTTATGGTTTGTGAAAAATCTGAGTTTGAGTCAGCAACGGATTGTCCTTGGCAGACTAAACATCTTAAATTTTTAAGAACATCATTTATATCTACTAAATTTTTTTCTGTGCTGACAACAGCAGTGCTTATTAAAAAGTAAAAAAGTATAATTAATTTTTTCATTTTGAATTAATAGTTTCTTTTATCAAATTAAGATCATTTTCATTTAACGGTCCAACAAATTTTTTAATAATGATTAAATTATTGTTAATTAAAATACTCTCAGGAATTCCATAAATTCCAAAACCGATAGAGTGTTTACCTAGCTCATCTTTTGCTAAATCATCATAAGGATTACCAAGTTCATTTAAAAACTTCAAAGCATTATTTTTTTTGTCTTTAAAATTTACACCAATTAATCTAAGATTTTTTTCTTCATTTAGTTTAATTAAAAATGAATGTTCTTCTCGACATGGGCCACACCAAGAAGCCCAAAAATTAATTAAAGTAAATTTACTCTTTTTTAAATCTTCATCATTAATAATTTTTTTTTCACTAAAATGATCAATTCTAATTTCTGTTAATTTTTGACCTACTAAGCCTTGAGTATTGTAAATTGAGTCTTTTTTTAAGCCAATAAAGAACACTGAGATCACAAATAAAAAAAATATAACTACTATATATTTAACTAATTTTATTTTCATTTTTAAATAATCTTACTAAACCACCTGCTGAAATTAAAATAACTGAAACCCATATCCAAAGCATGAAAGGTTTTTTTTGAAATTTGATATTATAATAATCTGATCTATCTATATTGCTCATCGTTAGATAATAATCTTTTAATATTCCTGTTCTAATTGATGCTTCATAAGTCAACGTACTAGGCTGCTGATATATTCTTATCTCAGGATTTAGTGATAAATTTAATTTTTTTTTATTATTATCAATTTTAAAATTACCTACTACAGCTTTGTAATTCTTAAAATTTTCTAATTTAAGGTCTTCAAATTCGACAGTGTAATCGTCAATTTTCTTTTTTTCTCCTACCTTTAAGTTGAAATCTTTTTCAAATGAAAAATTGTGATTTAATCCAATGAATAATATTAAAAAACCGAAAGAAAGATGGGATATTACTCTTGAAAAATCAGTATTGGTTCTTTTAAGTGAACTAATTAAATCTAGTAAAGAAGAAAATATTAAAAAAAGTGATGATATGATTATCAAATTTGATAATAAGCTATAACTTTTAAAAAAAATAACTATGAAAAAATTTACTAAAATTGAGCCGGTTAATAATTTAATCAATAGAAAAAAATCTTGAAATCTATCTTTAATCCATTTTGTTCTTGGACCTAAAGACATGAAAATTAAAAATAAAACTACTATTGGTATTATAACAGTATTGTAAAAAGGTGGTCCGACAGACACTTTATGATTTGTAAGAACTTCAGTAAAAATTGGATAAATAGTACCAAGTAATACTGTTATAAGATAAAAAATCATAAACCAATTGTTAACTAATATGTAAGTTTCTTTACTATTTGTATTAATCTTATAATTACCTGTTTGGAATTTTTTAAATAAAATAAAAACTGAGCTTAAGATCAAAAAACTTAAGAAAAATAAAATATAAATCCCACGTGATGGATCACTTGCAAAAGTATGGACGGAATTTAAAATACCAGATCTTACAAGAAAAGTTCCAGTAACACATAATATAAAAGTGAGAATGCAAAGAATTATTACCCAAAAATAAAAGAGATTTCTTTTTTCTAAAACTAACAATGAGTGAAAAAGTGCAGTCATTGCAAACCAAGGCAATAGTGAAGCATTCTCTACTGGATCCCAAAACCAAAATCCTCCCCATCCTAACTCATAGTAAGCCCAGATAGAGCCTGCTAAAATTCCAACAGTTTGAAACCACCAAGAAATTAAAACCCAGTTTTTAATAGACTGTGCAAATAGTTTACCCGGATAATTTGCTAGCATTGAAGCTATAGCGGCTGAAAAATAAATTGATGAGCCAACAAATCCTAAATAAAGTAAAGGTGGGTGTATTGCTAAAGCAGGATCTTGTAGAATAGGATTTAAACCCAGACCTTCTTTAGGTATTGGAGAAATTGCACTAAACGGATTTGAATTGAATAATAAAAAAAATAAAAAGCCAAGAATTAAAATATTTTGAACAATTAATGTATAAATTCTAAAATTTCCGGGACGACTTTTATTATAAACCAAGAAAAGAAAAGAAAATAATGAGAGAATGATAAGCCATAATAATAAGCTTCCCTCATGATTTCCCCAAGTTCCAGATATTTTATAAATTAATGGTTTTAAAGTATGAGAGTTTTGATAGACAGTGATCATTGAAAAATCTGAAGTGACAAAACCTATAACCAAAATAAAAAAACTAGAAATTATTAATGTGCTTTGAAATAAGCTTAGCTGATATATATTTTTACTTACAACTTGATCTTTAATTTTAATCTTTTGTATGGAAATATAGATAATTGATAAAGTAATTAGAGCGTTTAAAAACAGAATGATGTTACCTAAATTACTTAACATTATCTTTCAATAAATCCTTGAGTTCTGGAGGCATATATTCTTCATCGTGCTTAGCTAGAATTCTATCTGCAATAAAAAAATTTTTATCACTTAACACTCCTTCAGCAACAACTCCTTTACCTTCTGAAAAAAGATTGGGGACTGTGCCTCTATAGCTCACAATAAGTTCGTTTTTGAAATCTGTTACAGTAAATTCAATTTCCTCACTATCTATCTTTAGTGAATTTTTCTTTACCATTCCACCTATTCTAATTTTATTGTAGTTAACAGTTTTTTCGAGTTTGATATCACTAGGTGTTTTAAAATATAGAATATTATTGTTTAATGATCTTAGAATAAAAAACAGAGCAATTGAAATTGAAACTAATATTAAACTTATAAGATATACTCTGCTTTTAACTTTTTTTGTAAGCATTTAAATGCTTTAAAACGATTTATTATACGAGGCAAAAACTTGAGAAGCAACTTTAGATTTTTTTAAAACTATTTTTCTCTCTGACACTGAAAGTTTATTTAGCTCTTTAGCATATTCATTTTCATATTTTTTTAAGGTTCTTAAAGTTTTGATATAGATTATTGCACATGACACAAATGTAATTGCAAAGGAAAACCAAACAAAAACTCCGTAACCGTTCATAAACATAATTTTTTGAATCATAATCTTTTAATATTTTTTTTCTTTATTCTAATGATTTCTGTCTTATATTTCATTAGAAAAATTAACGCACAATACAATAATAAAACCAGTAACATCAACATTAAGGGTAAAAGCATGGAAGAGTGTATAGAGCTCGTGCCTTTTAAAAGATTAATGCTCTGAGGTTGATGTAATGTATTCCACCAATCTACTGAATACTTAATTATTGGAATATTTATTGATCCTATGATTGCCACAATGCTAGCCGCTTTATAGGCCTTATCTTCGTCTTCAATTAACTTATGAATAACAATTAAGATAATGTAAAAAAAAGATAATACCACCATAGATGTAATTCTTGCATCCCAAACCCACCAAGTTCCCCATGTTGGCTGACCCCATAATGATCCAGTTATAATCGCCAAAAAAGTAAATAATAATCCTATGGGAGCAATGCTCTTTGAGATCAAATTTAAGTTTTTTATTTTAAAAATAAAACTTAAAACTGAAAAAAAAGCGATAGCTGTAAATGAAGCTAAAGCAATCCAAGCTGATGGAACATGAACATACATAATCCTAACACTATCGCTCTGTAAATAATCTGGTGGAGAAATAATTAACGCAAAAGTTAAAGCAATCATTAAAACAACAAAAAAAATTGAATTAATAAAATTAATTAGTTTTTGTATCCAGCTAAAAACTCGACTTGGATTTATCAGATCAAACATATCATTATCTGACTACTATAATATTATTTTTATGTGAAGTATGAATTTGAGCCTAATTGAGAATTGAGAGGGAGTTAAGAAGTATGAGTTAATTCCCAACTAGGCAACAACAGTTAAAATTAACCTAAATCTATGTCATAGATTTGAGTGAAAAATGTTAAATTTTAGGCAGTAGAGATAAATTTAATTGGATATTTTAAAATAGTTTGATCCTTTTTTGCCAGAAAAAATTTCTTCAATTAGAGGATGCTTTACTGGCTCCTTAGATTTATCAAGAAGTAAATTTTGCTCAGAAACATATGCCTCATAAGTAACGTCGTTGCTCTCAGCTAAAAGATGATAGAAAGGCTGATCCTTTCTAGGTCTCACGTCTTTAGGAATAGATTGGTACCACTCTTCGGAATTATTAAATTCAAAATCAACATCATATATGACTCCTCTGAAATCAAAGTGTCTGTGCTTAACGGTTTCTCCTATTGAAAATTTAGCGTTATTGCTAGAAGCCATATCTTATAGTTAATAATTTTTTCATTAAAATCAATATCTAATTTATTAAAGTTTAATGTTATGCTAAGCTTGGTTTGTGAATAAGTCATTTTTAAAATTTGTCGCAGATTTTGGGCCGTTATTAATATTTTTTACAGTCTATTACAAAACTGGGAATAATCTGGTATTAGCTATCCCGCCGCTTGTAATTTCAACAATAATAGCTGTAGGAGTAATATATTTTATAGAAAAAAAAATTCCTTATATACCTCTGATAGGTGGAGTTATCATATCATTGTTTGGAGGGCTAACATTGTATTTCAATAATCCAGTTTTTATCTACATGAAACCAACAATAGTAAATTTAATATTTGCTTTTGCCCTTATTTTTGGAAAAGTTTTTTTAAACAAAAATTTTTTAGAATTTTTTTTTAAAACAGCCTTTCAATTAGATGAGAAGGGTTGGAGCAAATTAAATTTCAGATGGGCATATTTTTTTGTTTTTTTAGCAATATTAAATGAGATAGTATGGAGAACTCAGCCAGAAACTACTTGGGTAAATTTTAAAGTTTGGGGTTTATTGCCTTTAACTTTTGTTTTTACTGCTTTTCAGATTCCACTTATTAATAAGCACAAATTATGAAAAATATTAAATTGATAATCAACAACGAGTCTAAAATAATAAAAGAAAAGTTTTTTATTAAGAAAGAACTTCAATGTATCCTAAATTTATATGCAAAAATGGTTTCTAATGGGAATTGGAAAGATTACTCTTTTTCATCTGGGACTAAAGAAATATCTTTTGATGTATATCAAAGAGCATCTGATAAACCTGTATTAAGAATATTGAAAAATTTTAGACCAAGCTATCTTAATGAAAAATATCTTATCAAAGATAAAAATGGAAATGTTTTAAAAAAATCTGAAAACTTAAATAGCCTAATAAATAAAACAAGTTGGAATAATTTAAGAATAGTTAAATAATTATCTTCTTTGTCCGAATAATCTCAGAAGCATAATAAACAAGTTGATAAAATCAAGATACAAAGTTAATGCACCCATTACAGCTTTTTTACCCATTAACTCGCCGCTATCACTAACTAGGTACATATTTTTAATTTTTTGAGTGTCGTAAGCAGTTAAACCTACAAAAATTAAAACTCCAATTATAGAAATCACAAAATACATCATAGAAGACTTCATAAATATATTTACGATTGAAGCTATAATAATTCCAAAAAGCCCCATCATCAAAAAAGATCCTAATTTAGTTAAATCTCTCTTAGTCGTATATCCGTAGATGCTCATTGCACCAAATGTCCCTGCTGTAATAAAGAAAACTCTTGTTATACTCGCTCCTGTATAAATTAAAAAAATTGAAGACAGTGAAGCTCCCATTAAAGCAGCGAAAACCCAAAAAGTAGTTTGTGCTTTAGCAGCTGACATTTTTGCTATTCCAAAACTCATGTAAAAAACTATCGCTAAAGGAGCCAACATTATAACCCATTTTAATCCTGAAGCATAAATTGTGTTACCAAAATTTGTTAGACCTATAATCTGGCCGCCCTCAGATACAACAGCCATTTTGAAAAACGCTAATGCAACAAATCCAGTTAATAGTACTCCTGAAGCCATATAATTATAAACTTTAAGCATATATGCTCTTAAACCTTGGTCTATAATTGCTTCTGAGGCAGAAGATCTAGTTGCTGAACTCTGTTTGTTAAAAACCATATAACTAATATAAGAAATTTTAAAAACTTTTCAATAGGCAATTTTTACTTTAAAAAAACATTACAATTATATGAAATTCAAAAAACTGGGAAATACTGATCTAGATGTGAGCCTTATTTGTCTTGGTACTATGACCTGGGGAACTCAAAACACTGAAAAAGAAGCCTTTGAACAAATGGATTATGCTTTAGATAAAGGAGTAAATTTTTTTGATACTGCTGAACTTTACTCTGTCCCTCCTACTCAAGATTCTTATGGAAAAACTGAAATAATGATTGGCAATTGGTTTGAGAAAAGAAAAAATAGAGATAAGATTATTTTAGCATCAAAAGTTGCCGGCCCGGGTCTAGATTGGATAAGAGGAGGTGGAAACAACTTTTCTGAAAAAAAAATTGGTGAAGCCATAGACGATAGCCTCAAAAGGCTGAGGACAGATTATATAGATCTTTATCAGCTTCATTGGCCAGAGAGGTCTACAAATTGTTTTGGTAGAAGAGAGTTTAAGATAAACATGAATGAGGGTGAGTGGAATAATTTTGAAAGTGTTTTACGAGCATTAGAAAAATTCATTAAAAGTGGAAAAATTAGATTTATCGGAATGTCTAATGAAACTCCTTACGGTCTTTCAAAATACTTAGAAATATCTGAAAATAAAAAACTACCCAGAATGATGTCAGTTCAAAATCCTTATAGTTTAGTGAATAGAACATATGAAATTGGTATGTCTGAAATTTCTATAAGAGAAAAATGTGGATTATTGGTTTATTATCCTTTGGCTTCTGGAGCATTGTCAGGAAAATATAGAAACGGACAAATGCCAAAAAATGCAAGAATGACCTTATTTAAAGGTTGGGAGAGAATGATAAATCCTTTAGCTATGAAAGCATATGATGAGTACTTTAAACTTTCTAAAGAAATCAATATTACGATGGTTCAGCTTGCTCAAGCTTTTGTGAATTCTAGACCTTTTGTGACAAGTAATATAATTGGAGCAACTACAATGGATCAATTAGAAGAAAATATTGGAAGTATCGATATTGAGTTAACAGAGGAAACATTGGAAAAGATCAATATTATACATAATAACAATCCCAATCCAGCTCCTTAATTCAAAGCATTGAAATAGCGTATTATTAGTATAAAAATAAATTATGTTGATAAAAAAAGTTTTTGTTTTAATTTTTTTTGTATTGTTTTCTTTTAACGCGTTAGCTAATAAGCCGAAGACAACAGGAAAATATAAAAATTGGGAAAGTTTTGTAGCAGAGACAGATAAAGGAAAAATTTGTTTTGCCCAAACAATTCCAACGAAAAGAGCTCCTTCATCAATACAAAGAGGAAAATCAAAATTATTTGTAACCTTCAGACCATCAGAAAATATAAAAGATGAAGTTAGTTTAACAAGCGGTCACGACTATAAAACTTCAACAGTAACTGCGGCTTCAGGAAAAAAAAGATATTCTTTTTTTTCTCAAAAAAACTTTGCTTGGTTACTTGATGATCAAGAAGAAAAAAACTTCATCAAATTGATGAAAAGAGCAACTAATCTTATAATTAAAGCAAGAACAACTAAAGGAGCTGAAACTACTGATCATTATTCAATGATGGGATTTACTAAAGCTTATAACACCGCAAAGAAAACCTGCAGTTAAATGAAAAAAATTGTTTTGGCTTATTCAGGTGGTCTTGATACATCGATAATACTTAAATGGCTTCAAGAAAATTATAAAGCTGAAGTTATTGCTTATACTTCCGACATAGGTCAAGCAATGAGTAAAAAAAAAATTATCAAAAATGCAAAAAATCTTGGTGTAAAAAAAATAATAATTGAAAATCTCAAAAACACATTTGTAAAAGACTATGTTTTTCCGATGATAAGAGCTCATGCAGTTTATGAAGGAGTATATCTTTTGGGCACCTCTATCGCCAGACCACTAATTGCTAAAAGACAAATTGCTATAGCAAAAAAATTTAAAGCCTTTGCTGTTTCGCATGGAGCAACTGGTAAAGGAAATGATCAAGTAAGATTTGAACTAGGGTACGCTTTTTTTGGAAAAAAAATTAAAGTTATTGCTCCTTGGAGAAAATGGAAATTACAATCCAGAACTGATCTAATTCATTATGCAAAAAAAAATAATATTCCTATCCCAAAAGATAAAAAAGGTGCTCCACCATTTTCAGTTGATGATAATATCTTTCATACTTCCACTGAAGGAAAAATTCTAGAAAATCCAAGAAATTCTGCTCCAGAGTTTATTTTTCAAAGAACAGTTTCTCCGGAAAAAGCTCCGAATAAAAAAACTAAAGTAAGAATTTCTTTTAAGAATGGGGATCCAATCTCAATAAATGGCAAAAAATTAAAACCTGAGAAACTTTTAGAAAAATTGAATTTATTGGCTGGAAGAAATGCTGTGGGTAGAGTTGATTTAGTGGAAAATAGATTTATTGGCATTAAATCAAGAGGTGTTTATGAAACTCCAGGCGGTACAGTATTGTATATAGCTCATAGAGCTATTGAGTCAGTTACTTTAGACAAGAACACAGTTCATAATAAAGAGAGAATAATGCCTGAATATGCAGAGTTGGTTTACAACGGTTATTGGTTTTCTAAAAAAAGAATAAGACTTCAAAAAATAATTGACCATAAAAGAAGTAAAGTGTCAGGTGATGTAGTGTTAAGTCTATATAAAGGAAATGTAACAATTCTATCTAGAAAAACAAAAAACAAGGCTTATTCAATGAAAAAAGTTTCTTTTGAGGAAAATAAATCTTTCAATAAGTCTAAAGTGGAAAAGTTTATAAAATATCACTCTAAACAGTTATATAAATCATAAAATTCTGATAATATTTATCAAATGAATTCAATGATTCGAAACATTCAATTAGTGGCAGTTATATTTGTATTGGCTGCAACAGTAATTGCATTTTTTCTTGAAATAACAGATATGTATATTGATCAAGATATAGGGTTAGCTGATCTTTTACTTCTTTTTATTTATATAGAAGTAATCGGCTTGGTAAGATCTTATTGGGAAACCAGATCAATAAGAATTTCTTATCCTTTAGTGATAGCAATTACTGCACTAGCACGTTTCATAATTCTTCAAGATAAAGAGGGAGATCCAACAAATTTACTTTATATTTCAGGAGCAATTTTAATTGTTGCTCTAGCAACTGTAGTAATAAGATTTAGAAATAGTAAATTTTTGAACCTTGATAAGTCTAAATCAAATGAGCTTTAAAACACTCTAAAGTATTTTTTAGCAAACAGGCAATTGTCATCGGACCAACTCCTCCTGGTACAGGAGTAATTGCTTTTACTTTTGCTTTTACTTCCTCAAATTTTACATCACCAACAATTTTGTTTTCTAATTTATTTATGCCTACATCTATTACTATTGACCCTTCTTTAACCCAGTCTTTTTTGACAAAATTAGGAACACCTATCGCAACAACTAATATGTCAGCTTTAGAACATTCAACTTTAATATTTTTTGTCTTTGAATGAACTATAGTAACTGTACAATTTTCTTTCAGTAAAAGTTGTGCCATAGGTTTGCCATTTAAGTTTGATCTGCCCACTATTACAGCATGTTTTCCAGATAGATTTTTTTCAATTTTTTTAATTAGTAAAGTGCATCCAAGGGGAGTACAGGGAGTTATTGCTTGATAACCGGATGCTAAATTACCAACATTGACTGGATGAAATCCATCAACGTCTTTTGAAGGATGTATTAAATTTATAATTTTTTCTTTATTAATTTGTTTTGGAAGAGGAAGTTGGACTAAAATTCCAGATACTTTGCTGTCTTCATTTAACTCAATAATTTTCTTTAGTATTTCATTTTCAGATACATTGTCGGGATACCTTATTATATTTGAGTTTATTCCAACTTCTTTAGATTTTAATACTTTATTTTTAACATAAATCTCGCTTGGCGCATAATTTCCAATTAATATTACGGATAGTGTAGGAACTTTTTTAGTCTTTTCCTGTAATAAACTTATTTCTTTTTTTATTTCATTTCTTAAAACTTCAGCTTCTTTTTTTCCATCTATAATCATAATTAAAATAATGAGGGCGCAAACATTTCAAATACTAAATTTCTTAAAAATAATAAAACTAAAATAAGTACAACTGGTGAGATATCGATTGAACCTAAATTAGGTAGGTATCTTCTTATATAATTTAGAGGGGGAGCAGTAAGTTTATAGGAAACGTCAAGAATTGAGTAAACAAATCTATTGCTAGTATTAAGAACATTAAATGCCACCAACCAACTAATAACAGCATTAATTATTAATATCCAAATGTATAAACTAACTGCTTGATCAAATAAAATAAGAACTGATTTCATTAATTTTTTTCCACATATATAGAGGTACTTGGAAAAGCAAATGATGCTCCATTACTCTCAACAATCTTTTTGACCTCTACAGCTAATCTCTCTTTCACTTTAAGCCATTCAATCCATTCATTAGTAACTGTAAAACATCTTACATAAAGGTCAATTGAACTATCTGAAAACTTATCAATTCTTACAGCGTGCTCAGTGTCATCTCCTTTTTTAAAATCTTCACTGCTTACGATATATTTTTCAATCTGGTTTCTAATATTTTTTAATTGATCTATAGTAGAATTATACTGTAAGGTAATTATCCAACTTATTCTCCAATTTGTAGTTTCGCTAATGTTTACAACTGCGTTTTCCGCAAATGAGGCATTGGGAATAGTAGCGATTGATTTATCAAATTTTCTTATAACTGTTGATCTAAAGCCAATTCTTTCAACAATTCCTTCGATAATGCCCTCCACGTATATCCAGTCACCAATTTTAAATCTTTTTTCTACTAAAACCAAAACTCCTGAAATTAAGTTTTTAAATAAGTCTTGAGCACCTAAAGCAACAGCAACACCAAATAAACCTAATCCAGCTATAATAGGCGCAATCTTGATTCCCCATATGTCTAGTGTCGCTGCGAAACCAAAAAAGATAATTAAAATTTTGTTAGCTTTTACAACCCAATTGAGCAAATCTTTAGATAGAAGTTCTTCTACTCTTCTAATTAGGTAGGTTAATGGTTCAACAATTTGATGTATTAACCAAAATATCAAAATGGTTATTAAAGAGCGATTTATATTATCGACAAAAGTAAGCATTTTGCCGTCAAATTCCATATAAGAACTTGCTACAAATATTCCTAAAACAATTGGAAGAAATTTTACAGGCCCAGTAGAAGCTTTAACTAAAGCATCATCAAATTTGTTTGATGTTTTAGCAACGTAATTTTGTAACCTTTTTAAAATAAAGTTTGAAATTAAGCCTCTTAATAAAAGAAATAATGAAAAAATTACTATACCTATGCCTATTTGAGTAAAATTAATTCCAGCTATCCCTTGTTGCCAGATTTCAACGAATAAATTTTTAAAATTTTCAAATACGTTCATTTAATTTTTTCTAGCTCTATTATCTCGTTACCTGGGTTGAAAACCTTATTATTCTTCCACCCAGCTTTATTAAAAAAATCTGCAATTTTTTTACTTATACACATAACTACTGATTGTGTCATCATTGGAGCTAAAGAATAATTAGCTACTATGCTGTTAAAACTCTCTGCACTTCTTAAAGAATAAACAAATATAACGTTTGACGGATATTTTCTAATTAATTCAATATTTGACTTATTTATTGAGGTTATTTTTTCTGAAAAATAATTTATAAATTTTTTCACTTTAAACCCCTCTGTGAGAAGCTCTTTATCTAACTCTAGAGTAATTTGATCTCCGCAAATGTAAGCTAATTTATCACTTTTCTTGACGTCTTTGGAGTTGATTATTAAATTCTTAAGAGCATTTACAGTCCCACCTGCAGAAATAGTATTATTATATCCTTTTGACCTCGCGATTTTTTCTGTCATGGAACCAACACAAAAACATAATTTATTTTTGTCATCTGCAGTAACTTTTAAATTTCTAACAGCGTTTGCGCTTGTAAAAATAAAGGCGTCGTATTGCTTAATATCAATTGGGTCTAATTTAGCTGGAACGATTCTCAAAGTTGGTAAGTGAATTATTTTATGACCTAACGAAAAAAGTTTTCCCATTAAATCCTCAGCATCTATAAGTGGCCTAGTAATTAAGATATTCATTAATTTTTAAATTTATCACCTGCTAAATCTAATAATTTTTTTCCAACCGTTTCACCGATAATCAACGCATCATTTTCGGGCCCAGTCATTTCATATTTAAAACTTTCCTCTCCAGAATCAGAGAATAGTTGTGCTTTAAGTTTTAAATTATTATTAGATATCTCTGCTAAACCGCCTACTGCTGTTTCACAATCTCCTCCGATAGTTTGTAACATTTTTCTCTCCGCTTTTGCGCATAGACTTGTAGTTTTGTCATTGGTCTTTTTTATTAAATTTAAAATAAAATCATCATCCTTTCTACACTGAACGGCTATTATGCCCTGTCCTGCTGCTGGTAAAATTTCTTTGCTTTCAAAAACTAAACTAATTTTATTTTCTAAGTTTAAACTTTTGACTCCTGCTGCAGCTAAAATAATTGCATCAAATTTTTTTTCTTCAAGTTTTTTTATTCTGGTATCAATATTACCTCTTACTTCCTCTACATTAATTTTTTTATTAATATTTTTTAATTGAAGCTCTCTTCGTCTTGAACTTGAGCCAATAGTCACATTGCTATTTAAGTCACTCAATTTTTTTATTTTATTACTTACAAGAATATCTCGAGGATCATTTCTTTTAATGTATGCGCCTATAGTCAAATTTTCATGTTCAACTGACTCCAAATCTTTTAAAGCATGAATAGCAATATCAATATTTTTATCGAGTAAATTTTCCTCGATCTCTTTGCAAAATAGATTTTTTCCGCCGATCTCAGATATTTTAACGTTTTGATAAATGTCTCCAGATGTTTTTATTATTTTTACTTGAATATCAATATCTCTATAATTTTGAAGTATTAAGTTTTTAACTTTTGATACATAGACTAAAGATAGCTTGCTTCCTCTTGCTCCAATTATAATTTTTTTCATTATTAGTATTTATATTTTATAGATGTGTTTTATACTACAATGAATATTTACGCATTTATAATGAGAGAAAAAATTACTTTTTTAGGAATTGAGACGAGCTGTGATGAAACAGCTGCTGCAGTTATAAGAGAAAATGAAAATGGAACTGCAGATATTTTATCCAACGTAGTTTCTAGTCAAATTGATGAACATAAAGAATTTGGTGGAGTTGTTCCTGAGTTAGCTGCTAGAGCACATCTAGAAAGTATAGAATTCATAATTGATAAATCTTTAAAAGATGCCAAAGTTACTTTAAATGAGATAAATGGGGTCGCTGCCACTGCTGGGCCAGGTTTAATTGTTTGTCTAACGGTGGGTCTCAATATTGGTAAATCTATAGCAGCGTTTTCAAGAAAACCTTTTTTTGGTATAAATCATTTAGAAGGTCATGCTTTAAGTCCCGGATTAGAAAACAAAATTGAATTTCCTTACCTTCTTCTTTTAATTTCAGGAGGGCATACACAATATTTAATAGTTAAGGACGTAAATCAATATGAGCAATTAGGGACAACAATAGATGATGCTCTGGGAGAAGCTTTTGATAAAACTGCAAAGATGTTAGATCTTGGATATCCTGGAGGACCTAAAGTTGAAAAATTTTCTAAATTAGGTGATAAAAATCATTTCAAATTACCAGAACCAATAATAAATAGAGCAGGATGTAATTTATCATTTGCAGGGCTGAAGACTGCGGTCTTAAGAGAGTCAAAAAAAATTAGTGGAAATGATAAATTAAAATATAATCTTGCCGCATCTTTTCAAAATACGATTAATAACATTCTTTATAAAAAAACTAAACTTGCAATAGAAGCTTTTCGAGAAAAAACTAAAAAAAAAGAAGTTCAACTTATTGTAGCTGGAGGGGTAGCTGCCAACAAATCAATACGAGAAAATTTATCTAATTTAGCAAAGAAGATGAATTGCAAAACTATTTATCCTGATTTAAAATTTTGTGGAGATAACGCGGCTATGATAGCTTGGGCAGGAATAAAAAGATTTAAAAAAAACTTAATCGATAAAATAGATATCTCTGCAAGATCAAGATGGCCACTGGATAGCTCTGCGCCTTACATGAAGGGGCCCGGGTTAAAATTAAAATGAAAAAAATATGAGTAAAAACTATTGGTTAATGAAATCAGAACCTGACGTTTGGTCAATCAATCAACAAAAAAAAGCTGGTAAAAAAGGAGTTGCTTGGGATGGGGTTAGAAATTATCAAGCTAGAAACAATTTAAAACAGATGAAAAAGGGCGACTTATGTTTTTTCTATCATTCTAACATTGGGAAAGAGATAGTAGGCATCGTCAAAGTTATTAAGAAGGCTTTCATAGATAAAACAGACAAAAATAAGAGATTTTTAGCTGTTCAGGTTAGGTTCGTTAAAGAATTAAATACACCTATATCTCTTGAAAAAATTAAAAAAAACAAGGAAATGTCCCACCTACCTCTTATTAAACAAAGCAGATTATCAGTAATGCCAATTGACTATAAAAGCTGGAAAATTATATGTAAGATGGGTAAGATTAAATAAATTTAATCAGGAGTTAGCGTGGCAAAAAAAAAGAAAAGAAGAAAAAATACAAAGACTAAAAAAAAGATCAAAAGAACTAAAAAGTTCAAAAAGAAAGTTAAAAACACAAAAAGGTCTAGAAAGAAAACTAGAAGATCTAAAAAATCAAAAAAAAGATCTATAAAAACTAAAAAATCTAGCAGAGGACAAGTCTTTAAAAAACAGTATTTCTCAAAAGATAGCGACGGAAATTCAATTATAAAAGTTTCTGACAATTGGGCCAATCATGCTTACGTAAATAGCTCAAAATACAAAAAAAAATATAAACTTTCTATTAAAGAAAACGAAAAATTTTGGGCAAAAGAAGGAAAAAGAATTTCTTGGATAAAAAAGTATACAAAAATTAAAGATATAAAATATAGCAAAGAAGAGGTAAAAATTAAATGGTATTATGACGGTACTTTAAATGCTTCAGCAAATTGTATTGATCGTCACTTAAAGAAAAATCCAAAAAAAACTGCTATTATTTGGGTTGGAGATGATCCATCGGATACAAAAAAAATATCATATAAAGAATTACATCAAAATGTTTGTAAAGCTGCAAACGCACTGAGAAGTATTGGAGTTCAAAAAGGTGATCGGGTTACAATTTATCTAACCATGATACCAGAGCTAGCTTATGTAATGTTAGCATGTGCAAGGATTGGAGCAGTTCATTCAATTATATTCGGTGGTTTTTCTCCAGACTCTATAGCTACAAGAATAAATGATTGTGAGTCTCATTATTTGATTACAGCAGATGAAGGAGTAAGAGGAGGAAAAATTATTCCATTAAAAAAAATAGCCGATACAGCACTTACACAGTGCCCTGAGGTAAAAAAATGTGTTGTCATCAAAAGAACTGGAAATCAAGTTGATTGGGATAATGAAAGAGACGTCTCTTATGAGGAATTAATTTCTTCAGTTTCAAACAAATGTGATCCAGAAGAAATGAGTGCGGAAGATCCACTTTTTATACTTTATACATCTGGATCAACTGGGAAGCCAAAAGGGGTTTTACATACTACAGGTGGGTATATGGTTTACGCCTCTATGACTCATCAATACATTTTTGATTACAAAGCAAATGATATTTATTGGTGTACTGCTGATATCGGTTGGGTAACCGGACACAGTTACATTATATACGGACCATTAGCTAATGGGGCTACAACAATAATGTTTGAAGGAGTGCCAAATTATCCTGACAGTTCTAGATGGTGGCAAATAGTAGATAAATATAAAGTAAATATTTTTTATACAGCTCCAACGGCTATTAGAGCTTTAATGAGGGAAGGAGATAAGCCAGTAAAAAAGACAAGTAGAAAATCTCTGAAACTACTTGGAACAGTAGGCGAGCCGATAAATCCAGAGGCTTGGATGTGGTACTATAGAACCGTAGGTGACTCTAGATGTCCAATCGTAGATACTTGGTGGCAGACTGAAACTGGAGGAATATTAATCGCACCACAACCTGGGGCCATAGATTTAAAACCAGGTTCAGCAACAAAACCATTCTATGGAATAAAACCAGTAATAGTCGATAAAGACGGTAAGGTTATTAAAGGAGAAGGAAAAGGAAGATTGTGTATGACTCAATCTTGGCCAGGTCAAATGCGTACAGTGTATGGTGATCATCAAAGATTTATAGATACTTATTTCTCTCAATTTGACGGAAAGTATTTTACTGGGGATGGGTGTAGAAGAGATAAAGATGGTTACTATTGGATAACTGGAAGAGTTGACGATGTTATAATTGTTTCGGGACATAATCTTGGTACTGCAGAAATTGAAAGTGCTTTTGTTGCACATCCAAAAGTTGCAGAAGCAGCAGTTGTGGGTTTTCCACATAGTATAAAAGGAAATGGTTTGTATTGTTATGTAACTTTGAATGTTGGAGAAAAATCTTCAGGTGATTTAGAAAGAGATTTAAAACTTTGGGTTAGAAAACAAATTGGACCTATAGCTACACCAGATGTTATCCAATTTTCTCCGGGCTTACCGAAAACACGTTCTGGGAAAATAATGAGAAGAATATTAAGGAAGATAGCAGCAAATGAACCGAATAATCTAGGAGACACAACAACACTAGCTGATCCAACAGTAGTAGAATCTCTTATACAAAATCGACAAAATAAAGGTTAGTCAAAACTCAAATTTTTTGTTAATTCTTTAAAATCATTCTTAACAATATTCCATTTAAGTTTTATAGAATTTAAAACTATATCTTTATCCAAAATTTTTAATTCATCAGCTATAGGTGACCAGTTATATAAAGCTAATCCACTATCTATAAATGGATCCTCTGAATGATATAGCTCCCAGTTTAGATTATTTAGTTTTTTTTTAAATTCATCTTTTGCTTTTTTACTTATTTCTTCACTTAAACCATTTGTGCTTTCCTCGTTGATAATATTAATAAAGATTTCTTGGGCATCATTATCTTTTAAATTTTTTTGATTAATTAAATAAGAGAAAACATAAAATGTTAAATCAGAGATTGCAGATACATATATATTCCATTTTGCAATGTTAATAGACTCCACGAATTTTTCGTCTTCAAGCATTGCAATATATCTTGTTCCAATCCTTGTTTTTAAATAACCATAAAGTGTTGTTTGCGTTACATGAGCCGCTCTCTCTTTAATGAAATTTTGCAGATCTTTTTTAGTTTTTATTGTTCTAAATTTGCTAGAAATTTTTTTTAGGGGAAAAAAATAATCTCCCATAATTTTTATGGTATTTAGTATATTTTTAAAATTCAATCTCACGTTGTATATGAAAATCCCCTATTTTCTTGCATTTGTAGCACTTTAGAATTGTTTTAGGAGGCTTTTTTTCTCTTTTAATTAACCTTCATATGGGTATGATCTTCGTCATTAATTAATACTTTTTACGTAAAAAGTTAAAAACAGGGGGAAAATATGTCAAACAAAGACGCATATTGGGCGAAAACCAAAAACCATATGATAATAACATTGGTTCTTTGGGCTTTTTTCTCATTAGTCATTTTTATGTTCGGTTCTGAACTGAACACGATGTCTTTTCTTGGGTACCCACTAGCATATTATATGACAGCACAAGGATCACTTCTTGCGTTCGTTATAATGCTTTTCTGGACTGCCAATAAACAAGAAAAGATTGACGAAGAACATGGTTACTCTGAAAGAGAGGAGGACTAAATGATAGAAATGAAAGGTGGATTTATAAAAAATCTTCCAAAAGTATATGGTCTCTACACAGGAGGTTTCGCAGTATTCATTATAATAATGGCTATTGCTGAACAAGCGGGTGTATCTGCAAAAAACATCGGAGTGATGTTCGTTGCATTTACCGTCTTGATTTATGCCTTTATAGGTTATTTATCAAGAACTGTTCAAGTAGATGCTTATTATGTTGCTGGAAGACAAGTGCCAACCGTATTTAACGGTATGGCAACTGCAGCTGACTGGATGTCAGGTGCATCATTCGTAGCCTTAGCGGGTGGAGTTTACTTTGGAGGTTATACTTATATGGCCTTTTTAGTAGGTTGGACAGGTGGATACGTACTTGTTGCAACTCTTATGGCTCCGTACCTAAGAAAATTTGGATGTTACACAGTTCCTGATTTTATTGGAACACGATACGGTGGTAATCTTGTAAGAGCTTGCTCTGTATTTGTGCTTTTCATAGCTTCATTTACTTACGTAACAGCGCAAATTAACGCTACGGGAACAATTGCTTCTAGAGCTCTTGGAATTCCTTTCGAAGCAGGTGTATGGGTAGGATTAATCAGTATCCTAATCTGTTCAATGCTTGGTGGAATGAGAGCCGTAACTTGGACTCAAGTTGCTCAGTACATTGTATTAATCGTTGCTTATCTAATTCCAGTTTTCTGGATTAGTAACAAAGTAGGTGGGGGTGTATTCCCGCACTTAATGTTAGGTGATGAGGTTGCAAGACTTGGTGAACTTGAACAACAATTTGGACTAGTTAAAAATAGTGCCGCAGATATGAAAGCTGCAGGAGTGCCGGGAGGATTGAAATATATCTCTGGAACTCACGCTGGAGTACCTGAAGGTGGAATGGCTGTCTGGAAATACTTATCGTTAGCGATTTGTATGATGGTGGGAACTGCATCGTTACCTCATATCTTAATGAGATACTTTACAACTCCTACAGTAAGAGCAGCAAGAAAATCAGTAGCTTGGTCGCTATTCTTTATTTTCTTACTTTACTCTTCAGCGCCTATGTTAGCGACATTGTCTAAATTAGCATTGATGGATCCAAATCTACCAACTGGAATTATCGGAAAATCTATTTCTGACGTTCAGTCGATAGAGTGGGTACAAAGATGGTCTGAAGTTAAACAAGTATTTATAGCAGACTTTAATGGTGACGGAATACTTCAGTTGAACGAATGGTTCATGAGAGGTGACGTTGTAGTATTAGCTACTCCAGAAGTAGCGGGACTACCGTTCGTAATCTCTGGCCTTGTGTTTGCTGGTGGTATGGCTGCTGCCATGTCAACTGCAGATGGATTAGTTCTTGCGATTTCAAATGCATTATCACATGACATTTATTACAAGATCATAAATCCAAAAGCGGAAACTGCTAAAAGACTATTAGTTGCTCGTGTACTTCTAGTAATAATCGGAGCCGCAGGTGCTTACATAGCCTCATTTAGGTTAACAAGTATCTTAGGTTCGGTTGCTTGGGCATTCGACTTTGCGATGTCAGGTTTATTCTTCCCACTTGTACTTGGTGTATGGTGGAAGAGAGCTACTAGAGCTGGTGCCATAGCTGGAATAATGTCTGGAATACTTTCAGGATTGTTCTACTTGTTATGGGTATATCCGAAGTTCTCAGTACCAATTTTTGGTGGTGTGAACACTCCTTTCTTAGGTATCGACCACTTAAGATTTGGTTTAATCGGTGCTCCAGTTTGTTTAGTTGTAATGGTTGTTGTTAGTTTAATGACTAAAGAACCAGACGCTGCTACTCAAAAAATGGTAGACGATACTAGAATACCTACAGGTAAAGCTGTCTTAGGTAGACAACACTAGTTATAAATTTAAAAAAACTAAAGGGGCGATTTTTTCGCCCCTTTTTTTTTGCCTAAATAATGATATTGTTCAACAATGATACCTACTTGGGCAATTGTCTTAGATTACATTCTCGGGATGATAATGTGGACTTTAATTGGAAGAGCTGCGATGAATATCTTTCAAAGAGAAGACTCTACTTTTTTTTTTATGAGAGTATTTGTTAAATATACAAATCCAATTATTAAATTATTTAAACCGATAACTCCAAGCTTTTTATTTGGAGGTTTTATTGCACTTTACGTGGCTTGGTTTTTTTATTTGTTTAGATTTTATGCTATGCCATATCTTCTTGGATACGATGTGTGGGGAATGTTAGCTTTCCCATTGGAAAGTGATTTTTCAAAACAACTGTATCAACTTTTTAATTAACAATTTATTTTTTTGACAAATTTGTTGATTAAAATATAAGTAAATAATGACTACCTCTATAAAAATATCACCATCGATACTTTCAGCAAATTTTAGTAAACTTGGTGAAGAAGTTATATCACTTGAAAAGGCAGGAGCTGACTACATACATATAGATGTAATGGATGGTCATTTTGTTCCTAATTTAACCATTGGTCCTGAAGTGATAAAAGAACTTAGACCCCTCACTAAGAAAATATTTGATGTTCACTTAATGATTTCTCCAGTTGATAATTTTATTAAAGATTTTTCAAATGCTGGTGCGGATATAATAACATTTCATCCAGAGGCTACTACAAATGTTGCAAATACGATTAATCTAATTAAAAATGAAGGGAAAAAAGTTGGAATTTCTCTTAAGCCAAAATCAAAAATAGATTTAATAGAAAAATATATTGATCAAGTCGATCTAATATTAATAATGAGTGTCGAACCGGGATTTGGAGGTCAAAAATTCATGCCTGAAGTTCTAGACAAAACAAAAAAAATTAAAGAAATTATAGATAAGAAAAATTTAAAAGTTGAGATTGAAATGGACGGTGGGATAAATTTTGACAACTGCTCCAAAGCAAAAGAAGCAGGAGTAAATATACTTGTATCTGGATCTACAATATTTAAAGAAAACAAAGGTGACTTAAAAAAGAATATAGAAATTTTAAGAACAAATTAATTAATGTCTAATTTAAAAAGTATTTACTTTTACTTTTTAGCTATTCAAATAAGTCTTATAAAATTTTTCAAAAAAATATACTTCACTACTAACTATTATAATCAATCTTTAATTTCTAAAACTCCTCAGCAATTTTATTTTCAGCCTAATCCTTTTTTACTATCCGCGATTAAAGACTATAAAAAATATTCTTTTAGGATAAGTGAAATAGATCCAAACATATTCTGGATAAAACCAAAAACTTTAGGAGAGCAAAAAGAGTTACATAGTTTTTTATGGCTTAGCCTAATTGATAGAAAGAATGACGGAAAATCTTTACAAAAGTTAATAAGCATTTGGATGATGAAAAATCCAAAATATAAAAGAAACATTTGGGAGAATTCAGTGCTTAGTAAAAGAATTATAAGCTGGATATTAAATGCTGATATTATTTTAAATAATGGTTATTTCGAATTTAAAAGGAGTTTTTTAACACAAATAATCATTCAAGCTAATCATCTAAAAAGAAATATAAAGTTTGAAAAAGACTACTCTAGTAGAATTGAAGTTCTCACTGCATTGCTTTTAACTGGCTTAGTATTCAAGGAATATGAGGAAAACTATAAAATAGCTATCAAGGGATTAGAAAAGTTAATAAAAGAATTTTTTGACCAGGATGGCTTTCCTCTCACTAGAAATCCAAGTGATCTTATTTTTTTTTTAAAATATCTAATCTTATGCAAAGAATGTATCCAAGACGCTCAGAAATATGTTCCAGAGTTTCTAGAAGAAATTATAAAAAAAAATCTCAACTGTATAAAAGAAATAATTACACCAACTGATCAGGTGCCTCTTTTTAATGGTGCCATCGAAGAAGATCTAGAGCACTTAGATAAACTTATAAAAGATCTTGATAACAAATCAAAAGATAGAAAAAAAGTAATGGGCGGGATAAAAAAAATGAGATTTAGGAATAGTCAAATATTTTTTGATGTTGGTAACCCACCTAAAAAAGACTTTTCTAAAAGTTATCAATCAGGTCCTTTGTCATTTGAATATTATTTAGACGGTGTAAAAATTATTACAAATTGTGGTTTTGGGTGTAATATATCCTCTAAAGCAGAATTGCTAAGTCGACTTACTTCTGCTCAATCTACATTAATTCTGAATGATACTTCAGTAACAAAATTTGAGAGAAACAAATTAATAAATAAGGTCTTTGGAAATTCTATAAAAAATACTTTTAAAGTTTTTGATTTTAATTTTGAAGAGGATAAAACAAAAGTTTGGACAGTTGCTTCTCATAATGGATATGAGAAAAATTACGGATGTATATTTAAAAGACAAATCTCAATAGACAAATCTACAAATAACTTACTCGGCTGTGACGAAATAATAAAAAACAAGGACGGAAAACCATTAAATTATGCCCTTAGATTTCACTTATATCCAGGTATATCCGCTGTAAAAACTATTGGTGGAAAGAGTGTTTTGATACAGCTATCTAAAAACAAATCATTAGTTTTGACTGTCTATGAAGAAATTTTATTGTTAGAAAAAAGTATATTTTTGGGAGGAAATAAAATATTAGATAATACTTGTATAACTATTTCTGGTAACCTAGTTAATAATAATAAAACTATTCAATGGGAAATTAAAAAGAATATATAAAAATGAAAAGAAAAATATATAATGCTCTTATTTCAGTTTCTGATAAATCTGAACTTACCAATGTTTTAAGAATTTTAAAAAAGTATAAAATTCATATCATTAGTTCTGGGGGGACATTTAATTATATAAAAAAATCAGGATTTAAATGTCAAGAAATATCAGATTTTACTGAATTTAATGAAATGTTAGACGGAAGAGTTAAAACGTTGCATCCTAAAATACATTCTGGAATACTTTTTAATAGATCTAAAAGACATCACTTAATTCAAATGAAAAAAAAAAAATTCAAGCCAATAGATCTAATAATTGTAAATTTCTACCCTTTCCAAGAAACATTGAAGAATAATAAAGATCAAAGAAAGATAATTGAAAATATAGACATTGGAGGTCCTACATTAGTTCGAGCTGCAGCAAAAAATTTTAAAGACGTTGTCGTGATAACTGGTAAGAATGACTATTTGAGTCTAATTAAAGAGCTTAAAAAAAATAAAGGAAAAACTAATATTAATTTTCGAGAAAAAATGGCTAGTAAAGCATTTGGGCTTACTTCATACTATGACTCTATTGTTTCAGAATGGTTTAACACTAAACTTGGGATAAAATTTCCTGAGAAAAAAACTATTTCTGGAAAAAAATTGGAGAAACTTAGATATGGAGAAAATCCGCACCAAGAAAGTGCGATTTATATAAACGATTTAAAAAAGGATAGTCTAGGTCTCAATAAAATAAATGGAAAAGAACTAAGTTATAATAACTATAATGATATTTTTGCAGCTCTTGATATTCTATTTTCCGAAAAAAAAATTCCAACGACTGTCATTGTAAAGCATGCAAATCCATGTGGCGTAGCTTCAAATAAGTCAACTTTATTATCTTTTAAAAATTCTCAAGCAAGCGATCCTATAAGTGCATTTGGAGGTATAGTGGCCTGTAATTTTAAGATAAATCTTAAAGTTGCCTCAGAGATAAATAGAACTTTTTTTGAAGTAATTATGGCAAAAGGATTTGATAATAATGCCTTGAAATTAATGAAGAAAAAGAAAAATATGAGAATAATCGATATTTCTAAAATGAATGAAAATTATAAAACAAAAATTAAATTATTTGATAATTCATTTTTGCTTCAGGAAAATGACTCGATTGTTTTTGATAGAAAAAAATTAAAGTTCGTAACAAAAATCAAACCTACCCAGAAGGAAATCAAAGAAATAGAATTTGCTTTTAGAATTTGTAAGTTTGTCAAATCAAATGCCATCGTGATTACGAAAGATCAATCTACTATTGGTATAGGCGCTGGACAACAAAACAGACTAGATAGTTGTAAAATAGCTGCTCAAAAAGCAAAAAAATTCCAGCCGTCAAAACTGTTAAATTCTGTAGCTGCATCCGACGCTTTTTTTCCTTTTGCGGACGGTATAAAGACCTTAATAAATTGCGGAGTAAAAACTATTGTTCAACCCGGTGGATCAATAAGAGATAAAGAAGTAATTAAAGCAGCGAATAATGCAAAAATAAAAATGGTCTTTACTGGTACTAGGCATTTCAATCACTAGCTAAATTTTATCAATTTTTGCTGCTAAAATAAAATCGCTTTCTGCCAAACCTTTAATGGCATGAGTTGAAATTTTGATTTTTGCATAACCCCATCCAAATGAGATATCGGGATGATGACCTTCTTGCTCAGCAATCTTTCCAACTTCTAGAACAAAATTTTCACTTGATATATAGTCTTTAAATTTAAATTGTTTTTCTATGTAATAATTTTTCTCTTTATTCTGAATAACTTCCCAATTATTGATTTTTTTTAGGTATTTATGAATTTCACTTATGTCAAAAGCTGGAATACCTCCTTCACAAGGAATACAATTTTTGTTAGCAAGATCAGTCATAATTTCATTTTTGGAGCGGGCAAAGGGACTTGAACCCTCGACCTTCTCGTTGGCAACGAGACGCTCTACCACTGAGCTATGCCCGCATATTTTGATTAGTATAGTATAATGCTTTCTGTTAGGTCAACCTTAAATAAAATGTCACTTTCGTAAATTAAAAATTTCTAATATAGTTTCGTCTTATGAAGCAATTTCCAGATCAAATACCAGTATTTCCTTTAAGTGGTGTAATTTATTTTCCCAAAACAAATTTACCACTTAATATATTCGAACAAAGATACCTTGATTTAGTTAATGATGTAATTAATAAAGATAAATTAATGGGTATGATACAAGAAAAAAAAGGTGGTAAAGATTTATATAAAGTGGGTTGTTTAGGAAAAATTAGTGAGTTTAAAAAAAGTCAAGATGGTAGAATATTAATAAATTTAACTGGTATTACTAGATTCGAAATATTAGAGGAAAAAAAGAACTTTAAGTTATATCGAGAATTTAAAGTAGATTATAAGAAATTTAGCTCAGATCTAAAAACTCAAATAGAAGAAATTAATATGGAAACTTTAATAGAAAGAGCTGAAATTTTCTTCAAGAAAAATGGACTACTGTTAAATTGGAGGGAGTTTAAGAAGTTAGATATTGCTCAAAGAATTAATACTCTTTCTATGATAGCTCCAATAACAAATGAGGAAAAACAAAAATTACTTGAGTCAATATCTTTAAAAGAAAAGGCAAAGTCTCTTGAAGATATAATGAAATTTTATTTACATGAAACACGTTTCGATAGTCGAACTATTCAATAAAAAAAAGATTAATTTGCTGATTTATTCATTGAGTCAAAAAAATCAGCATTGTTCTTCGTATTTTTAAGTTTAGAAATTAAAAATTCTATACCGTCCATCGTACCCATAGGGCTAATAATTCTTCTAAGCACATTCATTTTAGTTAAATCATCTTTTTCGAAAAGCAATTCTTCTCTTCTTGTTCCAGATCTGGTAATATCTAAAGCTGGGTAAATTCTTTTATCAGCAACCTTTCTATCTAAAATTAACTCAGAATTTCCTGTTCCTTTAAACTCTTCGAATATTACCTCGTCCATCCTGCTGCCGGTATCTATCAAAGCAGTAGATATGATTGTTAATGAACCGCCCTCTTCAACATTTCTTGCCGCACCAAAAAATCTCTTTGGCCTTTGAAGGGCATTTGCGTCTACACCCCCAGTTAAAACTTTACCCGAGCTTGGTATGACAGCATTATAAGCCCTCCCCAATCTAGTAATGGAATCAAGAAGTATAACTACATCTTTTTTATGTTCTACAAGTCTTTTAGCTTTTTCAATTACCATTTCTGCTACAGCGACGTGTCTAGAAGCAGGTTCATCGAAAGTAGAAGCAACAACCTCGCCTTTTACTGAACGCTGCATATCAGTTACTTCTTCTGGTCTTTCATCGATAAGAAGAACCATTAAATAACATTCTGGATGATTTGCTGTTATTGATTGAGCTATATTCTGAAGTATGATTGTTTTACCTGCTCGTGGCGGTGATACAATCAACGATCTCTGTCCTTTACCAATGGGACTAACTAAATCAATAAGTCGAGCGGTATTATCAGGTTTTTTTTCTACTTTATTAACCTCAACTTCTAACTTTATCCTTTCGTTCGGATAAAGAGGTGTCAAGTTGTCAAAAGCAATTTTATTTTTTCCTTTTTCGGGATCATCAAAATTTATTTTATTGACTTTCAACAATGCGAAATATCTTTCTGCATCTTTTGGTCCTCTAATTTCACCTTCAACTGAGTCACCGGTTCGTAAACCAAACCTTCTTATTTGACTAGGACTTACGTAGATATCATCAGGACCTGGCAGGTAATTCGACTCTATTGCTCTTAGAAATCCAAAACCATCTTGCAAAACTTCTAGTACCCCTGTGGCGGTTATTTGCTCATTTTTTTCGGCAAGTTTCTTTAATATAGCAAATAGTATTTCTTGTTTTCTTAGTGTGCTGGGATTTTCTATTCCGAGTTTTTCGGCTTCACTAATTAGCTCTGCAGGATTTTTTTGCTTTAATTCTTGTAAGTTCATGTGATTATTGTTGTTGAGGAATGTAATAAAAATATAGGGGTTTTTTTAAAAATTTCAACCCTTAATTATAATGGTTTAAATATAACCACAAATATTACCACTATTAGTATAATTGTAGGTATTTCGTTGTAAATTCTAAAGAATTTGGAGGTTTTTTGATTATTATCTAAAGCAAAATTGTTAAGATATTTGCCTAAAGTAAAATGATAATAAGTTAAGATTACTACAGCAATAACTTTTATCTGCATCCACAGTTCAGTAAAAACTGATAGACCAAGACTGTGAATTAATAAAACTCCAAATAACCATGAAAGTAACATTGCTGGCATCATGATGTAATTATAAAGTTTCTTTTCCATTACCTTAAAAACTTTTTTCTGTGAATCACTATCCGATTCTGAATGATAAACAAATATCCTAGGTAGATATAAAAGACCAGCCATCCAAGATATAACAGCAATTAAATGAAGAGATTTATATAATAAGTAAAGATTCATTCTATAAATATTTTTTTACCAATTTTTCAAACAATTCTATGTGATTGGTACTGTCGTTTAAACAAGGAATTAAATCAAAGTTTTTTCCTCCTTTTTCTAAAAAACTTTCTTTGCCTTGAATATTTATTTCCTCTAAGGTTTCAACACAATCAGAAGCAAAACCAGGGCATATAACTAGTAGATTTTTTATTCCTTTGCCGGGTAGACTCTCTAAAGTTTTATCTGTGTATGGTGTAAGCCACTCTTGTGGTCCAAATCTTGATTGAAATGTAGTTTGAATATCTATTTCTTTAAACTTTTCTTTCATTAATCTAGTCGTTTTTTGACAATAACAATGATAAGGATCTCCTTTATCAAAATAAGATTTTGGGATTCCATGATATGAAGAAATTATTAAGTCCGGTTTCCAATCTATTTCCTCAATCTTTTTTTTAATGCTGGTTATTAGGGCTTCAATATACAACGGCTCACTTTCATAATGAGGAATAATTTGTAAACTTGGCTGCCATCTCATTTTCATTAACGATCTGTAAACTTCGTCACAAACCGTAGCCGTTGTGGCAGAGGCGTATTGAGGGTAAAGAGGAAGTATGACAATGTTCTCACATCCTTGATCTTTAAGTAAATTTAACCTAGATTTAATGCTAGGGTTCCCATATCTCATTGCAAAATCAATAATTGTTTTTTTATTACCTATTCTTTCATTGAGCTTGGCCGACTGGCTTCTTGTAAAAAATAATAAAGGAGACTCATTGGTTTCTTTTCTCCATATCTTTTTATAAGCATGGGCTGTTTTAGATGGTCTAAAAGTTAAAATGAATAAATTTAAAATTATCTGCCATATTAATGGATTAACTTCTATTACTCTTTTATCTGAGAGAAATTCTTTTAAATATTTCCTAATATCCCACCAGTTTGTGGAGTCTGGTGTGCCTAAATTTATTAACAGCACCCCTGTTTTACCAAATTTTACCTCTGGATGATTTTTATCCATTAATTATCCCTATAAAATTTAATTAGCTTTTTTACTCTATCAGGATCTGTTTCAGGAAGTAAACCATGACCTAAGTTAAAAATGTAAGGAGAGGCTTTAAATGTTTGAATGTATTTTGTCGCTTCTTGGAACATTTCTTTATCTGATTTTAATAATATTTTTGGGTCTAAGCCCCCTTGTATAACAACATTTTTGAGCTTTTTTTTTGCCCACGCAGGGTCTATTTGATAGTCTATATTAATTCCATCAGGTTTTACTATTTGATTAAATTCCTCATATTTTTCGTTTATTCCTTTTGGAAAGCAAATGTTAGGAATTTTTTCTTTCTTACAGAATTCTATTATTTTTGCATTAGGGTAATAGCAGTAGTCTTTAATTTTTTCCTTAGGTATTAAGCCGGCCCAAGAGTCAAATATCTGAATTACATCTGCTCCCGCATCTATTTGATTTCTAATGTGAATACATAAAAAATTAATTAAATTCTTGATAATTATTTTTATCTTATCTTTTTCTTTTTCGAGCCTCTTTATATCTATAACAGACTTGCTATTTTTCATATTCAACATGTAAACTAATAATGTCCAAGGAGCACCTATAAAGGCTATTAGAGATTTATTTTTTTCTAAATTATTTCTAGTTTTTTCAATTGCTTTATAAACTGGATTTAATTTTTGAGTAAAACCCTTTTCATTCTTATCTAAAAAGGACTCAATATTAAACTCGCTAATTTTAGGTCCCTTATCTTTTATGAACTTTACTTCTTGGCCTAGTGCATAAGGTGTCATTAAAATATCAGAAAAAATAATTGCAGAGTCTAAATCAAATCTTTTAATAGGTTGTAAAGTAATTTGTGAACTTAATTCACTATTAAGACATAACTCAATAAAATCTTTGTTTTTTTTTCTAATTTCTCGAAATTCAGGCAAGTACCGACCTGCTTGTCTCATAAACCAGATAGACTTACAAGAATCATTTTTACTAATTAACTTTTTTCTAAGATTGCTCATAATATATTATTAAGGTTTTTTAATATAGATTGTCTAGTAGGTCCTGTTAATTATCAATATAACTAATTGTACATTTTTTATACAATGTTATTTGGACAAATAATGGTATTTATATCAAAAAATGTTGGGTTTTGCAGAAAATATAAACAACTGCACAATTATAATATCAACACCTAACAAAATGTTAAAAAGATGTTAATTATTGTTAACTTTTTTTTAAAACTATAAATAAAAATGAAAAACTATAACTTACTAAATATTTATTAACAGACATATGAACGAAAAATACAATGTATATCTTGTGTCTGATTCCACCGGTGAAACTCTTGATAGAATTTTTTTATCACTTAAATCACAGTTTGCTAATTTTGACTATAATAAGAAAGAATTTGCTTTTGTAAGAACTGAACAACAAATAGATAAAATTATAAAGGAGTCTGCTGCAATGCCAAATTCCATAATCTTATATACGATAGTTGAAACTAAATTGGCTAAATATATTTCTAACTCTAGTGAAAAAAACAGCGTTCCCTGTTTTGGCATATTGGGAAATTTAATTTTAAATTTTTCTAAATTATTAAATCAAAAAGCCATACATAAACCAAGCGCTCAACACGTATTAGATGATGAATATTATAGAAGAATCGAAGCAATACAATTTACGATGGCACATGATGATGGCAAGAAGCTAGATGAGGTTGGTAAAGCTGACATTGTTCTGTTAGGAGTAAGTAGAACAAGTAAAACTCCTACTTCTATTTATTTGGCTAATAGAGGGTATAAGACCATAAACATCCCTCTCGTTTTAGATCAAAAAATACCAGAAGGTTTAAAATCTCAAAAGAATAAAATCTGTGTAATTGGACTAGTTGCAGATGCAGAAAGACTTGCAGATATTAGAAGAAATAGAGTGGCCATCATGAAAGAGAGTAACATCAAAGAATATACTGATTTAAATTATATTAAAGAAGAAGTTGAGAAGTCTAAAAAGCTGTTCAATAAGTATAAGTGGCCAATTATTGATGTTACGAGAAAGTCAGTAGAAGAAACTGCTGCTTCCATTTTAAAAATATTCGAAATAAAAAAAAATAGATGAAAATAATTTTAGCATCTAAAAGCGTTGTAAGAAAAAAAATATTAGATAAATATAAAATTGAGTCAAATGTTGTAGTTTCTAATGTAGATGAAGATGAAGTAAAAAATGCTTTATTGCTTGAAAATGCTGACCCCCTATTAATATCTAAAAATTTAGCTGAAATAAAATCTGTTAAAGTAAGCAATAAATATCCTGATCAATTAGTCCTAGGAGCTGACAGTGTAATTTCATTAAATGGTAGATTAATAAATAAACCTAAGTCGCGTGATGAAGCGCTAGAAATTTTAAAGGAATTAAACAATTCAATACACTTTCTAATAAGCTCTGTCTGCATCTCAAAAAACGGATCGATGATCTGGAACCATTCCGATAAATCTGAACTAAAAATGAAAAACTTAAGAGAAGATGAATTAATTACATATTTAAAAAAGATTAAAACTGAAACTCTACTAAATTATGGTGTGTATCAAATAGAAGCCGATGGACTAGGTCTTTTTGAGTATATTAAAGGTGATACTGACTCTATAATGGGCTTACCAGTGAAACAAATTATGAATTATATTAAGGGAATTAAAAATTGATGAAAAAATTTTTTGCAATCATCGGAAAACCAGTTTCACATTCCTTATCCCCTATTCTTCATAATTATTGGTTTAAAAAATATAATATTGATGCAGAATATTCTTTAATAGATATTGAAGAAAGTGGTCTTACTACAATTGCTAAAGAAATAAGAAACAAAAAATTATCTGGAATAAACGTAACTTTGCCTTATAAACAAAAAATTATTCCATTATTAGACAGATTAATTAATGATGCAAAGTCTACTCATTCGGTTAATACTGTTTTTCTAGACGAAACAAAAACTTTAATTGGTGATAATACCGACGTTTATGGTTTGCAAGCTGGTTATCTAAAAGGTTTAGTAAACGCAGATAAGAAAAATGTTTTAATAATTGGCGCAGGAGGAGTCGCTCCTTCAGTGATTTTCTCTTTACAAAAATCTAAAATTAAAAAAATATCTATAATTAATCGAACACATGAAAAATCCATATTTTTAAAAAAAAACTTTAGTTTTTTAAATATTTTAGAATGGAAATTTTTAGAAAGCGAAGTAAAAAATTTTGACATCATTATTAATGCTACAAGTCTCGGTTTGAAAGGAGCAAAAGAATTTGAAATTGATTTTAAAAATGTTAAAAGTAACCTAACTTATATTGACACTATTTATAATCCTTTTGAAACAAAGACCTTAAAATCCTTAAAAGAAAGAGGAATTAAAACTTTTAATGGCCTAGACATGTTTATTTATCAAGGACAAAAATCATTTTACTTATGGAATAAGATTAATCCTGAAATAGATGATCAACTTTATGAACTACTACAATCAAAATTAAAATGATAAAAATTGCTATTACAGGATCTCTAGCATCAGGCAAAACAACTGCTAGTAAAATTTTATCCTCAAGTAGAGGCCCTTTATACAGCGCTGATAAGGTAGTAAAGAATCTTTATAAAAAGAGAGATTTTAAGAAAAATGTTTTTAAGAAATTAAATCTCAAATCAAAAAAAAACTTTAAAAAAGAGATTATTAAAAAGATTATAGAGCAAAAAAAAACTTTGAAAAAATTAGAAAAAATTATTCATCCGATGGTTAGGCAAGAAATGTTAAAATTTATATTAAAAAATAAAAGCAAAAATCTTCTCTTTTTTGAAATCCCATTACTTGTTGAAAATAAGCTTAATAAATATTTTGATGTAGTGATTTTTATAAAATCCAGAAAAGATCTTAGAATTAAAAGATATATTTCTAAGGGCGGAAAAAAGCATTTGTTTAAGGTGCTTGATAAACAACAGCTTAAAGATAACAAAAAAATTAAATATTGTGATTATGTTGTTGTTAATAATCATTCTATTAAACTTTTAAAAAAAAAACTTTTTAATATAATTAGAATTTATGAATGAAATATTTTTAGATACCGAAACAACTGGCCTTTCTTTTAATAGCGGTCACAAAATTGTTGAGATTGCATGTATTGAAACTAAAGATTTAATTCCTACAAAGAGAATATTCCATAAGTATATTAATCCAAAACGGGACATACCAGAAGAAGCATTTAAGATTCACGGTTTTACAAAAGAATTTTTAAGCAATAAAGAAACTTTTGATCAAGTAGCTGATGATTTTCTAAACTTTATTGATGGAAAAAAGATTATTATTCATAACAAAGAATTTGATTTAAGTTTTTTAAATGGTGAGTTAGGTTTAATTAAAAAAAAGATAATCAATAAAACAGAAGTAATTGACTCATTAGAAATAGCAAGAAATAAATATCCAGGATCTTCGAATTCATTAGATGCACTATGTAAAAGATTTAATATTGATCTATCTAAAAGGACTAAACATAATGCATTGTTAGATTGCGATCTATTAAGGGAGGTATACATTAATCTTTTAGGGGCTAAAGAACCTCAATTTAATCTGAATTCTTTGGCAAAAAAATTTGATGCTTCAGAGCCCAATAAAACAGATTATAATAAAGCGATTTTGAAAATCACCGATAATGAGATGAAAAAACATCAAATGTTTTTAAAATCTGATCTTAAAAAGAATTTTTATTGAATTTTTCTTGAGTCGTATAACTTTTGAAAATCTACATCTTTATTAATTTTTATATCTTTGAATCCAGAACTTTCAAAAATTAATATAAATATTTTTCTTAATTCAGGGTAAATTTTTGTTGGAACATCTATGAGAATTATTTTTTCAACTTCTTTTTTATTATCTATTTGTTTTTCTAATTCTATAATTGAGGAATAAACTAGTTTTGTTTCAATTTTCTCTTCTTTGTTATCATTCGACAAAAGACTTAATGTTGTTTGTATTTCAAGGATTTTTTCTTTAATTTGCTCGCTCTTAATATCTATGTTGACTTTATAACTTGATATATCCTTAGTTAATAAAAAAAAAGTTTTGTGATTTGGAATATTAAAATCAATTTTTTTTATATATTTTCCAACTATTTTAAAGCTCATCTTTTTTATCTTCTATTATTTCACCATCTAGTGTTTTCGACTCGTTATTGTTAACTTTTATATTTTTTCTAACCAATAGGTTTATTAAAAATTTTCGTGTTATTGGGATGAGCAAAAGAAAACCAACTGTATCAGTGAAAAATCCTGGTATGATTAAAAGTAATGCTGCTATTGCTATAGAGGCCCCTGAAATTATTTCATAAAGTGGTGTTTTATTTTGGTATAAATTTGAAAATCCTGATCTTATTGTTTTGATACCCTCTATTTTTGCAAAGTATACGCCAATCACTGCAGTAAAAAATACTAGTGATATTGTACTTAAAGCACCAATTTTCCCGCCTATTTTAATCATTAAGAAAATTTCTAACGCTGGAATTGCTAAAAAAATTAAAAAAAATGAGTTCATTTGTCTGATACAAAAATATATTATTAATGTATATTTATCAAATTATGAGTAACAATTTTGGTTATATTGACATCATTTTATTGGGTATGATCGCAGGATTTATCATTTTGCGATTAAGGAACATTTTAGGAAGAAGAACTGGACATGAGTCTAAAGTTTATCCTACTTTTTCAGAAAAAAAATTCAATGTACCAAAAAATGAGCATAAAGATCTTAAGCCAAATCATGAAATTTTAGAAGGAAAACAAAAAAAAGAATTTTTAAAAGGTGCTGAGATTGCATATGAAACAATTCTTACCTCATTTGCAAATGGTGATATCAAAAAACTTAAAACTTTACTAACAAGCGACATGGCTGATAATTTTGATCAAGCCATTCAAGCTCGTAGAAAAGAAAATATCAAATCGGAGTTTACTTTTATAGGAATGAAAGAATCAAATGTTGAAAAATATGAAAAAATTAAAAATGAACTTTTTGCATCAGTTAAATTTGTTTCAGAGGTAATTTCAGTTAAAAAAGATAAAGATGGAAAGATAATCGAAGGCAATCCAAATAAAATTAAATTAGTTACGGACTACTGGAAATTTTCAAAAAATATTTTGAAACAAGGACCAAATTGGTATTTGTCTGAAATTATTAGTAAGTGACCGAAAAAAAAAAGATTTCTCAAAAAGATCTAGATGATTGGAAAGATTATATAAAAAATCCTAGAGATATCGTTGATAAAGATTTAGGAAAAAATAGAACAAAAGCAAACCGCAATCGATTTAAATTTGATTTACATGGATATACTTTAATTGATGCAAATGAAAAAGTTAAAGAGTTAATTTTATTTTGTAAAAAAGAGGAATATAAAGAAATTTTATTAATAACAGGAAAAGGAATTCATTCAAATTCTTCCCACGATGTTTATGTGTCGAATGATTTAAGTAAATTAAGATTTTCCGTACCTGAATATATAAAATCTAATCCAGAAGTATCAAGTTACGTCGCTTCTATCGCCACTGCGAAAAAATTTGAAGGTGGTGATGGTGCTATAATTATAAAATTAAAATAATTACAAGATAAATTTTGATAGATCTGTGTCTTTTACTAAGTTTCCTAGATTTTCGTTTACATATTTCTTATCGATAGAAATAGTTTCTCCCGCACGATCTGTAGCATTAAAACTAATGTTATCTAATACTTTCTCTATAATTGTATGTAATCTTCTAGCACCTATATTTTCTACTGAAGAATTAACTTCTGCTGATATCTTAGCAAGAGTATCTATTCCATCATCTGTAAAAACTAGGTTAACATTTTCTGTTTTTAACAATTCTTTATACTGTTTGATTAGACTGTTATCAGGTTCCTTAAGTATTCTTTTAAAATCCTCCTCTTTTAGAGCATTCAATTCAACCCTTATAGGCAATCTACCTTGTAACTCTGGTAAAAGATCTGATGGCTTAGCCAATTGAAATGCACCAGATGCAATGAAAAGAATATGATCCGTTTTTATTGGGCCATGTTTTGTACTTACAGTCGTTCCTTCTATCAAAGGTAACAAGTCTCTTTGAACGCCTTCTCTAGAAACGTCTCCCCCAACTCTATCACTTCTTGCAGAAACTTTATCAATTTCATCTAAAAAAACTATTCCATTTTCTTCTGTTGATTTCTTTGCCTCTTTAATAATTTTATCTTCTTCAATCATTTTATCAGATTCTTGAGCCATTAGAATATCGTGAGACTCTTTAACAGTCATTTTTTTCTTTTTACCTTTTTTGTTTCCCATAGATTTACCAAGAATGTCTCCAAGATTTACCATTCCTACATTGCCACCTGGCATACCAGGGATTTCAAAACTTTGAAGGCCTGAAGATTTGTCTTGAACTTCAATTTCTATTTCTTTGTCATCTAAATCGCCGCTTCTTAATCTTTTTCTAAAACTTTCTCGAGTTGCCATGCTAGCTTTATTTCCTACAAGCGCATCTAGAACTTTATCCTCTGCTTTTAGTTCTGCTTTTGCTTTTACTTCCTTTCTTTTCTTTTCTCTTTCCATTGCTATAGCTATTTCAATTAAATCTCTTACAATTTGTTCAACATCTCTACCCACATAACCAACCTCAGTGAAGCGAGTAGCTTCGACTTTAATAAAAGGAGCTTGTGCAAGTTTAGACAGTCTTCTTGAAATTTCTGTTTTTCCAACTCCTGTAGGTCCAATCATTAAAATATTTTTTGGTAGTACTTCGTCTCTCATTTCATCAGATAAGGCCTGTCTTCTCCATCTATTTCTCAAAGCAACAGCAACAGCTTTTTTTGCTTCCTTTTGACCAATAACATACCTGTCTAGCTCAGACACTATTTCTCTAGGAGATAAAGCACTTACTTTAGACTCGTTTTTTTTAGAGTCTTTAACTAAATTTAAGTTAGTTACATTTTTAGAATTCACCATATTAAACTTTCTCCACTGTAATATTATTATTAGTAAAAACACAAATATCCGAAGCAACTTTAATGGATTTTCTTGCAATCTCTTCAGCTTTAAGATCAGTTTCTATTAAAACTTTTGCAGCAGCTAGTGCATAATTACCACCTGAACCAATTCCAATTATTCCATCCTCTGGTTCTAATACATCTCCAGTACCAGATATAATAAAGCTGTGTTTTTTATCTGCTACAGCCATTAATGCCTCTAATCTTCGAAGAAATTTATCACTTCTCCAATCCTTCGCCAATTCTACAGCAGCTCTTTGAAGATTTCCTGCATGTTTCTCCAATTTAGCTTCTAGTCTCTCAAATAATGTAAGAGCATCAGCTGTTGATCCAGCAAAACCCGCAATTACACCTCTGGAGTCAATTTTCCTAACTTTTTTGGCTTTACTTTTTAAAACTGTATTACCTAAGCTTACCTGCCCATCTCCTGCTACAACAGTTTCACCATTTTTTCTTAACAAGACAATTGTAGTTCCATGCCATTTTTCAGCTGTATTCATGATATTATATGTGGAGATTAATTTTAGATCTTCAATAGCGAAATCTGATTTATTGATAAAATGAGAAATTATATATATATCAAAGATAAATCATCATAGATTATGAAAAGAAAAGCTAAAATAATTAGAAAAACTAAAGAAACTAACATTTCGGTCGCAGTTAATATAGACGGAAAAGGTAAATATAAAATTAAAACTGGAATAGGCTTCCTTGATCATATGCTTGAGCAGTTAGCTAAACACTCACTAATTGATTTAGAGGTTAAAGCTAAAGGTGACACTCATATTGATTTACATCATACTACTGAAGATACAGGCATTGCTATTGGAGAAGCTATTAAAAAAGCTGCTGGTAAACGAAAAGGAATTATAAGATATGCTTCGACAATGATTCCTATGGATGAAACTCTTAGTCGTGTTTCAATTGATGTATCGAATAGGCCTTACTTAATTTGGAAAGTTGATTTAGCTGTTGAGAAATTAGGTGAAATGGACACTGAACTTTTTAAAGAGTGGTTCCAAGCATTTTCTCAATCGGCCGGAATTACATTGCACATTGAGAATATTTACGGTGATAATAGTCACCACAAAATTGAATCTTGTTATAAGGGATTAGCTAGATCATTAAAGGATGCTTTAGCCATCGATAAAAGAATTAAAAACTCAATACCTTCGACAAAAGGTTCTATTTAAATTTAATGAATGTCACAATTGTTGACTATCAATCGGGCAATATAAGCTCAGTTATAAATTCTTTTGAACAGGTCGCTAAAGATAAAGTTAATTTAGAAGTGACTTCAGATATCAAAAAAATTAAAGCTAGCGATAAAATTGTTTTACCTGGTCAAGGTTCATTTAAAAGCTGTGTGGACTCTTTAAATAGAATTAATGGATTAGTAGATATCCTTAAAGAATTTGCAATTATTAACAAGAAACCATTGTTAGGAATTTGTGTAGGTTTACAAATGTTTGCTGACGTTGGTTATGAAGAGGCAGAAACAAAAGGACTAGGTTGGATTCCAGGAAAAGTTTCTAAAATTAATAATCAAAAAGGAAAGTTTAAACTTCCTCACATTGGCTGGAACGAAATTGAGATACAGAAAGAAAGCAAAATATTTAAAGACATAAAAAATAAATCTCACATGTATTTTGTACACAGTTATGAGTTTATTCCAGAGGATAAATCTGTCATTTCAGCGACAACTGATTATTCTTCAAAAATAGTCTGCTCTGTTGAAAGAGAAAACTTATTTGGTACGCAGTTTCACCCAGAGAAGAGCGATAAAACTGGATTAAAGATAATAGATAACTTTATTAAAATATAATGAAGATTTTTCCTGCTATAGACATAAAAGACAAAAAATGTGTGAGGTTAATTAAAGGTAACTTTGAAAATAAAACTGAATATAAAACTCTACCAATTGATCAAGCAGCAAAATATAAAAACCATGGTTTTAAGAATCTACATATTGTTGATTTAGATGGAGCATTAACCGGTAAGCCTGTTAATTTAGAAATCATTAAAGAAATAATAAATAAATATGATTTTAAAGTTGAAGTAGGCGGTGGTGTAAGATCTTTAGATGCTATTAGGCAATATATCGAAGGAGGTGTTGAGAAAGTTATCTTAGGGAGCGGTGCAATTAAAAATAAAGAATTTTTAAAGGAAGCATGCAAAAAATTTAAAAATAAAATTGCTTTAGGTCTAGATGCTAAAGATGGAAATCTTTTTGCATCTGGTTGGAAAGAAAATTTAAATATAAAAACTACAGATTTTCTTAAAGATGTGAGTGATTTCGGTGTTAGTAGAATTATATATACGGATATCAACAGAGATGGGATGAAGACCGGTCCTAATTATGAAGAGACTGTAAAAATTGCTGAGATTTCTAATTGTCCTTTAATTATTTCAGGTGGAGTTTCTTCAATTAGCGATATTACAACTGCAAAAAAATTAAATAACAAGAAAATTGAAGGTATAATTGTTGGTAAAGCTATTTATGACGGTGATATTAAACTTGAAGAATTAGCGAAAGAAATAGATTAAAATCATGGTGGCAAAATTATCTACTATCAGAAGAAAGATTCGAAATGGAGAAAAACTAGGCTTTTCAGAAAGAGCAAGAGCAGTAAACAAAGGCTTACTGCCCAGTAAAGCAAAAAGGAAAAAAAATGTTAAAAAATAGAATTATACCTTGTCTTGATGTTAAAAATGGAAGAGTTGTTAAAGGTATTAATTTTGTTGAACTAAAAGATGCTGGCGATCCTGTTGAGCAAGCAAAGATTTATAGTGAAGGTGGTGCTGACGAAATTTGTTTTCTAGATATCACTGCATCAAATGAAAATAGAGATATAATTTTTGATATTGTAAGAAAGACAGCTAAAGAATGTTTTGTTCCTTTAACAGTTGGTGGTGGGGTTAGAACTATTCAAAATATTACTGATTTATTATTAGCTGGAGCAGATAAAGTTTCTATTAATACTGCAGCCGTAAAGAATGTTGATTTTGTTAAAGAAGCCTCTAAAAAGTTTGGATCTCAATGTATTGTCGTTGCAATTGACGCCAAAAAAGTTTCAGAAAACAAATGGGAAGTATTTACACATGGGGGAAGAAATAAAACAGGTATTGACGCTTTAGATTTTGCTAAAAAAATTGAAATTAACGGAGCTGGAGAAATTCTCTTAACTTCAATGGATAAAGATGGGACTAAATCTGGCTACGACGTAGATCTATTAAAAACAATTACAAAAAGTACTAATATTCCTGTTATAGCATCTGGTGGAGTGGGAACATTAGATCATTTATATGATGGCATAGTTAAAGGTGGAGCAAGCGCAGTTTTAGCTGCTTCTATATTCCACTATGGTGAATTTAAAATTAAAGATGCTAAAGAATATTTGAATTCTAAGAATGTATCGGTAAGGTTATAAAATGTTTGAAAACTTAGAACAATTAATAAAAATAATCAGAGAGAGAAAAAACTCTTCCCCAGACAAATCCTATACTAATAAACTTCTCAACGATAAAAACTTAAGTGTTTCTAAAGTAAAAGAAGAAATAGGTGAGTTAATAGAGTCTGTTGAAAAAAATTCAAATAAAATACACGAAGCGACTGATGTTATTTATCACTTGATGGTTTATTTAGAGGCTAATAATATAAAGATTGAAGACGTAATGACCGAACTTAAGAAAAGACAAAAATGAATTACGATAAAAATAATATATTTGCAAAAATTATTAGAGGTGAAATTCCTTGTAAGAAAGTTTATGAAAACGATCATGTTTTAGCTTTTCATGATATTAATCCTCAAAAGAAAGTACATATTCTAGTTATCCCCAAAGGTGAGTACGTTGATCTTGATGACTTTATTAGCAAAGCCTCGGATAAAGAAATTGTAGAATTTAATAAAGCCGTCACTCATGTCGCTAACCTTGTAGGAGCAAAAGATAAAGGTTATCGTACTTTAACCAATATTGGTAGCGATGGAGGACAGGAGGTTCCTCACTTACATTATCATATATTTGCAGGTGAAAAGATTGGAAAGATGGTTAGCTAATGGTTTCAAGAGTAAAAAGATATTTTTTAGAAATTAAAGATTTTTCAAAAACTATTAATTTAAATCTTCCAGAAAATTTCCAGATTATTTTAGATGACAAAAACAATTTTCATTTAAACAAATTTTTTTATAAACAAATAGGCGTAGATCATTTCTGGAGAGATAGATTGTTATGGTCTGACAGTGAATGGGTAAAATATGTTACGAATAAAAATTTAGAGACACATGTTCTTAAAAAAGGTGAAGATCTTGTGGGATATTATGAACAAGAATATCATCCTGAATTAAATGAGGTAGAGCTTATTAACTTAGGAGTATTAAAAGAATTCAGAGGTTTAAAACTTGGATCGACTCTTGTAAATCATGCTATTGCTAGCGCGTCAAGGAAAAATCCAGAAAGAATGTGGGTTCACACTTGCAGCTTAGATCATAAGCACGCACTACAAAATTATAAATCAAAAGGTTTTGAAATCTTTAAAAAGGAAGAAATAGATTTTGTAGCTTAATTTATTTCAGGAACTTTAAAAGTACCTTTCTTAAAGATATCATTTTTTGCTATGATGTTTAAAGAAAAATTAATATTATTATTGTATTGATCTATAATTTGCCAACCTTTAAGATCTAGACTTTTTCTATCGAAAAAAACTGTTATCTCATTATCGCCAAAATAAATAAGTTTAATTATATTATCATTCAACTCCAACTTTCCGGATCGAACTATTTCTAAAAGCTTGTCTTTATAAAGAATATTTAGAAATGGAGATTTTGAAATTGGATAATGATAAGTTTTATTATATCTTTTTTGCGTTATTGCTAATCTTTTATCATTAATTACTAACTCTTTTTTCTTATCATCAAAATAACTACACTTTAGTTTTCCGGGAAATTCTAAAAGACAGCTTCCCTTTTCAGTTTTTTCATTAATCAATTGATCAAACGTGAATTCCAAAGAATTTAAATCGTTTAATTGGGAAATTATTTGGTCTTTCTCGGTAGCAGATAAATTTGTTATTATCAAAAGAAAAGCTGAGACTAATTGTAATTTTCTAAAGAACTTCACGTTTACCAACATGATTTGCTTTGCTCACGATGCCCTTTTCTTCCATCATATCAATTATTCTTGCCGCCCTATTATATCCAATTTGTAATTTTCTTTGTATGAAGCTTGTAGATGCTTTACCCTCCCTTTTAATTATCTCAACAGCTTGATTAAATAATTCGTCTTCCTCACTTTCACCGCCAGTTGTTAAAGAACTTTCAGATGTTTCTTGAGAAGTAATCTCATCTATATAATCTGGATTTTCTTGGGTTTTAAGTGTATTTGCAATTCTTTCGATTTCTTTTTCAGATACATAGGGTCCGTGAATTCTAATTATACGATTTGCAGACGACATAAATAACATATCACCTTTACCAAGTAATTGTTCAGCTCCTTGTTCGCCCAAAATAGTTCTACTATCTATTTTTGAACTCACTTGGAAAGATATTCTTGTTGGAAAATTAGCTTTTATAGTCCCGGTAATTACGTCAACACTTGGTCTTTGGGTTGCCATAATAATATGAATACCTGCTGCTCTAGCCATTTGAGATAATTTTTGAATATAATTTTCAATTTCTTTGCCAGCTACTAACATTAAATCAGACATCTCATCTACTACAACGACTATGTAAGGCATCTTAAGCTTATGCTTAGAATTATAACCGTCTATGTTTCTAACACCAACTTTACTCATTAATTTATATCTATTATTCATCTCTCTAACAGTCCAAGCTAAAGCAGATGTTGCTTTTTTGGCATCTGTAATTACGGGAGTTAGTAAATGAGGAATACCTTCGTATGTAGAAAGCTCTAACATTTTTGGATCTATTAAGATTAACTTACATAAACTCGGTTCTAATTTATAAAGAAGAGAAACAATTATTGTATTTATGCATACAGATTTTCCTGAACCAGTTGTTCCAGCAATTAGCAAATGAGGCATGTTAGTAAGGTCTCCAATTATCGGAGAACCAGAAATACTCTTTCCAAGTGCAATTGGTAATTTAATTTCTTTTTTTTGAAATTTTTCATTAGAAATAATTTCCCTTAAATTTACACCCTCTCGATTTTCATTTGGAATCTCAATACCAACGGTGTTTTTTCCAGGTATTACTGAAACCCTGGCAGAAGTCGAGCTAGTATTACGAGCTAAGTCCTCAGAAAGGTTTATAATTTTTGAAACTTTAACACCTGCAGCTGGCTCAAATTCATAGAGACTTACAACTGGTCCATTGTTTATATTCTTAATTTTTCCACTAATTCCGAAATCTAGCAAAACTTTTTCCATGAATTCTGCGTCAGGTCTATTTTTATTTGTTTCTAAAAGATTTATTTTTGAGGAAACTTTCTCAAGACTATCAATGGAGGGTAATCTAAATTTTATTTTTTCTTTAATATCTTCTCTATTTTCTGGTTCAAAAGAGAAAGATTGTTGTGGTTTTTCTGACACTGATAATTCTTCACCTACATTATCTGTTGGAATTTGCTCCTCGATTAATTTACTTTCTCTTCTTTTAAAAATATTTTTAAAAAGACTAATTATTATTTTTCCAATATTTAATTCAGATGATATTATAAATAAACCAAGAGTTAAAAAAAATAAAGCCGATAGAGAATATTGATTGTTTATCCAAGGAGCTATTTCTGAAATCAAGTTATATGCTATCTCACCAACAAATCCCGAGTTACCATTGTCAATAAGCCAAAAAGAATTATTAAAAGTTAAATAGATAAAGATTGATCCTGAAGTTAAATAAGTAATAATTAAAAATAATTTTAGAATAAACCTTTTAATTTCCTTTTTGACTATAAGTGTAATACCCCAAAGTAAAAAATTTACTAATAGTAAAAACGATACTAATCCAAAACTTTGTAAAAGAAAATCCGCTACTCTGCTTCCATAAACTCCAAAGAAATTTTTAATTTCAACATTTGTTTTTCCATAAATAAATGAAGGATCATCGGGAGTATAAGTTACAAAGGATATTACTAGCGCTAAAGCCGTTAAAATTAGGAGTAATCCCAATAATTCAAAGGTTCGTTTTTTTATAAAATTTGTTAAACTGTTTAAAAAGTTTGTATTCATTTCGAATCGTTTTACATACTTTTTACCATTTTTATGAAATTGATAAAAATTTTAATATGAACACGCAGAGAATATGCATAGTTGGGGACGGTCTCTCAGGTTTAATGGCTGCTTTGGCATTGAATAAATTAGAGGGTTTAGAAGTTCATCTAATATCTAAAAAAAACAAGCATTCTAAAGATAAAAGAACGACAGCTATTTCCAACTCCAACTATGAGTTTTTTAACGAAGTCATAGACAAACTCGACAAAAAATTATTTTGGCCTTCTAAGAAGATAGATCTTTTCTACGAGACCAAAGATCAGAACATGAATTTTTTAAACTTTAATGAAGATAGCAAAAATCTTATGTACGTTTTTGAAAATGATAAAATTAAGAAAATTCTAATTAAAGAAATAAAAAAAAAAAAGATCAAAACTCTTCAGAAAAATATTAATGAACTAAAAGATTTAGATAGTTACGATATGAAAGTGCTCTGCTTAGGTAGATCTTCAAAAATCTATCAAAGTATCATTGGCAAAAGATCACTAGATAAAGATTATAAAGAAATCGCTATAACTGGTTATGTTAACCATAACTTAAAAAATTTAAATACTGCTCAGTATTTCTTGAAAGAAGGACCTTTAGCAATACTCCCTTTTTCAAAAAACAATTTTTCTTTTGTGTGGAGTGTAGATAAAGACTTTCCAAAAAAAGATATTAATTTAATTGTTAAATCTAAAATTTGTGAAGTTCTAAAAACAAAAAAAATACAGATTTCAAATCAACAATCTTATCCTTTGATGCTTAATTTAAAACGAACATACCATAAAAATGATATTCTTATTTTGGGTGAAGGGTTGCACACAGTTCATCCTATAGCTGGCCAAGGCTTTAATCTTGTACTGAGAGATATTAAAAAACTACAAGAGATACTTAAGTACTACACAGGACTAGGCATGTCTTTAAAAAGCACTCCCGCTCTTGAAGATTTTACAAATAGCAGAAAGTCTGAAAATATCATTACCGGTATAGGAATTGATCTAACCCATAATTTCTTTAAACAAAATAAATTACTAGATCCATTTAAAGAAACAATTTTGAAGAATATTTCCAAAAACAATACTCTTAAAAAAATAAGCAAATTTATTTCTAATCAAGGTTTATCAATTTAGTTCAATGAACATTTATGCTCTTTCATCAGGCAGAGGTCCGTCAGGAATAGCTATCGTTAGAATTTCTGGTAAAGATACTTTAAAGGTTTGTAAAAATTTGACTAAGTTAAAAGAAATCAATTCTAACGAGGTAAATTATTGTAAATTTCATGATCCTAAAAATGATAAGGTTATAGACCCAGAGGCACTATTATTGTGGTTTCCTGCGCCTAATAGCTATACCGGCGATGATTTAGCAGAGTTCCAAGTTCACGGAAGCAATGCTGTAATTAACGCTTTATTAAAGACATTATCAGAACAAGATAATTTTAGATTGGCTGAACCAGGTGAATTTACAAAGATAGCTTTTCAAAATAATAAAATTGATCTTTTAAAAGCTGAAAGTATTGGTGATTTAATTCACGCAGAAACGGAGCTTCAGAGAGACCAAGCTGTTAAATTAGTTCAAGGTAATGCCTCAAATTATTATAATGATTTAAGAGAAAAACTTATAAAATCTTTATCTTATATCGAAGCCAAAATAGATTTTGCAGAAGACGATTTGCCAGAAAAGGTTTTAATAGAAGTACAAAACTCTATCAAAGAAATTCATAAAGATATTCAGAAAATCATCGAGGATAATAAAATTGGAGAAAAAATAAGAGATGGATTTAGAGTCTCTATCACAGGTGAAGTTAATGCTGGTAAATCGTCTCTTTTAAATTTATTAGCAAAAAGAGACGTTGCAATTGTTTCAGATGAGGAAGGAACAACAAGAGATGTAATTGAAACTTATTTAAACATTGATGGTTATCCTGTAATTCTAGCAGATACCGCAGGTATTAGAGACGCTAAAAATGAAGTTGAAAAAAAAGGAATATCATTAGCTTTGGGCAAATCAAAAGAAGCAGATTTAAATATAATCGTGATTGATAATTCATCGAAAAAAATAAATAATGAAATACAGAAAATGATTAATAAAGATACTATAGTTCTTTTAAATAAATCAGATATATCAGATAAACAAAATCATGAATTTAATGTAGATACTGTTTTAGCTTCAGTGAAAAGTAATAAAAATATAGATAAATTAATCAACTTAATAAAAGCTAAGTTAAGTAAAAAGTTTTCATCTAATAATAGCGCTTTAATTACTAGAGAAAGGCATAGAGTTAAGCTTAATGACTGCTTAAAAGAAATTGACAAGTTTCTTAAAAAAGATCAAAACAAAGACCTCGAATTAGCAGCTGAAGATCTAAGAATGGCCACACGACATCTTGGTAGTATCGTTGGTAAGGTAGACGTGGAAGAAATACTCGGATCCATATTCAAAGATTTCTGTATCGGTAAATAAAATACTTCTTGTATTCTTAATCTAGACGTTTACATTCACGGAATGACAAAACAAAGCTATGATGTAGTAGTTATAGGTGGAGGACATGCCGGATGTGAGGCAGCAGCAGCATCCGCTAGAATGGGCGTAAATACTGCTCTTTTTACGCATAAAATCGAGACTATTGGTGAAATGTCATGTAATCCCGCTATCGGAGGACTTGGAAAAGGGCATCTTGTAAGAGAAATCGATGCTTTAGATGGTATAATGGGCGTTGTAGCTGATAAATCAGGTATCCAATTCAGATTATTAAATAGGAGTCGTGGTCCAGCAGTTCAAGGACCAAGGACTCAGTCAGATAGGGCTCTTTACAAGGAGCATATGCAAAAAATTTTACTAAATTACAAAAATTTAAAAGTTATAGCTGATCCAGTAGTTAAATTTTTATTTAATGATAACAAAGTTATAGGATTTGTTTGTCAAAGCGGTAAGGAAGTAAGAACTAAAGAATTGATCCTGACGACAGGAACGTTTTTGAATGGTTTAATACATATAGGCGAAACCCAGATTCCAGCAGGTCGCTATGATGAAAAACCATCTACTGGTTTAAGTGAACAACTAGCAAAATTTAAAATGATGATTGGAAGATTAAAAACTGGAACACCTCCTAGATTAGATGGAGATACAATTAATTACGATGAGTTAGAAATGCAGCCAGCTGATGATGATCATTATTATTTCTCTTTCTTAACTAATAAGATTGACAACAAGCAAATTAAGTGCGGGATGACTTATACCAATAATGAAGTTCACAAGATTATAAGTGATAACATTTCTAGAAGTGCTATGTACTCTGGAAATATAAAAGGAGTTGGACCTCGTTATTGTCCTTCTATAGAAGATAAAATAGTAAAATTTAAGGATAAACAAAAGCACCAGATTTTTCTAGAACCAGAAGGGTTGCTAGATAACACTATCTACCCAAATGGTATTTCTACCTCTTTGCCAGAAGAAATACAGCTCAAAATATTGGCAAAAATCAAGGGTTTAGAGAGTGTAAGGATGAAAAGAGCAGGATATGCAATAGAATATGATTATGTAGATCCCAGAGAACTGAAAGCTACTCTGGAGACCAAAAAGATTAATTCTTTATTTCTAGCTGGACAAATTAATGGAACTACAGGATATGAAGAGGCCGCAGCACAAGGTTTGATAGCAGGTATTAATGCAGGACTAAAAATATTAAAACAAAAGGAATTAATTTTAGATAGATCAAACTCTTATATTGGAGTTATGATAGATGACTTAATAACAAAGGGCGTTACTGAACCTTATAGAATGTTCACGTCAAGAGCTGAATACAGATTAATTTTAAGAGCTGATAATGCCGATCAACGATTAACAAATCTAGGTATAAAAATTCGATTAGTTGGAAAAGATCGCGAAAAACTATTTTTAGATAAAGAAAAAAAATTGCATAGACTTTCAAATTTTTTAAAGACAAATTTTATGTCACCAAATGAAGCTAAAAAATTTTCTATAAAGATTGCTATGGATGGTGTAAAAAGATCAGCCATGGAGATTATTGGTCAGAGAAATGTAAATATGGCTAAAATAAGGCAATTATTTCCTAATATCCCCTTCTACAATAAGGCTCTCGATAGACAGGTTGAAATTGATGCTCACTATTTAGGATATTTGGAACGCCAATTAAACGATATTAAAGCTTTTAAAAAAGATGAGAGTGTTAAAATACCTAAAGAGTTTAATTACGACAATTTAAGTGGCCTTTCTAATGAAATTAAATTTAAGCTTAACAAAATAAGGCCTAGCACTCTTGGACAAGCTTCAAGAGTAGATGGTGTAACTCCGGCTGCAATTATTTTAATATTATCAAGTCTTAAAAAGAAAAAATTGAAAATTCCAGCTTGATGCATCGGGATGAGGTTCTTTCAATTTTGGAAAAAAAGCTTTTTTTTTCAAGAAATTCAATCAATAAGCTTCTTATTTTTCATAAAAGTCTTTTGGAATACAATAATAAATACAATCTGATATCAAAAAGCACTGAAAAATTAGCTTGGCATAGGCATATTCTTGATTCAGCTCAAATTGTAAAATATATTGGGCCAAAAGTGAGAGAAATTGCTGATTTTGGTACTGGTGCTGGATTTCCTGGGCTAGTTATTTCCATATTTAACGAAAAAAACACGTTTCACGTGAAATTATATGAAAAATCTCCTGTAAAAAGAGACTTTTTGAAAAATATAAGAGATAAACTAAAATTAACTTATGATATAATAGGCAATTTATATGATCAAAAAATAACTTCAGACCTAATTGTCTGTAGAGCTTTTAAAAAAATGGATAGTTTAATTAAAATTTCACGTGAAAATATAAAAAAACCCCATAAAATCATAATTTTAAAGGGAAAAAATGCACAAACTGAAATTAATAATATATCTTTCGATAAAAATTATAGTTATAAGTTAGTAAGGAGCATTACAGATAAAGATTCTAAAATTATTATTTTAAACGTAAAAAAATGAGAAACAAAACAACTATAGCAGTCATTAATCAAAAAGGCGGGGTAGGAAAAACTACTACAGTAATTAATCTAGCTACTGCACTGTCCATTTTGGGTCAAAAGAATTTGATCATAGATCTAGACCCTCAAGGTAATGCAACAACTGGATTAGGAGGGTCAAACAATAATGAAGAAAATAATGTTTATAATTTATTGATAAAAAAAATAAATCTTAAAGATGCAATAAGAAAAACTGAAATTACAAATTTAGATATCATTGGATCTCATGTAAATTTATCAGGCCTCGAAGTTGAAACTGCAAACGACTCTGATAGAGCATTTGTACTCAAACAAATATTAGATGGTGATACTAATATTTTGTCGGACTATGATCATATATTTATTGATTGCCCTCCTTCCTTAAGCTTATTAACTATTATGGCCTTAGTAGCATCCAATGAAATATTGGTGCCTTTACAAACAGAATTTTTTGCGCTCGAAGGAATAACTCAACTTGTAAAAACTATAGATAGAATAAAAGTAAACCTTAACCCTCATTTAAAGGTGAGAGGTATTTTACTAACTATGTTTGACAAAAGAAATAAATTGTCATCTCAAGTTGATAAAGAGGCAAGAAATTATTTTAAGGACAAAGTTTACAAAACCGTAATACCCAGAAATGTAAGACTCTCCGAAGCTCCGTCACATGGTTTGCCTTGTGTCGTATATGACAAAAGTTGTCTAGGAAGTAAATCTTATTTTAAACTTGCTGAAGAATTTGTTAAAAGCAATAGCTCAGATGTGGAGAGCGCAGCATGAGTACTTCTAAAAAAAAAGGTTTAGGAAGAGGTTTAAAAGCCTTATTTGGAGACCATAAATCAAATTCTAATCAAGAGTCGGCAATAAAAATCAACAAAAGTAAAGCTAATATAGGGGATTTAACTCCAAATAAATACCAACCTAGAATTAACTTTGATGAAGCAAAATTAGAGGAATTGACTAATTCTATTAAGAAAAATGGCATTATTCAACCGATCGCAGTCAGAGAAGATAAACTTGATCCGGGCAGATTTGAAATTGTAGCTGGTGAAAGAAGGTGGATTGCAGCTCAAAGGGCAGGATTACATGATGTTCCAATAGTAGTTTTGGATCTGGATGATAGAGAGTCATTGGAAGTAGCGATAGTAGAAAACATTCAACGTGATGATTTAAATATAATTGAGGAAGCAAAGGGTTATCAAAGACTTTCAGATGAATTCAAATACGATCACGAAAAAATTGCTCGTTTTATGTCTAAAAGCAGAAGCCATATAAGTAATACACTAAGATTATTAACCTTACCAAAAGATGTAATTGGATTAATAGAAGAGGGGTCATTAACCGCTGGTCAGGCAAGACCTTTAATAGGTCTACCAAGCGCAACCAATATTGCAGAGGAAATAGTTGCAAAAAATTTAAGCTCTAGGAGCGTTGAAATGCTTGTAAGAAAAAAAAAAGCTCCACAAAAATCTGGACAAATTAAAATTAACTCGAATATATTAGAAGAACAAAATAAGATACAAGATAGACTAGGTTTATCCGTCCTTATCCAAAACAAAAAGGATAACTCAGGTAAAATAACAATTGAATATAAAAATTTAGAGCAATTCGAGTTAATATCAAACTTACTTAAAAAGAATTAGCATCGGAACAAAGCCCGACAATTAAATTTTTAATCAATAAATCTTTTCTAATTGATGAGTTTGATTTTATTAATAATTCCACGTTAAAAGTTTTTTTTAACGCTGCTTTCAGTTTATAGGAATTCCATTTTTTTGATTGTTCTACCAAGATAGGTTTATCTTTCCAAAATACTGGTGGTTTCATGTTTGAAATGATAAAATCAATACTATTTTGGTTTTTTTTCTCTATTTCAATTTCATAAAGCTTATTAATTCTTTGATTAATAGAATTCAGATAATAAATGAAGTTTTCATTTTCAAAAACAGTGTCAGAAAGAAGCTTATTCGTCTTGATTTTATTGCCATTTAACGCTTCGTCTTTAAGTTGATTAAAATCCTCATTGCTATTTAGATTAAGCAATAAATTAATCTTTTCTATATCTAAATACTTATTTTGAAAACAACTTCTAATCTTTTGAATTTCATTATCAACCTTGTCTCTATCTAAGCCAGTGCTTTGCAATATTGTGCTCACAACTTGATTGTTTAATCCCTCAAATCCTTTAAGTTTTTCTATTATAATCTTTTTAATTGTTATCTCGTTATCTTTATAGCAGGCCGCAATACCGCATTCCTTTGATTTCTCAAAATAACTTCTTAATTTTGATTTCTTATCTAGTAAATTTGAAAATATAAAAACTTTTTCTTCTTTTAATTTATCAACTATTTCTTCAGCAATCTTTAAAAGTTTGTCATTAGATTGTTCAACAAAAATTAATTTTTCTTTATTAAATAAGGATTTGTTCTCAATCTCTTTAATTAATAAATTTTTGTCTTTTAAAATTTCTTCCTGAAAGAAATTTAGTACCTCAAAATTATTATATTCATTTTTAAGTTTTTTTTTAAATTCCTTTTTTAAGCCTTCGTTCTCTCCGTAAAACATAAATATTTTACATTTATTTATTTGCCCAACATTTTTTTCTAGTAAATAACTTTTAAATATCATCGAGTTTAATATTTATTTGATTAATTATTTTTTCAGATAGGTTTTCTACCAAATTATCTATTAATCTCTTTTCATTATTGAGAGTACTAGAATAGTTATTACCTACTAAATAATCGCCTCTAGTTTCAACATTAAAACTTGCATCCTTTTCCTGTTGTGTAGATTTAAAATTTATGTTGCTTGTTAAAATAATTTGATATTTTGTAATTTCATTTTTTATATTTTTTTCTTTAACTTCTTTTACTTTTTTAGTTTTAACATTGATACTCAAAATATTGGTGCTATTTGCAACTGAATTTAACATTAAGTTGTTCTTGATCTTAAAATTAATTCTTTTATTGCCTATTGTGTTTATCTCTTTAATTGTAAAATCACTAATTTTTGATCTATCAACAGTTTTAAATCCGCAATGTAAAAGTAAAAAGAAAGTATTTAGAAGCAGAATATTTATAAATATTTTTTTCATTGATTTTTAATAATGTAATTTATTATCTTATTTTTAACAAAGATAGTTTTAATGATTTTTTTATCTACCAAATATTTTTTTGCTTTTGAGTCTTTTTTAATTAAATCTTCAATGTCATTTTCAGTTATATCTTTCGCAACATTTAAAACGTCTCTAGTTCTTCCATTTATCTGAATAACCATGTTAATATTAGCATTTTCAACGGCTTTTTTATTGATATTAGGCCATTTATTCATTTCATTACATTTTAGATTTGACAAACATTCGTAAGCTAAATGGGGAGTAAAAGGAATCATTAATTTCATAATTTTAATCATGCTTTCAACAAAGGTTTTATCACTAATTTCTAACTTTAAAGACTCATTGAAATACTTGTAAATTTCGTAGAATTGAGCAATTGAAACATTCAATTGAAAACTATTTATCGATTTATCAATTTTAAAAATATACTGATCAATCTTATTAATAAAATCTTTATTTGCAACTCTACTCACTTTTGATGTTTTTCTTTTCAAAACAAGTTGATTTAAATTCCAAATTTTTTGCAAAAATTTATTAGATGAAACTACTCCTGTATCTGACCATTGAACATCTTTTTCTGGAGGACTATCAGACAAGATAAACCATCTTACAGCATCAGCTCCATATTGTTTAATCATAGTTTCTGGATCAATAGTATTTTTTTTAGATTTTGACATTGACTCGGAAGGACCAACTTTCACTTTTGTTTTATCTAATTTTTTAATCATACTATCTTTTGATACCTTTTCTACTTCATCAGGATAAAGCCATTGACCTTTTAAATCTTGGTAGGTTTCGTGACAAACCATTCCTTGAGTAAATAAATTTTTAAAAGGTTCAGAATATTTTATATTTTTATCGCACTTTTTTATCGCTTTCATAAAAAATCGAGAATAAAGTAAATGGAGTATTGCGTGCTCTATTCCTCCTATGTACTGATCTACTGACATCCAATAATTTACCTTTTTTTCATCGTAAGGTGCTTTTTCGTATTTAGGGGAACAGAATCTTATAAAATACCAAGAGGAGTCTACAAAAGTGTCTAGAGTATCTGTCTCCCTAATTGCAGGTTTACCAGTTTTTTTATCAGTAGTTTTCTTCCAAGTGGGGTGATTTTGTAATGGGTTTCCACTAGATTTTAAATCTACCTCATTTGGAAGAGTAATTGGAAGCTCGCTCTTATCTACTGGAACAACTGACCCATCTTCTAAATAAATCATCGGAATAGGACAACCCCAATATCTTTGTCTTGAGATCCCCCAATCTTTAAGTCTAAATAACGTTTGTTTTTTTCCGATTTTAATATTTTCAATTTTATCAATAATAACGTTTTTAGCTTTCTCAACATCAAGATTGTTTAAAAACTCGGAATTTACCATTTTCCCATTACCAGTAAATGCCTCTTTCATTTTGTCTCCATCATTTGAATTATCTGCATCAGATACAACTCGAATAATTGGAAGTTTATATTTTTTTGCAAAATCAAAGTCTCTTTGATCGTGAGCTGGACAACCAAAAATAGCTCCATTCCCATAATCCATCAAAACAAAATTGGCAACAAAAATTGGAATTTTTTTACCTTTTAAGAATGGATGGTCAACATGAAATTGAGTATTAAATCCTAATTTTTCTGCATTAGCTAAAGCCTCCTCAGTTGTACCAATTTTTGAACATTCTTGTTTAAACTTCTCGAATTCAGGGTTGTCTTTAAAAGTTTTACAAACCTCATGATCCACTGAAACTGCAATAAAACTAGCACCAAAAATCGTGTCTGGTCTGGTAGTGAATATTTTTATTTTTTGTTTTTGGTCTGTAATTTGAAAATCTAATTCACAACCAATCGATTTTCCTATCCAGTTTTTTTGCATCAATCTTACTTTTTCAGGCCAGCCTTTAAGACCTTCTAGGTCATTTAAAAGTTCATTTGAAAATTTGGTTATATTAAAGAACCATTGGGATAATTTCTTTCTTTCTACAACAGCATTTGATCTCCACCCTTTTCCATTTATAACTTGTTCATTTGCAAGCACTGTTTTTTCGACTGGATCCCAATTAACGTAGGTTTCTTTTCTAGAAACCAAACCTTTGTTGTAAAAATCTATAAATAATTCTTGTTGATGTTTATAATATTCGGGACTGCAAGTTGATATTTCTAAGTCCCAGTCAATTGATAAACCGAGCATTTGTAGTTGTTTTCTCATAGTATTTATATTTTCTTCAGTCCATTTTTTTGGATTTAAGTTGTTTAGTTTTGCTGCGTTTTCAGCAGGCAAACCAAAAGCATCCCAGCCCATGGGATGAAGAACATTAAATCCCTTCATAAATTTATAACGAGCAATAACATCTCCGATAGTATAATTACGAACATGTCCCATGTGTATCTTGCCAGAGGGGTAAGGAAACATTTCAAGACAATAGAATTTTTTAGCAGAGGGATCATTATTATATAATTTAAAATCTTTGTGTTTATCTTGCCATTTTTTTTCAATGACTTGAAAATTAATTCTTTCCATAATAATTTTTATTTTTTTGATTTTTCTTTAGATTTTTTTTCCAACAAAGCAGCTTTTCTAATAATGGTAGTCAAGAGTTCTTCAGAAATTTTACTATTTGTTAGCTGAGAAACCTTACAATCAGAGTTATTTTTACAAATCTTTTTATGCACTATAACTTTTAAATTTTCTGTTCTTATTTCGTTTCCTAAAAATCGAACCGAAATTTTTAGAGAGTCATTTGCACTACTTTCTGAATACCAATCTGTAATAATAATTCCTCCAGAATAATCTACCGTTGAAAGAGGTAAGAAATCAAGAATTTCAAGTGAAGCTCTCCACATTGGATTAGATGTGCTAAATTCAAAATTTGTTCCTCTGCCGACCCCTAGAAGACCGCCAATTGATGCTCCACGACCTTCTTCTATATTTTTTCTTGCTCTCTCTTGTGCGTTGGTAGGTATATCTCTGGTATCCACTTTCTTAGGTTTGAAAGCTTGACAGGACACAAGAGAAAAACTTAAAAGTGAAAAAATGAGGAATTTTTTAAGCATTTAATTAGTTTTAGTTTAAACCATCAAATATTTCAAAACATTAGTTCAAATATCGTTGATTTTACTCAATTTTTAATAAGAATAGTCTGTTGTAAATATGCAACATAATGCAAAAAAGTCAATTAAATTGGTTAATACAGAGGATTGTAGCCGTCTGGTAATGTTATAAGAAACCGTTTTAATTATTAAAACAAATAACAAAGGAAAATAAATGAAAAATATAACTAAAATATTATTCGTTGCTATTACATCTTTGTCTTTAATGCTATCAGCAAAAGCAGGTGAGTTAACTGTAAACGGTACAGCTAAAGCGACTTACAATGCTTCATCTGGTGTGCAAAAAGATAATGGTATTGGTATTACGAATGAGTTAAATTTCACTGCAAGCGGTGAGATGGATAACGGGTTCACATGGACTTACTCTATGGAGTTAGACCCAACTACAACAGGTGATACAGCTGCTTCACCTTCTAACACACCTCCAGGTGCTGCATTAAACGATGATACTCAAGTTACATTGACTATGAATGACATGGGTACATTAAAAGTTTGTGTATCTGAGTGTGGAAATAACAAAAAATACGCGTGGGATGCTTCTGCATACACATCTGCGTCTGACACTGGTTTAAGCGAAGGTATGACTTACCCAGCTGACGAAGGTTCATATGCAACGCTTCAATACCACACGCCAGAATTACCATTTGGTACAACAGCTTCAATAGCTCACGGTAATCAAAAAGTTGATGGTCAATCAGGAAACACACAAGCGTCATCTGGTGACTCAGCTTCTTTCTACTCATTAACAACAAAGCCGATAGATGGATTAACACTAGCAGCTTCGTACTATGAGAAGAACGATTACGATAATGGTACTGATGATTCAGGCGACCAAGCTGAAGAAGGTGGTGCTTACGCTGCAAAATACTCAATGGGTAATGTAACAGTAGGTTACGGAAAATCATTTAAAGCTCCGGAATCAACTGCTATTACTGCAGGTGGTACAACTGTAGAGTATTATGAAAACACAGGTATGTCGATTGCTTACGCAGTAAACGATGATCTATCAATTTCATACACTACAGAGACTGGTGAAGCTAACTACCAAACATCATCAACAACTAACTATGACGTAGAAGTGGACTCAGTCCAATTAGCTTACTCTTTAGGTGGAGCAACTCTATCAATAGCTAGAACTGATTATGAAAATCTAAGTTACAAAGATGGTCAAGATGCTGTAGATACAATTATAGCAATGACTTTTGCGTTCTAATTATCTGAACGTTTAAAATTAAAAAGGGGGCTTCGGCCCCCTTTTTTTTTAGTAGAACATTTTATTTATCTTATTATCTTTAATAAAAGCAGAGGATAAAGCGAAGGAGTCACATTTGATATTTTTTAGGTAATTTAGATTCTTCCTATTTATTCCTCCGAGAGGAGAAAGTTTAGTTTTGAGTGAAAAAAGATTAAATTTTACCAATCCTAAAAAACTTTTCTTATTTTTATAATTTGTTTCAAATAATCTAGACAAAAATATAATTGAACATCCTTGTAATTCTTTTATTTTAAGTTCGGCATGATTATGAGCTGAACCAATAATTTTGAAATTAAACTTTTTGAAATATTTATATTTTAAACTTTTATTAAACGCAGAAATATACAATCCATCTGCTTTAATTGTTTTTGATAGCTGCAAATCATTTGCGACGTAAAAATTTATTCTTTTTCTTTTACATATATTCCTAAATTTTAACAAATCAGTTTTTTTATCTTTTAATTTGTTTGTTCTATAGATAATATTAAATTTATTTAGTTTTTTTATATTTTCTAGATTAATATTTTTAATATTTTCTGTTATAAAAAAATATCTTTTTTTATGTACAAACATTTGTGATGAATAATATAATTGAAAAATTTAACAAAATAAAATCTAATATAGCTTTGTCTAATCCAGTGAGGCCTGTAAAAATTATAGCTGTTAGTAAAACTTTTTCAATTGATCATGTTTCACCTTTAATTGAACATGGTCATCAGCATTTTGGTGAGAATAAAGTACAAGAGGCAATAAGCAAATGGGCAGAAATAAAAAAAGAAAGGATAGATTTAAAGTTACACATGATTGGAAAGTTGCAAACTAATAAAGCTAAAGTTGCAGTAAAAATTTTTGACTATATTCACTCACTCGATAATCAGAAATTAGCCGATGCTTTAGCCAAGCATCAAAAAAATTTAAACAAAAGTATTGGGTACTTTATTCAAGTAAATATTGGAAATGAGTCTCAAAAGTCAGGCATTCCATACAATGAAGTAGACGCATTCTATAATTATTGTACCAAGGAAAATCACATGAATGTTTTAGGATTAATGGCTATACCTCCTAATGATAGTAACACAGAAACATATTTTAAAAGTTTATCAGAATTAAATTATTCGATGGGTTTAAAAGAATTAAGTATGGGAATGTCCTCAGATTATGTTCTCGCATTAAACAATAAGGCTACTTACTTAAGAATTGGTAGCTCTATTTTTGGTGAAAGAAGTTAATTTATTTGGACTAAAGTTTTTTTGTCTATTTTCTTGATAACCTTTTTCATATCTTTTTTTTGTATTGCTATACAACCAGCTGTCGCTTTATAATTTCTTCTAGCAATATGTATGAAAATTGCACTACCTTTGTTTTTTCTTATTGGATTCATATTATAATTTAAGACAAGAACAATATCGTAAGTGTTATTTGATTTGTAAAGTTTTTCTGCTCTATAATTAAAAGGTAGTTTTACAAGCATATTATATTTTTTTGATTTTGGGTCATCGCACCATCCCATATTTTTTTCAATAGATATTTTTTTAATTTTTGATTTAAAATTGAAAACCCGATCTTTTCTATAGAAAACATTTTTTATTCGAAATGTACCTTTTGGGGTGATTAAATCCCCCTCTTTCTTTTTAATTTTAATTCCTCTTTTACCAACGGCACATTTTACCTTATAATCATAAATTGATAGTTTATTATTTTTAATATAAATATGCATAAATTTAACGTTTTAACATTTGGTCCTAAAAACTTTAACACTTCATTAGAGGAACTTAAAGATTATTTCAATTTTAAATTAATTTTTCATTTAAAAGACTCAGACCAAGGTTCTTATAAAGATTATGACGTATTATTAGTGCATAGTGATTTTTTAGATGAAAATAATTTCACTAATAATTTGTTTAAAAAAAACGATCTAATTAAAATTGCTTTATCAAAACCAAATCAAATAATATCTGCTAAATTTCATGATAAATTATTATTGCCTTTTAGTGTAAGTGAATTAAATAAGATTATTGAAAATTCAATTGCAAAAAAAAAATTTAGTAAAAATTCAGGAATTATAATTAAAGAGTATAATCTAGATAAAAATGAAAAAAAACTTTCTAGAGGAAATAATTTTATTTCTTTAACTGAGAAAGAGATTCATCTTCTTGAATTATTTTTAAAAAATGTAGGATCTATTTCTAAAGACGAAATTTTAAAAAAAGTTTGGAAGTATGCGCAAGATGCGGATACCCATACCGTTGAAACTCATATTTATAGACTAAGAAAAAAGATTAAAAATAAGTTTTCAGACGAAAAATTTATTTTAAATGATAAAAAAGGTTACTACTTATGAAAAAAAGAAACAAAATTGCTTATGATCTATTCTCAAAAAAATATCATAAAAGAGTTGTCAAACCAAAAAAAGGTAAAGGAAGTTTTAAAAGAAGAAAAAAATAATTTATTTTAATCTGGCACCTATTATCTGAATGACTTTAGCAGACATTTTAGTTCCAATATCTAAACTTTCTTTAATTGATTTATTATTTATAAAACCATGTAAAAAACCTGCAGCAAATAAATCTCCTGCTCCAGTTAAGTCTTTAATTTTTAAATTTTTAATAGCATTACACTCTGTTATTTCATCTCCTTTAATTGCTAATGCACCTTTTTCTCCGCGTGTTATGATAATTATTCTTTTTATATTTTTTGAAAAATCGATCACATCGTTAATGTTTTTTGCATTTATTAATGAAATAATTTCTTGCTCATTGGCAAAGGTTATATCTAATTTATTTTTTACTAGATCTAGAAAATGAGGTTTATGTCTTTCTACACAAAATAAATCAGATAAAGACATTGCTACTTTATTAGAGTCTTTTATAGCTTTTTCAAAAGCTTTTTTTGGTTCACCTTCATCCCAAAGGTATCCCTCTAAAAATAAAATTTCACTTTTTTTAATGAAGCTTATGTCGATGTCGTTTTCACTAATTTTTCCAGCAGTTCCTAGAAAAGTTGCCATAGTTCTTTCAGAGTCAGGAGTTATTAAAATCAAACAAGTGCCGGTAGGTATCTTTTCTTTTTTTTTCGAGTATAAATATTGTACATTCTCTTTTTTTAATCCTTCTTCGTATTTAGCACCAAGTTCATCATCATTTATTTTGCCAATAAAACCAACTTCATTTCCTAATTGTGAGAGTCCAACTATAGAATTTGCAACTGAACCACCAGAAACGGTGTTCTCAATTTTGAGGCTGGATAATAATTTTTTGAATTCACTCTCATTAACTAGTTTCATAGTGCTTTTAGTTAATTTATTGTTAGAAAGGAAATCCTCATTTACCTTACATATAACATCAACTATTGCGTTTCCTATTCCAATAATTTTCATTTAAGCCTTTTTGGTTTTAATTGGTTTTTTTCTATTTGGATAACAGCTTCTACAAATTTTACAAGTTATTCCGTAGCAATCTCTCGCTTTGCAAAATTCTCTACCGTACCAAATTATTTGTAAATGCAGTTTGTTCCAATATTTTTTAGGAAAAATACTTTTTAGATCTTTTTCTGTTTGAATTACGTTTTTACCACTAGTTAATCCCCATCTCTGAGCTAATCGGTGAATATGAGTGTCAACTGGAAACGCCGGGTAACCGAATCCTTGCGACATTACCACACTAGCTGTCTTATGTCCGACACCAGGAAGTTCTTCTAGCTGTTCATAGGTTCTAGGAACTTTACCTTTATATTTTTGAACTAAAGTTTTTGATAAATAATAAATACTCTTAGCTTTTACTCTAAAAATTCCTATTTTTTTAATTAATCTTTCTATTTTTTTTCTTCCTAATTTTACAAAATGTTTAGGATGATTATATTTTGGGTAAATATTCTTAGTAACATTATTAACATTTACATCTGTACATTGAGCTGAGAGCAAAACGGATACTAGTAGTGTAAAAACATTCTTATAGTTTAAGGGTATTGGAACTTTTGGATAAGTTTTATTTAAGATTTTTGTAATGATCTTAGATTTTTCTTTATTATTCACTTAAAATTCAAAAGATCTCTCATAGAGTAAAGACCTGGCTTTTTTTTCCTTATCCATTTTGCTGCTGCTAAAGCTCCTTCAGAGTATAAAGCTCGATCAAAAGACTCGTGATTTAAAGTTATTATTTCTTTTCCACTAGAAAACAAAACTTCATGCTCTCCTACCACGCTACCTTTTCTTATAGAGTTAAAATTAATCTTATTACTGTAAGGAAATGATTTTTTGTTTAAAAATTTTTTTCCCATCATACTGTAAAAATTCTTCTTTTTCCCTTTGGAAATACCCTCTCCAAGCATTAAAGCTGTACCTGAAGGATAATCTTTTTTACCCTTATGATGAACTTCATAGACCTTGCTTAAAAATTTTTTTCCTAATGATCTAGACGTAATCTCAGTTAAATACATCAATAAGTTTATCCCTAAACTCATATTCCCAGCCTTTAAAATAGAAATCTTTTTGGAATAATTTGCAATTATTCTTTCTTGCTTTTTTGTAAAACCAGTTGTCCCTATTACAACTCTTTTTTTTTGTTTTACTGCGATTTTTAAAACCTCTAAAGTGCATTTAGGAATAGTAAAATCAATAATCACATCAGCTTTTTTAAATGCATTAATAGTATTCAGCTCGGGTTTTATTCCTCTTATTCTTTTATTTATTTTTCTGTTCTCTGTTAAAGAAACTAATTTGAAATTTTTGTCTGAACTTGAAGACTGAATGAGTTTTTGACCCATTCTACCCATACATCCAGTAATAGCTAAATTGATTCTTCTCATTTTTTTATAAAGTAAATGATTACAATAATAATAAGTACAATTATAGCCCAAATAGAAAGATTTTTTATAAATTGTTTAAACTTATTATTTGTAGACAAAAATCCTGGTAAGATTAATGCCAGCACTGCAATTAAAAAAATTGCAGACATTATTTGATCAGTTTCCATTTAAATTATGAACTTTTCCAAAACTTTTTAGCCTTTTCAAAAAAGCTTTTAATTACTGGATCAGGTTTATTCGTTTCTATCTCGTTAAATTCCTGTAATATTTCTTTTTGTCTTTTTGATAGAGATGTTGGTACTTGAGTAATAACTCTTATGTATAAATCTCCAAAAATACTTCTCCTTAACAGAGGCATTCCTTTTCCTCTTAATCTAAATTGTTTACCATGCTGAGTACCAGCTGGAATTTTGATTTTTGATTTTCCTCCATCTATAGAAGGAACCTCTACCGTAGTGCCTAGAGTGGCATCTGAAAAAGATATTGGTAATTCATAATATAGATTTTCTTCGGATCTTTTAAAGATGTTGTGATTATCAATTGATATAAATAGATATAGATCTCCACTTGAACCACCTTTAGATCCTGCTTCTCCTTTACCGGATAGTCTTATTCTTGTACCGTCATCAACTCCTTTTGGAATTTTAACAGTTACATTTTCAGTTCCTTGTGTTTTTCCATTACCGCTACAACTTTTACATGGATCTCCTATATTTTCTCCATATCCACTGCATTGAGGGCAAGTTTGTTGAACAGTGAAGAAGCCTTGATTAGTTCTAACTTTACCCCTTCCTGAACAATAGTTACATTTTATTGGTTTAGATCCTTTTGCTGCGCCACTTCCAGAGCAAGCGGAACATTTTTTATAAGTAGTGTACTTAACATTTTTTTCTAGTCCTTTATATGCATCCTCTAAATCTATACTTACATCATACCTTAGATCATTGCCTCTATTACTAGATCTTCTTGTTTGTCCTCCTCCGAAGTCACTAAAAAAATCTTCAAATATGTCTGAAAAGGAAGATGTATCAAATCCTCCAAAACCTTGTCCTCCTGCACCTGCACCTTCAAAAGCAGCATGACCGAATTGATCGTAATTAGTTTTTCTCTTTTCGTCAGAAAGTATATGATAAGCTTCACTAGCTTCTTTGAACTTCTCTTCGGAAGACTTATCTCCCTTAGTTTTGTCAGGGTGAAATTTTAGAGCGAGTTTTCGATAGGCTTTTTTGATTTCTTCTTTTGATGCTGACTTAGTAACACCTAAGACATCATAATAATCTCTTTTTGCCACAGGACGTCTCCTTCACAATTTTCTTAGGCGCTTTTTTCTTTATCTTCTTCCTTTTTTTCTTTTACGTCTTCAAAATCTGCATCTACAACATTGTCTTTATCGTTTGTTTTGTTGTCATCTTTACCTTGAGTTTTAGTACCAGGTTTTTGTTGGCTCTTATAAACAGCTTCGCCTAGTTTCATTGAAGCTTGAATTAAACTTTGTGTTTTCTTCTTGATATCCTCAATATCAGTACCTTCCAAAGATTTTTTCAGATCAGTAATTCCATTTTCTATAGCTTGTTTTTCTTCAGCAGAAACTTTATCACCATGTTCTTTTAAACTTTTTTCGGTAGAAAAAACCAAACTATCTGCCTGATTTCTTGCATCTACAGTCTCTCTTTTTTTCTTATCTGCCTCTTTATTAGCCTCTGCATCTTTTACCATTTTTTGTATTTCTTCGTCTGATAAACCGCCAGATGCTTGAATTTGAATTTTCTGTTCTTTGCCTGTCCCTTTATCTTTTGCCGACACATTGACAATACCATTAGCGTCTATATCAAAAGTTACTTCAATTTGTGGCGTACCTCTAGGAGCAGGAGCTATTCCTACAAGCTCAAAGTTTCCAAGAATCTTATTGTCAGCCGCCATCTCTCTTTCTCCTTGTAATACTCTTATAGATACTGCTGGCTGATTATCCTCTGCTGTGGAAAAAACTTGGCTTTTTTTAGTAGGTATTGTTGTATTTTTTTCAATTAATTTTGTTGAAACACCACCAAGGGTTTCAATTCCTAAAGAAAGAGGAGTTACATCTAATAATAATACGTCTTTTACATCTCCTTGAAGAACTCCACCTTGTATAGCAGCTCCCATCGCCACAACTTCATCAGGATTTACACTTTTATTAGGTTCTTTGCCAAAAAAGTTTTTTACTGTTTCCATGATCTTAGGCATTCTTGTCATACCACCTACAAGTACTACTTCGTTAATTTCGGCCGCAGAAAAGCCAGAGTCTTTCAATGCTGTTTTACAAGGCTCCAAAGTTCTGTCAACAAGTGACTGAACTAAAGCTTCAAGTTTAGCTCTAGTAAACTTTAAATTTAAATGTTTTGGACCTGTTTTGTCTGCAGTTATAAACGGCAAATTGATTTCAGTCTGTGCAGCAGAAGAAAGTTCAATCTTTGCTTTTTCCGCAGCTTCTTTTAATCTTTGTAAAGCAAGCTTATCTGATTTTAAATCAATACCGTTGTCTTTTTTAAATTCTGTTGCTAAATATTCAACTATAGCATCGTCAAAATCTTCACCACCTAAAAATGTATCTCCATTTGTCGATTTAACTTCAAATACACCATCTCCTATTTCTAAAATTGAAATATCAAAAGTTCCACCACCTAAATCATAAACGGCAATTTTTTTTCCACCTTTTTTATCTAAACCGTAAGCAAGAGATGCTGCAGTCGGTTCGTTGATAATTCTTAAAACTTCTAAACCGGCAATTTTTCCGGCATCTTTTGTAGCTTGTCTTTGCGAGTCATTAAAATAAGCTGGCACTGTAATTACAGCTTTTGTTACTGCTTGACCTAAATATTTTTCAGCTGTTTCTTTCATTTTTTGTAATATGAAAGCTGATATTTGTGATGGTGAATATTTTTTACCCTTACCCTGTACCCATGCATCACCGTTTTCAGATTTTATAATCTCATAGGGAACTTTTGAAATGTCTTTTTGAACTGAAGGACCGTCAAATTTTCTTCCTATCAATCTTTTGACTGCAAATATTGTATCTCCTGCATTAGTTACTGCTTGTCTTTTTGCAGGTTGTCCAACTAATTTTTCCTCTTTTTCTAAAAACGCAACAACGGAAGGAGTAGTTCTTGCTCCTTCAGCATTTTCTAAGACTTTTGCTTGTGTGCCATCCATAATTGCCACACATGAATTTGTAGTACCTAAATCTATTCCAATTACTTTACTCATATTATTTTCATATCCTTTTAATTATAACTCTGTATATGGGTGTTTTTTTTGACTCTACAAGGTTATTTATCATTTATTTTTTCCTCATTTTGAGGCTTTTTACTTATCTTTTTCTTAGCTACTGTGACAAGTGAAGGTCTTAATAGTCTCTCACCTAGCATATACCCAGCTTGGATCTCCTGAAGAATAGTTCCAGAGTCTACGCTAACATTCTCAATTTCTGACATAGCTTGGTGTAAGTTTGGGTCAAATTTTTTTTTATCAGTTGCAATTTTTTTTATTCTATTTCTCTCAAATATTGAAACTAAGTCCTTTTCTATTATTATAAGATTTTCCAAAAATTTATCTAAATCTTTATTTTTTTTTAAATCTTCATCATTTTTAATAGCTTCTCTTGCCCTTTTTAAATTATCTAAAATAGCAAGACTTTCTTTAGCAAAGTTAAATGAACCAAATTCAAAAGCGTCTTTTATCTCTTTTTCAAATCTACGTCTCTGGTTTTCGATTTCTGCCAAAGATCTTAAAAGTTTATCTTCAGATTCTTTTAGTTTTTCCTCTAAAGTCTTTTTTTCTGAAGCATCTTTATTTAAATTTTCGTTTTTATCTTGGTTTTTATCTGTTTTGTTTATTTCTTCTTTATTATCCATGCTCATAATACTTGCTATATAGTACTTAAAATTTAAATTACTAGGTAGTAATGAAAAAAATATTAATTGGCACCCATAATAGTGGAAAATTTAAAGAAATAAGCTTTCTTTTATCAAAAAAAATAAAAAAGATATCACCTAAATCCCTTAAAATTAAAAGTCCCAAAGAAACTGGAAAAAGCTTTATTGCAAATTCTAAACTAAAAGCCAGATACTTTTCAAATTTTTCTAACTTGCCCGTCATTTCTGATGACTCTGGACTATGTATTAAATCTTTAAATGATAAACCAGGAATTTACTCAGCGAGATGGGCAAAAAGATATGGTAGTTTTTTTAAGGCTATGAAAGTTATCTTAAAAAAAATGAAAAATGAAAAGAATAGGTCCGCAACCTTTGTTTGTTGTTTGACTTTTATCTCAAAAAAAAAAATTATTACTACTACTGGCAAAATTAAAGGCTCTATATCTTATAAGATCAAAGGAAAAAAAGGATTTGGCTATGATCCTATATTTATACCTTTATCTAAATCACTAACCTTTGGAGAAATGACCAAAGCAGATAAAATGAAAATGGATCATCGATATATAGCTTTTAAACAATTAAAAAAGAGAATTAAAATTTAGTGAAACGATTATTTTCAGCTTTATAGATATTCAAATCTTGAGTTATCTTTTCATTTTTAAAACTAAAAGTACCAATTTTACCTTTGATTTTTCCTTTAAAAGAAAAATCACTTACCGCATTTACTTTCCCGTTCTTTTTCCAGGCATAATAAATTAACCCAATAGCATCATATGCCAATATAGTTATTTCATTTGGAGTGTCATTAAATGTTCTAAAATAGTTTTCTTTATATTTTTTGAATTCTTTATAATTAATTGAAGGATAATATAAGCTTTTAACAGTATTTTCGTAAAAGATACTTTCATCAAACCATTGATTAAAAGTTGTAAATAAAACTTTATCTTGATCAACATCTGTAAAAACTAAAGACGTTAATACACTTTTAAGGTTATTTCCAAAGTCAATTATTATTACTGAGTCAAAATTTACTTCACCTATAGTATATTTTTGTTCTAATCTTTCTAATTGTTTTTTAGATTGTTCATCTTCTTTATCCTCAAACATTTTTTTTCTTAGTTCAAGGTTCTTCTTTCTCTGAGTGTAATTTGTTAATATTTCAATTTCACCTGTTAATACTTTAGGATCAGGGCTATATTTAAAAATTTTAAATCCTTTTAAATTCATCTTTTTTAGTTTTTCATCAATAAATTCTACATATTGATTTTTAGGAATAAGTATTACAGTTTTATTTTTTTTTTGTTTTTTAATAAAATTTACTAATGCTAACATTTGCGACTCAAAACTTACTCCAATACTAATTATGTTATTTTCAAACTCAGGCGTTTTGTTAGATGGTGAAATGAATACAATATCATTAAATTTTTTTACTTCATTAAAGTCTTTATTATCTAGCGGCCCTATTACTACATTTACTCCCTGAGATCTAAAATCTTCAACTGCATTTTTTAATTTTTCTTTATCATCGTAGCCTGAGTCTCTAGGAATAATATATAAGTTATCGTCATTGATTTCATTTAATGCCAATTGCAAGGAATATAAAAGAGACTCACCAAGTTCTTTATATTCTCCACTCAGAGGTGCCAATAAACCAACTTTGAGAACACTTTTTTTTTCATTACTTAGTAGATTAGAATTAAAAAAAATTAGTATATAGGCTATTATCACTAAAGATATTTTTTTCATAAAATGAGACTATCTACTAAAAGCTTATATATTGTTTCAACCCCTATTGGAAATCTTGATGATATTACTTTAAGAGCTATAGAAGTACTTAAAAATTCAGACATAATTCTTTGTGAAGACACCAGACGTTCATTAAAACTTTTAAATCATTTCAAAATAAATAAAAAATTAATCTCCTACCATAAATTTAATGAAAAAAAGGAGCTCAACTCAATAATAAAATATTTAAATCAAGGCAAAATTTTGTCTTTAATCTCTGATGCAGGAACTCCAGCTCTTTCAGATCCCGGAAGATTACTTATAGAAAATTGTATTAAACACAAAATAAAAATCGTACCAATTCCAGGAGTTTCATCAATTACAGCTTCAATGAGTATATCAGGGTTTAAAGATCAGTTTCTTTTTTATGGGTTTCTTCCAAAAAAAGAAAAGGAGCTAGAAAAAACACTTTCTACTTTAGGTCTTTATACCTTTTCCCAAATATTTTTTATACCTGCAATTAAAATTAATTTTTATCTTAAAAAATTTAAGAAATTCTTTGCAGGTAGAAGAATATTAATTGCTAAAGAGATATCCAAAATTCACGAGTCATTTTTTAGAGACGAAATTGAAAAAATAAACATGTTTAAAACTTCAATTAAAGGAGAGTTAACTGTTGTAATATCAGAAAAAAATACTAAAGATAAATTTTTAGATGAAAATAAAATAATAGAAAAAGCAAGAATGTATTTAAAAAAATATAGTTTAAAAGATGTCGTTGAATTAATATTTGAAACTGAAAAAATAAATAAGAAAAAGATTTACCAAATTTGTTTGAATTTAAAAAAAAATGAAAAAAATAATTAGTTTAATTTTAGTATTCTTTGTAATTTCTTGTACTTCAGTAAGTAGATTTGGAACAGGTGTAGACATAACTTTTGATCCTAGAACCATTGGAATGCAAATTGATGATACGATTATGCAAAAAAATTTAAGTGCGAGACTTGCTCTCACTGACAAAAAGTATTTTTTATCAATTCAAGCGGAAGTGATTGATGGAAGAATTTTTCTATCTGGCAAAGTTGATGAACCTGAAAAAAAAATAAAAATAACAAAAATGGCTTGGGAAACAAAGGGCGTGAGATCAGTAAAAAATGCTATAACTATCAAAGGTCAAACTAACTTTAAAAGCACTGCTAAAGATATATTAATTACAAGCCAGTTAAGATCTGCTTTAATATTTAATAAAAAAACTTTAGCAAGGAACTATACTTTAGAGACAATAAATAAAAATATTTATATATTCGGTATTGCAATGGATGAAAATGAAAAAAAAGAGGTGATTAATGAAGCTAATAAAATTTATGACGTAAAAACTGTGATCCCCTCAATTTATTTAGTTTCAGAATTAAGTAGAAATAAACTTTAAATTAATACTCTATTACATGAGCGGAATAGGCTGCTATAGATGCAAGATTTAAAATATCAGAGGTACTTGATCTTAAAGGAGCTACTTCAATAGGGGATCCTAGTCCGATAAGCAATGGTCCAATTAGTTTTGCTCCACCATAAACTTTCATTAATTTTGTCGATATTGCAGCGCTGTGTAAGGCTGGCATAATTAATATATTAGCATTTCCTACAATTTTTGAAAAAGGATAAGTCTCACGATAAATTGGATTCAATGCCACATCGGGCTGCATCTCACCATCAAAATCAAAATCAACTTTTTCTTTTTTAAGTAATTCTATAGCCTCTCTAACATGTTTAGTATTTTTGGATACTGGATTTCCAAACGTTGAATGTGAGAGAAAAGCTACTTTTGGATCAAATCCAAATAATCTAGCTACTCGAACACACGATTTAGAAACATTTACTAATCTTTGAGCAGAAGGAAAGTCTTTAACATTTGTGTCTGCTACCAAAATAGTTTTTCCTTTTGAATTTATCATTGTCATTCCAAAAATTTCTTCACCTGGTCTCGGATCAACTACTTTTTTTAATTTTTCTATTGAAGCTGCATAATGACGAATATTTCCTGTAACCATCGCATCAGCATCTCCGCAAGCAATCATAGAAGAACCCCAAGCTATTCGATCATTTCTTACCAGTCTATCAACATCTCTTTCAAGTTGGCCCTCTCGCTGTAATTTTTTGTAAAGATGTTTAACATATTTTTCTCTTTTAATTTTATCAGTTGAATTAACTATTTGGATTTTATGATTTTCATCTAATCCTATTTTTTGTAATTGTTCTTTAATTCTCTTTTCAGTACCAATTAAGATGGGTGTTCCTAACTTATTTTTTCCAAATTCAACAGCTGCTTTTAGCATATTTTCATCTTCCCCTTCGGCAAATATTACTCTTTTCGGATTTTTTCTCACTTTTGCATTAATCCCCTGCATTAATGACATAGAGGGATCTAAACGATTAGTTAATTGATCTTTATAAATTTCAAAGTCTTTGATTTTTTTTCTAGCCACACCAGTATCCATAGCGGCTTTAGCAACAGCTGAAGGTATGACACTTATCAACCTTGGATCAAAAGTAGATGGAATAATATAGTCTCTTCCGTACTTCGGTCTATCTCCTCCATATGCTGAAACAACTTCATCAGGAACATCTTCTCTAGCTAATAAAGCTATAGCTTTTGCAGCTGCAACTTTCATTTCTTCGTTAATTTCTTTAGCTCTTACGTCCAATGCACCTCTAAAAATATATGGAAAACCAATTAAATTATTTACTTGATTTGGATAGTCTGATCTTCCAGTTGCTACTATTGCATCCGATCTAACTTCGTTAATTAATTCGGGCTTAATTTCTGGATCTGGATTTGCACAAGCAAAGATAATAGGATTTTTTGCCATTGATTTTACCATCTCTTTAGTAAAAACGTCTTTTGCAGATAAACCTAAAAAAACATCTGCATTTTTAATTGCATCTTTTAAAGTCCTCATCTTAGTATCTGCCGCAAAGGCTGATTTAAATTGATCTACATTTTTCCTGCCTTTATAAATTACTCCCTTACTATCGCACATAATAATGTTTTCACTTTTAACTCCAGAACTTTTAAATAAAGAGGTACAAGCTTGGGCTGATGCACCAGCTCCATTAATAACAATTTTGACATCCTTAATTTTTTTCTTAGAGACATCTAGGGCATTAATTAAAGCTGCTAGAGTTATAATCGCTGTTCCATGTTGATCATCGTGGAAAATTGGTATGTTCAAAACTTCTTTTAATTTTTGTTCAATAATAAAACAGTCAGGGGCAGCAATGTCCTCAAGATTAATACCTCCAAATGTACCACTTATATTTTTTATAGTCTCAATTATTGAGTCAGTTTTATCACAATCTATCTCAATATCTATTGAGTCGATATCCGCAAATCTTTTAAATAATACAGACTTACCTTCCATTACTGGTTTTGATGCAAGTGAACCTAAATTGCCTAAACCTAAAATGGCAGAGCCGTTACTTATTACTGCTACTAGGTTTCCTTTACTAGTGTAGTCGTAAACTAGATCTGGATTTTTTGCTATTTCTTTGACTGGCGCAGCCACACCTGGAGAATAAGCTAAAGATAAATCTCTTTTTGTAGTTAAGGGTTTTGAAGAACTTATCTCAATTTTGCCTGACTTTCCTTTTATATGAAAATCGAGTGCTTCTTTATCAGAATAATGATCAATTTTAGATTTTTTTGTCATTTAAAGCGTGAGTATGTAATATAAATTATAATATTGCATTATTTATTTATTATTTGTGGCTTAATTTAGAATTTTTATGAACCTTTTGTCATCTACATATGTTTTTAGTTTTTTTACTTTAATAAGTAGAATTTTAGGCTATCTCAGAGATATATTAATTGCAATATTTTTGGGAGCATCAATTTTTGCAGATGCTTTTTTTGTAGCATTTAGACTTCCGAACACATTTAGGCGCTTATTTGCTGAGGGGACCTTTAATGCTGCATTTATACCCTCTTATACATCAGAAAAAATTAAAAGCAGAAAAAAAGGTAAAAAATTTGCTGACGATGTATTTAAATTTTTAGTTATAGCTTTATTTTTTGTTATTCTGCTTGTAGAGATATTTACTCCTTATTTAGTTTACTTAATAGCTCCAGGTTTTTTTGAAAATTCAATAAAATTTAATCTTGCCGTTGATTTTACCAGAATAACTTTTCCATTTTTGATGTTTGTTTGTCTTTCTTCTTTCTTTTCAGGAATACTTAATTCTAATAATAAGTTTGCAGCAGCGGCAGCCGCTCCAATAATTTTAAATATTGTTTTGATATTAAGTTTATTGGTTTCTTATACGTTTAAATTAAATTTTGCTGAACAATTATCTTATGGAGTTACTTTAGGAGGATTTGTTCAACTGTTATTTCTAATATATTTTACAAAAAGATATTACAAACCGTCTTTAGAATTTAAAACTAATTTAAACAATAAAGTAAAATTCTTTTTTAAAAAACTATTACCTAGTGTTTTATCCTCTGGCGTTACACAAATAAATATTCTTGTAGGAACAATAATCGCTTCTTTTGAAGCTAGCGCAGTTTCATATTTATATTATGCTGATAGAGTTTATCAAATTAATCTTGCTATAGCTGGGATAGCAGTAGGCACCGTATCCTTGCCAATTTTATCAAAAGCTTTTAATCAAAAAAATATTAAAAAAATTTCCAATATTCAAAGTAGATCAATCGAACTTTCACTTCTTTTTTCATTACCTGCTAGCTTAGGTCTAATTTTAGCATCGGATGAGATTATAAATGCATTATTTGGCTACGGATCTTTTACAACTAAAAATGTCGAGATGACCGCTGCTGCTTTAAAATATTTTGGATATGGGATCCCCGCATTTGCATTAGTTAAGATTTTATCAAATTTCTTTTTTGCCAGAAATAATACTAAAACCCCATTTTACATTTCAAGTTTTGTTGTTCTTACAAATATATTTATAAGTGTTATGTTTTTTAATGAGATAGGTTTTATAATAATTCCTATTGCAACATCAATATCAACCTGGATTGGAGTATTTATCTATATATATCTTCTGTACATTAAAAATTTTTTACTTGTAAAAGATTACTTATTTAAAAATATTCTAATGATAGTTTTAAACACGATTTTATTGTCATTTATTTTACTATTTACATTAAATAATTTTTCAGAATATCTAGAATATTCTTATAAATACAAATCAATTTATTTGTTGATAATTGTAAGTTTTGTTGCAGGTTTTTATTTGATATCATGCTACTTATCAGGAGTATTAAAAAAAGAAAATTTTAAAACAAATTAAATAATGGATAAAAAGAAGATAGTTTTTTCTGGAGTACAACCAAGCGGAAATTTACACCTAGGAAATTATTTGGGAGCTTTAAAAAATTTTGTATCTTTACAAAAAGATATGGAATGTATTTATTGTGTAGTTGATCTTCATGCAATTACTGTTTTTCAAAAGCCTAATGAATTAAAAAATAATATTTTAGAAACTACAGCTTGTTTTCTTGCTTCTGGATTAGATGACTCGAAAAGCATCATTTTTAATCAATCTTCAGTGTCTGGACACTCCGAGTTAGCTTGGATTTTAAATTGTGTATCTAGAGTTGGTTGGCTTAATAGAATGACACAATTCAAAGATAAAGCAGGTTCCGACAAAGAAAAAGCCAGTGTTGGTCTTTATATTTATCCAAATTTAATGGCAGCAGATATTTTGTTATATAAAGCTACGCATGTTCCTGTAGGGGCTGATCAAAAGCAACACCTAGAATTATCTAGAGATATTGCTCAAAAATTTAACAAAGATTTTAATTGCAAAGATTTTTTTCCTTTACCCGAGCCACTGATATCAAAAAATATATCTAGAGTTATGAGCTTAAGAGATGGAACCAAAAAAATGAGTAAGTCAGAGGAGTCAGATTATTCTAGAATTAATTTAAAAGATAATGCTGACGAAATTCAAAAAAAAATTAAAAAAGCAAAGTCAGACTCAGATGTTATTCCCGATAATTTAAAAGCTTTAGAAAAAAAACCTGAAGCGCTGAATTTACTAAATATTTATTCTGAAATATCTCACATAAAACTTGAGAAGGTTCTAAGTGAAATGTCTGGAAAAGATTATTCTCATTTAAAAGAAAAATTAACAGATTTACTTATCGACGAAATTTGTCCTGTAGGAAAGGAAATAAAAAAATTGATGGACGATAAGACGCATTTATTAAAAATATTAAAAAAAGGCACTGAAAAAGCCAAAATTAAAGCTGAGGAAAACCTAAATATTATTCGTGAAAAAGTTGGTTTGGTGTAATATAAGTTTCTCATGATACAAACTGAAACAACTCCAAATCCAGAGTCACTAAAGTTCCTATCTGAAAATATTATTTCATCTATTGGTACAGAAGAGTTTAGAAAAAAAGATATAGGAAAAATTAAGAATATCTTTATAAAACAATTGTTAGATTTTAAAGGAGTAGACTTAGTTTTACTGTCTAAAAATTTTTTATCAGTAAAAAAAACAAAAGATGTAACTTGGGACGAGCTTAAGCCAATGGTAATTTCGCATTTAAATGATTATTACGCAAAAAACGACGAACCAATATTAAAAAATTTCAAAAAAAAAGATACTGAGGAACAAAGTGAGGTTATAAAAAAAATTAAAGATGTTTTAGATACTAAAATTAGACCAGCAGTAGCTAAAGATGGAGGAGATATAAAATTTAAATCTTTTGATAAAGGCGTAGTTACAGTTGAACTCCAGGGTGCATGCTCCGGCTGCCCAAGTTCTTTAATGACTTTAAAACAAGGGGTGCAAAACTTAATGAAACACTATGTCAAAGAAGTCAACTCAGTCGAAGCTGTTTAGATATGAAAAAAAAGCTAACTTATAGAGATAAATTATTAGAACTTGCTAAGATTTATAATGTCAAGGAGGTTACAGATTATATCAAAAATAGAAAAAATCTAACTTCTGGGCAGTTAGAGTTAATTTTAAAAAAAAATAAAATTATTATTCCTAAAGAATTTAATACAACTTTTTTTAAAGAGAATGTTTCAAAACCATTAAACAAGTTTTCAAGACGAATAGATGATTTTAAAGAAGACTCCTCAAAAAAAGTTAGTAAAGTTTCAAGGAGAATAATCTATTTTAAAGAGGATAGTTCAAGATCAATCTCTAGCTTTTTATATAATATATGGAAAGGGACTGGTAAAATTGGTATAGAATTTTTAAATATATTTCCAAAACTAGCTTCTACTTATTATAGTTTTTTTACAAACTTTTTTACAGAATTGTTTCATGGAATTTATGATCAACAAATAAACAAAAATAAAACAGGCCGAGTTGTTCTAGGGTTTTTTATGGTTGTTGGTGTTCTTACATTAGTTGTTTCTGGAGTAAGTACGTTTAAATCTTTGAATAAAACTAGTAGTGATAAGATTGTTCTAAAAGAAGTAGAAAAGAAAGAACCAAAAAAAAATCTTGATAAGCAACAAAAAGAAGTCAAAAAGCCAGAAAAAAAAGTTAAAAAAGAAAACAAAAAGAAGGAAGAAAAAGTCGCAGAAGTGATTTTGCCAGACTTGAATTTAAAAACTGAAACAGTTTTGAGTTTATTCAAAGATGTTAATTACGATCTAAACAAAGTAAGATATGAAAAAAAAGTAAAACCAATATATTTTACTCAATTCCCAAAAGATTTGGATGAAATTCAAAGTGTTAAACTTAAAAAAGAGACTTTCATCAAAATAGTCCTTCCTTTAATAGTGGCTGAAAACGAAAAAATATTAGATGACAGATATAAATTAGAAAAAATTTTATCAAGAAAAATTACTACTGACGAAGAAAAACAATGGTTAAGACAAAAATTCTTAGAGTACAAAGTTAAAAAGGGAAGTGTGCAAGAATTAAAAATTAGAATGGATATAATTCCTACATCTATTGCTTTAGCACAAGCTGCAAAAGAGAGTGGTTGGGGAACATCTAGATTTGCTTTAGAAGGGAATGCTATTTTTGGTCAATGGACTTGGAGTGGAACAGGTATAGCGCCATTATTAAGGGATAAAACTAAAAACCATAAGATCTTAAAATTTCCCATCTTAAGAGCGTCAGTGAAAGCTTACAAGAATAACTTAAATACACATAAAAGTTACGATAAGTTCAGAGAAAAAAGAAAAACTTTAAGAGATAAAAAAAAGAAATTGAAAGGAATGGATTTAACAAGCACTTTAGAGAATTATGCTGAAACTGGAAATAAATATGTAAAAACAATAGAGCAAATAATTACACAAAATAGACTATCAGATTTTGAACCAGTAAGACTTACAAGTACATCAGAAAAAAAAGAATTTAATCTATAATTTTAATTTTCAGATACAACAAATTGAATTCCCAACCATCGCCAATAGCCACTTTTGTCTCTTAAAGAGCAATTTATTCGACCTCTTTCACCTATAAATTTTTCTTGCAGTTCAATGTCAATTTCCTTTTTATTAACAAAATTTATCTTTGAATTTCTCCATTTATTACCTTCATTTGAATAACAATTAATTTGATTGATATTCTGCATATCTTTGTAAAATTTTACTTTAACTTTGGGCGGATTGTTTGATTGACTTAAGTATTTTTCATTTGGAGATATACTTTCATATTTAAAAGGCAATGTTTTGATAAGCGTTTCAAATCTTTTTAATTCACCATATTTTTCGTTTATCGGAAATCTTGGTAATTCATAGAAATCTTTTGTTTCGTCAATTACTCCAGAGTGTTGACCAAACGCATATTTAAAGTCTAAATTACGAATAATTTTTTTAAATTCTAAACTATACTCACCAAAAGGATATGAAAAAAATTTGGAATTTTTACCAAGCTTTTTTTTGAAAATATCTATTGAGGTTTTTATATCAGAAATGATTACCGAAGAGTCCTCATCGACAAGATACTCATGTGAATGACTATGATTTCCTATTTCTACAAAATTCTCTTTACTAAGTTCTAATATTTGCTCCCAATTCATATAATTAAAAGCTCCAACCTCTCTGGTGTTGACAAACAGTATAAAAGGTATTTTCTTTTCTTTTAAAATTGGCCAAGCGTTTTCATAAAATGATGAAAATGCATCATCAATTGTTAGCAAAACTTTTCTTTCTTTTTTTAAATTATTTAAACTTTCTTCGAATTCATTTGGATTAATGAATTTAATTTTTTTATCAATGATAATGTCAATATGTTTCTTAAAATCCTCTATTCGTATATTTGTTGAAGGATACTTATTTTCATCAAATCTGTGGTACATAATCCCTATAATTCCAAAATCATCAATGCCAGCTGCCAATGAACTCGAATAAGATTTGTTTTGAACTAAAAAAGAAATTATAATTAAGATTATGATTAAAGATTTTTTAATAATTAGTTGCACAGGTAAAAACGACAAAATTGGTTTAAAAATAAATAATAATTTCTATATTCATGATTTTCAATCAAGTAATCAAAATAATGAAATATTAGCACTAACAATATTAAATTTTACTGACAAGTACAAAGTAAAAATAGATAAAAATTTTTCTATCCTTGTTAATTATGGGCCTGGCAGCTTTTCATCAATAAGAGTGGCTTTATCAGTCGCAAAAGGGATCAAAATATCCAAAGATAGCAAAATCTTCGGTTTTAAAAATTCAGATTTATCTCAATTTAACCTTGAAAACATTGAAATTTTAATAAATAAAAATTTAATAGAAAAAAATTTGATAAAACCAATATATATAAGTTAAATTAAATAATAATGAGTACAATTGAAAAAAAATGTAAAGAGAAAGGTGTCAGACTTACTGATCAAAGGAAAGTAATTGCAAAAATACTCTCTGAGTCAAAAGAAGTTTATGGGTCTAAAGACCATCCAGATGTTGATGAACTGCATAAACGTGTAACAGATATCGATGATAAGATAAGTATAGCTACTGTTTATAGAACAGTTAAACTTTTTGAAGAAGCAGGAATTTTAATTAAGCATGATTTCAAAGCAGGTAAAGCTAGATACGAGATCAACGATGACCATAACCACTTGATAGACATTAATAGCGGGGAAATAGTAGAATTTGTTGATAAAGATATAGAGGCATTACAAGAAAAAATTGCTAATAAATTAGGTTATAAACTTGTAGATCATAAATTAGAACTTTACGGTTCAAAAATTAAAAAATAAATTGTCCAAAAAAATATTTATCAAAACTCTTGGCTGTCAAATGAACGAATATGATAGCAATAGAATTTTAGATCTCACAAAAAAAATTAATTATAATTTAACAAATAAATTTAACGATACAGACTGTTATATACTTAATACATGTCATATAAGAGAAAAAGCAACTGAAAAAGTTTATCATGACATTGGTAGACTTAAAAAAGAGTTTAGGAATAAAAAGAAACCCTTGGTGATTATTGCAGGTTGTGTTGCTCAAGCGGAGGGTGACATAATATTGAAAAAAGAAAAATATATTGATGCAGTTGTTGGTCCTCAATCTTATCATAAGATAAATCAAATTATTTTAAATTTAGAACAAGATAATTCTAGACTGAATCATACAGAATTTGAGCCAATAGAAAAGTTTGACCAACTAAATTTAGTAAAGAACAATAACAGCAAAGTATCTTCATTTGTTACTATTCAAGAAGGGTGTGATAAATTTTGCAAATTTTGTGTTGTTCCTTATACCAGAGGTCCAGAGCAATCTCGTTCTTTAATAGAAATAACATCTGAGGCAAAACATCTTGCAAAACAAGGAACTAAAGAAATAATTTTGTTAGGTCAAAATGTTAATGCTTATAGTTTTGGTAAGCACAGACTTTCTGATTTACTTTATGCTTTAGATGACATTAAAGATTTAAAAAGAATTAGATATACTACATCACACCCTAAGGATTTTACGGAAGATTTGATCGAGTCCCATGCTAGTTGCAAAAAACTAATGCCACTTCTACACCTACCAGTTCAAAGTGGATCTACAAAAATTCTCAAAAGAATGAATAGAGGACATACCGTAGAAGAATATTTAGAAATAATCGAAAAATTAAAGAAAAAAAATCCTAATCTAAGATTTTCTAGTGATTTTATAATAGCTTACCCTGACGAAACAGAGTTAGATTTCAATAAAACAATATCACTAATGGAAAAAATAAAATTTGTTAACTCATTTTCATTTATTTTTAGCCCAAGACCCGGCACCCCAGCAGCAAATCTTAACCAAATAGATTTTAAAATAGCAAAAAACAGATTATTAAGATTTCAAAGTGTAGCAAACCGAATTAAAAAAGATTATAGAAATAAACTAGTTGGCTCTCCACAAAATGTTTTATTTGAAAATGACGCTCAAAAAGAAAACACTTTTTTTGGTAGAGATGAATATTTTAATTCAGTTATCGTACATAGCAAGGACGATTTAACTGGAAAAATTAAGAAAGTTAAAATTAGCAGTTGCAATCATAATACGTTATTTGGTGAAATAATTGGAGACTTAAAGAAAACAGAATACGCAGCTTAACAAACATGTCAGAAATTTCAAAATTAGATAGGATTCTAATAATTAAGAAAATAGATGCAAAAACTATCAATATTCAAATAAACGACAATGAGATGCTAATCTCCATTGCAGGAGAATTTGATAAAAATCTTAAAGAACTAGAAAAATTAACTAAAACAAATATTTTTTTTAGAGGAAATTCGATAACATGTAAAGGCAAGGAAGAAAACTTAAGGGTTTTTTCTGTAGCTATTAAATTTCTAGTTGATAAATATATTCTTACAAACACAATTGAAAAGAATGATATAATGCTATCTATTAAAAAAGACGAGAAACACGAAATGTCTAATGTAAAGTCATTTAAACAAGTAATAAAAACCCCTAGAAAATCAGTTATAGCTAGGTCAGAAAAACAATCAGATTACATCAAAGCATTAAAAGAAAATGATATTATTATGTCTTTAGGACCTGCTGGAACAGGAAAAAGTTTTTTAGCAGTCTCTGTAGCAGTGACTTTGTTAATGGAAAAAAAAATAGATAGAGTAATTTTATCCAGGCCAGCAGTTGAGGCAGGAGAAAAATTAGGTTTTTTACCGGGAGACATGAAAGAAAAAGTAGATCCTTATTTAAGACCTTTATATGATGCATTATACGAACTTTTTGGAGCTGACAAAATAGATAAGAAAATAGAGTCTGGAGAAATTGAAATAGCTCCTTTAGCATTCATGAGAGGTAGAACATTAAAAAATTGTTTTGCAATATTGGACGAAGCCCAAAATGCAACTGAAACTCAAATTAAAATGTTTTTAACTCGTATAGGTGAAAATTCAAAATTAGTCGTTAACGGGGACCCATCTCAAATTGATTTAATAAATAAATCACAGTCTGGACTAACAAAATCAAAAAAAATATTAAAAGATCTTCAGGAATTAAAAATTATTGAATTTGACCATAGAGATGTTGTAAGACATCCTTTAGTTTCTAAAATTATCCAGGCTTATCAAAATAAAAGCACTGATGATAAAAGTTAATGTTCTTTTGAATAACATTCATTGGAATTATTACATCAAAAATCCAAATGCCTATATTGATAGAAAAATAAGTCGTATAAATAAAAAAGACAAACTTTTTAAAAAAAAAGTTCTTATATGCTCTCTTCTTTTATCTGGACCATCAGAAATAAAAAAACTTAATAGCAAATTTAGAAATAAAAATAAGTCAACTGATGTGTTGTCTTTTCCATTTTATTCAAAAAAAAAATTAGCTCAACTTATAAAGAAAGAAAAAGATATCTATTTAGGAGATATTATAATTAATCTAAAAAAAATAAAGAATAAGAATAATAAAACTCAGTTTAAAAAAAATTTTGATTATCTCTGGATACATGGTTTATTACATTTATTCGGTTATAAACATAAACTTAATAAAGATTTTAGAGCTATGAGAAGAATAGAAAAAAAATATTTTCAGTATATAAATGAATGATTGAAAAAATTCTCAACAATAGACTGCTAGTTCTATATTTAATCCCTTTTTGTTTAGGTGTATTGACTGTATTTTCTTTTCAACCATTTAATTTATCATTTTTAAATTTTTTTATACTACCAATATTTTTTTTATTAATAGTTTATGTAAACAAAAGGTCTAAGAGCACTTATAGAAAAAAGCCATTTCGAAGAAATTTGTTTTTATTAGGATTTATATTTGGTTTTGGTTATTATTTAAGCGGTATATTCTGGATAGCGCATTCTTTAACATTTGATGTTAATTTTAAAATTTTAATCCCTTTTGCTATTTTTTTTATTCCGCTCTTTTTAGGACTTTTTACTGGCTTGACTGTTTTTATTATTGGACAGTTTTTAAATTATAATTTTTCTTCACTATTATTATTTTCAAGCTCAATTGCTTTCTCTGATTTTATTAGAGGGAAAATCTTAACTGGTTTTCCTTGGAACCTGTGGAGTTATAGTTGGTCCTGGTTTACTGAATTTTTACAAATTTTGAATTTAATAGGCTTATATTCTTTCAACCTTATTGTAATCACTATTTTTACAATACCAGCAGTGTTCTTTTTTAGAATTAAAGAATTTAAAAAATTTTTAATTTTGAGCTTTTCAATTTTGATTTTCTTTTTATTTTATCTTTTTGGTACATTTAAGATTAATACTAATAAAGCTATAATCAATTATTTAAAAAAAGATGATAAAATTTATACAAAGGTTGTATCTCCAAACTTTAAACTAGAATACAATACTTCAATTTTACAAATTGAAAAAAAACTAAAAAAACTAATTAAGTTCAGTGAGCCAGATCCTCAAAAAAACACTCTATTTGTTTGGCCTGAAGGTGTTTTTGCAGGTTATACTTTCAAAGAAATTTCACAGTTTAGTCACTTAATTGAAAAAAACTTTAACAAAAATCATTATATTTTATTCGGAGTAAATACTTTAAAGGAAGAAGAAAGCAAATATTATAACAGCCTGGTGTTGGTAGATCATAAATTAAATGTATTAACACAATATAATAAAATAAAACTAGTGCCTTTTGGGGAGTTTTTACCGTTTGAAACATTTTTAAGTAAAATAGGTCTTAAAAAAATTACTCAAGGGCATGGCTCGTTTTCTAAAGGCGTCAGTCAAAAAAATTTGGTTATTAACAATTTAAATATATTACCTATGATTTGTTATGAAATTATTTTTACGGAACTAGTTCAAAAAGCTGATAAAAAAACTAATTTAGTAATTAATATATCTGAGGATGCGTGGTTTGGTAATACAATTGGTCCTCACCAACACTTTGCTAAAGCAATTTTTAGATCGATTGAAAGTGATACATTTTTGATAAGATCTGCGAATAAAGGTTTTACCTCAATAATTAACAATAAAGGTGAAATTATCAAACAATTAAATATTAACGAAGAGGGAAGTATAGAAATGTATATCCCCTTAATTAATTCAGAATTTAGAAATAAAAATGATTTGATATTTTTTCTCCTTTTATTTACATATTTAATAATCTTTTTAATTTTTAAAGAAAAAAATAATGCAAAAAAATAAGTTTTTATTTACTAGCGAGTCAGTTTCTGAAGGTCATCCAGATAAAGTTTGTGACAGAATTTCAGACATGGTTGTAGACTCATATTTGTCTAAGGATCCTTTTTCTCGAGTAGCTTGTGAAACTCTCACAACAACAAACAAAGTAGTTCTAGCTGGAGAAATCAGAGGTCCAAAAATTGAAAAAGATGAAATAATTAGCAAAGTTAGAGAATGTATAAAAGATATTGGTTATGATCAAAAGGGGTTTAGTTGGAAAACTGCCTCTATTGAAACATTCTTACATGAACAGTCTGCTGATATTGCAATGGGAGTAGACTCCAAAAATAATAAAGATGAAGGAGCCGGAGATCAAGGTATTATGTTTGGTTATGCTTGTAATGAGACAGATGACTTAATGCCTGCACCAATTTTTTTTTCTCATAAGATTTTAAGACTAATGGCGGAAGATAGAAAAAAAAAATCTTTACTAGGTATCGAGCCAGATTCTAAAAGCCAAGTATCTATGCTTTATGAAAATAATAAACCAGTTAAAGTAACTTCTGTTGTTATATCTACTCAACATTCAAAAGATTTAAATCAAGAAAAAGTAAAAGATTTAGTAATACCTTATATAAGAAAGTCTATACCAGAAGAATTTGTTAAAGATTTAGACCCGAAAGAAATTTACATTAATCCAACAGGTCAATTTATAATTGGAGGACCTGATGGGGATACTGGCTTAACCGGTAGAAAAATAATTGTAGATACTTACGGAGGAGCTGCGCCACATGGAGGAGGAGCTTTTTCTGGAAAAGATCCAACTAAAGTAGATAGATCTGCTGCTTACGTAGCAAGATATCTTGCTAAAAATATTGTCTCTGCAGGTGTATCAGAAAAATGTTTGATACAATTAGCCTATGCTATAGGGGTATCTAAACCTCTCTCTATTTTTATTAAACTTGCAGAAGGAGATGAAGACAAAGTAAATAGTGTCAAAAAGATAATCGATGAGAATTTTGATTTATCTCCAAGAGGCATTAGAGAAATGCTAAAAATGAACAATGCAATTTATGAGATAACTTCTTCCTACGGACATTTTGGAAGAAAACCTACAAATAAAGGTGAATTTACTTGGGAAAAAACAGATAAAGCAGAATTATTTAAATTGTAATCTTGAAAAAACCTTATTTTTCAATTAAATAAATTCTAGAACTGGAGATTATCAAAATGGGCACTAGCCCATTTTTTTTTAGGAGAGACAAAGATGTTAAATAGAGGATTAGACAAATTAGAACTTTTAAGAATAGTAGATGCAGTTGCTAATGAAAAATCAATCGACAAAGAACTTGTCATTGGTTCGATGGAAAGTGCTATTCAAAAAGCTGCTTTAACAAAATTCGGAAACGATAATAATATTGAAGTTATTATTGATAGAGAAAGTGGTAATATAAAAATTCAAAAAGTTTTGGATATTGTAGAAAAAGTTGAAGATCCAGCTAGGGAAATTACTTTACAAGAAGCAAAAAAAATAAATCCCAAAGAAGAAAATTTAAAAGTGGGAGAAAAAATTTACGAAGAATTACCCCAAGTAGATTTTGGAAGAATTGCAGCTCAAAGTGCTAAACAAGTAATAAGCAGTAGAGTACGAGAAGCAGAAAAAAATAGACAATTTGATGATTTTATAGACAAACAAGGTCAAATTTTAAGTGGAATTATAAAACGTCTTGAATATGGAAATGTAATAATAGATCTTGGTAGGGCTGAAGGTGTAATAAAAAAAGATGAGTTGATACCAAGAGAAATTCTTAAAACTGGTGACAGAATTAAGGCATATTGTTATGAGGTTAAAAAAGAAATTAAAGGTCATCAAATCTTCTTGTCTAGAGCACATCCACAATTTCTAGCAAAATTGTTTTTTCAAGAAGTGCCCGAAATTTATGAGGGAACAATAGAAATAAAATCAGTCGCTCGAGATCCTGGAAGTAGAGCTAAAATATGCGTACATTCTCAAGATACTTCAATAGACCCGGTTGGAGCATGCGTTGGAATGAGAGGTAGTAGAGTTCAGACAATTGTAAATGAGTTACATGGAGAAAAAATTGATATCATAAAATGGACAGAAGATCTTCCAACTTTGATTTCAGAATCTCTTTCACCAGCTGAAATTCAAAAGGTATTAATTGATCAAGAAAACAAAAGAATAGATATAATATTAACTGAAGAAAATTTAAGTAAGGCTATTGGTCGTAGAGGGCAAAATGTTAGGCTGGCCTCTAAATTAACAAACTATGAAATTGATATTTTAACAGATAAAGAGGACTCCGAAAGAAGACAGGCAGAATTTAAAGAAAGAACGGACACATTAATAAAAAATCTAGAAGTAGACGAAACATTAGGTCAACTTTTGGTTTCTGAAGGATTTCAAGGTATAGAGGATATAGCCCAATCTACACCAGAAAATATTTCAAAAATAGATGCAATTGATGAAGAAACTGCAAAAGAATTGATCAACAGATCTAAGGAAACTTTAGTTAAAGAAAAAGAAGCTGTTGCGGAAAAATTAAAAGAGTTAGGAGTTGAAGAGTCTTTAATTAATTTAAAAGGAATGACCCAAGGAATGCTTGTAATCTTAGGACAAAAAAATATTAAGAAATTAAGTGATTTTGCCGACTTATCATCTGATGAGTTGATTGGAGGTTTTGATGAGATTAAAGGAAAAAAAATAAGAATAGATGGGTATTTAGAAGAATTTTCTCTTTCAAGAAAAGAAGCTGATCAATTAATTATGTCAGCTAGAGAGATTGCATACAAATAATGTTATGGAAAAGGATAAAAAAAAAACACTTACTATTTCTTCAAGTTTAAAAAAGAAGATTAATACAAAAGATATAGAAACTAGCGGTAAAAAATCCTTTTCAGTGGAGAAAAAAAAACCTTTTAAAGGAAATAAAATTCCAAATAAATCTGGTCAGTTTATCAATCAGGCAAAAAGTCCGGAATTTAAAAAAAAGATTTTTGCAAGAAAATTTATTGAACAACAAGCAACAAAAGATTTTATAAAAAAAGACAATAAACCAACAGGAAAAAGCAAGCTTAAACTAAAAAGTTCAATAGACAAAAGAGATTTTAAACTTACGGTCTCTAGAGCTCTTAATGTCGAAGAAATAGAGATAAAACAACGAAGTTTGGCATCTGTTAAAAGGGCAAGGCTTAAGGAAAAAAAAAACAAACCAGATAATGAAGAAAAAAAAGAATTTAAAAAAGTAATACGAGACGTAAAAATACCAGAACAAATTACTATTCAAGAATTATCAAACCGAATGGCTGAAAAATCTAGCGATATAATAAAGTTTTTATTTAATATGAAAGTAATCGCAACAATAAACCATAATATTGATAAAGATACAGCAGAGTACATTGTAAAAGAATTTGGTCACAAACCAATATTAGAAGACCAACCAAAACTTGAAAAAAGTAAGATTAAAGAAAAATTAGAAGGAGATGTTCAATTGAGACCCCCCGTTGTTACGATAATGGGTCACGTTGATCATGGAAAAACTTCTTTATTAGACGCTTTAAGAAACTCAAATATTGTTTCAGGCGAACATGGAGGTATAACCCAACACATAGGTGCTTACCAAGTAACTACTGAAGATAAAAAAGTCATAACCTTTATTGATACACCTGGCCACGCAGCTTTCACAGAAATGCGTGCACGTGGATCAAAAATTACAGATGTCGTTGTACTTGTAGTTGCTGCAGATGATGGGATAAAACCACAAACTGTTGAAGCAATTAACCATGCAAAAGCTGCAAAAGTTCCAATTATTGTTGCTATAAACAAATGTGACTTGCCAGACAAGAATATCAGTAAGATTAAAAATGAAATGATGCAATTTGAATTGATAGCTGAAGATTTAAGTGGAGATACATTATTTGTAGAGGTATCAGCACTAAAGAAAATAAATTTAGATAAACTTAAAGAAAATATCTTACTACAATCAGAAATTTTAGACTTAAAAGCTTCATTCTCTGGTCAAGCAAAAGGAGTAGTTATTGAGTCAAAAATTGACAAAGGTAAGGGTCCGGTTTCAACAATCTTAATAACCAATGGAAAACTTAAAAAGGGAGATTATTTTATTTGTGGAGATACTTGGGGAAAAATAAGAGCAATGATTAATTATGAAGGAAAAAATATCGAAGAAGCTCTTCCTGCGATGCCAGTTGAAATTCTTGGAATGAATAGCTCTGCATACGCTGGAGCAGAATTTTTGGTTACCAAAGATGAAAATGAAGCTAAAGAAATGGCTGAATATAAAAAGAATGATTTAACTAAAAACAAAGTTTTAGTTAAAGATAAAACTACACTTTTTGAAAAAGTAAAAGAGAAAGATGAATTAAATATTGTTATTAAATCAGATGTTCAAGGATCTAGCGAAGCTCTAAAAATGGCTATTAATAAAATTGAGCATAATGAAGTTAAAGCGAATATAATTTTATCAGATATTGGAATGATAAACGAAACAGATGTTAGTTTAGCAAAAGCATCTAAAGCAATTTTAATCGGCTTTAATGTAAAACCGAGTCGAGAGGCAAAAAAGTTAGCGGAGGAAGAAAAAATTGATATTAGATATTTCAATATTATTTATGAAGCGATAGAACATGTAGAAAAATGTTTATCAGGTCTTTTAGAGCCCGATATAAAAGAAAAAATCTTAGGTTCAGCCGAAATTCAGAAAATTTTTAAAGTATCTAATGCTGGTAAAATAGCTGGATCGAAAGTTATTAATGGAGAAATTAAAAGCAAATCTAAAGTGAGAGTTATAAGAGATGGAGTAGTTGTTTACAACGGAGAGATACAAAGTATTTATAGAGAAAAAAACCAAGTTAAAGAAGTTAGTACAGGACTAGAGTGCGGAATCAGTATAAAAGATTTTATAGATTTCAAGGAGAAAGACGTAATAGAGTCTTATTTAGCTGAAGAAATTCAGAGGTCAATATAATGAAAAACCATAATTCTTCAGGATCTTACAGCCAAAGACAGTTAAGAGTAGGAGAGCTAGTCAAACAAAATTTAGGAGAATTATTTATAAGAAACGAGGCTAAAATTCCTTCTATAAACTCTAAACTAATTACAGTTACTGAAGTTAGGATGACTCCTGATCTAAAAACAGCTAGAGTTTATGTAATACCATTGGGAGGAGTTGATATGAGCGAAACAGTAAGAGCCTTGACGGAATACTCCCATCTTGTTAGAAAAGCCTTATCTAAAAGGCTAGATATTAAGTTTCTTCCTAAACTCACATTTGTAGAAGATAACTCATTCGAATACGCTGAAAAGATTGAAAAGATTATTAAAGAAATAAAAGTAAATGATACAGAAAAAAAAAGATACAATTAAGAATTTAGCTACCCACGGAAAGGATGTTGGATCAACAGAAGTTCAGATAGGGCTATTAACAGATAAGATAGCAAAACTTTCAGAACATTTTAAAAAGTATAAAAAAGATAAACATTCAACCCTTGGGCTTACAAAATCAGTCAACAAAAGAAAAAAACTTTTAGTTTACCTCAAAAAGAAAAATGTCGATTCATATCAAAAGGTTATAAAACAATTAAATTTAAGGAAATAATGTTTAAAATTCATAAAGAAGAAATTAAGATAAATGGGAAAAAAATAACTTTAGAAACTGGAAAAATTGCTAGGCAAGCTGATGGAGCAATCATAGCTAGTTGCGGGGAAACAGTTGTAATTGCTACAGCGGTTGGAGCAAAAAAATTAAAAGACGGACAAGATTATTTTCCATTATCGGTAAATTATCAAGAAAAATATTATGCAGCTGGAAAAATTCCAGGAGGTTATTTTAAAAGAGAAGCAAGACCTACTGAAGCTGAAACTTTAATTTCTAGACTTATTGATAGACCTATTAGACCTTTATTTCCTTCAAGTTTTTTAAATGAAGTTCAATTACTTCCAACTGTTCTTTCGTACGATGGTGAAAATCAACCAGACATTTTATCAATAATTGCTTCTTCTGCTGCTTTAGCGATATCAGGTCTTCCTTTTAACGGCCCTATAGCAGCTAGCAGAGTTGGATACAAAGATGGAAAATTTTTGCTAAACCCATCTATAGAGGAGCTAAAAGAGTCTGAATTAGATTTGGTAGTGGCAGGTACAAAAGATGCGGTCTTAATGGTTGAGTCTGAAACCTCAGGTCTTCCAGAAAAAATAATGTTAGACGCTGTAAAGTTTGGTCATGAAAATTTTATTCCAGTGATTGAAACAATAGAAAAATTAGTTAAAAAAGCTGGTAAGCCAAAATGGGAAGTTGAAGAAGTAGATCATTCAGATGTAAAAAAGAAGATTACTGAAAAATTCGAAAAAGGTCTTAGAAATGCTTTTAAGGAAATAGATAAAAAGAAAAGGTCGACTGCAATTTCAGAAATAGAGTCTCAAGTTAAAGAAATGTTTGCTGAAGATGAAGTAGTGACTGAAAATCAAGCTATGTCACAATTGAAATCTTTAGAAAAAGATATTGTTAGAACAGCAATATTAAAAGATAAAAAAAGAATAGATGGAAGAGGTTTGGCTGATGTAAGAAAAATCCAATGTGAAGTTGGAGTGCTACCAAGAACACATGGTTCAGCCTTATTTACCAGAGGTGAAACACAAGCATTAGTGGTTACTACTTTAGGGATGACTGATGATGAGCAAAGATTAGAAAGTCTTGAAGGAATGCAAAGATCAAGTTTTATGTTACACTATAATTTTCCTCCTTTTTCTGTTGGAGAGTGTGGTAGAATTGGAACGGGTCGAAGAGAAATCGGACATGGTAAACTGGCCTGGAGAGCTATTAATTCCTCATTACCACTAAAAGAAAATTTTCCTTATACGTTAAGAGTAGTTTCAGAAATTACTGAGTCTAATGGATCTTCCTCAATGGCTACAGTTTGCGGAACTTCCTTATCTTTAATGGACGCAGGTGTGCCTATAAAAGAGCCTGTTGCTGGTATAGCGATGGGATTAATAAAAGAAGGAGATAAATTTTCTGTATTATCAGATATTTTAGGCGACGAAGATCATTTAGGAGATATGGACTTTAAAGTTGCTGGAACTAAAGATGGCATTACATCTCTTCAAATGGATATCAAAATTACAGGTATCACATTTGAAATTATGGAAAAAGCTTTAGATCAAGCTAAAGCTGGTAGAGAACATATTTTAGGTGAAATGAATAAAGCTTTAAAGTCATCTAGAAAAGAATTTTCAAAACATACTCCTAAAATGGAGACTATAAAAGTTGACAAGAAAGATATTGCAACTGTTATAGGTAAAGGAGGTGCAACAATAAGAGAAATCGTTGAAACTTCTGGTGCAAAAGTAGATGTTAAAGACACTGGAGAAGTAACAGTAGCAGCTCCCGATGAAGAATCTAGAAAAAAAGCATTAGAATTTATTAAGAATTTAATAGCAAAACCGGAAATGGGAAAGATATATAAAGGTAAAGTTGTTAAAATTATGGAATTTGGTGCTTTTGTAAATTTCTTGGGTAAACAAGACGGTTTAGTGCATATTTCTGAACTAGCTTCAAAACGAGTGGCTAAAGTTGGAGATGTGGTTAAGGAAGGTGATGAAGTTTCAGTCAAAGTGGTTGGTTTTGACAGAGGAAAAGTTAAATTGTCAATTAAGCAGGCAGTAGCCTAAATCTTGTATTCAAAGTTTTGAGTTTCTTTATTTACCTGTAGCTCAAAAGCGCCATTTCTTAAGTGAAAATTTCTCGCCATATCAGTTAGTGGAGACAAAGTTACTAATCTATTTAAATGATTAGATTTTTTAATTTTTTTAAATACCTCACTTACAATTAGTTTTCCACCTCCCTTTTTCTTAGACCATACAGTATAAGCAACAGCAATTTTTCCAACATTTCTATCTCTTAAAGTACTTTGCAAATGAGCATCTTTACTCATTAAATCAAGTTCTTGTACGCTTTTAGGAATCTCATTTGTATATCCGAAGCACATTATTGCACAAATCTCTTTTTTATACTTTACACCATAAATTTTTCGACCATAGCTAGTACGAAAATTTAAATCAAGTTCAGGTCTAACTGGATCTTCCTCAATATTGCAGGTTTTTAATTCTACAAGTTCAGCCCCTTTTATCCAATCAAAGAAGCTTTCTAATTTATCTTTTACTTTTTTATTTAAATCTATCATCAATCTATCATTAACTTTTAATTTATAATTTAAGGTATGTTAAATTAGCAGGTCAGGAAATATTTTTTGGATTAGGCATTCCAACTTTATTATAGCCTGCGTCTACATAATGAATTTCACCAGTAACACCGGCGGCTAAATCGCTTACTAAATACAATGCAGAGTTTCCAACATCATGAATATCTACATTTCTTTTTAAAAAAGAATGGTCTTCATTCCATTTATACAAAAATTTAGCATCACCTATCGCTGAGGCTGCTAAAGTTTTAATAGGACCAGCGCTAATAGCGTTTACTCTTATTTTTTTTTCTCCTAAATCTCTAGCTAAATATTTAACGCTTGCTTCAAGAGCAGACTTACAAACACCCATTACATTATAATTTGGTATCGCTTTTGTAGACTCGTAAGTTAAAGTAAGAAGACTTCCATTTTCTTTCATTATATTTGACGCTTCTCTAGCAACTTCGGTAAAAGAAAAACAAGATATCAACATACTCTTTAAAAAATTTTCCCTCGATGTGTTGAGATATTCTCCAGATAATTCAGATTTATCAGAAAAAGCTATAGCATGAACAACAAAATCTATTTGACCCCATTTGGATTTGATATCTTGGAAAAGTTTCTCAATATCTGCTTTCTTTTCTACATCACAGCTCAAAGTAATATTTGATTTAACTTTTTCTGCTAAAGGCACCACTCTTTTCTTTAATGCATCTCCAAGATATGTAAAAGCCAATTCTGCTCCAGCTTCCGAAAGTTTTTGCGAAATTCCCCAGGCAATAGAACGTTCATTTGCAACTCCCATTATTAATCCCTTTTTTCCCTTCATTAGACTCATTTATTTTACCTTTTCAAAAACTAGAGTTGCATTGGTTCCACCAAAACCAAAACTATTTGACATTACTGCATTTAAATTTATATCTTTTTCGACTTTAGTAACAATCGGATATTTCTTAGCTTCATCGTCCATATCATTTATGTTTGCTGACGCAGCAATAAAATTATTTTTCATCATAATTAAGCTATAAACAGCTTCGTGAACCGAAGTTGCACCTAAAGAATGACCAGCCAAAGACTTAGTCGAACTTATTTTTGGTTTATATTCTTTAAATACTTCTCCTACTGCTTTTAATTCGGTAATGTCTCCTACAGGAGTAGAAGTTCCATGAGTATTTATATAATCAATCTTATCTTTTGAAGTGCTTAAAGCCATCTTCATACATCTAACAGCTCCTTCACCTGATGGTGCAACCATATCATAACCGTCAGATGTTGCTCCATAGCCTGTAAGTTCAGCATAAATTTTTGCGCCTCTTGCTTTTGCGTGTTCATACTCTTCTAACACTACTACACCTCCTCCACCAGATATAACAAAACCATCTCTTGTTTTATCGTAAGGTCTCGATGCGTTTTCTGGCGTATCATTATATTTAGAAGATAATGCAGTCATTGCATCAAACATTGCGGTCATTGCAAAGTGAACTTCATCACTTCCACCTGCAAAAATAATTTTTTGCTTACCCAATTGAATTAACTCCATTGCGTTACCAATACAATGTCCACTAGTTGCACACGCCGAACTAATAGTATAGTTCACTCCTTTAATTTTAAAAGGAACAGCTAAAGTTGCTGAGGCGGTACTAGACATTGTTCTTGGAACTACAAAAGGCCCCATTCTCTTGGGGCTTTTATCTCTTGTTTTATCTGCCGCTAGTATAACATTTTCAATAGAGGGACCACCTGAGCCCATAATCATTCCTGTATAAATATTACTTACTTCTTTTTCCTCTAATCCAGAGTCTTTAACAGCTTCTTTCATAGAAACATAATTGTAGGCTGAACCCGGACCCATAAATCTTATAAATTTTCTATCAACATAATCTTCAAGTTTTATATTTGGTTTTCCATGTACATGACTTTTTAAATTATATTCTTTGTACTCTTCTGAGAACGTTATTCCAGATTTTGAATTTAAAAGGGATTTATAAACTTCGTCTTGATTATTACCTAAACAAGACACTATTCCTATTCCTGTTACAACTACTCGTTTCATGATTTAAACAGCCCCACTTTTAAGTTTTCCGCTTTGTAAATTGTTTTTCCATCAGCATTTAGTATACCATCAGCAAGTCCTACAACAGCACCTTCTTTTTTTAAAATTCTTTTCATATCTATCTCGTAAGTAGCCATTTTTACTTTTTTAAGCACCTCTCCAGTAAATTTTACAGAACTAACACCTAATGCTCTACCTTTACCTGGTTCGCCTATCCACCCTAAATAAAAACCTACTAACTGCCACATTGCATCTAGCCCTAGACAACCGGGCATAACCGGATCATTTTGGAAGTGACAATCAAAGAACCATAAACTTTCTTTGATATCTAATTCGGCTTTAATATATCCTTTTTTAAATTCACCAAGGTCCTTTTTTATCTGGGTTATTCTGTCAAACATTAACATTGGAGGCAATGGAAGTTTTGCATTTCCTTCTCCAAATAAATCACCTTTACCACAAGCAATTAACTCTTCGTAATTAAAGCTATTTTTTTGCATAGATTAAGTTAGTAGTTTTTACTTGATTTATATACAATTTTATATAAATAATTATAAATTATATCAATAAATGGCTAATTTTATGAACCAAAAAAACGAAATAATAAAAAAGTTGAGAAGTTCGGGCCTAAGACCCACTCAACAAAGAGTTTTAATAGCTAAAAGTTTATTTGATAGTGATAAAACTTTTCATTTTACAGTTGAGACATTAAATAAAAAAATAAATAAAAATGGAGCTAACAAAGTCTCCTTAGCAACAATTTATAACACAGTTGAAGCATTTACTTGTGCTGGATACTTAAAAGAAATTTTAACTAGTAAAAATAAGAGTTACTATGATACGAACATTAAGTCGCACCACCATTTTTATGATGAAGGAAGTAAAGAACTTACCGATATTCATCATAGCCAAATAAAACTAAGCAAAGTTCCAATACCTCCAAAGGGCAAAAAGATTAAGAATCTTGAAGTTGTAATCAGAATTCAAAAATAGCCATCTTTTATTGACTTTCTAGTTTAGAATTATTATAAACTAGAAATTAAGCTTAAATAGAATGAGTGTAGAATTTAAAAAAGATGGAAATGGTAAATGCCCTGTTATGCATGGAGGCATAACGAAAGCTGGCGAGTCTAATACTGCCCGACTCTGGCCAAATAGTATTAATCTAGATATTTTGCATCAACATGATACTAAGACTAACCCTCTTCCAGGATTTAATTATAGAAAAGAAGTCAAAAAATTAAATTTTAAATCTTTAAAAAGAGATTTATTTAAATTAATGACAGATAGCCAAGAGTGGTGGCCGGCAGATCTAGGAAGCTACACTGGACTAATGGTAAGATTGACTTGGCATCAAGTAGGAACTTACAGAGAATTTGATGGTAGACCAAATGTAGGTTCACATAGGTTCTCGCCGCAGGACTCCTGGCCAGATAATACAAATTTAGATAAAGCAAGACGTCTTCTTTGGCCAATCAAGAAAAAGTATGGAAATAAATTAAGTTGGTCAGACTTAATGGTATTAGCTGGAACCATGGCTTATGAAAAAGCTGGATTTAAAACTTTTGGTTTTTCATTTGGTAGAGAAGATATATGGGGTCCTGAAAAGGATGTTTATTGGGGTAAAGAAACAGTTCCACTAGCTGTTAATAGATATGGTGACCCACAAGATCGTTCTTCTTTAGAAGCTCCACTTGCAGCATCTCATTTCCAGCTTGTTTATGTAAATCCAGAAGGTGTGGAGGGCAAACCAGATCCAGTAAGAACAGCTATGGATGTTCGAGAAACCTTTGGTAGAATGGGAATGAACGACATTGAAACAGCAGCACTTACTGTTGGCGGTCACTCTATAGGAAGAGCACATGGTAATGGGAACCCAACTAATTTAGGTCCAGAACCCGCGGGAGCTGATATTCACGAACAAGGATTTGGATGGAATCAAAAAAATGGAACTGGTGCAAATCAAATAACTTCAGGTCTAGAAGGAGCTTGGACAACTAATCCTGATAAATGGGACCATCAGTATTTAGATCTTCTATTAAATTATGAGTGGGAAAGTAAAAAAAGCCCTGCTGGAGCATGGCAATGGGAACCAATTAACTTAGAAGAAGAAAAAAAACCAGTTGATTTAGGTGACCCTAAAAAGAAAGCAAGATTAATGTTTACAGACGCAGATATGGCTATGGCAATGGACCCAGAATATAGAAAAATTTCGGAGAGATTTTACAAAGACCCTAAGTTTTTTGAAGAATCTTTTGCTCGTGCTTGGTTTAAGCTAACTCACAGAACAATGGGAAATAAAGAAAATTATATTGGCCCTTGGGCCCCTAAAGAGGATCTTCTTTGGCAAGGCAATGTTTCTTCTCCAAAAAGGAAATATAATATAGAAAAAGTTAAAAAAATGATTACAGCGAGCAAGTTAAGCACAAGCGATTTAATCACCACTGCTTGGGATAGCGCAAGAACTTACAGAGGAACTGATAAAAGAGGAGGGGCTAATGGGGCTAGAATTCGATTATCGCCTATGAAAGACTGGGAGGCGAATGAACCCAAAAAACTCTCAAGAATACTAAAAGTTCTCGAAAATATAGCAAAAAAAACTGGTGCAACAGTTGCTGATACAATTATTCTTGCAGGAAATGTAGGGCTAGAAAAAGCAATAAGAAAAGCTGGCTCTAAAGTGAAAGTTCCATTTAATCCAGGCAGAGGAGATGCATCTCAAAAGCAAACCGAGGTTAAAAATTTTAAGTGGTTAGAACCTTTACACGATGGTTTTAGAAATTATGTAAAATCAGATTATTCTGTAATGCCAGAAGAGCTTTTATTGGAGCGCGCTTCTTTGATGGGATTAACGGCGCAAGAAATGACTTGTCTAATTGGTGGCATGAGAGTACTGGGAACAAATCATGGGTCAGCTAAGAACAAAGGTATATTGACTGATAAAGTAGGAGCTTTAACTAATGACTTCTTTATCAACTTAGTAGACATGAGATATACTTGGAAACCTACAGGCAAGAACTCTTACGATATTATTGACCGAAAAACAAAAAAAGTTAAATTTACTGCATCTAGAGCAGATCTAGTTTTTGGATCCAATTCAATTCTTCGGTCTTATTCTGAGGTATATGCTCAAGACGATAACAAAGATAAATTCGTGAAAGATTTTGTTGCCGTTTGGACTAAGATAATGGATGCTGATAGACCTAATTTAAAAAAACTGAATTAATATGACTGAATTAACTGGTGGAATTTTTAACGCAGCGAAAGACATATATAAAAATAACAAAGGGTCAATTTTAAGAACAATAATTTATACGATTGGTCACTTTGCAATAGCTATTACGGTTCTGATGTTAATAGCTAACGTTTCTTTTATGATTGCTCTTACTGATGCAATAGTTGAGCCGTTAGCTAATGCTGTATGGTACTTTTTACTTGATAAATTTTGGGCGTCAAAAGTTGCAAATAAAATTGGTAGCTAAAGAAGTCCCCAAAGGCTCTCCTTTTTAATCCAGCCTTTAAATTTATTTGTTTTAATTTTGCACCACTTATCTTCACATTTTGAAATGTTAACCAGCCTTCCTATTTCCAATTTAGCTATGGGTTTAGAATAAATCGTAGGACCGCTGAACATCATTTGCTCTTCATCAATTATAATTGCAGCTTTTTTCTTAGATAATTGAGAGACATGTATCCATCCAGTATTATTTTCATGATCTCTAATTTTTCTAAAATTATCTGATTGATCTTGAACCAATACAGGTAAATACTTTTTTTTATAAAAAATTTTTACAGGGTATTCGCTTGAAGGGCCTTGTCTTAGATTTACCTGATCATATCGTAAAGTTAAAAAATATTCATTATCAGATAAGCAAGTATTTTGTATGAATAAAATATTTGTAATAATTAATAAAGTCCTTAACATTTATTTAAGCATTTTGGATTAATCGAAATTGTTGATTTTCTAAATTCTGTTTTTAAACTATTAAAAATAAGCAACTTATTAGTCAAATCATCTTTTGTATTTAATATTGTCTTCAATACTTCATTTGCCTGCAGCGATCCCATAATACCTGCAACAGGTGAGAATATCCCTTCAGTTTGACAATTATTTTTTTCATCTGGAGGGTTAGGCATAAAGCATCTATAACAAGGCCCTTTTTTTTTAAAATTAAATTTCATTATCTGACCATCAAATTTACTTATAGCTGATGTAATAAGTATTTTTTTTTCTTTTCGGCAATAATCATTAATCAGATACCTAGTATTATAGTTATCAGTACCATCACATATGATATCAAATTTATCACAAATTTTTTTTATATTCTTTTTAGTAACTTTACTTTTAAAAAGAACTAATTTTAAATCTTTATTTAATTTAGTAATTACTTTCTTTGCTTGAGAGATTTTAAACTTTCCAATATCATTTTCATTGAAAAGCACTTGTCTATTTAAATTTGAAATCTCAATTTTATCAAAGTCAACTATCCCAATTTTTCCAATTCCTGAAGCTGCTAAATAAGTTGTCAACGGACATCCTAATCCCCCTATTCCAATGATTAAAACATTTCCGGATTTTATTTTTTTTTGTCCTGCTAAACCAATATTTTTTAAAATAATTTGTTTTTCAAATCGTTTAAAATACTTAAGCTGGGTTTGACTCATCTATATTATTTTGTTCCAGTAGATCCAAATCCACCTTTTCCTCTATTTGTATCCTCTAAATTATCTACTTCTTTAATTTCAGCCTTTATTATTGGACATAAAACCATTTGAGCAATTCTAAGACCTTGTTCAACTATAAAATCTTTTTCTCCATGATTTACTAATATAACTTTTATTTCACCTCTATAGTCTGCATCAATTGTTCCAGGAGTATTTAAAACGCTAATTTTTTGTTTAGCAGCTAAACCTGATCTTGGTCTAATTTGTACCTCGAAACCCTCTGGAATTGATACTGACAGACCTGTTGAAATAATTGAAATATCCCCTGGTTTTATTTTAATGTCTATATCTGTATTAGCAGACAGATCCATTCCAGAGGAGCCGCTTGTTGCATATTTAGGTAAAGGTATTTTTTTAGATAATCTTTTAATTAATATTTTTGTCATTTATTAATATCTTATCTAATATAATTTTAGCTATTTTATCTGCAATATAGCTTTTTTTATTTTTTGAAATAGATTTTATTTTCCCTTTTTTATCAATTATAGAAACTTTGTTGTATTCAGAGTTAAATCCTGAATTTTTACTCGATACATCGTTAGATACAATAAGATCACAGTATTTTTCTTTTAATTTTAGTATTGAATTAGAAATTGTATTTTCAGTTTCAGCAGAAAATCCTACTACAATTTTTGGTCTCATTTTATTTGTTTTACTTAAATAATCTAAAATATCAGGATTTTTTTCCAATTTTAAGATATCGTTAAAGCTATTTTTCTTTATCTTATTTTTTTTCTTAACTCGTGGTTTAAAATCAGAAACCGCTGCAGCACAAACAGCAATATCAACAGGTAAAGACTTTTTTACCTCATTCATCATTTCTAAGGCAGAAACTATATTCACAATTTTAATTTCTTTTGGCGGAACAAGTTTTGATGGTCCGGATATAAGCTTTGTTTTAACTCCTAATCTATTTAGAGCTAAAGCTATTTCAAACCCTTGTTTTCCACTGGACTCATTTGAGATATATCTTACCGGATCTATATATTCTTTAGTAGGGCCAGTTGTTACTAATGCTTTAAGATTTTTACTTTTAACTAAATCTTTTTGGTTAAAGTATTTTTTAAGATATGACAGAATTTGTCTAGGACTCGACATTTTTCCGTCTCCATATTCCCCACAAGCCATTTCTCCTTTTTCAGGTCCTACAAATCGATAACCGTAATCTTGTAAAATTTTTAGATTATTTTGTGTAGCTTTATGCAACCACATTCTTACATTCATAGCTGGAACCAGAAGTATATCTTTGTTTGACGCAAGTAAAACTGTAGTAGCTAAATCCTCTGCTTTTCCAATACTTAGTTTCGTCATAAAATTAGCAGTAGTAGGTAAAACTATAATTATATCAGACCACCTGGAGAGAGCGATATGATCGATTTCACTTTCAGTATTGATATCAAAAATGTCTTCAAATGTTTTATTTTTTGTAAGAGCAGTAATAGATAATGGCGTAACAAATTCTTTTCCACTTCTTGTTAAAATAGTTTTAACTTCAGCATCATTTTTTTTAAGTAATCTAATTAGATCAAGAGATTTATAAGCGGATATACCGCCACCAATTATTATTAAAATTTTTTTATTTTTTAAAGCCATAACTAATTAAAATACTAATAAAATAAAAATTACAATACCTAAAAAACCAATAATTAAATTGTTTTTAAAATTTTTTAATCTCATTTGTTCTGCTTCGATATTTTTGTTGTTTCCAGGCCCTAAATTTAGTTTTCCCTCAGCCATTAATTGCAATGCATAATTAGCTTTGTCCATAAAATCAGGAAAATTAGGTATTCTTTTAATAATCTCAGTAGAGGTATTAATTGCAGTATCAAAAGTATTTTTTGGGCTTTTAATATTTTTTAACCAATCCTCAAGGACAGGTCTAGAAACTTCCCATATATTAGTTTCTGGATATAATTTTCTGGCCACACCCTCAACTACAACCATTGTTTTTTGTAAAATAAGTAAAGGAGTTTGAGTTGGCATATTAAATTTCTCTGTAATCTCAAAAAGTTGAGCCAAAAGATTACCTCCAGATATATCCTTTATTGATTGACCAAAAATTGGCTCACCAACTGACCTTAATGCTTGTGCGAATTCCTCTTTCGAAGCATCTTGAGGAACTAAACCGGCTTGAAAATGGACTTCGGCTACTTTCTTGTAATCTCTTTGAATAAATCCATATAATATTTCAGCTAAAAACTTTCTGTTATTTTTATCAAGTCTTCCCATAATACCAAAATCTACTGGAATTATATTTCCTTTTTGATCTACAAATAAGTTTCCTTGATGCATATCCCCATGAAAAAAACCATCATTAACTGCTTGTTTTAAGAAATGCTGAATTAGATTTTCAGCAAGTTCTTTTAAGTTTATTCCTTGATCTTTTAGTTTTTCGTACTCTCTTATTGATATACCCTCTACCTTATCCAGAGTTAATATTCTTTTAGTTGTATAGTTCCAAAATATACGTGGAACATTAAAACCCTTATCATTTTTAGTATTTTCATAAAGTTCATTTGCTGCAGCTGCTTCAAAACGAAGATCCATTTCTATATTGGTAATTTCACGAAGTAAATGAACTACCTCAACTAATTTTAGTCTTTTAGATTTTGAGATTGTGTTTTCAACTATATAAGCAAACAACATCAAAGCGTCTAATTCTTCATTAAATAGTTTTTCTATATCAGGTCTTAAAATTTTAATTGCAACTTCTTTACTTTGATTTTCATTTTTAATTTTTGCGATATGTACTTGTGCTATAGAAGCTGCAGCTATCGGCTCGCTAAGTTCTAAAATATTATTAAATTGGATTTCTCCAACTTCCTTTCTAATAATTTTTTTTGCTTCATAGGTCTCAAAAGCAGGTAATTTATCTTGGAGTTTTTCTAAATTATTTGCAAGTTCCTCTCCAATAATATCAGGTCTAGTTGCAAGAAATTGACCAAGTTTGATAAATGTTGTTCCCATTCCTTCAAGTGCAATACAAAGTTTTTCACCAGGTTTTTTTTTGTCCTCAAATTTTTTTTTTGATGAACCTAATGAAATAGCAACAAAAAAAATATTAATTATAAATGGTATTTTATATATTTGATTAATTGTATCTATTGCGCCTGAAGTGGACAATTTTCTTGCAATTTTAAATAGCTGAAAAATTCTATTGAACATTTAAATTTTCCATCCAGAATGTATAGCAGAAATACCATTGGAAAGATTTCTATATTCTACATTAGAAAAACCATTTTTTTCAATTAAATCAAGTAATTCATTTTGAGTATAAAAATTGTCTATACTTTTAATTAAATAATCATAAGGTTTTGACGAACCAACAACATATTTTCCCATTTGAGGTATAATCTTAGAGTATCTTTGATAAAAAAAATTAATCAATTCATTTTCAACTTTCGAAAATTCTAAGCACATAAGTCTTCCCCCAGGTTTTAAAACTCTAAGAGCCTCTTTTAGAGTTTTATTGATATCTGTTACATTTCTTATTCCATAACTGATGGTGTAATAATCAAACGTGTTATCCTTAAAAGGTAGTTTTTCAGCAAATTCTTTAAACCATTTAATATTATGAAAATTTTTTAAATTTAATTTTCCAGACAGATACATTTTTTCATTTGGTTCAACACAACATATTTCTCCAGAGTTGGCTATTCTGTTAGAAAATAATTTCGCTATATTTCCCGTTCCTGAAGCAACATCTACTAAAGAGCTATTTTCTTGAGGACTCATCCAGTCCAATAGTCTATTTTTCCAAAAACGATGGGCTCCAAAAGACATTATATCATTCATAAGATCGTATTTTTTAGATACCGTTGTAAATACTGAATTGACTAATTTTTCTTTATCTTGAATAGTATTTTTCATAAATAAATTATATGCCAGAATTACCAGAAGTTGAAGTTGTTAAAAGGTCTCTAGAAAAAGAGATTAAGAATTTGACTATTCAAAAGATCAAAATTTTTGATGGTGATTTAAGATATAAAGTAAAAAATCAAGAACTTAATAAGATAGTGGGACTCAAACTACTAAAAATTCAGAGAAGATCGAAATATTTACTATTTTTTTTTAGTAAAAAAAATTTAATGGTAGCTCATTTGGGAATGACAGGTAAATTCTTAATTGAAAGAAAAAATAGATTAAAACAAAAAACTAGTTTTTATTATCAAGCTGATTACACAAAAAATAAACATAATAGAATTGAGTTTTTATTTCATGATAATGTAAAAATTATTTATAATGATATAAGAAAATTTGGTTTTATAAAGTTAGAGCGAATAAATAAAAATATTTGTGATATTAAATTTTTAAAGATTTTAGGTCCTGAGCCTCTTAGTAATGAATTAAATTTTAAATATTTTAAAAAATATTTAGTTGGAAAAAAAAGAAACATTAAAAGCTTGCTTATGGATCAGAAGTTTATATCTGGTCTTGGAAATATTTATGTAAATGAGATACTTTTTAAAAGCAAGGTAAGACCAAGTAAGAAAGTAAGTAGATTAAAAGATTCTGAAATTAAATACATTATTTTTTATACAAAGAGAATCTTAAAGAATGCAATAATTAAAGGAGGTTCTTCGATAAAAGATTTTTCAAATAGCACCGGGAAACAAGGAAAATTTCAACAACATTTCAATGTGTATGGTAAACAACATGAAGAATGTTCTAACACTGATTGCAATAAGATAATCAAGAAAATTGTTATTGGCGGTCGGGCAAGTTTTTTCTGTTCTAAATGCCAAAAATAATAAAGTTGACCAAGATTATAACGGCATATATACAGTGAAAATATTATGCCAAATACAAAATCTGCAATCAGAGGAGTAAGAAGGGTTAAAAGACAGACTGCAACGAATAAAATTAGAAAAAGTAAATATAAAAATGCCATTAAAAAGATGGAATTGTTGGTAAAATCAAAAAAAAAAGCTGAAGCAAAAAAATATTTCTCAGAATTTCAATCAATTCTAATGCAGGTTGCTAAATCTGGAGTACTAAGCAAACGAACTGCGTCTAGAAAAATTTCAAGACTATCTAAAAAAATATAATTTTAGTTAGAATTTCTATAATTAGAGAAATTTTTTAACTTTAATCTACATTTTGATTAAAAATTTTTTTTAAATTTCTTTGACAAGTTGTAATTTTTTTTTCTATCAATACGATTATCTTACAACCTAAATTAATTTTATTTTTCATTACAACCTATAGCTAGTTGCAAATGATTTACAAAAAGCGTTTAAAGGATTCTCTTTAAGAATTAATTACATGGACAAAAATAATATAAAAAAACAGAATGTCTACATTTCAGAGGAAGAAAAAACATTAAATTGGGAAGAAGTTAGAGCATCATTTGAAAAAACATTTGGCAGCGAGATCTACAACAGCTGGTTACAAAAAATTTCACTAGTTAAAGAATATAATGACTATCTGATATTAAGTGTGCCAACAAGGTTTTTTAGAGATTGGATTGTTTCAAGATATTTAGATAAAATTTTAGAACAAGTTAAATCTTTTAAATTAAGTTTGAATAGAATTGAATTTAAAATTGTTGAAGAAAACAAGTCTAATACTGACTTAGTTAAAATAGACGAATATAATAAAATCACGGAAATCAAAGACTCAATATTAAATTACAATAGATTAAATCCTAGTTTAAATTTTGAAAATTTTATCCAGGGACAAAGTAATGAGATAGCATTGTCTTACTCTAAGAAAGTTTGTGAGCATATTTCAAGATATAATCCATTATATATATGTGGTGGAGTGGGTCTAGGAAAAACACACTTGTTAAATGCTATTGGTCTAAATTTGCAGTCTGAAAATAATGTTATGTTTATTTCTGCTGAACGTTTTATGTATCATTTTATCAAATCGATAAAAAAAAATGATATGGTTAATTTTAAAGATTTTTTCAGAAAATCTTCTGTTTTTATTATTGATGACATTCAATTCATTAGAGGTAAAGAGAGTTTACAAGAGGAATTCTTTCACACTTTTAATAGTTTAATGGATAAAGGGTCTCAAATAATTATATCCGCAGATAGAAATCCCATGAAGTTAGATAGAGTTCAGGAAAGAATTAAATCAAGACTAGCCGGAGGACTAGTGGTTGATATAGAAGCTCCCGACTTAGAATTAAAGATAAAAATCATAAAGAAAAAAATTGAAGAGATGAAAAACCAATTTAAAGAAAATATCGATTTGAGCGATGAAGTAATAAATTACGTAGCAAATGAGAGTAAAACAAATATAAGAGAATTAATTGGAGTATTAAACCGAGTGATTGCTTTTACTAGAGTTCATAATAAAATATTAACAATTAATGATTGTAAAAACATTTTAAAAGATGTCTTTAGTCAAATTAAAGTAATAACAGTTGATAAAATTCAAAATGTAGTTTCAAATTATTTTAATATCGCATTAAGTGACATGCTTTCACAAAGACGATCCAGACCATTAGCTAGACCTAGGCAAATTGCGATGTACATTGCTAAAAAGATGACAACAAGATCACTACCTGAAATCGGAAGAAGGTTTGCAAATAGAGATCACACTACGGTTATCCATGCTGTTAAAACCATTACAAGACTTTCTGAGCAAGATGATGAAATGAAAAAAAATATAAATCAAATAAAAAGTCTTTTGCTAGAGTAGAAGTAGAAATGCAATTTATTGTAAAAAGAGATAATTTATTAAAATCTTTAAATTTTGTTCAAGGAATTGTTGAAAAAAAAAATACTCTTCCTATTCTTTCAAATGTTTTGTTGCAGTCGAAAAATAATACTCTATCAATCATAGCAACTGATTTAGATATAATTTTCTATGATGAGATAACAGATGTTAAAATTTTGAAAGACGGGAGTACTACAACTTCTGCTGCTATACTTTATGATATATTAAGGAAGATATCCTCTAACTCTGAACTTAACTTTGATTTAAAGTCAGAAAATAAATTAAGTTTAAAAAGTGATAATTCAGACTTTAATTTACTTTGCCTTCCTCCAGACAATTTTCCGTCTTTCAGCGATGAATTTGAAGGTACAGAAACAATTTTAAATAATAATAAATTTTTGAAATTATTGAACAAAACTAAAATTTCCATATCTAATGACGACACTAGACACTATTTGAACGGTATTTTCTTACATTTAACAGAGTCAAACGGAAGAAATTTTTTAACAGGTGTAGCAACAGATAGCCATAGACTTTCTTCTAGCAGTATCGAAATAACAAATATAAGTAATTTTACTTCTTTGATTTTACCACGAAAAACTGTCTTTCAATTATGCTCATTATTATCAGAGTCTAGTGAAAAGCTTTCTATGCAAACTAGTGAGAATAAAATTAAGTTCACTATCGGAAAAATGAAGCTTATTTCTAAAGTCATAGATGGAAAATTTCCTGATTATAAAAAAGTTGTGCCTGAAAAAAATGATAAATCTTTAATAGTTCCATCTAAAGATTTCATAAACTCAATAGAGAGAGTCGCAAGTGTATCTTTAGATAGAAAAGAGGGTTTAAAATTGAGCATTAATAAAGAAAATGTTCAATTGTCTGTTAATAGCGCAAATTCAGGTGAAGGAAATGAAATTATAAAAGCTAGTTTTAATTCAGATAACCTAAATATAAGTTTTAATTCAAAATATTTAATTGATATAGCTTCTGAGATAGAGGATAAAAACTTAAAAATGAATTTTAAAGACTCAGTTTCGCCAGTTTTAATTGAAGACGTTTCAGATAGAAATAGTTATTTTGTAATTATGCCTATGAAAATCTGAATTTATTAAAAATTAGAATTTTTTTTTTTTTTAGGCTTAAATACATTGGTATTAAATCATTCTAAGCAATCCGAGATTCGAAGCATTTTATATTAATGTCAAAAAATGATATAATTAATTATCTAAATAAAAACAATGCCAAAAAATTCTGCTTTAAATAATCAATCTTATGGTGCGGACTCAATCAAAGTTCTAAAGGGCTTAGATGCTGTAAGAAAAAGACCTGGCATGTATATAGGTGATACGGACGACGGTTCTGGACTTCATCACATGGTATTCGAAGTAATGGATAATGCAATTGATGAAGCTTTAGCAGGCTATTGTAAAAATATTTCCGTAATTATGAATAATGATAATACAATTACTGTTGAGGACGATGGTAGAGGTATTCCTGTAGATATTCACAAAAGTGAAAAAATATCTGCTGCCGAAGTAATAATGACCCAATTACACGCTGGTGGAAAATTTGACCATGACTCATACAAAGTATCTGGAGGACTTCACGGAGTTGGGGTTTCTGTAGTCAATGCGTTATCTGAAAAATTAGAACTAAATATATATAGAGATGGGAAAGAGTATTTAATTACCTTTCAAAACGGAAATACCCAAAAATCATTAAAACAAGTTGGAAAAACGAAAAAAAAGGGAACAAAAATAAATTTTCTACCTTCAAAAGAAGTTTTTTCATCAATAAAATTTAGTACTGCAGTACTGGAAAAAAGAATAAGAGAACTAGCATTTTTAAATAAAGGAGTTTGTATAACACTAATAGACAAAACTAATAAAAAAGATAAAGAATTTAAACATAAGTATGATGGAGGGATCGTTGAGTTTGTAAAACATATTAATAATAAAAAACCAATTTTGGTAAATAAAAATGAAAAAGAAGTATTTAAAAAACCTGTTTATGTAACCTCGACGAAAAATAATGTTGTAGTTGAATGTTCTTTTGAGTGGAATGCAGGCTATTCTGAGGATGTTTTACCTTTTACTAATAATGTTCCACAAAAAGATGGAGGAACCCATTTATTAGGCTTTAGAAGTGCTTTAACCAGGGTGATAAACAAATACTTAAATGAGAGAAATGCCAAAAAGAATAAGATTACGCTTTCAGGTGAAGACATTAAAGAGGGATTAACTGCTGTTTTATCAATCAAGATGGCGGATCCTAAGTTTTCATCTCAAACCAAAGATAAACTGGTTTCGTCTGAGATAAGACTTATTGTAGAAAGCATAATCAGCGATAAGGTTTCAACTTGGTTTGACCAAAATCCTTCAGTGGCAAAAGTAGTTTTAGAAAAAATTTCTCAGGCTGCTATGGCTCGAGATGTGGCTAGAAAAGCAAGAGATAGTGTAAGAAGAAAAGGAACATTTGAACTTTCTGGGTTACCAGGAAAGCTAGCAGACTGCCAAATACAAAGAAAAGAAGGAACAGAATTATTTATTGTTGAGGGAGACTCTGCAGGTGGTTCAGCTAAACAAGGAAGAGTAAGGGAATATCAAGCAGTATTACCATTAAGAGGAAAAATTTTAAATACTTACGTTAATGGTAAATCTAATGGGGAAGATTATTCAACAAAAGCTTTATCTAAAATGATGTCATCTAATGAAATAGTAACTTTAATTAATGCTCTTGGTACGGGGTCAAAAGATTTTAATATAGAAAATTTAAGATATGAAAAAATTGTAATTATGACAGATGCTGATGTTGATGGTTCGCATATTAGAACTTTATTACTTACTTTTTTTAACAACTTTCCTTTTAATCAACTAATTGAAAATGGACATATTTACTTAGCTCAGCCTCCACTATTCAAAGTTACAAAAGCTAACAAAAGTGTTTATATAAAAGATGAAAAAGCTTTAGAGGATTATATATTTAAAGCTTCTGATAAAGACGGAAAAAAAATTAAAAAAGGTTCCTCAGAATACAGTAAGTTTTTACAAGATCAAAAAGACAAGCTTTCTATACAAAGGTTTAAGGGTTTAGGAGAAATGAACCCAGAAGAGCTATGGCAAACTACTTTAAATCCGGAGAATCGTACCATGCTTAGAGTTCAGTATTCGAAAGGGACAAAAGAAAAATCTAAAGAAGATCAAAAAATGATCAAAGTTCTCATGGGAGATGAAGTTGCACCAAGAAAAGAGTTTATTACAAGCAGAGCTTTAGACGTTATTAATCTTGATATTTGATAAGAAAAATGAATTTTTCTACTTTATTCAGGTTAGAAGAAAACCTTAATTTAGACAGAAAAACTCTAATAATTTTAAGATGGATCGCTATTTTAGGTCAATTAAGTGCAATAAATCTTGTATATTTCTATTTAGATTTAGATTTTCCAATAAAAGTAGCTCATTTAATTATTTTTATAGGTTTTTTAACTAATTTATTTTTACAATTTAGATTTAAGTCGATACAAATAAAGGATTTCAACGCAAGCATTTTTCTATTTTACGATTTAATTCAGTTATCTCTATTATTGTATTTAACCGGCGGAATATCTAATCCATTTACAATTTTAATGATTATTCCAACTATAGTTTCTTCTACGTTTTTAAGCATGGGAACAACTATTATACTTGGATTTGTAACGATGATTTTTTTATTTTTACTTACTATTTTTCATTACCCATTGCCTGGGATACATGATCACTCAGTTACTTTTCCAAAATTATACCTAGCAGGTTATTTCATAGCAATAATAATTGGATTAGTTTTTTTATCATATTTTGGAATAAGATTTTCTGGAGAAAGCAAAAGAAGATCAGATGCAACAAGTCAATTACAAAAGCTAATTGCAAAAGAGTATGAACTAGAGTCACTTGGCGGACAAGCTGCTGCTGCAGCACACTCGTTAGGTACACCTTTAGCAACAATAAACGTAGTTGCATCTGAATTAAAAAAAGAATTAGGAAAAAATAACGAACATTCGAAAGATATTGATCTATTGATAAGTCAAACTAAGAGATGTGGAGAAATATTAAAAAAAATTTCAAAAAAACAAATTAAGGATGATGAATTTTTTAGTAAAACTAAATTAGAAGATTTACTACAAGAGATAGTCTCTTCATTTAAAGAGACCTCTTCAAAAACTATTGTTTTAAAATTAGATAATGACAAAAACAAAATTTCTATTCAAAGATCTCCAGAAATGATTTATGGTTTAAGAAATTTTATAGGTAACGCGGTAAAATTTTCTAAAAATAAAGTTGAATTAATTCTAGCAAGTAATAAAAAAACTGTTGAAATATTAATTAAAGACAATGGGCCAGGTTTTCCTATGGATGTAATTGAATTATTGGGAGAACCGTACATAAAATCTCGATCTAATAAAATTAAAGATAACGCAGGTACAGGTTTAGGAACATTTTTAGGCAAAACTCTTCTAGAAAGACGCGGGGCAAAAATATCATTTTATAATAACAAAGAGAATAATGGAGCAATAGTTAAAATCAATTGGAAAAATAAAGATTTGTTCAATTAGGTTCTTGCTGGGTCATACAATGTATTGCTCCAAATCCCCAAATTAGCAAAGAACAATCTATTGGAATAATTTTTCTATTTTTAAAGTGTTTCTTAAAAATGTTAATTACTACTTTATCATTATTGTCATTAAAAATAGGAACCAAAACTACTTTATTAGCAATATAAAAATTAAGATAAGTGGCAGGAACTCTCACTCCATTAATATATTTAGCTTTAGGCATTGGAATTTTAAAAAGTTTAAAATGTTTTTTTCCAATTGTTTTTTTAATTATTTCATAATTTTCTCTAAGCGGTTTATAGTTTATATCTTTTTTGTTGTTCTCATAAGCTATAAAGATTTTTTTTTCACCAACAAATCTTGCGATATCATCTATATGTCCATGAGTATCATCACCAGCAATTCCCTTATTAAGCCATACGACCTTTTTAATTCCTAAAAATTTTTTAAATGTATATTCATATTCTTTTTTTTTCATTCCAGGATTTCGAGCTTGAATATTACTTAGTAAACATTCTTTTGTTGTTAAAAGAGTCCCTTTGCCGTTAACATCAATTGATCCACCTTCTAGAATAATTTTTTTATTTTTTAGGACTGGCGATATAGATCTTAATTTAAGAAAATTTTTGATTTTAAAACATATCTTGTTATCATAATTAAAGTTTTTGTATTTCGCCCATCCATTAAAACCCCAATCAACTAATATTCTCTGATTAAGCTTATTTTTTACAAAAATTGGAAAAGAGTCTCTAAGCCAAGCTCTATTTGTCTTACAAACTATAAAATTGATATTATTTGTACTCGCTGAATATTTTTTTAGAAATAAAGATATTTTTCTTTTTATTTTTTGTCTTTCTATGAGAATATTTACTTTTTGGTATTTTGAAATCTCAGAAATAATTTGACAAAAAACATAAGGTATAAATTCGAACTTATCTGGCCAATCTTTCTTATTATGAGGCCAGGCTATCCATGTAGATTTTTGCTTTTCCCACTCTGCAGGCATTCTTAAATTAAGATCTTTGGAACTATTAAGCATCTTTAGGATTTTTTAATATGCCCTTGTAATAATCTATCCTTCTATCTCTAAAAAAAGGCCAATGTCTTCTCACATTCTCTATCTTCTTAAAATCGATATCGCAAACAAGAATTTGTTCACCTAAATTAGCCTTTTTAATAATATTTCCACTTGGATCAAATATTACACTATTGCCCCAAAAATCTAATTTTTTTGATCCCTGTTTTTCTATACCTACCCTATTAATCGCAGCTACATAAATACCATTTGCTATTGCATGAGAACGTTGAACTGACAACCAAGAATTTAGCTGTGTCTTTCCAAACTTTTTCTTTTCTTTTGGATGCCAACCAATAGCTGTAGGATAAAAAAGTATTTCGGCACCTTTTAAAGCAGTTAATCTTGCTGCTTCCGGGAACCATTGATCCCAACAAATTAAGGTTCCTAAGTTACCTTTTGAAGTTTTAAAAGATTTAAAACCAAGATCACCTGGGGTGAAATAAAATTTTTCATAATACTGTGGGTCATCTGGTATATGCATTTTTCTGTATTTACCTTTTATTTCTCCTTTCTCACTTATAATCACACACGTGTTGTGATAAATGCCTGAGGCTCTTTTTTCAAACAAAGATAAAATTAGTATTACTTTTAATTTTTTAGCTATTAAAGAAAAGATGCTTGTTGTCGGCCCAGGAATTTTTTCTGCAAGATTGAAATTTGAATGTTTCTCTGATTGACAAAAATATTTAGTTAAAAATAATTCAGGTAGGCAAATTATATTAGCACCTTTACTTTTAGCTTTATATATTTTTGCTATAGCGTTAGAAATATTTTTCTTTTTTTCAGATGACATTTTCATCTGTATTAGTGCTAGTCTAGTTTTTGCCATCTTATTTAAATATTTTTTGGAAATTTCTTCTACCTCTATTTTTCCAATTTTTTCTGTGATACGCGTCGCTAGCAATTAAAGGTAAAACACTTGTAGCTTCAGCAAAAACCATTTGTTCTTTAGTAATATCAACTTTTCCCCAAGAACTTGCCTCCTTTAAAGTAGAACTGCTGCAAGCCCCATCTCTGGTATCAGCTACAGTTATCTGAATTGCATATTTATGCATGTCAACTTGTTTACCAAGAAGTTCAGCACAAACTACTGTATCTTGTATAAAATTTTTTGGGACACCTCCGCCAACCATAAGTAAACCTGACTTTTTTGATTTGATCTTAATCTCAGTTAGTTCACGCATTTCTCTGATAGAGTCAATGGTAATATAATTATCTGGATTTTGTTCTTGATGCAGTACTAAACCAAAACCGGCAGAACTATCTGTAAATGCTGGACAAAAAATGGGAACATCATTATCAAATGCTGTTTCAATCAATGATCCCTTTTTTTTGGCGCTTTTCTTTAAATATTTACCTAACTCTTTTATAAATTCTCTAGAAGTATAGGCCTTCGGTTCTAATGAATTAGCTACATCACATATAGCCTTATCACAGGCTTGAAGTTCTTCTTCGTCAATATAAGTATCATAAATTCTATCAATATAATTTTTTCTTAGTTCAGTATCATCTTGAAATTGCGATCCTTGGTAGTGTTTGAACCCGAGAGCTTCAAAAAAATCCATATCTATTATAGATGCACCTGTTGCAACTATGGCATCTACCATATTGTATTTTATTAAATCTGAGTAAAGTTTCATGCAACCTCCAGCTGAAGTAGAGCCTGCAATTGTTAAAAATATTGAACAATTATCATCCGATAGCATTTCATTATATATCTTTGCAGCGTTAGCAGTGTCTCTAGATGTAAATGACATTTTACTCATCCCTTCAATAATTTTTCTTGAGTCAAAAGAAGTAATATCTATATGTTCAACAGGAGTATTTAAAAAAGATTTTTTATTGTGCCCAATATTTGGACTATTTTTTTTTGTCATTATGCAACCAAGTAACTAACTTTACTTGTATCTTCGTATAAAGACATTATTGGCTTATTATTTAATTCAAAGATCTCATCTGAATAAAAACCATTGAAGTTTGTTCTAAAAGTGATTCCATATGCCCCTAATTGACCTAACTCAATGTAATCACCTTCTTTAATATTGTTGGGTAATAAAAAAGGACCTTTCATGTAATCTAAACTGTCGCAAGTTGGACCAAAAAAACTAAAAGCTGTGAGTTTTTTTGAATGAACACGACCTGTAGTTATCATTTTAGTTGGCAGAACAAAGTTTGGTACACCTGCATCAAATAAAGAACCATATGTTCCATCATTAATATAAAGATTTTGTTTTTTTCTTAATATTACTTTAACTATAGTGGAACCACTTTCTGCAACCAGCGCTCTTCCTGGTTCACATATTACTTCAGGTAATTTAGTTAAATTTAAATCTTTTAGAGATTTTTTTATTTCGTTAAGATAATTATGAATTGGCTCAGGATTTAAATCAGGATAAATAGAGGGAAAGCCACCTCCAACATTAATTATATCAGGTATAATTTTAGTTTTCTTAATAATATTACCTATTTCTCGAATACCTTTTGAGTACGAAATTTTATGCATACACTGAGAGCCAACATGAAAACTTATTCCTAATTTTTTTCCATTTTCTTTACATAATCTTACAAGACCTAATGCTTCTGATGGCATAGCACCAAATTTTCTTGATAAGTCAATCTCAGCATGTTCGTTGGAGATAGCTATTCTCAAAAATAAATTTAAATCTTTTGCATGATTTGTGGACTCTAAAATTTTTCTTAATTCATCTTTGTTATCTAATGCAAAATTTTTAACTCCATAATTAAAGTATGCAGATGAAATGCTCTCTTTACTTTTAACTGTATGCATAAAATATAAATTAGCATTAGGTTTTACTTTTTTTATTAATTTTATTTCATTTAAGGAAGCTACATCAAAATCTTCTATCCCATTAGAAATAATTTGTTTTAAGACTTTTTCATTAGGATTAGTTTTAACTGCATAAAGAACTTTTCCAGGGAAATTATCCCTAAAAAATTTAGTAGATTTTTTTATGGAATCTGGCCGTATACAGTATACGGGGTAATCCGGTTTTAACGCATTAACTAATTCGTTAACGTCTTTAAATTTTCGCATTTCATGTGTTCCTCTTTAATTTACACAATAGGTTTTTAAAAAATTTTAGTAAAAAAAACCTCACTAAGTCGCATTTAAGGTTTTTTACATATTATGTAAAGAAAAAAATGTATAAATTGCCTGTTGAAATAAAAAAAAAGATGACTATATGACAAGTATATGAGAGGTCAAAAAGAATATGCTGAACAACTAAAACTCGGTGAATTTCCTGATAAGTCTTTACTTATACTAGATGATGACGATCCTCTTAGAGGAAGGTTAGCTAGAGCCATGGAAAAGAAGGGTTTTCAGGTAAAAGAGGCAAAAACGGTCTCCGAAGGACTACAATTTGTCAAAAATAACCCCCCAAGTTTCGCTTTAATTGATTTAAGACTAGAAGATGGAAATGGGCTTGATGTTGTTAAAGAGCTAAATAAGTCTAAAAAAGACTCAAGAATCGTAATGTTAACGGGATACGGGAATTTACCAACTGCTGTTGCAGCTGTTAAAGCTGGAGCTATAGATTATATGGCTAAACCTGTGGATGCAGACGACGTAGAAGCTGCATTACTAGCGGCTCCAGAGTCAAAAGCCAAACCCCCTGAAAATCCAATGTCTGCTGATAGGGTTAAGTGGGAACATATTCATAGAGTTTTCGAATTATGCAACCGAAATGTATCTGAAACTGCTAGAAGACTTAAAATGCACCGAAGAACATTACAAAGAATACTCTCTAAAAGATCTCCTAGGTAAATTAAAATATATTTCTAATTTTTTTTATTTGATTAATAGCGAAAGTTGCTATTAAAATTTTGAATAATTCTGCTAATAAAAATGGTTGGGCTCCTAATTCAAATATTTGCTTATTCCAACCAAAAAGATTTCCTAACCATAGCATTCCTAAAAGATAGATAAAACTTATTGCAAAAGATAGTTTTAAAAAATTATGCAATAAATTATTCGAGTAATTAAATCTACCTGCAAAATAAACTGTTACGAGAAATCCAATCAAATAACCCATTGTCGGGCCTGTAAAATAGGCAAATCCTACTCCTTTTTCAGGAGTACCTGAAAATACTGGCAAACCTAAAATGCCCTCAAATATATATAAAGATATACATGCGACTCCTAATTTCCATCCAAATCCAATACCAATCATTAACACAACTAAAGTTTGCATAGTCATAGGTACTGGATAAAAAGGAATTTTAATTTTCGATGATATTGCAAGAATTATGGATCCTATAAAAATGATAAATATCTTTTTAATCAATTTTGATTGAGTAATATTTTTAACTGATTGCATTCGTATATTATTATCCTTTTTAAATTTTAAATCTACCTTTTTGTTAGTTGAATAAATACATCTTCTAAATCGCCCTCTTCAGTAATAATATCAAGTATTTTAATGTTATTTTCACCTAAATATTTGACTATTTCATGAAAATTTATTGAATTTTTTTCATATGAAACTGAAATAGAGTTTCTAGAATTAATTTTAAATTTAGCCTTTTCTATTTTTAAGACTTTAGTTTGTTCAATATTCTCGACCTTAAAATTTATCTTTTTAGTTTCAATTTGCTCTAATAATTTTTCAGTAGTATCAAGTGCAACTAAATTACCTTTATTTATTATTGCTATTCGATCACACATCTCCTCTGCTTCAAATAAATAATGTGTTGTTAGAATGATTGTAACCCCTTCTTTATTTAACTCTTTAACATTTTTCCAAAGATTATTTCTTAACTCTACATCAACACCTGCAGTTGGTTCATCTAAAATTAAAACAGCAGGTTGGTGAACCATAGCCTTAGCAATTAATAATCTTCTTTTCATACCGCCTGAAAGATTTCTAGAATAAGCATCAGCTTTATTTTCCAAGGCTACCATTTTTAAGATTAATTCAGTTATTCTATCTTTTTTTGTGACTCCATAAAGTCCAGCCTGAAGTTCGAGTAATTTTTTTGGACTAAAAAAGGCATCTAAATTAATTTCTTGAGGAACTATTCCAATTGATGCTTTAACTTGACGAGGGTTTTTATCTAGGTCAAACCCCCAAACATTTACTTTTCCTTTTGTTTTAGTAACTGTACCACCTAAAATACTTAAAAAAGTTGTTTTGCCAGCTCCATTGGGCCCAAGAAGACCAAATATTTCTCCTTGCTTTACTTGTAAATTTAAATCGTTAAGCGCTTTATTTTCTTTTCTATTTTTATTCTCATTGTAAACCTTTGTGAGATTTTCAACAGTTAAAGCAAATTTATTCATAGTTTGATTAAATTTAGATATAAAATTAATGTAGTATATATATATGACTTCAATAAAAAAAACAGATCATTATTATTTAGTAGATGGATCTGGATATATATTTAGAGCATATTATGCCTTACCACCTCTTTCAAGAAAAAGCGATGGATTGCCAACTGGAGCAGTAAGTGGTTTTTGCTCAATGCTTTTTAAATTACTCGAAGAAGTTAGATCCGACGACTCAACAAATAAACCAACACACTTTGCAGTGATTTTTGACTCTGCAAGAAAAAACTTTAGAAATGATATATACAAAGATTATAAAGCTAACAGAGCTGAAGCTCCGGAAGATCTAGCCCCTCAGTTTGAGTACATAAGAAAATCAGTTGAAGCATTTAATTTACCTTCAATTGAATTATTAAATTATGAAGCAGATGATCTAATAGCAACTTATTCAAAAAAAATTAAAGAAGCAGGAGGTAAAGTAACAGTTATTTCCTCAGATAAAGATTTAATGCAATTAGTTTCAAATAAAATAAGACTATTTGATCCTATGAAAAGTAAAGTAATAGGAGAAAAAGAAGTTTTAGAAAAATTTGGAGTGAAACCTAATCAAGTTATTGATGTCCAATCACTAGCTGGGGATTCATCAGATAACGTGCCGGGTGTTCCAGGCATAGGAATTAAAACAGCAGCTGAATTAATAAATAAATATAAAAATCTAGAAAATCTATTAGATAAAGCTTCAGAAATATCTCAAAATAAAAGGAGAGAAACATTGTTGGCTAATAAAGATAAGGCGTTATTAAGCAAACAACTTGTTACATTAAAAGAAAATGTTCCAGTTAAAAACGAACCAAATGAATTTTTAATAAAAGATATTAATAAAGATAAGCTTTATGAATTCTTAAGAGAGATGGAATTTAACAGACTATTAAGTCAAGCTATTAGTTTTTACGGTGAACCTGAAAATAAAGAATTAACTAAGAATTCAAATTTAAAAAAAAATTTTAAAATAAATAAAAAGTCATATAAGAGTATTCTACATGAATCAGAACTAGATCAACTTATTAAAGAATTGAATAAACGATCAGTAATTGCAGTAGATACAGAAACTTCTTCACTTAATCCTTTAGAGGCAGAATTAATAGGAATCTCTTTAAGCCTTGATGAAAATAATTCTTTTTATATTCCATTAGCTCACAAAAATATAAAGGGACTCAAAATAGATTTAGTTTTAAAAAAACTAAAAAAGATTCTTGAGGATCCAAGTATTAAAAAAATTGGGCAGAATATAAAATATGATTTTATCATTTTTAAAAATTATAATATAGAGCTAAATCCTTTAGATGACACAATGTTGTTATCCTATACTTTAGATGCTGGTAACAACAGACATAACATGGACACATTATCTGAAATCCACCTTGGTCATAAAACCATCTCTTATAAAGAATTAGTTGGGACTGGAAAAAAGCAATTAAACTTTTCTGATATAGATCTTAAGTCGGCAACAGAATATGCAGCAGAGGATGCAGACGTAACTTTGAGACTGTATAATATTCTCTCAGACAGGGTCTCCAAAGAAAAACTTGGTAAGATTTATGAAGTTTTTGAAAAGCCGATGATTAAAATATTATCTAAATTAGAATCATATGGCATAAAAGTTGATGACAACTATTTAAAAAAACTTTCAAAAAAATTTGCAGCTAGATTGGTTAAAATTGAACAAGAAATTTTCAATATCTCAGGAAAAGAATTCAATATAGCTTCTCCAAAACAACTAGGTGAGATAATTTATAATGATTTAAAGATTGCAAAATTAAAGAAAACTAAAAAAGGTAGCTTAGCTACTAGTGCTAAAATACTTGAAGATCTTGCAGTTACTGGGCACAAATTTCCTAATTTAGTTTTAGAATGGAGACAAGTTTCTAAACTTAAAAGTACTTATACAGATGCCTTACAACAACATATTAACAAAAAAACAAAAAGAGTTCATACTTCCTTTTTATTGGCTGCTACAAATACAGGAAGATTAGCTTCAAGTGACCCGAATTTACAGAATATTCCAATTAAAACATTAGATGGAAAAGAAATAAGAAAAGCATTTATAGCGGAAAAAAAAAATATTTTGATTTCTGCAGATTATAATCAAATCGAGATGCGAATTCTTGCAGACATGGCTGATGTAAAAGAACTTAAAAAAGCATTTAAAAACAATCAAGACATTCACGCTTTGACTGCTAGTCAAGTATTTGACGTTCCTATTACTAAAGTAACAGATGAATTCAGAAGAAAAGCTAAAGCAATTAATTTTGGCATAATATATGGTATTACTCAGTATGGTTTAGCAAAACAGATATCAGTTTCTAATGAAGAGGCTTTAAATTTTATTAATTCGTATTTCAAAAAGTTTCCTGAAATTAAAGAATATATGAGAGCCACAATTAAAACTTGTAGAAAGCAAGGTTACGTTACTAATATTTTTGGAAGAAGAATTCATCTAAGGGGAATTAACGATAAAAATTTTAGTGTAAGAAGTTTTCAAGAAAGAGCAGCAATTAACGCTCCAATCCAAGGATCAGCAGCGGATATAATTAGATTAGCTATGATTAAAATTGATAAAATTTTAGAAAAAAATCAGAAAGCTAAAATGTTGCTTCAAATTCATGACGAATTAATATTTGAATGTTTAAAAACAGATGAGGAAAAAGTAAAAAAAATGATCAAAGACGCTATGGTATCCGTCTCTAGCTCTGATCATCATATGTTTTCAATTCCATTGGAGGTAAGTATCAATTCAGGAGATAATTGGGGTGAAGCTCATTAAACGCCTAAATTTTGACATTAAAATTATGAAAATAACTATTATATGGCACAAACGATAGCACTAGTTGACGACGATAGAAATATTTTGACTGGCATTAGTATTGCTCTCGAAAGAGAGGGGTTTAAAGTTCAGACTTACATAGATGGAGAATCAGCTTTGATAGGTCTAACAAGAAATCCCCCAGACTTAGCAGTTCTTGATATTAAAATGCCTCGAATGGATGGAGAAGAGTTACTTAAAAAGCTTAGAAAAAAAATGTCAATTCCAATAATTTTTTTAACATCGAAAGACGAAGAAGTAGATGAATTGCTTGGACTTAAACTTGGTGCTGATGATTTTGTTAAAAAATCTGGGGGATTTTCAACTAAAGTTTTAATTGAAAGAATTAGGGTCCAACTAAGAAAAAAAAATAATGTCGTTGATGATACGAAAAATATAATAAGTCATGGCAAATTAAAACTAGACTCATCTCAGTTAGAGTGCGAGTGGGATGGAAAACCATTGCCAGATAAATTGACAACAACCGAATTTTTAATTGTAAAGGAATTAGCAAAAAGACCAGGGGTAATTAAAGAAAGAGCGCATTTGATGGATATTGCATATAAGGAAAATGCTGAAATAGAAGATAGAACCATTGATAGTCACGTAAAAAGAATAAGAAAAAAATTCAAAAAAATAGATGAAAAATTTTCTGCAATTGAAACTAGGTATGGAAGCGGGTATAGATGGAATGTTAGCTAATGAGACAAAAAAAATCAGCATCTATCTTAAGAAAATTTTTATTATTTAACCTAGGTGTATTCTCTGTACTAGGATTGTTTACGATTTTTTATTTAAAGGCAGTTCAACCTAATCTTGTTAATAAAAGAGCCTCTAATCATTTCATTATCATTAAAAATACTGCGGATCATTTACAAAGACTTAATATTGATTTCAATGAAAAAGAGATAAAAACATTTTTGTTATCGACAAGATTTTTATTTCAAAGTTTAGACAGAGTCCGTTTTTACAATCTAAAAGGAAATTTAATTGGGGATACAAATATTTTAGATTTGGACCAAAATGTTTTTTCAAAATCTGATATAATTATAGAGGAAACGTTAGATGGAAAAGTTAAAGAACAGAAAAATTCTTTAAAATTTTTAAAAGAACCAGATAAAAACATAAAAGAAGTTTTATTAGATAAATATGAGGGAGAACCAGTGACTATTTCAGAAAAAATTCAGAATAATTTTTTCGTTAGCACTATAAGTATAGTTAAATTAAATAATAAGGAAGAGGGTTATGTTATCGTATCTGAACAAGCTAACGATATTTTAATTGCGGTAAAAGAAAGAAAAGCTTTCATTATCAGAACAGTACTAGCAGTGACTTTAGTAATTTTAATTTTTTCACTCTTTTTAAATAAGTATATTTTAAAGCCAATAGGTTTATTAGTAGCATTTAGTGAAGCTATCAAAAAAAAATCTAACAAAAATATTGATATAAAAAATTTCTTTGTAAGAGGAGACGAAATAGGAAAATTGACAACTTCGATTGATGAAATGACAAAAGAGCTTCAAAAGCGAACAACTAGAGCTGAAACTTTTTCAAATGATCTTGCACATGAAATAAGAAATCCTTTGGCTTCTTTAAAAAGTGCATCAGAATTACTAGATAAAACTACTCAAAAAACTGAAAGTGAAAAATTATTAAAGATTATTAATCATGATGTGGAAAGAATTGAAAGACTAATTACTGATTACTCTCAAATGCTTAAAGATGAAGCTTCTTTATCAAGAGAAAAAATGAGTAAAATAAACTTAGTAGAAATAATAACAAATGTTACTGATGATTTTAAACAAGACTTAAAAAATCAAAATAAAGATATTGATATAGAAATAAAAACAAAAATAACATCAAGGAATGGTGAGTATATTCTAGGTATCGAAAATAGATTAGAACAAGTAATTGCTAATTTATTGGACAATTCTATATCTTTTAGTGAGGATCATAAAAAGATAGAAATAGAGGTTGAAGAAACCTCAAATAATCTTGTAATGATGATTAGAGACGAAGGACCAGGTTTTTCTGAAACTTCTCCACAAAAAATATTTAAAAGATTTTATAGTAATAGACCCAAAAGCTTCGGAAAGCATTCTGGTTTGGGACTAAACATAGTGAAGAACATTGTAGAATTGCACAAAGGAACTATAGCTGCGTCGAATAGAATAAACAAAAGAGGGGCTCAAGTAGAAGTATTGTTGCCTAAATTTTCTTAGCGATCTTTCTTGATAACTTCCATTTATATTGTTAAATAACTCTAAAATATGTCTCAAGATTTTAAAGTAAAAGATATCAACTTAGCAAATTTCGGTAGAAAAGAAATTTCCTTGGCAGAAACTGAAATGCCAGGATTAATGACATTAAGAAAAGAGTATAATGGTAAAAAACCTCTTAAGGGCGCAAAAATTTTAGGTTGCCTTCACATGACGATTCAAACTGCTGTTTTGATTGAAACTTTAGTTGAGTTAGGAGCGGAGGTACGGTGGTCTTCTTGCAATATTTTTTCTACTCAAGATCATGCAGCGGCAGCTATTGCTAAAGCTGGTATACCTGTTTTTGCATGGAAGGGAGAAACTGAGGAGGAATATTGGTGGTGTGTTAAACAAACCATTGAAGGAAAGAAAGAGTGGAAACCTAATATGATTTTAGATGATGGCGGCGATCTTACTGCTTTAATGCATAAAGATTATAAAGAACTTTTGAAAGCAGTAAAAGGTGTATCAGAAGAAACAACAACAGGCGTTTTAGCTTTGAAAAAGATGGAAGCAAACAAAACATTATTAATTCCTGCAATCAATGTTAATGACTCTGTAACTAAATCAAAGTTTGATAATTTATATGGTTGTAGAGAGAGTTTAGTTGATGGAATTAAAAGAGCAACAGATGTGATGATGTCAGGAAAAGTAGCGATTGTTGCTGGATTTGGAGATGTAGGAAAAGGCAGTGCAGCATCATTAAAACAAGCTGGTGCAAGAGTTATGGTAACAGAAACAGATCCAATTTGTGCATTACAAGCAGCAATGGAAGGGTATGAAGTCGTATTAATGAATGATGCAATTAAAGAGGCAGACATTGTAGTAACTGCCACAGGAAATAAAGATATTGTGACAGCTGATCATATGAGGAATATGAAAGACAGAGCAATATTATGCAATATTGGTCACTTTGATAATGAAATTCAAGTGGAAGCTTTAAAAAATTATAAGTGGGATGAGATAAAACCTCAAGTTCACGAAATTGAATTGCCAAGCAAAAAGAGAATTATTTTATTAGCTGAAGGAAGACTTGTAAACTTAGGTTGTGCAACTGGACATCCCAGTTTTGTAATGAGCGCTTCTTTTACTAATCAAGTAATTGCACAAATTGAATTATGGAAAAATTCAGATAAATATGAAAAGAAAGTTTATGTTTTACCAAAACATTTAGACGAAAAAGTAGCTATGTTACATTTGGAAAAAGTTGGAGCAAAATTGACTAAAATGTCAAAAGAACAAGCAGATTACATTAGCGTTAAACCATCGGGACCATTTAAACCAGATACTTATCGCTACTAGATTAGTAGCTAATGATTATTAAATCCTTAGACCACCTTAGATTAATCTCGAATAAAATTGCAGACAATGTATCCAAAAAAGATTGCATTTTTTTAATTGGTGAAATTGGTGTTGGCAAGACAACTTTTACAAGAAATTTAATTAATTATTTACAAAAACGAGAGGGTGTTAAAGAAACAGAAGTTTTAAGCCCTACATTTAATTTATTATACGAATACGATATTAAAAACTTAAAGGTTATGCATTATGATCTTTATAGAATTAAAGATAGCAAAGAGCTAGATCAATTAGGTATTTTTAAAGGAGACCCAAGTACAATAAAAATAATCGAATGGCCAGATTTGGTCGAAACAACTATAGTAGATAGACTAGAATTGCACTTAAAATATTCTAACAAAGAGAGTGAAAGAGAGTTAAACATCTTTGGGCATGGAAAATGGAAAAATCTTAATGAAAATGAATTATAAATTAAAAAAAATTTCAGGCGACGCGTCTTTTAGAGAATTCTATAGAGTAAAAAAGAATAATAAAACTTCAATCATAGTCCTCGCAAGAAAAGAACAATATAAAAATTTAATCGTTTACTCCGCTGTAAATAAAATTTTAAATAGTCATAATATTTCATCGCCCAAACTTCTAAAAAATTATTACAAAGACAATATGATAGAAATTACAGATTTAGGAGATAGATCTTTCTATGATTATATTAAAAATAAAAAAAATAAGTTTAACGATTATAAAAAATTAATCGAATTAATTATTAAACTACAGAAGATTAAACTCAAAAATCAATATTATTTCAATGGAAAAAAGATTAAATTTGTAAAATATTCTCTTAGCCAGTTACACAAAGAGTCAGATTTATTTTTTGATTGGTATCTAAAATATTATTTTAAAAATTTAAAGCTTGGAAAAATTAAAAAAATTTTAAAAAAAGAACTTAATAATATTTATAAAAAACTTTATTTTAAAAATAATTATTTTACACATAAAGATTTTCATGCATCAAATATTATGATTAACAAAAAAAAATTAAGTCTTATTGATAGTCAAGATGCAATAATTGGAAATCCTTTATATGATGTTGCTTCGTTAATTGATGATGTTAGAATTACAATTCCTAAAAATTTGCAGGTTAATTTATTTGATTACTATTTAAAAAAATCAAAATTTAAAGCTAAAAATAAAATTAGTCTAAAAAATGATTTTGATATTTTATCTGTTCAAAGAAATTTAAAGATACTTGGGATTTTTGTGCGTCTTTATAAAAGAGATAGAAAACCAAACTATTTAAAATATTTGCCCTACACCTGGTCACTTATTGAGAGAAGAATGAAAAACCCTATTTTTAATAAATTGAATATATTATTTGAAAAATATCTGCCTTTTAAAAAATTAAAAAAGATTAAAATATGAAAATTAAGCACGGTATGATTCTAGCGGCTGGATTGGGAAAAAGAATGAAGCCAATTACTTTAAAAACTCCAAAGCCATTAATCCAAATAGGTAACAAGAACTTGCTAGAAAGAGCTATAGAGTTGCTGATAAAAAATGGAATAGAGGACATTGCTATTAATGTTCATTACTTACCTGATCAAATAAAAGATTTTGTTTATAGTAAGAATTATAAAGCAAAAATTGTATTCTCTAATGAGCAGGATACATTACTTGACACAGGAGGCGGAATTCTTCAAGCAACTAGATCTTTCAAAAAACCTTTTATAGCAATTAACCCTGACACTTTATGGAGTGACGCTTACAGTAATGAATTAAAAGATTTAGAGGATCTTTATTTTAAAAAGAAAAAGCCTTGTTTATTGTTAGTTAATAAAAATTTGAGTTTTGATAGTTCTTTTAAAGGAGATTTTAATCTTCAAGATGGTATGATTAGCAGAGACAATAATAATGAATTCATTTTTACTGGACTTCAAATTTTAGACCACAGTGTTTTCAATTCTATAAAAGATAAGATATTTTCTATGAACAAGGTCTGGAACTATCTAATTAAGGAAAATTTTTTATTTGGTAATGCGAGTAAGCAAAAGTTTTATCACTTAAATACGAAAGAAATGTACAAAAAAATACTAGATTTAGAAATTACTGATTAAATATAATTGTTTTAGCTCTAGTGTCATCCAGGTAATAATATTTTAGAACTTTTTGGTTATTATCGATTTCAATTATTAAAGGATTTCCTGTTGGAATTTCTAATTCACTTATTTTTTTATTAGAAATATTAAATAGATGTTTGCATAGTGCTCTTAGTGAGTTTCCATGAGCTGATATTAAAACGTTTTTACTTTCATTAATATGTTTTTGTATTTCTTTTTTATAATAAGGGATTACTCTATTATAGGTATCTTTTAGAGACTCTGTAAAAGGTATTTGGCCTACTGGTATACTTGGGTTTAAAGGACTGAATAAGTCATGATTTGTGTCATTCTCAGACATTGGTGGCGGCTGTACATCCCAAGATCTTCTGTATTTTTTAAACTGCTCTTCGCCAATTTTTTTTTTTGTTTCCTCTTTATTTAAACCAGTCAAAGATCCATAATGTCTTTCATTTAATTCCCAAGAAGTATTAAATTTGAGCTCCAAAGCGTTTTCTTGAAGTATAGTAGTAAGTGTCTTGATAGCTCTTTTTAAAAAAGATGTGTAAAAAAAATCTATATTAATATTAAGATTTTTGATTAATTGACCAGATTTTTGAGCCTCTAAAATTCCTTTCTCAGATAGATCAACATCTACCCATCCAGTAAATCTATTTTCTGCGTTCCATACGCTTTGACCATGTCTTACTAAGATAAGTGTACTCATAATAGATAAATATCAGATATTATGTAATATTAAACTTATAATGAAAAATAATGTCTTAAAGTTGGTAAAATATCTTTACTATTTCTCTTTTTTAGCTCTATTAATTATGTATTTATTTCCAGGCAGTCTTATTGGATATTTTTTTTACGGAGATATGGGCAAACAACCCAATATAATTAATAATCCTATTGGTACTTCCATTAACCATTTATTATTTTTTATGTATCTAACAACTCTTGCTATTATTTGTAATTTGAAACAAACTCAAACTTTTACTAATCTTTATTTTATATTTTTCGTATCTATAATTTTAGAGATATCACATTATATTATTCCTAATCGAGCTTTCGAGCTTTATGATTTAATAGCTAATTCAGCTGGTGTGATATTGATTTTTTTAATTAGCAAATTAATCAAATGGTAAAATATATAATTTTAATTTTGTCTCTATTTTTTTTTCAGACATTGAAAGCATCGGAAATTGTTGGATTTCCAAAAGTGATTGATGGTGACACAATACAAATTAAATCCTATAAAATAAGATTGGAGGGTATAGACGCTCCAGAAATAAGACAAAAATGTAAAAAACCATACTTACAAATAATGTTTTTAAATTTTCAGAAAGAATATTACTGTGGGCAAATATCAAAAAAAAAACTTTCTCAAAAAATTGGAAATAAACCGATTAAATGTATCTTATTCGGAAAAGACAGATATAAAAGATATTTAGCCAAGTGCTTGAAAGATAAAGTTAATTTAAATAGATGGATGGTTCGTAATGGTTACGCTCTGGCTTATAGAAGATACTCAAAAGTATATATTCTTGATGAAAATTTTGCAAAAGAAGAAAAATTAGGTTTATGGAAAGGGACTTTTATAAAACCAGAAAAATGGAGAAAGCAGAATTAATTTCTTATATAATTTAAAAAATGATTCTTTTAAAAAAAATTATATTTTTTGGAATTTTTTTGATTATAGCAGCATGTTCTTCAATTCCAAAAAATACACAAAACAGCTGTGCAATTTTTGAAGAAAGATACCTTTGGTACAAACATGCGAAAGCTTCCTATGAGAAATGGGGAGCACCTATACATTTACAGCTTGCTTTCATCAAAAAAGAGAGCGATTTTAACTGGTTAGCGAAGCCTCCCAGAAGAAAATTATTTAAGGTCATACCCTTTAAAAGACCATCTAGTTCATTTGGTTATTCTCAAGCCGTAGAAGGCACGTGGAAACAATACAAAAAAGAAACTGACAATCCGCTGGCAACTCGGGTTCGTTTTAAAGACTCTGTCGATTTTATAGGATGGTATATTAATAAAACTTCTAAGATATTAAAGATATCTAAAAAAGATGCCTACAAACAGTATTTAGCTTACTATAAAGGTTGGGGAGATTATAAAGATTATTCAAAAGATAAAAAAGCTATAATTTATGCTAAATCTGTTAAAGACTTGGCAAATAAATATAGAAAACAATTAACACTTTGTAAAAAAAATTTAGATAAGAATAAATATATTATTTTTTAAGCTGTTTATTGAGCTCAATTTCTACGGCGTCGATTCTTTGAGTGTTTTTTCCAATAACAGTATAAATAGTAGGTATTACATATAAAGTAAAAAAAGTTGAAAAAATCATTCCAGCAAATATTGTAATTCCTACAGAAAGCCTGCTCGCTGCACCAGGTCCAAAGCTTATTATCAAAGGCAACACTCCTATAATAGTAGATAAACTTGTCATTAGTATTGGTCTAAATCTAATAGTCGCAGCTTCAAAAACTGCAACTTCTAAATTTTTTCCCTCTTTTCTTAATTGATTTGCAAACTCAACAATTAAAATTCCATTTTTTGCAGATAAACCAATTAGAATAATTAATGCTATTTGACTGTATAAATTTAATGAAGATCCTACAACTAAAAGACCAAGCAATCCTCCAAGGATAGCCATCGGAACAGTTAGCATAATTGTGAGCGGGTGTTTCCAGCTTTCAAATTGAGCACACATGGCTAGATATGCAGTTATTAGAGCTAAGGCAAAAATAATATATAATTCTGTGTTTGTCTTTTTATATTCTTCACTCTCGCCTTTATAAGCAATTTTAGCTTGAGGAGTATTTTCTTCCACAACTTTAACCAAAAATTTTAATGCCTCATCTAAAGAATAGTCGCCAACAAGTCTAGAAGAAATTGTTACTGCCTTCTGTCTGTTATATCTTGCTAAAAAAGGTGATTGACCCTCTTCATTATATTCAACTAAATTAGAAATAGATACAAGTTTCCCATTGTTTTTCGATCTAACGAATACCTTACTGATACTATCAGGTTCTTGTCTATCTTTTATATCTCCTTGAAGAATAATTGAATATTCTTTTCCATCCTGTGTAAAATTAGTAACTTTTTTAGATCCAAATATAGTTTCTATCGTTCTCCCTATATCTTCCGTAGAAACTCCTAAATCTGCAGCTTTTTTTTGATTAATTTGAACATTTAGTTGAGGTTTGTTTAAATCAAAATCATCTTGTATTGATACAAGACCTGGATTTTTTCTAGCTTCCTTTTTAATAATTTCTTTCCACTCAATAAGCTGATCATAAGTATTGCCTAATATTACAAACTGGACCGGACTTTCGACTCCACCAGTTCGAATACCTTGAGGCATGATAGGAAATGCGAGCACACCAGGAACCTTTCCTATCTTTCCAAAAGATTCTCTCATAATTTTAACTCCGTGACGATCTCTTTTTGACCAAGGTTCTAAAAGCACAATAATAAAACCACTATTAACCTGTTTTGCAGATTTTCCAAATCCTGGAACTCTCATTATAAGTTTTCTATACTCACCTTTGCCGACACTAGGAAGTAGGAGTTTTTCAATCTCTTCTGCTTTAGTTTTAGTAAAATTAAAGCCTGAACCCTGTGGAGCTTTTACAATTACAAAAAAAGCTCCCCGATCTTCTGGAGCTATTAATTCTTTAGGAGCAAAATTAAATAAAAAAATAGTTAAAACAAGTGTACCGGCCAAAAAAGATGTAATTATTTTCTTTTTTTTTATCCAACCTAATAGAGATAGCTTATAAAAGTATGTTAAATCTTTTAAAAATTTTTCAAATTTTAATACAATTTTCGATTTGTTCATATTTTTCTTTAAGAATTTGCTTCCCAGCATTGGACTTAAAGAAAGTGCTACAAAACTTGAAATTATTACAGCAGAAGCAAGAGTAACTGCAGTCTGAGTAAATAAAACACCCGTTATACCTTCAATAAAAATTAGGGGAATAAACACAGCTACTAGAACCACCGTTGTTACTATAATAGCAAAAGATACTTGTTTTGCACCTTTGTATGCTGCAACCAAAGGACTGTCACCTAATTCTATTCTTCTGACAATGTTTTCCAACATCACGATTGCATCATCTACAACAATTCCAATAGCTAAAACAAGAGC